>NZ_JAKFDQ010000009.1:0-654438 GCF_036676075.1 Flavihumibacter sp. | reverse complement strand
CAATGCCAAAGCCTACCTGAGCTGGATGTTATTTGATGAGCAGTTCAACTATGTTTCGGCCGATGTTGATCCGGTGGGTGCCGGTAACAAGGAAGTGCACGATAAATTTTTCACCACCAGTCCCGTCAATATAACTAAGAGGGGATATTTGTATATTCATGTCAGCAATGAAAGCAACCTGAGTGTGTTCTTTGACAATCTCGCCGTTACCCATACTCCCGGACCACTGGTAGAAGAAACGCATTACTATCCATTCGGACTCACCATGGCAGGGATATCCTCTAAGGCAGCAGGTAGAATATCGAATAAGAAAAAATTCAATGATGGTAGTGACTTGCAAAGTGCCGAATTTTCTGACGGCAGCGGGTTGGAATGGTATGATGTGAAAGCTAGATATTACGACCCGCAGTTAGGGCGATTCATGCAAATTGACCCCGAGCCAGATGAGGAAGACCAAGAGGGTTGGGTGCCATATCAATATGGGTTAGATAACCCTATTTCGAACAATGATCCCGATGGCAAATTCTGGAATAATGTGGTAGGTGGGCTTGTTGGAGGATTGGTTGAGGTTGGAACACAGCTTATAACTGAGGGGAAAGTAACAAGTTGGGGTGCGGTTGGAGTTGCTACTGTAGAAGGTGCATTGACCTCGGGAGGTAGTGTGGTACGTCGTGCCGTAGTATCTGGTGGAGCTGCTTTAGTTAAAAGTGGTTTAGACTATACAGAGAAAAATGGCAGTATAAAAAATGCCAAAGACGCTGTAAACGTTGCGAAAAATGCAGTTGTTGATAAAGTTGTGGATAAGGTATCTAGGAGGTTAGCTAAAGGTGTTACAGGAAAAGTTCTTCAAAAGCCATTGGCAACTGCTAGCAATAAGGTCATGGTTAGCAAAAATCAGGTAGTTAAAAACTTAAATAGTTCTTTTACTGGAAAACAAAAACAAGCAATTGCAAAAACTATTGTAAATGGGCAGAAAGAAATTTCCAAAAATATAAGAGAAAGCCCTCAAAAAGTATTTGACATAACAACAAAGGGGTTGACAAATCAAAAAGTTGATGAGGTTAAACGGAACACTAATTTGCAATAGCTATGAAATCAAAAATTAGAATTATATTTTTTTTTACTATTTTTTTGTGTGTAGTATTTCGCTTTCAAATAGGTGATTTTTTACTATCCACATTTGGAAGGATTTGTATCGGTAAGGTCACCTCAGAAGTACGTTCTGTTAAGTATGTCAAACCTACCTTTTTATACAGCTTTATAGTAAAAAATGAGAGTTATGTTGGCAACTCAATGATTGCGGATAGTTCACTTATCGGAGATGAAATCTGTATCATATATTTTCCACTAATGCCCTCCTTAAATCGACCTGCGAAGTTTCTAATGAAAGAATGCAATAATAATAATGCCGCTCAATGAGCGGCATTATTATTTACAAAGCATATGATTATTTGGAATGCCACTATTTCACCAACGCAGGCTTCTTCCTGATCCTCACTGTACCATTCTGCTGCAGGTTACTTGTCAGGAAAATTTCCTGGGGATTATCTCCATCATATACTACCATCAAAGCAGTATTGGGAGGGATGCGGCCAAGGTTTTCGGCAAACATGGCCAGGTCATTGTATTCTTTTGTTGGATCCAGCTTGATATAGATAGTTGTTGCTTTAGCTGAAATCATCTGCTTCTCCACAACCGGATTGCCATTCAGGAATACTGAGATGGTATCTCCATCAATATCTCCGTTATCATAAAAGCTTACACGAATGGAATCAGATTTCACCGCCATTTCTGTTGCAACGACAGATTGCCTTTGCTTGAATCGGGTAACCAGTGAATTGTAATTTACTTCAGGCCCCTTTGTTTCTGTTTTTCCGGCTACAGGTTCGGCTGATCTTATCTCCGGACCATCTGCTCCGTCAATAACAATTTTATCATCTAGCGATGGCTGCCATAATTGCTTCACTACCGCAGAACTGATCTCTTCATTCTGCTCAACCAACGAATCTAAAGAGAATAACACCCTCAGCTCCGGACAGGTATACCTGTACTTGGGATCCGAAACAAATGCTCCCCTGATAAAACTCCCAACCTTGGAAACCCTTAGCGTTCCCTCAAAACTCATATTGCAGGTTACCCCGTCAATAGAATTTGATTTATAAAAAGTTACCGGCATCTCGGGAATACTGATCTGCCTGGTCTTGGGATCGTAAGTTCCTTTCACAAAAAAACTCTGGTATCCATTGCGGAAATAGTAACCAAAAATTCCTTCTACTTTGGTACCGTTCTGCTTTACAATAAGTTGTGTAAGATAGTTGTTGAATGTGCCATCCAGCACCACATCGGCTTTTCCATACCAGCTACCCGTCGTCGTTGTTGTGCTCGTTTGGGCACCGGCGCAGAGCGAGAAGAACAACAAGGATATCAGAATTAAACGCTGCATCTTGAAAATTAAGGATTTTAACTATAGCTAATACGGATTTTTACGTGTCTTAGTATTCAGGCAATGATTTATTTTATAAATCGTTTTATATCCCGCTCTACATCACGCTTTTTGATGCTTTCTCTCTTATCGTAGATTTTTTTCCCCTTGCCTAATCCGATCTCCATTTTAGCTATATTTTTCTCTGTGAAAAATATTTTTAATGGCACAATGGTATAACCTTTTTCCTTGATCTTGGATTCCAGTTTTCGCAGCTCTTTTTTATGCAGCAATAACTTTCTCTCCTGGGTGGGCTCATGCCGCTGCGTAGTGCCAAATGCATATTCCGAAATATGCATGCTTTTTACATATAACTCTCCCTTATCAAAAACGCAATAGGCATCATTAAAGCTGACCTTTCCGTTTCGGATTGCTTTCACTTCTGTTCCCACCAGTACCATCCCGGCTATATAGGTGTCTTCAAAATAGTACTCGTGAAATGCTGATCTGTTCTTTAGTTCCACTTTATATGATCAGGGAGGCACTTGTCCTCCCCAGTTTTTTTGATCCTTATTAATTCTTAAATAGTACCAGTAATGTTCCCAGTCTTTGTTTCAGATTTTTTCGGTCGATGATGAAATCCAGAAATCCATGCTCCAACAGAAATTCACTTCGCTGGAATCCTACAGGAAGGTCGCGCTTGATGGTTTCCTTGATCACTCGTGGACCGGCAAATCCAATCAACGCGCCTGGCTCTGCAATATTCAGATCTCCCAACATCCCGAAGGAGGCAGAGATACCACCAAAGGATGGGTCAGTTAAAAAGGAGATATAAGGTATTTTAGCATCTGTTAATTGAGATAATTTCCCGGATACCTTTGCCAGTTGCATAAGCGAAAATGCACTTTCCATCATCCGCGCTCCACCTGATTTACAAATGATCATCAACGGCAATTTATGTTCAAGGCAATAATCTACCGCCCTTGAAATCCTTTCTCCCATCACGCTTCCCAATGATCCACCGATGAATTCAAAATCCATACACGCAACCACCATGCCGCTTCCATTGATGTTTCCCGCGGCTACCCTTATTGAATCTGTTATATCTGTTTTACTCCAGATCTCATTGAGTCTTTTCTCATAAGATTTAAGATCTGTAAAATGCAGGAAGTCCTTTGATCTTATATTCTCGAACATCACCTCAAAAGCACCATCGTCAAATAGAATATCAAAATATTCATCACTTCCTATGCGATGGTGGTAATTGCACTTGGGACATACAAAGAGATGCTCCCGCAATTCGTTCATGGTGCAGATATAATTACACTCCGGACATTTGGTCCACAGACCCTCAGGGGTCTCTTTTTTGTCGGCGGTACTGGTAAGAATTCCTTTCTTGATGCGCTTGAACCAGCTGCTCTTGGTCTCCTCTGTTTGTCCCTCTTCTCCGGCCAGGTTTGCATCAAAATCTTCTTCGTGTTGTGCCATGCTCCGTTTGATTTTGGCGGCTAAGATAAGAAACCTGAATGATTACTGCCCTCGCATATGCTTGAAAGCATTTATCAGCCCATTTGTAGAGCTATCATGGCCCTGCACTTTCTCATCTCCACCTAATTCAGGTAATATTTTATTGGCGAGTTGCTTGCCCAATTCCACTCCCCACTGGTCAAAACTATATATGTTCCATATAACGCCCTGCACGAATATCTTGTGTTCGTACATGGCAATGAGTTGTCCAAGTGCAAAGGGATCGATCTCCTTCACCAAAATAGAATTGGTAGGCCTGTTTCCGGTAAATGCTTTAAAGGGAACAAGTTCATCCACCTTGGTGCTATCCATTCCAGCTTTAACTAATTCAGCCTTTGCCTCTTCACTTGTTTTGCCATTCATCAGCGCCTCCGTCTGCGCGAAGAAATTTGACATCAGTTTCTGGTGATGGTCGCCCACAGGGTTCTGGCTGATAGCCGGGGCTATAAAGTCGCAGGGTATAATGGGTGTGCCCTGGTGTATCAGTTGATAAAAAGCATGCTGACCGTTGGTGCCGGGTTCACCCCAGATAACCGGACCGGTGCTATAATTAACGCGCTGCCCGTTGCGGTCAACCGATTTGCCATTACTCTCCATATTGCCCTGCTGGAAATAGGCCGCAAAGCGGTGCATATACTGATCATAGGGGAGGATGGCCTCCGTTTGGGTGCCGAAGAAATTGGTATACCAGATGCCCGTCAATGCCAGCAGCACAGGAATATTCTGCTCAAAGGGAGTGTTGCGGAAATGCTGATCCATTTTGTTGGCGCCTGCCAGTAGCGAATGAAAATGATCATATCCTACCGTTAACGCTATTGATAGTCCGATGGCACTCCAGAGTGAATATCTTCCGCCTACCCAATCCCAGAACCCGAACATATTCTCCTTCTCTATCCCAAATGCCACTACCGCTTTTTCGTTGGTTGATAAGGCGGCAAAATGTTTGGCCACATGCGCTTCATCACCCGCCGTTTTGAGGAACCATTCCCTTGCAGTGAGTGCATTGGTCATGGTCTCCTGCGTGGTAAAGGTCTTGGATGCAACCAGAAATAATGTTTGCTCCGGATCTACTTTTTTCAGCGTCTCTACTATATGCGTTCCATCAACATTGGATACAAAGAAGGGCTGGATGCCATCCACCCAATAATGCTTTAATGCCTCGGTTACCATCAGCGGTCCAAGGTCACTTCCTCCTATACCGATATTTACAATATAACGGATAGGTTTACCCGTAAATCCTTTCCACTCACCACTGTGCACCTTTGCACAGAAAGCCTTCATTTTTGTAAGCACATCCCTCACTTCAGGCATCACATCTTTTCCTTCGGTGCTAACAGATTGGTCGGTTAGGTTGCGCAGGGCGGTATGTAATACAGCCCGACCTTCGGTATGGTTAATTAGATCACCTCCAAACATCGCCTCGATGCCATCTTTTAACCTGCACTCATCGGCAAGCTGAAGCAGGATCTGCCTTGTTTTTTCGGTGATAATATTTTTCGAGAGGTCAACCAGCAGGTTGTCCATGCAATAGGAAAACTTGCTGAATCTTTCCGGATCATCCTTAAAGAGCTGGCGCATATGCACCTGTTTCATCTCCGTGTCATAATGCTGTTGCAGCGCCTGCCAGGCCTTGGTGGTGGTTGGGTTAACAGTAGGTAACATTCTTGTTGATTTGCTTGCGGGCGTAAATTTAGGAATTATAGACCATCGATAACGGAAAGCAGCTTCGCCACCATTTCATCATTTACATCAAGATGGGTTACCATCCTGATCTGTGCAGGTGATATTGCCATGCAGTGTATATCGAAATGTCTGAGAGTATCTGCAAGACTGGCAGCAGTAAATCTTCCCTTCACCCCAAATATCAGGATATTGGTCTCTACTGGCATGATCTCTCCAACAAAGTCTTTGCCTGCAAGTTTTGCTGCTATCTGTTTCGCATGATCATGATCTTCTTTCAACCGCTCTATATTATTTTCAAGGGCATAGATACCCGAAGCAGCCATAAAGCCCGCCTGCCGCATGCCACCGCCAAATACTTTTCGCACCCTGCGTGCCTGTTTGATAAAGGCAGCTGATCCCACCAGTATACTGCCCATCGGACAGCCGAGTCCCTTATTGAGGCAAATGGAAATACTATCAAAAACTTCCCCATAGGCTGTAGGCTTCTGACCGGTTGCTACAAGGGCATTGAAAAGCCTGGCTCCATCAAGGTGATACTTCAACCCGTTGATAGTGCAAACCTGCGAAATGGCAACTATATCATTCCAGTCATAACAGGATCCGCCACCGCGGTTGCTGGTATTCTCCAGGCAAACAAGGGAGGTGCGGGCTTTATGCACATCATCAGGATTGATGGCCGTTACCACCTGCTCGGCTTTTATACGCCCATTTACTCCAGCGATGGCCTTTACCTGGGCACCTGAGTTGAAAGCGATTCCGCCGCCCTCATATATATATACATGGGCCTGCTGTTCGCAGATCAGTTCATCGCCGGGCTGGGTATGCACCTTAATGGCGATCTGGTTGCTCATGGTTCCTGAGGGACAATAAAGCGCTGCTTCCTTTCCGAACATCCTGGCGGCCATAGCTTCCAGCCGGTTCACGGTGGGGTCTTCCTGAAAAACATCATCGCCCACTTCTGCCTGCATGATAGCATTGAGCATCGCCGGCGTAGGGCGGGTGAAGGTGTCTGAACGTAATTCGATTCTCATGGCGCAAATATAGGAGTAAGGAAGATTGCCCTGATATCTGGGAGAAAGTATGCTTATAGTGCCTTGAAAGACGTAAGATAAACGTAGGATAAACGTAGGATAGTCTTTTTAGAGTGAGTTGGTAGTAAGTAGATTCTGCTGTCGGAAAGCCTGTAGAAATAAATAGAAAAAATATCAAGTGATTGTTTTTGAAAGCTTTACATTAATATTTGCCTTATTAAAGGCATATAATCATGGGCAGGGTATATCCCTGTGTATAAATCGTGGGCAATAATCCCCGGGCATTTGATGGTAGAGCCTATCTTGTTGAAGCCAATCCATATATTTGCTTCCCTCTAAAATTGGAAAAAGTGCGCTTAAAGAGTTTAGAAATAAAAGGTTTTAAAAGTTTTGCTGATAAAACGGTGGTCCACTTTGACCAGAACATCACTGGTATTGTTGGACCAAACGGTTGCGGCAAGAGCAATATCATTGACAGTATCCGCTGGGTTATTGGTGAGCAGAAGATCAGCCAGCTTCGTTCGGAGAATCTGGAGAGCCTGGTATTCAACGGATCGAGAACACGTTCCGCTTCAGGACTTGCAGAGGTTAGCCTCACCTTTGAGAATACAAAAAATCTACTGCCTACTGAATTCAATACCGTTACCATCACCCGTAAATTTTATAAAAGCGGTGAAAGTGAATACCGGCTCAATGATGTAAGCTGCCGCCTCAAGGATATCCAGAATTTATTCATGGATACAGGTGTGAGTACCGACTCATACAGTATCATTGAGTTGGGAATGGTGGATGACCTGATCAAGGATAAAGAGAATAGTCGCCGCCGCATGCTCGAACAGGCTGCCGGTATATCTATCTATAAAACCCGAAAAAAAGAAGCCCGCCAGAAGCTTGATGCTACTGAGCAGGACCTCGCCAGGATCGAAGACCTTTTGTTTGAGATCAACAACCAGCTCAAGACCCTGGAGAACCAGGCTAAGAAGGCAGAGAAATACTACGAGATCAAAAAAGATTACCGCGAGCTTTCCATCGAACTTGCAAAAGCGGCGCTGGAAGGTTTTAACGTGACCTACAGAGAGCTGAATGAGCAGACCGCTGCCGAAACCGACAGGAGGTTTCAACTGGAAGCAGTGATTGCACAGGAAGAAGCTGCCATTGAACAGGAAAAGGTTGGATTCATTGAAAAGGAACGTGCTCTCCAAAGCATGCAACATGAATTCAATGACCTTCTGCAGGTATTGCGCAGTAAAGAGAATGACAAAAACCTTGCCTCACAGCGACTGAACTTTTTGCAGGAGAAAGAAAGCAGTCTGCAGGAATTCCTCCAGAAAAGCGAGGGACAACTCAAGGGACTGGAAGAGAGCATTGCTTTCACCGGTCAGCAGGTTAAAGAAGAAGAAGGCAAGCTGGAGACATTTGAAAACCAGCTCGACGAATATAAGTCTGCCGTTGAAGAAAAGCGATCGATCTTTGATCAGCAACGGTCAGCAGTAGACGCAATCAGATCAGAGAACCTGCAGATCCAGCGTAACCAGTTTGAGGCAGAGAAAAAAGTTGCCGTTGCAGATACTTCTATCCAAAACTTACAGCGCACCATCCACCAGTTGGAAGAAGAGCGTGAGGCTAGAGGTAGCCAGTTACGACAGCTGGAAGAGGAGCGGAGCTTCAAGGACCAGGAACTGGAATCAAAACAAAAAGACCTGCAGCAATTGCAGGAGCATCACGAGCGTACCAAGGAGCAGATCCTTCATACACAGGGTGAGCTTGAAATCCTGCGCCAGCAGCTTGCAGAAGAGAGCCGGAAATTTGACTCACGTAAGAACGAACATGATCTCCTGAAGAGCCTGATAGACTCCATGGAAGGTTATCCCGAGAGTGTAAAATTCCTGCACAATAATCCCAACTGGAACCATACAGCACCCATTCTTTCCGATATCATTTATGTAAAGGAAGAATTTCGCGCTGCAGTTGAAAATGTGCTGGAACCATACCTGAACTATTATGTAGTGAACAACCTGCAGGAAGGTCTGCAGGCAGTACACCTGCTTGATGATAATAAAAAGGGCAAGGCGAATTTCTTCCTGCTCGATAAATTCAATGAGCCGGTTGCAGATAGTCACCAGCCTTCGGGAACTATTCCCGCTATGACGGTGATAGAAGTGGATGGACAATTCCGCCAGCTTGCCGAGCATCTGTTGGGCAATGTATTTATTGCTGAGGATGAGTCGGCAATGGAGAACAGCAACGGAGCCGTGGTGCTGGAAAAAACAGGTAAATATGTAAAGGGAAAATATTCTCTTACCGGTGGTAGCGTGGGATTGTTTGAGGGAAAGAAAATCGGTCGGGCCAAGAACCTGGAGAAATTACATGAGCAGATCGTAGTTCAGGAAAAAGTAGTAAATGATCTGAAGGCAGAGATCCAGCTAAAACATAATGAAGTAATTGGTTTCAATGAGCAGCTGAAAGAGCAGGCCATCAAGCAAACGCAGCAGGAGATCAATAATTTCACCAACCAGGTATTTGCCTTGCAGAACAAGATCGAGAACCTGCATGCGCAGCAGGGTAGCAGCCGCAACAGGCTGGAAGATCTGCAACAACAACTGGAAGCAACGCAGTCGAGCATTTCCGGCACGCGAAATGACCTGGCCACCTTATTACAGCTTATTGAAGAAACCGGAATAAAACTCCTGGATGTAGAAGCCGGCTATAAAGCCGCCGAACAGGATTATAGCAGTGCCAACGCTGTGTACAATGAATTCAACCTGAACTTTACCCGTCAGCAGAGCCGGATCAATTCCCTTCGCCAGGAACTGGTATTTAAGAACAACCAGCTCAATGACCTGAACCTGCAGGTTGAAACAAATAAGAGCCAGTTAAAGCAGACAGTTGAAAGTATAAGCGAAAGCGCTGACCTTCTTTCACAGGCAGAGAGTGGATTGTTTGAACTGCTGAAGAAAAAAGAAGAAGATGAAAAGGTTCTCAATGAAACGGACCAGGCATATTATAATATGCGTAACAAGCTCAATGAGAAAGAGAGCGACCTAAGACATAAGGTTAAAGAGAAGGAACAGCTGGAGCAATTGCTGGGTGGTATCAAGGATCGCCTCAATGAACTTAAACTGCAACTGGCCGGAATGAAGGAACGTCTTCAGGTAGAGTTCAGGATCAACCTCGATGATATCATCGACCAGCCAAGATCTACCGAAACGCCGGTGGAGGAATTGCAGGAGAGATCAGAAAAAATGAAGAAGCGGCTCGAGAACCTGGGTGAAGTGAATCCTACGGCCATTGAGGCCTTCACGGAAATGAAAAAACGTTACGAGTTCATCCTCGAACAAAAGAATGACCTGGTAACCGCTAAGGAAAGTCTGCTGCAAACAATTGCTGAAGTGGAGAGTACTGCAAACCAGAAATTTCTTGAGACCTTTAACCAGGTCAAAGAGAATTTCATACGTGTATTCAAAGCCTTGTTTACGGAAGAAGATCAATGCGACCTCATACTGGAGAATCCAGAAAACCTTGCAGAAACGGGAATCGATATCATTGCCAAACCCAAAGGGAAGCGCCCATCATCCATCACGCAATTAAGTGGAGGAGAAAAAACGCTTACAGCAACAGCACTGCTCTTT
This sequence comes from Flavihumibacter sp., assembly GCF_036676075.1. Taxonomy (NCBI): domain Bacteria; kingdom Pseudomonadati; phylum Bacteroidota; class Chitinophagia; order Chitinophagales; family Chitinophagaceae; genus Flavihumibacter; species Flavihumibacter sp. The sequence goes on along the minus strand of NZ_JAKFDQ010000009.1, from coordinate 644,146 downwards.
GCCATCTACCTGATCAAACCAGCACCGTTCTGTATACTTGATGAAGTTGATGCGCCGCTGGATGATGCCAACGTTGGCAAATTCACGAATATGATCAGACGCTTTAGTGAAGAAAGCCAGTTCATCATTGTAACGCACAACAAAATGACCATGGGTTCTGTAGATGCCATTTATGGTGTTACCATGCAGGAGCCCGGAGTAAGTAAACTGGTACCGGTTGATTTCAGAAGCCTGAATTAAATTTCAGGTAATATGAAAAAAACATATATTGCATACCCGCTACATTATTAGTAACCGTCCATTTTTTATAAGCACTGCCGTAAGGTGGTGCTTTTTCATTTCAGAAAAGTAGATTTACGATTGCATAAGCCAGCATGGCATATTACTTTAGCCGCAGAGGTTGCAAATCTTGTATCAACAAGTAGAAACCGGTCGTCTGGGCGATCGGTTTTCTTTTTATTTTCACTGCTTAGATTTTGATATATGCGAACCATCCTCCTCCTGCTGGCCTCTAATGTATTTATGACCATCGCCTGGTATGGGCACTTAAAACACAAGGGCCTTGCGCTATGGCAGGCAATATTGATTGCCTGGGGAATAGCATTTTTCGAGTATTGCCTCATGGTGCCTGCCAACCGGATGGGTTATGCAAACGGTTTCAGCGGTTTCCAGTTAAAGATGACCCAGGAAGTTATTACACTGGTAGTATTCGCCGTTTTTGCTGTCCTGTATTTGAAGGAACCACTAAGATGGAATTACCTCGTGAGTTTTGCCTTTCTACTGGGAGCAGTTTATTTCATGTTTAAGAAATGATCAGTACCTGGCAGGATCACCTTGCCTGGGAGTTGACTTCAAAATAAACTGCCTGATATCTTCATTGCTCTTTTGAAGATCCTCCTTACGCAGGTACATCATATGACCACTGCGATAACCTTCCCAGCTCATCCTTGAACTTAGCTTACCACCGGGATCCATTTGCCACATGTTATACTTGGCATTGAAATAATCACAGGCGCCATCATAATATCCGGATTGCACCAATACATGCAGGTAAGGATTTTCTGCCATGGCCTTACGAAGATTTTCACCGGTCTTATCATTCGTCCTGTCCCATGGATGTACGGGTCCAAACATATTATACTTGAAATCGGTTTTGTACTTAAGCTCTTCGCGCAGGTACATATTGATGGCTGGGGTAAAAGAATGTAACCATGAATTCAGTTCGGCATTAAAATCAGGCCTGTCGCCCGCGTCCTGTTTGTCGAGCCCTATGTAACGCGAGTCGAGCCGCCCGATCGTTTGCCCTTTCTCCCTCAATAATTCTTTCCAGAAATAATTCAGTGGCACATCAAGGTTATGTTGCAGAATAACTGATTCCGACAATCCCGAATACCTTGCCATCTTAGCGGCAATATTCTTCTTTTCTGCCGCCGGTAGCATACTGCCCTTATTGATGGCCGTTAGTAGTTCATTCATGGTGAATTGCTCCACTTCGGGTAACATGTCAGTGAGGTCCTTTGCCTGCAGATCGGCCGGCAACTTTTTATGGTACCAGGCTGTGGCGGCAAAATAGGGGAGACGTAAAGCCGCGTCAGTAGCAGTACCTCTCTCAATTCCCAACTCAGTTGGTGAAACGAGAATCACACCATTTAAATAGGTCCACTGTGATTCCTGCATGGCGAGTGCCAATCCCGATACCCTGGTGGTACCATAACTCTCACCAATAAGGTATTTAGGAGAAGCCCAGCGATTATATCTCGACAAAAAACCATTTATCCATTCCGCCAGGTATTTAATATCTGCATTCACCCCGAAAAAGTTGGCCCTGGGTGTTTCTTTATTTACAATCCTTGAGAAACCTGTATTCACGGGATCGATGAAAACGATATCCGCCACATCCAGTATGCTGTAGGGATTATCCTTGAAGCCATAGGGCTGAACGGGGTAGCCTTCGTCATCTATCTTCAATATGCGTGGCCCGGTATAGGCAAGATGCATCCATACCGATGCGGAACCCGGACCACCATTGAAGGAGATCACCAGCGGCCTTGTACTGCGGTCTTTGAGATCTGTCCGCTCATAATAAGTGTAGAATAATCCCGCTACCGTTTTACCATCTTCATCCCAAACCGGCATTGTTCCTGCGATAGCTTTGTAGGGGATGGCCTTCCCCTTCACGTTAACAACGCTGGTGGTGGTTACTGCATCATCGGGATTAAATACCAGGCTTGAACCATGCGGTTTTTCCTCTTTTGGTGCGGCTGCTGGGGCCGGTGTATTTCTCGGTTGTGCATGGATGGTTTGGAAGATCACTGCGCTGATGGTCAGCAGGCAAAATATTTTCTTCATAAATCTGTTTTGGGCTTATAACCGAATGTAATAATATTTCCACTATGCTAAAGGTGGAGATAATAGGGTTGGAGAAGTTGTACAAATTCAGGTGAATAGTGGTCGCCATTCCTGATATGGATTTTTTCCACTGAAGCAGTAGCCGCACGATTTCTGAAAATGAACATCACCCTGAAAGCCGAATGCTTCATGGACTGGTGAACATCAGCAATATAACAGGGATGCATACCTGATTCAGCCGCGAGTTGCTCAGCCTGCACTTTTCTATGTGCCGGAAGCAGGAGTGCGAAATAACCTTCATGTGCCAGCAGCAAGGCGGCGATCCGGAACAATTCACGAAGATCGAGCAATGATTCATGACGGGCAAGGTTCCTGCCTCGCCCGCTTGCTTTCAGGTCATTCTCAAAGAAAGGGGGATTCGATATGATGAGATCATATTTACCGGCAGTTGAACTGAACGATCTTATGTCTGCATGCACTGCCGAGAGACTTGCTACCCATGGACTATCCTTAAAATTTCCGGCCGACTGCTCAAAGGCATCCTTATCCATTTCAACAGCATCAATTTTAAGAGAAAGTTGCTGCGCCAGCATCAGACTTAATAGTCCGGTTCCTGTTCCAATATCCAGTCCCGGGGCGTTTGCTGTATGTAAGGGATTCATTTTAGCTGCAACCCATGCTCCGAAAACACAGGCATCGGTGCAAACCTTCATGGCTGTTCGCTCCTGGTGAACGGTGAATTGCTTGAATTGGAAATAAGTATTTGCCATGCCCCTGCTATTTTACCAGGTTGCTCTTGCGCTTGGTACAGCAGAGAGATCGGCGAAGTCGCCATCCAGGAATTTATAATAGGCTGTCATGGCAATCATAGCTGCATTATCGGTACAATACTGGGGAGACGGATAATAGGTATGCCATCCATATTTATTACCGGCTTCCTTTAAGGCGCTGCGGAGTTCACTGTTGGAAGAAACACCTCCCGCTAGGCATATCTCTTTGATACCGGTTTCGACGGCCGCTTTTTTTAGTTTGTTCAACAGGATCGTTACGATCCTGCGCTGGATGGAGGCACAGATATCGGGTAATCTCTCTTCTATGAAATTCGGATTCTGGCGCTGGTGCTCCTGCAAAAAATAAAGGATTGAGGTCTTCAATCCGCTGAAGCTGAAATTCAAGCCGGGTATCTGTGGCTCAGGAAATATGAATGCTTTGGGATTACCTTGCTTTGAATAGCTGTCTATCAATGGACCACCGGGGTAGGGTAGTCCAAGTATTTTCGCTGATTTATCAAAAGCTTCGCCGGCTGCATCATCAATTGTTTCACCGATAACATTCATAATGGTAGGTGATTCGCATAGCACGATCTGCGTATGTCCGCCACTAACGGTTAAACAAAGAAAGGGGAAAGAAGGGGATGGCTCATCAATGAGATTGGCGATAACATGTGCCTGCATGTGATGAACAGGAATCAGCGGCTTATTTAATGCCAGGGCCATGGAGCGGGCAAACTGTGCACCTACCAGCAAGGCTCCGATCAGTCCCGGTGCCTGGGTAAAAGCAATACCATCAAGTGAATCCATTTCAACGCCAGCCATCTTCATGGCCTGGTCAACCACGGGAACAATATGCTGCATATGCGCCCGGCTGGCGAGTTCAGGAACAACTCCGCCATAGGACTCATGCACTTTCTGGGAGGCTATAATATTAGAAAGGATCCTTCCCTCACGACACACCGACGCGGCTGTTTCATCACAGGAAGATTCTATAGCGAGGATTGTAATCATTTTTGAAAAACTATTTACTCCTGATAGCAACAACCGGATCCATTTTAGCGGCGATGGAAGCAGGGATAATTCCAGCTAAAATTCCTACCACTATACATATAGATACTGCTATCACCATTATATCAACTGAAATGAAGATGGGGAAGCCCAGCAATTTGGAGAATACCTGGGTAAGAATAAATACCAGCAATAATCCGATCATCCCACCCATGATACAGAGGAAGGCTGATTCCATCAGGAACTCCAGCAAGATGGTTCCTTTTTTGGCACCAATTGCCTTTTTTAGACCGATCTGGCTGGTTCTTTCCCTTACGGTTACGAACATGATATTGGCCACGCCAAACATCCCAACTACCAGTGATAATACGGCAATGAAAAATCCACCCATATTGATTCCTGCAAAAATACCGGAAGCAAATTCACCGAAAGCATCCACATCATTGAGCGAAAAATTTTCAAGCTGTTGTGGCTTGAGTTTACGGATGGAGCGCATGGCACCCATCGTTTCATCTCTTAGTGCTGCCATAGGGATATTCTCCTTTCCCTGCAACATCAGCACGGGCTGACTTGATTCTTCCCGCACAAGTGTTTTCATGAAAGAATATGGAATGATCAGGCTGTTATCGAATTCCCAGCCCCCGATTATACTTGATCCCTGCTTCTTGATGAGGCCGATCACCAAAACCTGGCGGTCATATAGTTGTATGATTCTTCCCACAGCCAGTTCTGCTCTTCCAAATAACTCTTCTGCAACTTTAGAACCAATGACGCCGTGATTACTTGCAAAATCAAAGTCGGACTGTTGGAGATAACGACCATCGATAACGCTGATCGACTGGATATTAGAGAAATCTTCAGTTATTCCATATATCCGTACATTCTCCAGCTTCTGATCTTCAAACTCTATTTTATCCATCCGCTGAAGCGCAAAAGCCACATTGGAGGCTTCAGGGACAGCTTTCTTTAACAGCGAAAGTTCCTCAAATTTCGGCGTTGGCCTGTTTACAAGTTTCCAATAAGGAACCTGGCCACTATAATCCCATTTATCAATGAAAATGGTATTGCTACCCAGCGCTTTAATATCCTTCTGAACATTGGCTTCCAGGCTGTTGACAGTGGCCAGAACACCTATGATACAAAATATTCCTATCGTGATGCCAAAAAGGGATAAAAATGTCCGTAATTTGTTGGAGCGGAACTCATCAAGTGCCATTTTCAGACCGGTTCCCAGGATTTCAAGAGATCTGCGCATTCGTCAAAAATACTGTATTGTTATTCATTTTTTTCGCGAAAACTGTCTTAAATTAGAATTGATTTTAACCAGCCCTCAAACTATCATTCGGAAATTATTTCTTCACTTAAATATAATTCCAATGGTTACTACAGACATTTCCCAATTGGCCGGAGAGTGTTCAACCTGGAGAAACACCCTCCGCGATCAGAGAAGCAACTTCTCTTCACTCAATGAAAAGCTCCAGCAACTCTCTACCAACCTCCAGGACCGAAACCAACTCACCGACCTGGAACATCTACAAAACCAGTTTTACATTCAGCAAATCAACATTCACGATTTGAAGCATGCCATCAAAGAGCATGAACGGATCGCGGAATGGGAGATCTCCCAGAAGGGGCAGGTAACGGATGCCACCTGGTCGGCGCATGAAGATCTGCACTCGCAGTTCGAACAGCTACAGGGCACCTTACAGCAGGTGCAGGGAGAGTTTAAACAGTTTGTCGGCAAGATGCAATAAACAAATTTTAATTGCTGATTGATGATTGCTGGTTGCTGAACGACAACAGTAATCTATTGGCGGCTACAGTGAAGTACCGCAGACCGATCCATCATACAATCAGAGATCAGCAATCCTCAATCTTCAATTATTTTTTATGTCGGCCGAATTTGATACCAACCATGTAAAAAATATCGTCTTGCTTGGCCATGCCGGTTCAGGTAAGACCTCATTAGCGGAGAGCATGCTTTTTGAAGCAGGACTCATTCCACGCCGCGGCTCAGTTGCCGCGGGCACAACCACGGGCGATTACCATGAACTTGAACAGGCCCGTGGAAATAGTATTTTCTCCAAACTCATGCACAGTAAATGGCGCGGCTATAAGATCAATATCCTCGACACCCCGGGATATGATGATTTTGCCGGTGAGGTGATCTCTGCACTTCGTGTAGCCGATACCGGTGTAATGTTACTCAATGCTTCCATGGGCGTTGAAGTAGGCACTGATATCATCTGGCAATACACCGAACAGTTCAAGACGCCAATGATATTTGCCGTTAACCAGCTCGATCATGAGCAGGCTGATTATGACAAAACAGTTCAGCAGGCCAAAGAACATTTCGGATCCAAGATCGTGGTGGTGCAGTATCCTGTGCAACAGGGCGCAGGTTTCCACGAGATCATTGACGTACTCCGCATGACCCTTTACAAATTCCACGATAGTGGTGGAAAGCCCGAGAAGCTTCCCATTCCTGATGCTGAAAAAGAAAAAGCAGAACGCCTCCACAAAGAACTGGTGGAAGCTGTTGCCAGCAATGACGAGACCCTCATGGAACATTATTTTGATAAGGGTGAACTGGATGAAGATGAAATGAAGGAAGGCATGAAGAAAGCGATGATCAATCACGATCTCTTTCCCTTATTCTGCTTGTCGGCCGAACGCAATATGGGCAGTGGCCGCCTGATGGGTTTCATCGATAATGTTTGTCCCTCCGCCAACGAAATGCCTCCCCAAAAAACGCTGAAGGGTAGCACACTTCCATGTGATGCATCTGGTCCCACCTGCATCTTTGTTTACAAAACAGTTACAGAACCCCATGTAGGCGAGATGTCCTTTTTCAAAGTGTATTCAGGTGTGGTGAAATCAGGAATGGAACTGGTAAATGAAAACACCAATGTTTCTGAAAAGATCAACCAGTTATTTATTGTGGAAGGAAACAAGCGCACCAATGTGAATGAGCTAAGTGCCGGTGATATAGGGGCTACTTTGAAGCTTCGCAACACGCATGTTAACAATACACTCCATGAAAAAGGAAAAGATATTGAACTGGTTCCTATATCCTTTCCACCTCCTAATATGAGCATGGCCATTGAGCCGGTGAATAAAGGAGAAGAAGATAAACTTTCGCAGGCATTGCACCAGTTGGTGGATGAAGATCCAACCGTGAAAGTGGAGATCTCTCCCGAACTAAAGCAAACCATCATCCATTGCCAGGGTGATATGCATCTTGCAGTGATCAAATGGAAGATAGAGCATCTGGCAAAAATTGAGGTTCGTTTTATCCGACCAAAAATCGCCTACCGTGAAACCATCCGTAAAAGCGCTGATGCACAGTACAGGCATAAAAAACAATCGGGTGGGGCAGGACAGTTTGGGGAAGTGCATATGCGGATAGAACCTTTCACTGAGGGGATGCCCGAGCCTGCGGGATTGAACGTTCGCGGCCGTGAGACCCATGATTTGCCATGGGGTGGTAAACTGGTATACTATAATTGTATAGTAGGAGGTGCTATTGATGTGCGTTTCCTTCCTTCCATTATGAAAGGGGTGATGGAAAAAATGCAGGAAGGTCCGCTTACCGGCAGTTATGTTCGTGACATCAGGGTAAGTGTATTTGATGGTAAAATGCACCCGGTTGATTCCAACGATATTTCCTTCAAGCTGGCGGGATTACAGGCTTTCCGGCAGGCATTCCGCGAGGCAGATCCACAACTGCTGGAACCTATTTATAAACTGGAGGTAATGTGTCCCGAAGACCTTACCGGTGCTGTTATGGGTGACCTGCAGACCAGAAGGGCGCTTGTGGAAGGCATGGAAACAGAGGGACAGTTTTCTAAGATCACGGCTAAGGTTCCGATAGCAGAAATGTTCGAGTATTCATCATCGTTACGCTCTATAACCCAGGGCAGGGCTAAGTTCAAAATGGACTTCGACAGTTATGTTGTTGTTCCATATGAACTCCAGAAAAAACTGACTGAGGATTATAATAAGCATGCGGTGATGGAAGAAGCCTAGGGAGGTAAGAATTAAGAGGTAAGAGGTAAGATTTACGTGGGGGATGTACTGCGGTTTTTTGGAGAATGAGAGTGCAGCATCCAATACTAATTCTTACATCTTACCTTAATTCTTACCTCTTACCTCTTACCTCTTACCTGTTAGGTCCTCTTACCTCTTACCTCTTACCTCTTACATCTTACCTCTTACCTGTTAGGTCCTCTTACCTCTTAAATTTTCCTTGATGGGTCCTGGTGGATATTAATCTGCACTTTAAACTCTCCGAGTAAGGCGATCAGTTCAACTTCTACCCGTACATTATACACTTCGTCTGCCTGAGGCAGGTAGTAGAATGAGCTGGTGAACTTGTTTTCGGATGAAGGTGGCTGATAGTCTGACCTGAATTGGACCTGGCTGCCATCGGGCAGGGAGAGCTTTGTTGCTTTCATCTGCTGGCATAACTTCTTGTATTGTGAAGCAGCTTCGTCATACTCCTCTGTTGACAACATGATGGCCTGCCAGCTGGCAGTGGTATCTTCTACAGAATGAAACCGCGTGATGATGGATTGCTCGGCGCCGGGTAGCTCTACCAGGGATGCATATTTTTCATACTCCGCTTCATCATTTACGAGAGGGCCCTGGATGTTCCTGAAATTGGTGGAATAATCAAAGATGACTGCCTGGATTGCCTCATCAAATCCCGGTGGATTCGGGCGGGATAGGGGACGAATGGCTGGCTGGGAAAAGGAAAGCACATAGAATACCATCATCAGGATGGTGGTTAGGGTCTTTTTCATTGGTTTAGATTGATCCGCAATGATAAGAAATTTAGAATAACCGCTGGTAATGAAATGGTTAGGATGCTTTTCGATGAATGGACACAATTTTGAATTTGATTGCCCGTTTTTTAATGGATCCGTTTTTAATCCGTATTTCCATACCCTTTCGAAAACTAAGAAACCCATGAATGAACAGTTGTATTTCAACGACCAGGCACATATTGCCGAAAAGTTTCAAATGATCCAGGACCACCTGAGCGATTCAAGCAAAATGGCGGTGCTGAAGATCCGCAACTGGAAACTGGTAGAGCATTTGCCCGAAACAAGTCAACGCTACCAGAAGCACATGCAACAAACCTTATTCAACGTTGTACCAAATGAATTTATACTCTGCGAAGTAGGGTATTACTTCTTCCCGGTGAACAACTGATAAAAAAGGGCCGCTTTAGCGGTCCTTTTTTATCTTTATAGCATGGCATGGCACAATACCAACATTGAAGACAATTTATCCAAACTCAATACCAGTACCAAAGGCCTTAGCAGTGATGAGATCCCACGCCGGGTAGAAGAATATGGCCTCAACGTGATCACTGCACAAAAGAAAAAATCTCCCATTACTCTATTCCTTGCACAGTTCAAGGATTTCATGATCATCGTTTTAATGGCTGCTGCAGTGCTGGCAGGCGTGTTCGGCGACCTTATTGATGCCACCGCCATCCTCCTTATTGTGATCATCAATGCCATAGTTGGGTTTATACAGGAGTATAATGCAGAGAAGGCTATTGAAAGCCTGAAAAAAATGGCCGCATCTTCGGCTGTTGTTATCCGTGATGGCAAGCCGGTAACTATACCCGCTGAAGAATTGGTGCCGGGAGATATCGTCAAACTGGAAGCAGGAAATATTGTTCCTGCTGATCTCCGGTTGATTGAAACAAGCCAGTTGAAACTAACCGAGGCCAGCCTTACAGGAGAGTCTGAAGCAGTAGAAAAAAATCCCAATACACTTGATCGGGAGGATGTGCCGCTGGGCGACCGGCTCAATATGGCATTCAAAAGCACACATGTAGCCTATGGCCGTGCAACAGCGGTAGTGGTGCATACTGCCATGCATACAGAACTGGGAAAGATCGCCGGTATGCTGCAGGGAGAAGAATCAAAAACACCCTTACAACACAGGCTGGCAGCCTTTGGTAAAAAACTATCCTGGGCGGTGCTGGCTATTTGTGCGCTTGTCTTCATCATAGGTATTATCAGGGGTGAAGAACCACTGCCCATTCTGCTTACAGCAATTTCACTTGCCGTGGCAGCTATTCCGGAAGCATTGCCAGCAGTAGTTACCATCGCACTCGCAATTGGCGCCAAAAGAATGGTAAAGCAGCAGGCACTAATCCGCAAACTTCCTGCCGTTGAAACATTGGGATCTGTCACCTATATCTGTTCCGACAAAACCGGAACACTTACTAAAAATAAAATGACGGTTGAAAAAGTGTATGTAGAAGGAAACTTCATTGCCCCGGCAGATATGCACCTCGATGGTATCAGTGAAAATGAAAAATGGCTGCTCCATGCACTCACCCTCAATAATGATGTAGTGGCGGATGCCAATAAAAATGCCATGGGCGATCCCACGGAGATTGCATTATATGAACTGGCAGAACAAAATAATATCATCAAGTTTGAACTGGAAGAATCATTTCCACGCGTAAATGAAATTCCTTTTGACGGTGATCGTAAAATGATGACCACCATTCATCGCCATGATAATGCTCATTATTCCTTCACCAAAGGAGCGTTGGATATATTGGTTACAAAAGCAGCCGGTTTAACAGATGAGGATAGTGAAAAATTAAAGGATGCATCTGATACAATGGCCATGGATGGTCTGCGGGTATTGGGTTTTGCCATGCGTAAGTGGGATCATGAACCTTCTGTTGAAGAGGTGAAAACCATTGAAAGCAACCTCGAAATTCTGGGTGCGGTAGGTATGATGGACCCACCACGCGAAGAAGCTATTCAGGCCGTCACAGAATGTAAAACTGCCGGAATAAAAACGGTTATGATAACGGGCGACCATCCCCTTACCGCAAAGACGATAGCAAAACGTATCGGTATCCTGGAAGAGAATAATGATGAGGTGATTACCGGTCCGCAGTTGGATGCATTGACCGACCAGGAGTTCACTGATAAAGTGGAACATATTCGGGTATACGCCAGGGTTTCACCTGTGCAGAAATTAAAGATCGTGCAGGCCCTACAGGAAAAAGGACAATTTGTTGCAATGACCGGCGATGGTGTAAATGATGCGCCATCATTGAAGAAAGCAAACATCGGTATTGCAATGGGCATCACCGGAACAGATGTTTCCAAGGAAGCAGGTCATATGATTTTGCTGGATGATAATTTTGCCACCATTGTAAAATCTGTAAAAAGCGGCAGAAGGATCTATGACAATATCCGGAAGTTTATCAAGTATGTGCTGACGGGCAACTCAGGTGAAATCTGGACCATATTTCTTGCGCCATTCTTTGGACTGCCAGTGCCTTTACTACCCATTCATATATTATGGATTAATCTCGTTACGGATGGATTACCCGGACTTGCACTTGCTTATGAGCCGGCAGAAAAAGGAATTATGAAGAGGCCACCACGCCATCCCAATGAAAGCATATTTGCCAAGGGTCTTGGATTCCATGCCATCTGGGTTGGATTGCTGATGGGTGCCATCACGCTTATTACACAGGCATTTGAAATCAGGTCGGGTAACCACGACTGGCAAACGATCGTATTCACGGTTCTTTGTTTCAGCCAGATGGGGCATGTCCTTGCGATAAGATCGGAGCAGGATTCCTTCTTTACACAAGGGATATTTTCGAATAAGAGATTGATATTTTCAGTGGCACTGACCTTTCTTTTACAACTCATGATTATCTATACACCGGTGATGAATCCGATATTTAAAACAGCACCACTTTCGCTTACTGATCTGGGTATTGCGATGGCAATTTCATCAGCAGTATTTTTTGCAGTGGAAATTGAAAAATGGTTTAAACGTCGCAAAAGCAGAACAGTTTAAGTAGATTCACAACAAACTAATTTAAATGCCCAGGTACCTGCAAATATTGCTGGCCATAGTGCTGGCAGGTATAATACTCTATACCGGGCGCTCGCTTTTTATCCCACTTAGCTTTGCCTTGCTGATAAGTTTTATCCTGTATCCCATATGTAAGTGGATGGAGAAAAAAGGAATAGGAAAATCTACCGCTATCATTATAAACCTCGTAATGGTTACGCTCTTATTGGGTGGGATAATATTCCTGCTAATACAGCAATTGCAGAATTTTGGAAATGAATGGCCACTACTCAGAGATAAGCTAAACCAGTCGTCAATCCAGTTCTCAGCTTACCTGGTGCAGGAATGGAATATTAGTGAAGCAACCCAGAAAGAATGGCTGGAGGAATTCGGCAAGAATTCCACCTCACATATTTTTGGCCTCGTACAGCAAACCATCAGCGCATCTGCCGTGTCGGCTGTTTTGTTATTCCTCATTCCCATTTACAGTTTTCTTATTTTGTATTATCGACACAGGCTCGTAAAAGCACTCATATTATTTTTGCCGGTACACTATCGTACAGGTATAATCGAAATTATCCAGCTTGCCATTCATTCCTACTATGAATTCATTAAAGGAATGATCGTGGTATACCTTATAGTGGGAGTTCTTAATAGTGTTGGCCTTTTAATTCTTGGTGTACCCCATGCCATTCTGTTCGGATGCATTGCAGCACTGCTTACTTTTATTCCTTATGTGGGAATATTGGTAGCATCGCTCTTTCCGATTACACTTTCATGGGTCACCTACAATTCGATCTGGTATCCCATTGGCGTGATCGGGATTTTTGCCTTCGTGCAATACCTGGAAGCCAATATAATATTTCCCTGGGCCGTAAGCAGGCGGCTCAACCTGAACACGCTGATGACCATCGTTGCCATTATTATTGGTGGTATTCTCTGGGGTGCAGCCGGCATGATCCTGTTTGTGCCATTCGCGGCGATCCTGAAATTGGTGGCCGAAAGAATGGAGGGCGGACAAGCAATGGCGGAACTGCTGGGAGATGACAAACCATGAAACTATCAACTGTTAGTTTTACAGGCATCCTCCTTACATTTGCTAATAATTCAAATTCGAAAACTTGCATATGAAAGACGTTTATATTATTTCCGCAGTTCGCACACCGATGGGAAGTTTTGGTGGCAGCCTGAAAGATATCTCTGCCACCCAGCTTGGGGCAATCGCAATAAAGGCAGCATTGGAAAAGGCGGGAATTGATCCGCACAAAGTAAATGATGTTTTGATGGGCTCTGTAATACAGGCTAATCTTGGCCAGGCGCCAGCAAGGCAGGCAGCCAAATTTGCGGGACTACCAGATTCGGTAAATTGTACAACCATCAATAAAGTTTGCGCCAGTGGGATGAAAGCCCTGGCGCTGGCAGCACAAAGCATCCGTTTGGGAGATGCTGATATTGTTGTTGCAGGCGGCATGGAAAGTATGAGTAATGTTCCTTTCTACGTGGAGAATATGCGTTGGGGAAACAAGTATGGGAATAGTACATTGATTGATGGACTTGCCAAGGACGGTTTAACCGATGTATATGATGGAAAGGCCATGGGCAATGCAGCAGAGCTTTGTGCAAAAGATTGTGGCATCAGCAGGGAGGAGCAGGACAATTTCGCGAAGGAGAGTTACCGCCGAAGCCAGGCAGCTTGGGAGACCGGAAAGTTTGATAATGAGGTGATCCCGGTTCCCATTCCCCAGAGAAAAGGAGACCCCATCATGTTTGCAAAAGATGAAGAACCATTCAATGTTAAGTTTGATAAGATCCCTGAATTGAAACCTGCCTTCCAGAAAGATGGAACTGTAACAGCAGCAAATGCCTCCACCATGAATGATGGCGCAGCAGCACTGGTGTTGATGAGCAAAGAGAAAGCAGATGAACTGGGGTTGAAACCAATCGCAAGAATCCTCTCCTGGGCCGATGCCGAGCAGGCACCTGAGTGGTTCACCACTACGCCATCTCTTGCAGTTCCTAAAGCTGTTGAAAAAGCAGGACTGAAAATGCAGGATGTTGAGTATTGGGAACTCAATGAAGCATTTGCTGTAGTGGGAATAGAGAATAGTCGGCGTATGCAGCTTGATCCGGCAAAAGTAAATGTTCATGGTGGGGCAGTTTCATTAGGCCATCCCCTTGGATGTTCAGGTGCAAGGATAATTGTAACACTATTGAATGTGTTAAAGGCAAATAATGCAAAATATGGTGCTGCAGGAATCTGTAATGGAGGAGGAGGAGCTTCTGCCATGGTTATAGAAAATATCAATTAATAGTATGCTGGAAGTTCGAAAGGCCTTACCGGAAGATGCATCTCTTATTGCAACTTTAACAAGGGATACATTCTATGATTCTTTTGCAGCCGATAACACTGCTGAGGATATGGAATTATACCTGGCCGAGCACCTGCAGCCGGAAGCACTGGAAAAAGAAATCTTCCTCCCCGGTAATCATTTTTTTATTGCATGGGATGGGCAACGCCCTGTTGGATACCTGCGTTTAAGGGAAAGGCCGGAAGGTCATCCCGATTGCATCCCCGCAGGAAACAGTATTGAGCTGGCGCGTTTTTATGCCATCGCTGATTCCATCGGTAAAGGGGTTGGCAAGGCAATGATGTCGCATTTGCTGGAATTTGCTTCTGGCCTGGGATTTGAAAGGATATGGCTGGGCGTTTGGGAACATAACCAGCGAGCAATCGGTTTTTACCAGAAATGGGGATTTGAAAAAGTTGGCAGTCATCCATTTATGTTAGGTCGTGATCTTCAAACGGATTGGCTGATGACAAGGGAATTACCTTAATTGGTTAATATTTTGCCAGTATTGCCACCATTCGGGCCAACAAAACATCTATAAAAAAAACAAACGCGTATATTGAAAAGCAAAAATTACCTAATGAAACGCATACTGACACTATCGCTCTTACTCGGCCTTTTCATCAGTTCCTGTAAAAAGGACAAGGGAACGGACGATACTACTCCACCGCCTCCTCCGCCAGTATCTGCTGCTGATAAAGTGAAAGATACTTCGCTCATGATAGCCCGTGAGGCCTACCTATGGTACAAGCAGATCCCTGCCAATTTTAATCCCAGGCAGTTTGCCGATCCTGATGGTGTTATGACAGGCATCCGTCCATATAGCAAGGAACCAGGATTTACCAATCCGGTTGACAGGTGGAGTTTTGGAATACTTCAATCTGAGTGGGATGATATCAGCAGTGGTATCAGTGGCGATTTTGGAATTGGGATATTCTTCCGTACAGAAAATGATCTCCGTGTAACCTATGTGGAGCCTGCATCTTCTGCTGGCAAGGCAGGCGTTCAGCGGGCATGGCGTATCATGAAGATCAATGGTCGAAATATTAATGTTGCAGACCAGGCTACTATTGATTTTGTGGTTAATGCCATCTACTACAGTACCTCTGCAGATATCAATTTTCAGAAGCCAGATGGAAGCACAGTTGATCTTACGATAGCTGCAACTTCTTACCAGGAACAACCCCTTGTATTGGATACAGTTTATAATACAGGAGGAAAGAAGATCGGGTATATGGTGCTGAATTCTTTCCTGGGTGACCAGACCACAATGAAGAACAGGTTCCAGCAGACCTTCAGTGAGTTTGCCGCAGCAGGTATTACCGACCTCGTGGTTGATGTTCGCTATAACGGGGGTGGCTATGTTGCGTTGCAGGAAGAGCTCGCCAATTATATCGTTCCAAATGCATCAAATGGAAATGTGATGTACAAGCAGGTATATAATGATATACTGCAGGAGTTTAATCGGACTGTAAACTTTTCTAAAAAAGGAACAGTGAATGTTCCAAAAATGGTAATGCTGATTTCAAGGAATACTGCATCGGCAAGTGAAGCGCTTATCAACCTGATGAAACCACATATGGAAGTAAAAACAGTTGGGCCAAATACTACCAATGGTAAGCCAGTCGGATATTTCCCGATTCCTGTTGGCAACTGGTATGTATTCCCTGTTTCTTCAAGGCTTGTTAACAGCGCCAACGAAGGAAGCTACTTCAATGGTTTCACACCTGATAAAATTGTAGCAGATGGTCTTGATAAGCAATGGGGTGATCTGCAGGAATCAATGTTGGCAGCAGCAGTGAATTATATAGTTACAGGAACACTTCGTGCAGCAGGAGGAGAGACTATGAATATGGAGGATCTTCGCAACTATGAGAAGCTGCCGATGAACAAGCGCAAGGTATTGGTGGATGATTCGCGCACTTATTCTGAAATAAGAAAGGCAATTTTGAACTGATATACAGGCAAATGTTTAGCAAAAGTCCCGATTATCGGGACTTTTTGCGCTTAAGGACTCTAATTTTTGCGCATTTGAGGTTGAACCAATAAATTTGCCACTCCAAAATAAAGCAATAGCATGGCAAGATCAATCGCATTTAGAGAAGCGCTCCGCGAAGCGATGAATGAAGAGTTCCGTCGCGACGACCGTGTTTTCCTGATGGGTGAAGAGGTAGCAGAATACAATGGCGCCTATAAAGTGAGCCAGGGTATGCTGGATGAGTTTGGCGACAAGCGTGTTATTGATACACCGATCTCTGAGCTGGGATTTGCAGCAGTAGCCGTTGGTGCTGCACAGAACGGCCTCCGTCCGATCGTTGAATTTATGACCTGGAACTTCGCCGTTCTGGCTCTCGACCAGATCCTCAACACGGCATCAAAAATGCTTGCTATGAGTGGTGGCCAGTTGTCATGCCCCATTGTTTTCCGCGGACCCAATGGTTCTGCCGGTCAGCTTGGCGCCCAGCACTCCACCGCATTCGAAAGTTATTATGCCAATATTCCTGGTCTGAAGGTTGTATCTCCAAGTAACGGATATGATGCAAAAGGGCTTTTGAAACAAGCCATCCGTTATGAAGAAGACCCTATCATTTTCATGGAAAGTGAAGTGATGTATGGTGAAAAATCTGAGGTGCCTGAAGAAGAATATTATATCCCTATTGGAAAGGCCGATGTTAAAAAAGCAGGTAGTGATGTAACCATCGTTTCTTTTAATAAAATGATGAAAGTGGCACTGGGTGCTGCTTCAGAATTAGAAAAAGAAGGAGTGAATGCAGAAGTTATTGACCTGCGTTCAATTCGTCCGCTCGACTGGATGACTATCCTTGAAAGCGTGAAGAAAACAAACAGGCTTGTCATTGTGGAGGAGCAGTGGCCTTTCGCTTCTATCTCTTCTGAGATCGCTTACCGCATACAGAAGGAAGGATTTGATTACCTGGATGCTCCCATCCGCCGTATTACAGCAGCTGATGCTCCTCTGCATTATGCACCCAACCTTGTGGCACTTGCCCTGCCTGATGTAGAACGTACAGTGAAACTGGTGAAGGAAGTGATGTACATGAAAAAATAATTCGATTCATTGAATTACTTATAAACAAAGAGGTGTCTGAAATTCAGACACCTCTTTGCATTAACCATTATAAAATTCTGAGAAAAGAACGCTTAACGTAGTACACTTCCAACCGTAAGAAGGAAGCAATAACTATAAGCCATCAGGATGCCGGCAAGTACCACCAGTTTTGCAGTCATTTGCCATACACTTACTTCTTTAGTTGTTTTTAAAGGATGTTTCAGGGTAGTCATAGTAGGATATTTTTGCTTTCAATAGGATATAACAAAAATACAACGCCTTGTATGCCTTGTCAAGGCCGCTTTTACCCGATTTTTTTCGTAGAATTACGATAGTATATATCATGAATACTAAGGTTGCTTTTTGAAAATCATTTATACTACATTTGAACGCATCAATAAAAGCATATGTCAAATATCCTCATCATAGACGATGAAAGAGCCATACGGAAAACATTAGGAGAAATTTTATCATACGAAGGCTATAAAATTGAAGAGGCTTCTGATGGAGAAGAGGGATTGAAAAAATTCAGGGAAACCACATTTGATGTGGTGCTCTGTGATATCAAGATGCCTAAACTTGATGGCATTGAATTCCTCGACAAAGCAAGGGAAGCAAACCCCGACGTTCCCATCATTATGATCTCTGGTCATGGTACCATTGAAACTGCAGTAGAGGCAGTAAAAAAAGGCGCGTTCGACTATATCTCTAAACCACCGGATCTAAACAGGCTTCTAATTACATTGCGAAATGCAATGGATAAAACATCGCTGGTTTCAGAAGCAAAAGTGCTCAAAAGAAAAGTTAGCAGGGTGCAGGACATGATTGGTAATTCACCCGCCATCCAACGAATCAAGGATACCATAGAGAAAGTAGCACCTACTGAGGCGAGGGTAATGATAACAGGAGAAAATGGCGTAGGTAAAGAACTGGTGGCAAGATGGCTGCACGAGAAAAGCAACAGGGCCAGCGGTCCGCTTGTTGAAGTTAACTGTGCGGCTATTCCGGGGGAATTGATCGAGAGTGAATTGTTCGGCCATGAAAAGGGATCATTCACTTCAGCTATCAAACAACGCATTGGAAAATTTGAACAGGCAAATGGTGGAACCTTATTCCTGGATGAGATCGGCGATATGAGTCTCAGTGCTCAGGCTAAGGTATTGCGCGCACTCCAGGAAGGTAAGATCACAAGGGTAGGAGGTGATAAGGAGATATCAGTTGATGTAAGGGTGGTGGCAGCTACAAATAAGGATCTTCTTAAAGAAGTTGAAGAAAAGAATTTCAGGCTCGACTTATACCACCGCCTTAGTGTGATCCTCATCCATGTACCATCACTAAATGAGAGGAGAGATGATATTCCGCAACTGGTTGATAAATTCCTTGAGAACATTTGCGCGGAATATGGAATCGCGAAAAAAGAAATAGAAAAACCTGCCATGGAAGCACTCAAAGAATATGAATGGACAGGTAATATACGCGAGTTGAAAAATGTGGTTGAAAGATTGGTTATTCTCTCAGGCAAGTCAATTCTCAAAGAGGATGTGATCAACAATGTTTCTCCCAAGCGCTGATTAATTCGCTTTGGCAAATGTTAACAGCTCCTGCAGCGAACGCAGGTATTTGATGCCATGGGGTAACTGCTCGGCTACATCTTTTAATGCAGGTCCGGATACTATAATTTTTGTTCCCGGTGCTTTATCTGATAGCTCTGCCAGGTAAGTCTTCAGATCAATATTGTTCAGGTGTGTGATCAGGTGAAAATACAGATGTGTTACTTTCTTGTGACGGCAATAAAATTCAATGCTGCTTAGTTCAACTTCGGCACCCATATATACCGTTGCTTTCCCATGTTGTTTAAAAAGGTATTGCATGAACAACAAAGGAATCTCATGAGCTTCCCCCTTAGGAGTAAACAGGAGAATTTTTTTATCGGCACGAAGTACCGGAACATGCAGTTCATCTATAGCAACCATCATGGATTTCTGAATAAGGTTACTACTAAAATGTTCCTGGGCTGGCATGGCTTTATCAGTTAACCAGTACATTCCCATCTTTTCGAGGAAAGGATAAAAAACTTCGATAACAGATTTCTCGAAGCCCAGTTGCTCAATATATATTCTTAATAACTTTTCAAAATGTTCAAAGTCGAAGGCTTGTGCAGCAAGCATTAACTGTTCGATATAATTCTCATGAAAACAGCCTTTATCGTAAACTGATGCCAGTTTACGAAGTTCCAGATCACTTAAGCCGGCCAGTTTGGAGATCTTAAATCCATTTTTATATAGAATGGAAAGGCGAAGCATTTTCTTAAGGTCCTCGTCATCATAATAGCGGTGGCCACTATCTTTTCGTTTTCCATTACAAACACCATAACGGTGCTCCCAAATACGAAGGGTATGCGCCTTTATACCGGTAAGGTTTTCAATATCACTGATGGTAAAATGATTCATTTTTTGCTACTAATGATGCTAACTTACCCCTCCTTAACAAATCTTTTAATCGCTGCCTGTCACAATTATAATAAATCCGACACAAATAGATTGAATAAACACCATTTTGCCTCCAGAATGGTATTTTTGCCGGAATCTAAAATTCACTGAATGTCACTGTATCAAATCCTGATCATAACCCTTATCTCATTACTGTTGGTATTTCTCCCGGCTTTCGGACTTTCCAAGATGTTCGAAAAAGCGGGTGTTCCTTCCTGGAAAGCATGGATTCCTTTCTATAACACCTGGGTTATGTTGGATGTTGCACAAAGACCCAAACATTGGTTCTTCTGGCAGTTCATTCCGGTTGCAGGATGGTTTGTGACAATGGGAATTTTCATAGAATGGGTCAAATGCTTTGCCAAATTCAGCTTTTGGGAGCATGCCCTTACCTGCCTTGTACCCTTTATCTATTTTCCCTATGTGGGGATGGATAAGAATACCAGGTTCATCGGCCCGGCGGGAGTAAAACACTACCAGAAATCAACAGTACGTGAGTGGGTTGATGCAGGTATTTTCGCGGTAGTGGCCGCAACCCTGATCCGCACATTTATTTTTGAGGCATATACGATTCCAACCGGTTCGATGGAGAAAACTTTGCTGGTAAATGATTTTCTGTTCGTAAGTAAGCTCAGCTATGGCCCGCGTATTCCTAATACCCCACTGGCCATCCCCTTTATGCATCATACTATTCCCGGCACGTCTTCCCGGTCTTATACTGAAATGATCAAGCTTCCCTATAGTCGTTGGTTTGCAAGCCCTGTAAAACGCAATGATGTGGTCGTTTTTAATTTTCCTGAAGGTGATACTGTTATCAATACACCTGCCTACCAATCGCTTGTTCCTTTTTACCAGGAGGCCAGGCGCATCGGAAATGGCGATATGAACATAGGTCGCCAATACATTTTAAATGATCCCGACACATATCCATTGGTGATACGTCCCGTTGACAAGCGTGAAAATTATATTAAGCGTTGTGTAGCAATAGCAGGAGATACCCTGGAGGTTCGCGGCGGACAGGTATATATCAATAGCCAGCCCGGCTTCAATCCTCCGCATTCACAATTGCCCTATGAACTGGAAACAAATGGCCAGCCACTGGACCAGGCATCCATGCTGGAAAATTTCAATATTGATATTGAGAATCCGGAAGAGTTTGGATCAATGGGAAATAATAAGTTCATGGTTTTACTTACGCATGAAGCAGCAGAAAAAATGAAGTCATCCGGCTTTGCAAAAACACTCACCGCCCAGCTTACAAGTAAAGACCAGGTAGATCCCAGGTTATGGGGAAAGCTTACTTTTCCAAATGATACATTACACAAATGGACCGTTGACTATTTTGGTCCGGTTTGGATACCTGCTAAAGGTGCAACTCTTACCATCACTCCTGAAAATTATTCCATTTATGAAAGGGCCATTCGTGTGTATGAGGGAAATAGTTTTGAACAGCAGAACGGAAAATTCATGCTCAATGGCAAGGAGACCAACCAGTACACTTTTAAAATGAATTATTACTGGATGATGGGCGATAACCGGCATTACTCACAGGATAGTCGCTTCTGGGGTTTTGTTCCTGAAGACCATGTAGTAGGAGAGGCCTGGATCATCTGGATGAGCATGAATAATGGTATCCGCTGGAACAGGTTGTTCAGGAGTATAAAATAGCGTACCTTCTTAGGGATATAACTTATCATAACCATGACCAGAAAAGCATTCCATTTTGATTATGATGTATACCAATCCCTCGATGAACTGACAGAAGAGGATGCCTGGCTTCTGGCCGAAGCAAGGGAAGTTACATTACATGCTTATGCACCCTATTCCAATTTTTTTGTGGGGGCGGTAGCAAAACTTGCCAATGGGGAGATCCTCGCTGGTTCCAACCAGGAAAATGCATCCTTTCCTGTAGGGTTATGCGCAGAAAGGGTTTTACTGGCTTCCGTTTCTTCTCTTTTCCCCAAGATCCCGATAGACACTATTGCATTAAGTTACCGGAGCAGCCAGGTGGAAAGTAATCATCCCATCACACCATGCGGAATTTGCAGGCAATCGCTGCAGGAATATGAAGACCGGGTTAAGCACCCTATACGGCTGATCCTTGGTGGAATGGAAGGGCCTGTATACATTATCTCCAGCGCGAGCATGTTGTTGCCACTATCCTTTTCGGGCGGTGATATGGGCACCTGAATCAGAAAAGAGTTTGAACACCATGGGCGATCTTTCTTTCATGATCCAGTAACCATTTCTTTCTCCCGATACCGCCTGCATAACCTACCATTTCGCGGTTAGTTCCTATTACGCGGTGACAGGGAACGATTATGGCGATATTATTTTTGCCATTTGCAGAAGCAGCAGCGCGTATAACTTTTGGATCACCCAGTTTTCTTGCCAGGTCCATATATGATATTGTACGTCCAAAGGGGATGGCTGTAAGTTCACCCCATACCTGCTGCTGAAAACCCGTTCCGGCCTGGTTCACGGGCAGGTCGAACTGCCTTCGCTGACCAGAAAAATATTCAATAAGCTGGTCGGTACAATTCTGTAACAGGGAGTTCCAGCTATTGGCCTGCGACATATTACTTAAATCATCCTGTTCACAAAAATGAACTTCCTCCACATAACTTTCAGTAACGGTTATGCGAATAATGCCAATGGGAGAGTGGTACCACGATTGAGGCATAATGATCAACCTATTTTATGACCGTTTGAAACGGGTCGTTCGGGTTTCAATAAAACTACATCATTGTTTTCATTATATATTCCAAGAACGAGGCATTCACTGGTGAATCCTGCAATCCGTTTGGGTGAGAAGTTCACTACAGCAATGACCTGCATACCTACCAATGAGTCTGTTGAATAAAGCACGGTGATCTGGGCAGATGATTTTTTTATTCCCATTGAACCGAAATCAATGATAAGCTGGTAAGCTGGTTTACGGGCTTCAGGAAAGGAAGTTGCAGCTATTATTGTACCCACCCGCATATCGATTTTCTCAAAATCAGACCATTCGATCATTTTTATTTCTAAAGTACAATGAGTTCTGTGGATTTGAATGAAATAATACTTTTGATTTTAACCATCTACAGTGTAAATTGAATCTCCTTTTAACAAGCAAACCGATTGTAATTATGCCCAGCAAATCAGCATCACGCAGAAAATTCATTCGAAACTCATCCCTGGCAGCGGCAGGTTTTTTTATTGTTCCCCGGCATGTTCTGGGAAAAGGACATATTGCCCCCAGTGATACACTTAACGTAGCAGGAATTGGAGTAGGAGGTAAAGGACAAAGCGACCTCGCAGAATTCTTCAAATCAAAGAAGGTAAATATTGTGGGGCTATGTGATGTTGACGACCGGGCAGCAGCAGCTTCCCGTAAAGCTTTTCCGAAAGCACCTTATTACCGCGATTTCCGGGAGATGCTCTCTAAAGAAAATAAAAATATAGATGCCGTATCTATATCCACCCCCGATCATACGCATGCCAATGCAACCTTAGCGGCTATGCAGCTGGGTAAGCATGTGTATACGCAGAAGCCACTTACTCATGATATCTATGAAGCACGCCTGCTAACGGAAGCGGCTAAACGCTATAAAGTGGTCACCCAGATGGGTAACCAGGGAGGAAGCGGTGAAGGTGTTCGCCGATCTAAAGAACTGGTAGATGCAGGACTTATAGGTGAAGTACATACAGTTCATTGCTGGACCAACCGCCCGGTATGGCCTCAGGGTATTCCAACGCCTTCCGGAAAACATGATATCCCAAAAGAACTGGATTGGGATCTGTGGCTTGGTCCAGCCCAGCATATAGATTATAATCCTGCTTATATTCCTTTCAACTGGAGAGGTTGGTGGGCTTTTGGTACCGGAGCTTTGGGTGATATGGCCTGTCATATTATGGACCCGGTTTATCGCATACTTCCTATTGATTATCCGGAATCGGTTGAATGCAGTGTTGCCAATATCTGGAAGGATATGTGGGTTGAAGGAAATTATGTTGATGGATGTCCACCATCATCAATCATACACCTGAGCTATCCGCGGAAAGATGGGAAAGGAAAAATAAAAGTCTCCTGGCATGATGGGGGATTACTACCCGCCCGCCCTGATGAGTTATTACCGGAAGAAGCGTTCGGTAACTGGGATGGTGGCGCATTGTTTATTGGTGATAAGGGTAAACTCCTGATGGATTGTTATGGCGAAAATCCGAGACTGTTACCGACAGTAAAAATGAAGGAAAGCAACCTTCCTGCACCAACGTTAAAGCGTGTTCCGGAAGGGCATTATGTTCAGTGGGTGAATGCCTGCATAGCAGGTCATGGAAAGGCTGAAACGAGCTCTCCATTTGAATTTGCCGGTCCATTCACTGAAAGCATTCTGATAGGAAACCTCGCCATTCGCAGCTGGATGCTTAAGAATCCAAACCTGAAAGGATGGGGTGATAAATACCTCGGAAGAAAAACGCTTCTCTGGGATGCAAAGAATATGCGCATCACCAATTTCGAAGATGCAAACCAATTCGTAAAAAGAGAAAGAAGAAAAGGATGGGACCTGTAAGGAAGTAAGAAGTAAGAAGTAAGAGGTAAGAGGTAAGATTTGGGAGAAAGTACTCCAATGTAAATCTTACCTCTTAAATCTTAAAGCTTACCTGTCATAGGTAGCTTCGGACCATCCAGGCCATTTTTTCATGTTCACGCATGAGGCCGGTTAACAGGTCGGCAGTACCCGCATCCTTATGTTTTTCATCCACCTCATCAATATCAGCGCGGAGTTGTTTGATTAATGATTCGTGGTCATTCAATAAATTCTTTAGTTGACCTTTCTGGTCAGTAGTATAGTCCGGCTCTTCAAGCCTGGCCAGTGCCAGCATATCTTTCAACCTACCTGTTGCGAAATTTCCCAACATGCGAACCCTCTCCGCTATCTCATCAATACTGCCTGCAAGCTGCTCGTACTGGGCTTCATAAAAAGCATGCATCTCCGAAAAATTATCCCCTTCATAATTCCAGTGATAATTTCTCAGCTTCATATAAAGCACATGTTCATCTGCAAGAAGAGTATTCAATTTAATGGAAACTGCCTGAGCATTTTTAGGAGTAATGCCAATATCTGCTTTCATGCTAAAAGAGTTTGATTTACTCTCCTAATATAACTGAAAGTTTCAGCAGTTCTTCTTTTTTGTAGTATTGCTTATCGTTATCAA
Source organism: Flavihumibacter sp. (assembly GCF_036676075.1). Taxonomy (NCBI): domain Bacteria; kingdom Pseudomonadati; phylum Bacteroidota; class Chitinophagia; order Chitinophagales; family Chitinophagaceae; genus Flavihumibacter; species Flavihumibacter sp. Next base: position 619,053 of record NZ_JAKFDQ010000009.1, on the reverse strand, counting down.
AACACTTTGCAAATTCCTCCAGCAGCATTTGGATGATCCTGATATTGCTCATTGGCCTGAAGTAGGAGGCGGTGGGGGGAACAGATATACGGCGGAAATATGCCTCCACATCTTTTTGCGTAAACACCTGTCCACTCATGGGATCAATATAAAACTGGATACGTTGAATAGGATTGTTGGGTAATAGATCCCATTGCCCGGGTTCTACATCGTAGTAGGAAAGAATAAACTGACGTGGGATATTCACAGCACGGATTGGAATATCAAGCAGGTCAGACATAACCAGGTAAAGAATACCGTTACTGATGGAATTACCTTTCTTTATTTCAATCACTTTATTGAGCAGAAAATCATTCGGTTCGCCATAATTAAGCTCCGATCCTTTTAAGTGATAATAGTTATACAGGATGGTTGTGAGAACATTTGTTTGCTCAAGAGGTGTGAGATAATTATTTAACTCTAACCATATATTACGTCGCATCTTTTCGATCTCCTGTAGAACAGTGTTCACATTGAGATCCGGATATTGAAACTTCGCCACTAATAGTGCCCCTGATAAAAGATCGGGTTCCTTTAGATTCTTCCATCGTTGGAATTCAACCGTCAGATCACAGTAATGCAGCCGATGGATAAGAAGCTCAATCCTTTCCTGGACAGATTCATCAGGTGTTATCTCCCATAGATGTTCCAGGTTTGGAATGATGTTGGCGCCCATGGAGATGATCCTGTCACTCACCGTAGTGAATACTTCATCATCGGGGTCATCGATGAGATGAAAAAGGGCAGATATTTCACGGGTTTCTTCCATTCACACAAAATTGATAGTGATCAGCAACATTATTATGACGCATGAAGGCCGTCATTTATTGTTAGGGATCTGCAAATAAATATCGGGTGAACAGGATAGAGTTGGAAGGATAATTATCCACGAGTGTGAACAAACTCAGGTAAGATCTAAGAGGTAAGATGTAAGAGGTATAACTCCAAAGGAAATCTTACCTCTTAATTCTTACTTCTTACCTTTCAGGGCTTTCTTTGCCGGGGCTTTTTTTGTCGCTGCTTTTTTAGTTGCTGCTTTTTTGGCTGGGGCTGGTTTTGTTTTTTTGTCAAATGCTCCAGGCAATTCGGCTTCAATCATTTTCTTGACTTCTTCTAATGTGATGCCAGCGAGTTCTTCCTCTGTATATTTCCCGCCATCCCCTTTACGCGAGAGTTTAAGCATTTTCTTACCAAAGCGGATAAAGGGACCCCAACGGCCATTCTCAATCGAAATCTTCTCTGCAGGCCATTGATGAATATATCGGTTCGCTTCTTTTTCGATTTTCTTTGAAACAAGTTCGTCTACTTCTTTCTGTCCCAACCTGTCAAAATCATATGCCTTGGGAATATTGATATACAGATCGTTCCACTTGATAAATGGACCGAACCTGCCTTTTCCCTTGGTAACAGGAATACCCTCGTAGGTTGCTATAGGAGCATCAGCATGTTTCTTTTCATTGATCAGTGCAACAGCCCTGTCAATATCGAGTGTAACAGGGTCCTCACCTTTAGGAATAGAGACAAACTCTTCCCCCCATTTAACATAGGGGCCAAACCTTCCGATGTTAACGGATACTTCTTGTCCCTCATACTCACCAATGGTCATTGGAAGCTTGAAAAGCTCCATGGCTTCGTCGTATGATATGGTTTCAATACTTTGCCCTGATTTCAATTTGGCAAAGCGTGGTTTCTCTTCGTCATTTACATCTCCGATCTGCACCATCGGGCCATACCTGCCCATCCTGGCCACAACTTTTTTTCCGCTCTCCTTATCAACACCTAGATCACGTTCTCCACGGATACGTTCTGCATGCTCGATGGTATTATCAACATCCTTTTTAAAGGGATTGTAAAATTCATCGATCATTTTATGCCATACGCGTTTTCCATTTGCTACCTCATCAAATTCATTTTCAATTTTAGCGGTGAAACCATAATCCATCACATCATTAAAGTTCTGGTTCAGGAAATCGGTAACCACCAAACCAAGATCAGTTGGAAACAGTTTCGACTTTTCGGCTCCGGTGGTCTCATGATCCATCTGCTTTATGACATTTCTGTCATCCAGTTTCAGTATCCGGAAATCGCGACGCGTTCCATCTTTATCACGCTTTTCAACATATCCTCTTTTAAGGATAGTAGTGATGGTAGGAGCATAGGTAGAAGGCCTTCCGATACCTAATTCTTCCAGCTTTTTTACCAGTGATGCTTCTGTATAACGAGGCGCAGGGCGATTGAACCTTTCGGTTGCACGCATTTCGCGCAATGGAAGAATCTGCTTTAACGATAATGGTGGTAACATGCTCTCACTGCCTTCCTCTTCGGTCATATCTTCTTCATCACGATCTTCTCTGTAAACTTTCAGAAAGCCATCAAACTTGAGCACTTCACCACTTGCAGTAAGTTCTTCCTTATTAGTAGATATGAGGATCTTTGCGGTCGTCTTTTCCAGTTCGGCATCCGCCATCTGGGAAGCCATGGTTCGCTTCCAGATCAATTCATATAACCTGCGTGTATCAGGGTCATCAACTGAAATGGTGTCCATATAGGTTGGCCTGATTGCTTCATGCGCCTCCTGTGCCGATTCATTCTTATTCTTATACTTCCTGGCCTGGAAGTATCGTTTTCCATATTGTGCATTAATCTGCTGGCTGATGCCTTCCATGGCCGTTTCGCCGAGGTTTACACTGTCGGTACGCATGTAGGTGATCCTTCCGCTTTCATAGAGCTTCTGTGCCAGCAGCATTGTCTTACTCACAGAATAGCCAAGCTTTCGGCTGGCTTCCTGCTGCAGGGTGGAAGTGGTAAAAGGAGCAGCAGGCGATTTCTTGCCTGGCCTTACCTGGATATCTGAAACGGAATAACTGGCCCCTATACAGGATTGTAAAAACTTTTCGGCCCCTTCCTCATTAGAATAACGCTGTCCCTCAGCTTTAAAACCCACAGGTCTATTACCAGAATCCTGGGCAGTAAACCAGGCCTCCACTTTAAAATGGCTGACGGTGTTAAAGGCATTGATCTCACGCTCACGTTCTGCTATCAGACGTACCGCCACACTCTGCACCCGGCCGGCACTAAGGGAACTTCCCATGCTCATTTTGCGCCAGAGAACCGGACTGAGTTCAAATCCAACTATCCGATCAAGTACCCGCCGAGCCTGCTGGGCATTAACCAGATCCATATTAACCGTCCGCGGGTTCTGCACTGCCTTTTGAATAGCGGGCTTGGTGATTTCATGGAACACGATCCGCTTAGTTGTTTTGGGATCTAATCCGAGTACCTCGCAGAGATGCCAGCTGATAGCTTCCCCTTCACGGTCCTCATCCGTTGCCAGCCAAACCTCCTCACTCTTCTTTGCCAGCTGCTTCAATTCCCGCACCACCTTCTCCTTATCATCCGGAACTATATAACGGGGCTTATAGTCGTCCTTTATATCGATACCCATCTCGTCTTTTTCCAGGTCGCGGATATGTCCGTAGCAGCTTTTCACCTCAAAATCCTTACCCAGGATCTTTTCGATGGTTTTGGCCTTTGCGGGCGACTCCACTATCAATAAATTCTTAGCCATGTAGTTCAAAATCAATTATAAAATGAAAGATGGAACCTGCAAGTTTAGTGTATAAGGGCGAAAATACCAATTCCGGCCTTTTGCACACCTTACCATTCTTTTAAGAAATAATACCGAGGAATCACCGTTAATTGCAGTATCCCAACTTCTACCTAACTAGTTTTTTCACCTTACAATCAACACTATGGCTAATTCCACGGATAGCCCGGGCAATGATATTGCCGGCTACGATTCGTTTACAGGTAGTAAAGGGGAAGGCGGATCGTTTTTGTGGTGGTGCGCCGGTGCCCATGGACCCACCCTCAAGCAATTCTCAACTGAACATCCTAAATATAACACCCTGGGGGGCGTTTTGCTCGCCACCTTTGTTCTCGCTGCACTTTCTTCTGGCTACGCCTTTTACACCATATTTGAAAACGTTGGCTGGGCTGTGGCATTCGCTATAATCTGGGGACTTATCATTTTTAATTTCGACAGGTTCATGGTAGCGAGTATCAGGAAGTACGGAATGTCGCAGGGCCGGCAGATAAGAGTTGCTTTCCCCCGTATTGTGCTTGCAGTGATGATCGGCATCACGATTGCGCGACCGCTGGAACTAAAATTATTTGAAAAGGAGATCAACCAGCAGGTAGAAACTAACCTGGTAGAAAAGATTAAGCAATATAATAATACCCAGGATTCTCTTCACAAGGTGAAAATGGCATCTACTGCCGCAGAGCGTAACCTCCTGTCAACCAGGCGTAAGGCCATGGAAGATACTTTGCTGGGGCTACAACTTTCTTATGTGAAGGAAGCGGATGGCACAGGCGGATCAGGGAAGAGGGGTGTTGAAACGATTACAAGGCTCAAAATGGGGGCTTACCAGCAAACGGCCCAGCAATATGCGGCAGAATTTGGAAATATTGACTCACTGCTTGCCGTTCAGCAAATGCTGCTCTCCACGGGCAACGACAGTCTTAACGCTACCAAAACCGCGTTTGCCCAGGGTGCCCGAAATAATATCGGCTTCCTGGAAAGAAATAAGGCATTGCATGATTTATCCGAAAAAGAGGAAAGTGTTTGGCTCGCCAACCTGCTGATCAGCCTGCTGATCATAATTCTGGAAACAGCACCGATACTAGCCAAATTATTACTTCCGGTTGGACCTTATGACCTGGCCCTGGCTAAAGAAGAACTTATTCCGATGACTGCCATAGAACGCAAGCTGGTACTGGAGCAGGAGCGGATCAGGAATTCGAATATGGAGGCTGTTTAACAGGTACCGGAACCAATTCAGGTTGAGATTCTGAACCATTTCCGATCTGTTCAGACAACCACTTAATTACCGCTGATAAAAATTTGAGAGTAGTTTTCATGATACGCTTTAGTTTAGCAGACCATAAGATAGGTCTTCCGTTTAAACATATATAAGTATGAAGTTGTTTTTTAGCTTTCTGTTAATGTTTTTCTCATGGACTGCATCTGCCCAGTTGGCTGAGGAAAATGAGATAAAAAAAGTGATTGATCAGCTTTTTACCGGCATGAGGTCGTCAGATACAGCACTTTTGGCGCATGCGTTTGCACCAGGTGCCATACTGCAGACAATTATTCAGAAAAAAGATGGTAGTACAGTTGTGAGGACAGATGAAGTATCCGGATTTATTAGTTCGATTGGCAAGCCTCACAAAGAAATTTATGATGAACGCATTAGCTATGGCAACATAGAAATTGATGCAAATCTTGCTGCTGTGTGGACGCCCTATCAATTCTTTGTAGGAACCACTTTTAGCCATTGCGGCGTAAACTCCTTTCAGCTGGTAAAACTCGATGGCAAATGGAAAATACAATATCTTATAGATACCAGGAGAAAGGATGGTTGCTTATAAGAAAACTTGCTTGCAGATTGTAATGGGGAATCTTTAATTTTTCGACAATTTGTATTTCTTATTGACCTTTGGGTTATTGAAATATTTATTCAGATCTTCTTCACTAAGGTTGCCTGTATCAACCATGGGTACATCAATCAATGATACCTGAACCTGTTTCAATTCGCCACGAAGCTTATTGATCTTGTTAAGAATTTCGAGATCAAGTTCACCACTTAGTGCATTGTCCTGAAGTGAATACTCAAGGCGTTTAATGCTGGTACGAACCTGGGCTGCCGAATTCTGCTCATAGGTCTTAACAGGAGAAACAGCTTCTTTCACCGGCACAAGTGCAACACCAACGCTTGGCATGACCTTACCAGCATTTTTTGAACTTTCGGATTGGCTGGTAGACAGGATAGTTCCGCTTAATGCAGAAGTACCAGAAAGGAGATCAAAGGAAGTGCGGGTTTTTTTGGTACCGCGAACTTTTTTATCGAGTTCCTTAAAGGTAAATTTCAGCTGCAGAATATAGAGTGAAATGTCTTTCGTAAGCTTTTGATATTCTTGTAGGCGGAATGGATAGTTGAGTGCATCTCTTACCACTACACGTATAACCGAGGTGTCGCGATTGTAGAACTTATCGGAGCCGATCAAAGTGATATTAAAAACCCTGACTTTTGCCGAATCAGTATCTCTTACAAAGTCATAAGGAATAGGCCATTCAAATTTGTCATTGCATTTCTGGATAGCTGTATAGCCCTTTATGGGCATATTGGTTAATGTTGTAATCGATTCTATAGGGAAATTGCCATTCTCGCATTGGATATTAAAAGAAAGGGTATCACCCTCTTCAATTATAACGGTGCTGCTGATGGTTGGTTTTATCTGGGAAAGTGTGATCTCGGTATTATAAAAAAGCAGAGTGAAAAAGGTATCCACGCGCTCCTTGGGATCAGATAGATTCTGCACACCGAGATGAACACGGTATTCCTGGTCGTATTTCAGCCTGCCCGAAAGGAACAATGATTTTTCAGCTTTAAAGGTTAAGATCCCCTCATCTTTATTGATCTTGAGTCCTACCGGAGCATTCTTCAAAAACCAGAAATAACGGGCACTGTCAACCCGATTTATATCAAGGTTATATACGATGGCAGAATCTACATGCAGTGTGATATATGGATTGAGATTTAATATCCTCAATGTAGTGTCGGGAGCAACTATTTGAATTGAATCTGGATGGGTTAACGCAGGAACAGTATCCAGTGATAAAGTAGTATCCCGTTTAGGAATGGTATCAGTCTGGGCCTGTACGGATGTTGTAATCAACAATGCCAATATGCATAACCAATGAAGCCGAAAACGAAAATTAGCCATTCTCTGTTCGTTATTTGCAAGGGTTGAAAAGTGTAGCAATATTAGCATATTTTCAACAGAAGCCTGTTAAACAATTTGTTAGAATGTGCATGTAAAATAGTTTGAATATAAAGAACCCCGTTGTGGAAACAACGGGGTATAACCAAAACCAACTGCTTGTGAGAAAAATTATTGAATGGTAATTTCCCGCGGTTGTGGCTTTTCCACATTCTTTTTGGGAAGGAGTAATTTTAATATTCCAGCTTCATATTTTGCCTGAATATTTGCACCATCGATCTTCTCATCAACGGTGAATGTTCTTTTAAAAGAAGCCAGGTTAAATTCTTTACGAATCATTTTCAGGTCAGGATTTTTCTCCTCTGACTTTTGATTGAAAGCGATGGTCAGGAGACCATTTTCAAGCGTCACCTTAAAGTCTTCTTTGGATCGACCTGGTGCTATCATTTCCAGGTGATAGGCCTCATTGGTCTCAACAATGTTAACCGGGGCCTGGGGTAAGGCCTGTGATACTTCTCTGCCTATGAAGGAAGGAAATTCCTGAAACCAATCGTCAAGCAGAGTACCGAAAGGACGTGCGGGCTGATTTAACTTTACCATGGTCATATAGATTTTGTTTTTTTTGTTTTAATATGAATGAGATCGACAAAGCCTGTACCAGTTGAAGTTTAGATGCCATTTTGATATTTCTGGAGTGATTATCCAAAATATAACAGCCATTCTGTCGTATTCGCAAGAAATTGACCGCCGTTTTGGCTGATTCAAACCAAAGCAGTTGCCCGAATGTTTTTTCCAGTAGTTTTGCAATCTTAAAATCAAATACTATGTATCCAGCAGAAATAGTGATGCCCATGAAAGAAGAGTTAACGGAAGAAGGTTTCGTTGAACTTTTAAATGCAGATGCCGTTGAGAACCAGATGAAGCAGGAAGGTACTACCCTTGTAGTGCTGAATTCAGTTTGCGGATGTTCGGCAGGAACAGCGCGCCCGGGAGTATTAATGGCAGTGGCCAATAGTCCCAAGAAGCCTGATTATCTCACAACCAGTTTTGCCGGTTTTGATATCGATGCCGTAAAAAAGCTTAGAGAACATCTACTGCCTTATCCGCCATCATCCCCCTCTATAGCTTTATTTAAAGATGGACAATTGGTGCATTTTATTGAAAGACATCAGATTGAAGGTAGGTCTGCACAGATGATCGCCCATAATCTTATCTCAGCATTTGAGCAATACTGCTAAGCCATACTAAACAACCAGCATGTACCCCAACCTCTATTATGCCTTCAGGGACCTGTTCGGCATTGAGATCACTGGCCTCCGGTTTGTGAATTCGTTTGGTTTTTTTGTAGCACTCGCATTCTTATTTGCAGCATGGGTGCTTACCATGGAACTGCGTCGTAAGAGCCAGGCAGGCCTTCTTCAGTATGAAGACACCAAGATCAAAATAGGTGAGCCAGCAAGTGCTTCTGAGTTAATAACAAATTTCCTGTTGGGATTTTTGTTGGGGTATAAGATCATTGGGGCTTTCGTAGTGGGTCCGGCCGACCCCCAGGCCTTTATATTTTCGACGGATGGCAGCTGGCCGGTTGGAATTATAACCGGACTTTTTTTCGCGGGACTAAAATGGTATGAAAAAAACAAGCAAAAGCTAGCCAGGCCGGAGGAAAGGACAATCCGGGTTTGGCCCCAGGACAGGGTAGGAGATATAGTAGTTTTTGCTGCAGTATTTGGATTTGCTGGTGCTAAGGTGTTTCATAATCTGGAGAACTGGAATGAATTTGTAGCTGATCCTATCGGATCTCTGCTTTCTTTTAGTGGTCTCACTTTTTACGGGGGATTGATCTGTGCCTCATTAGCTATTTTCTGGTATGCCCGGAAACATAAGATATCACTCCGCCATCTGTGTGACGCTGCGGCACCAGCATTAATGCTGGCTTATGCCATAGGCCGGATCGGATGTCATATTTCCGGCGATGGTGATTGGGGAATTCCCAATAAATCGCCAAAACCATCTTTCCTGCCTGATTGGGCATGGGCTTATACTTACCCCAATAATGTTATTAGTGCCGGGGTACCTATTCCAGGTTGCGAAGGACAATACTGCAACCAGTTACCCGAAGCCGTTTACCCGACCGCATTTTTTGAAACCATTGCGTGTCTGCTGCTCTTCGGCGTACTTTGGTATTTCAGGAAAAGGATAGATATACCAGGGCGACTTTTCGCTCTATATCTTATCCTTAATGGCATTGAACGCTTTTTTATAGAGAAAATCAGGGTTAACACCGAGTATGATATTTTTGGATTCCATCCCACCCAGGCTGAACTGATCTCTTCATTATTAGTATTGACAGGAATCGCACTCTGGATCTGGATGGGCAAAATGGTGGACAAAAATCGTCCAGTTACCAGCACCAGATAATTTGACTACATATTAATTAAAAGCCATCCTTAACAGGGTGGCTTTTGTATTTCCGTCCATCCGGTTCCTTCACCATTTATCCAGTAATTGGATAAGCCTGTAACCTCCTTCTTAGTTCCACGTCCAATTGTTTGTCAAAGTAATTACCGAAAATCAATGCTAATAGCCATTCGCCACAAAACAATGTACATTGCATTACATAGTACCTACCTTTGACTTGTAATAGACCTTAAACGGTACCAAACTAATTAAAGAACCTATCATGAAAAAGTTTCTTACTCTGCTGACACTCGCCTTAACAACCTTATCCTTCCTCAGCCAGGCCCAATCGAAATCAGCCAGCGTACAGGGAATTGTACTCGACCAGAAACAACAGCCTCTAGAGGCAGTAACAGTTAGCCTGCTCCACGCAAAAGATTCATCAGTAGCCAAAATCCTGTCTACCGATAAAACCGGAAAGTTCAATTTCGAAACCATTGGAAGCGGTCAGTATTTAATCATGGTTTCTGCGGTTGGACACCAAAAGACTTTCTCTGCACCGTTACAAATAAATGGTGAGGCCGCGGCTGTAACAGTTCCTTCCATTCAACTGGTTGCCGAGTCTAAAGAGCTTGGAGCAGTTACTGTAACAGCCAGAAAGCCATTTATCGAACAGAAGATTGATAAAATGGTGATCAATGTTGATGCAGCTGTAACCAATGCAGGATCCACTGCTTTGGAAGTTCTCGAAAAAGCCCCGGGGATAAGCGTAGATAAAGATGGCAATATCAGTCTGAAGGGCAAGCAGGGTGTGATGGTGATGATGGATGGAAGGCCTACTTACCTGAGTGCCGAGCAACTGGCAAGCCTGCTCAAGTCAATGCCAGCAAGTTCAATAGAGCAGATTGAGATCATGACTAACCCTTCAGCAAAATATGATGCAGCAGGCAATTCAGGAATCGTGAATATTAAAACGAAAAAGGAAAAGAAAAAAGGATTTAACGGTAGTGTTACCGCCAATTATTCACAAGGAAAATACTGGAGAACGAATAACAGTTTCAATACCAATTATCGTAACGGGAAATTCAATTTGTTTGCCAATGGTGGTTACAGTAAATGGAACAGTTTCCAGGTTTTGGATATAAAAAGGAAATATAAGGATCCCAATTCAAAGGAAGTGACTGATATTTTTGAACAGAGTACTTTCATGCGCAACAACAATGACAATTACAACCTTAAGATTGGTGCTGATTTTTTTGTAACAAAGAAAACAACCTTGGGTATTGTTCTCAATGGTAATATATCTCCTGAAGACTGGACTGCCAATGGCATAAGTTACCTTATGGATAGCCAGCGTGGGGTTGATAGCATCATCAATGCAGATAATCATATAAAAGATCTCTGGAAGAATGGAACGGCAAACCTGAATTTCAGGCATCAGTTTGATTCAACAGGAAAGGAACTAACTGCCGACCTTGATTATGTAACCTACAGATCAAATAATAAACAGAATTTCCTGAACAGTACTTATGATCCTGACTGGAATCTGAAATACAATGAGAGCATGAAAGGTGGGCTACCTGTTAATGTTGATATCTATTCTGCAAAAGTTGATTACGCTCAACCACTCAGCAAGGATATGAAACTTGAAACAGGCTTAAAAACCAGCTTTGTAACTACCGATAACATTGCCAGTTATTCCAACCTTGTTGATGAAAACTGGGAAACAGATTTCAATAAATCTAACCGTTTCCAGTATAAAGAAAATATAATGGCAGGTTACATTAATATTAACAGGCAGATTAAAAAATGGGGAATTCAAACTGGTCTGCGCTATGAGCATACAAATTATGAAGGAAAGCAATTCGATAACCCAACTAAGCAGGATTCATCCTTCAGTAGAAAATATGGTAGTCTTTTCCCAACCGTTTTTATCAGTTATGCAGCCAATGCCAAAAACCAGTTCTCGCTCTCAGTTGGCAGGAGAATTGATCGTCCGGCATACCAGAACCTCAATCCATTCCTGTTCTTTATCGATAAGTTCACTTACGAGGCAGGAAATCCATATCTCCAGCCACAATTTACCAGGAATGTAGAGCTCACACATACTTTCAATAGTATCCTTACAACAACTGTGAATTACAGCAACACTAAAAATCTCTTTAGTGAAACTTTTGACCAGGATGGATATGCAACAATTGTTAGACAGGGTAATATAGGAAAACGTCAGAATGCAGGGATTTCCATTAGTGCCCAGGTGCCGGTTCAGAAATGGTGGACAGCGATCCTTTATTCAAATTATAACTACAGCAAATTTGAAGGGGAGCTTTATGGCGAATCAATCAATGTTGAAGCGGGCAACCTGATGATAAATATAAATAACCAGTTCAAATTCAATAAAGGTTGGAGCGCTGAACTAAGTGGATGGTACAGAACAAAGGGAATTGAAGGCCAGATAATGATCAACCCGATGGGTGCTGCATCAGCTGGTGTTTCCAAGCAGGTGATCAAATCTAAAGGAACGGTAAAATTGAATGTTCGCGATATGTTCTATACCCAGGTAGCACAGGGTGATATTAAATTCCAGTCAACCGAAGCTTGGTTCCGTAACAGCCGTGATTCAAGGGTAGTTAATTTATCGTTCGTTTATCGTTTTGGTAAGCCGATTCAGGGACCATCAAAAAGGAAAACAGGCGGAGCCAGCGATGAACTGAACCGGGTGAAAATGGGAGGCAATAATTAAGTATCATAACCATTAAACCTTTTGGAGAGATGGAGGGATGGAGAGATGGAAAGCCGTTACATTGCCTCAGCCCTTCATCCCTCCATCCCTCCATCTCTCCATCTCTCCATCTCTCCATCTCTCCAAGATAAGTTTCCCCTAATTAATTCGTACCTGATTTGGACCGCTCATGTATTGGTCATTTTTTCTAACCTGTGAAATACAGCAAAAACCATCCGAACCAATTAACTATTGATATCAGATCTTCTTAATGAATTTTACTTATAGTATACCAAAAACCTCATCAATGAAAAAATATCTACTTCTCCTGTTTATTGCTATTGCTGCTTCCGGCATGGCAATAGCGCAATCAACAGCAACTGTAAAAGGAATTATTACCGATGCAACGGGTACGCCTTTGGAGGCCGTTACATTATCACTATACCAGCAGGCAAGTGGTAAGCTGGTAAAAATTTCAACCACCACAAAAAAGGGAGAGTTTGAAATCATCAATCTGGGAGATGGCAGTTATAAGCTTACTGCTTCACTCGTTGGATTCAAACCGTTCGAAAAACAGAATATTGAAATAAAGGGTACTGAGCCTATTAACGTCGGTACGCTTTCACTGGAAGCCGCAACCAGGTCTTTGGAGAATGTAACTGTGGTTGCCAGGAAACCCATGGTAGAAGTAAAAGCTGATAAAACTATTGTGAACGTTGAAGCTTTTATTTCCAATGCCGGTGGCACAGCTTTGGATGTGCTGGAAAAATCACCTGGTATTACAGTTGATCGCGATGGCAATATCAGCCTTAAAGGAAAGCAGGGAGTGATTGTATTAATAGATGGAAAGCAGACTTTTCTGGGTGGACAGGATCTCGCGAATCTGCTTCGTAATACTGCATCCAACCAACTGGAAACTGTGGAGATCATGACCCAGCCGTCAGCAAAATATGATGCTTCAGGTAACAGTGGAATTATAAACATCCGTACTAAGAAAGGTCGCCAGAATGGATTCAATGGCTCTGTTAACTTAAGTTATATCCAGGCGCTGTATCCAAAATCACCAAACAGCCTTAACCTGAATTATAAAAAAGATAAATGGACCTTATTTACAGCACTTAATTATTCTTATTGGGAAGGATTCAATGAACTCAAGCTGGTTCGCAAGTTCCCGGGCAAAGGAGGAGAACCACTTTCTGCCATTTTTGACCAGGAATCCAATGGGCATTTCTCCAGTAAAAATATGGGAATCAGGACTGGTGCAGAATATGCGTTCAATAAAAATACCTCGATAGGTCTGCAGGTAAATGGCACATACAATCCAAGGACTTTTTCATCTGAAGGATCTGCAGCCATTTACGATGGGGAAAGTTTACTTGATTCAACCAATGTTGCCATTAGCAGGAATACTGACAAATGGAAGAATTTTGGAGCCAACTTCAATTTCAGGAAACGCCTCGATACAACAGGCAGGGAAATAACTGCTGATCTTGATCATATATGGTATGGTTCCAATGCTGTGCAAACATCCGACAACTACACCTTTTACCAGCCAGGGAACCAGCTTGCAGATTCTTTTCTGCTGAGGGGTAATCTTCCATCAGATATTAAAATTTACAGCGCGAAAGTAGATTATGTACATCCACTGGGAAAGCTTGGTAAACTGGAAGCAGGATTGAAGACCAGCCTCGTAAAAACAGATAATGATGCACGCTATTATCTATGGGATGCTGATGCAAAAGATTGGGCTGACGATCTTACCCGCAGTAATCATTTCCTCTATGAAGAGAATATAAATGCGGCGTATATTAATTACAGCAGGGAGTTAAAGAAGTGGTCATTCCAGACTGGCCTCCGCATGGAACATACCAATGCCAAGGGCACGCAGCTTTCAAATAATGAAAGCTTCAAAAGAGATTATGCACAGTTATTTCCTACAGCATTCCTTAGCTATAAATTAAATGATAAGAACCAACTCAGTGCAAACTATGGCCGTAGAATTGAAAGACCCAATTACCAGGACATGAACCCATTCCAGTATTTCCTTGACCAGTACACCTTCCGGATGGGCAACCCTTATCTCCAGCCACAATTCAGCCATAACATTGAAGTGTCACATAATTATAAAGGTGTATTGAATACAACACTTAACTATTCAGTAACTACAGATATAATCAATGATATCCTAAAGCAGAATGATAGCACAAAGGTGACCTTCCAGACAAAGGAAAATATCGCCAGGAGAAGAAATGTTGGCATTGCAATAAGTTATAACCAACCCATTACCAAATGGTGGACAGTATCCCTTTATGGAAATGTATTCAATAACCAATTCACAGGTTTCGTAAATGGACTACCACTTGATGCAGGCTTTACTGCATTCATGGCCAATATGAACAACCAGTTCAAATTTGCCAAGACATGGGGAGGTGAGATCAGTGGATTCTACCGCAGTAAAATGCAGGATGGTGGCTTGATCGTGGCATTGCCAATGGGTGTTATAAACTTTGGTGTCTCCAAACAGGTACTGAAATCGAAAGGCACCCTCAAACTTTCTATCAACGATCCATTCTACATACAAAAATTCAGGGGTTATACCCAGTTTGGATCAATTGATACAGAAATCAATGCAAGGTGGGATAACAGGAGAGCAGCGCTAAGTTTCAATTATAGATTTGGCAAATTGCAAAATGGAGGACCACAGCGCCGGAAAACCGGAAGCGCAACTGATGAACAAAATCGTGTTGGTGGAGGTAACCAGCAATAAATATTTCTCTAGAGTGTTAGTTAGTTTAAGGTTAGATCGTCCTGTTTCTACGGGACGATCATTATTTTTGCAGGGTAAAACTTAAATATGCCATCATTTGACCTGGTCAGCAAAGTAGATATCCAGACCCTGGATAATGCCATCAATACAGTAAAGAAGGAGATAACCAACCGCTTTGATTTTAAAGATCAGCATGTACAGATCGATTTGAACAAGAAAGATTATAACCTGGTGATTGAGGTAGAAAGTGATATGAAACTTAACCAGGTTACTGATGTACTGATCAGCCGCACCATCAAACAGGGCCTGGATGCCAATATTTATGATTTTGAGGCAAAGCCAGGCTTCCAGAGTGGTAAGCTGTTTAAAAAAGAAATCCCCGTTCGTAATGGATTGAAACAGGAGGATGCCAAAAAGATCGTGAAACTTATTAAAGATAGCGGGCTGAAAGTTCAGGCTGCCATTATGGAGGATATCGTGAGGGTAACAGCAAAAAAGATCGATGACCTTCAGGCAGTAATTCAGGCCAGTAAAACATGGGGATTGAATATACCGCTTCAATATATTAATATGAAGTCCTGATATTCAATTTTTTATGAATTTTTAGGGTTCAAAGCAGATTTCTTTGGAAGAAACAGTGTAAATGCGCTAATTTTGCGCTTTCGTAAATAAATTAAAATAGTACGGCAAAATCCGTACTGCCTAAAAATAGCAGTTATGAAACAAGGTATCCATCCGCAAAATTATCGCTTTGTAGTATTCCGGGACATGAGTAATGGTGTCTCTTTCCTCAGCAAATCAACCGCCGCAACAAAAGAAACAGTGCAGTGGGAAGACGGTAACGAATATCCGCTTATCAAGTTGGAAATCTCCAATACCTCACATCCCTTCTTTACAGGTAAGAATGTTATGTTGGATACAGCAGGTCGTATCGACAAGTTCAAAAAGAAATACGCGAAAAAATAAAAGAAAGAAACCGGCAAATGCCGGTTTTTTTATTGGTGCCTCCTCCATGTTTCAGTCATGCTTTTTTGCATACCTTTAAAGCATGCAATGCATTATCTTCTCCGAAGAATATTGCCAGCCAGAAAACCTCTTTCCATTTACCTTGACCCGTCGGATACAGGATATCCGAATTGGTATACTCACCATCCGTGAAAAATGGGAGTTGATGCTGAAACTACCATCGTATGATAAATGGGAAGGAGATTATAAGGAGGGCGATCGTTCTGTAACCATTGATTCCAAAATCAACGAGGGTCATTATCTTTTGGTTCATTCCAATATTATTCCAACCCCTGCACTTGCAAAGGCTGTTATCTCACTGGAGCCCGGTCAGTTTCTTACCCATCCCATTGCCGGGGCAATAGCATTTCATTTTCATTCCAGCGATGTAACCAGCCTCCATAAAATCAGGGTTCGTGAAACAATATCCTTTCAGGATGATACACCTAAAATCGTATATCCATGGGATATTTTCCACCTGAATGATACTGCCATGCGGCTTGATTTTGATCTCCTTACGAAGGACAAAAGATCAGCGCCAATTTCACCAACAAATAAGGTCAGCAATGAGGAGCAGGTTTTTATCGAAGAAGGCGCAAGTGTAGAACACGCAATAATAAATGCGGTTACGGGTCCGGTTTATATAGGAAGAAATGCACTGGTAATGGAAGGAACAACCATCCGTGGTCCCCTCGCCGTTTGTGAGGATGCTGTAATCAAAATGGGATCAAGAATTTATGGTGCCACAACCATTGGCCCTGCCTGTACAGCTGGTGGTGAAATAAAGAATACAGTCATGATGGGGTATTCCAATAAAGCGCATGATGGATACCTTGGCGATTCTGTTATTGGAGAGTGGTGTAATATCGGAGCCGGCAGTTCAGCGTCAAATATTAAAAACAATGCAGGAGAGGTGCTTGTATACTCGCCTGCAAGTGAAGGAAATAAAGCAATGACGGGCATTAAATGTGGTTTGTTGATGGGAGATTATAGCAGGGCTTCCATCAATTCCTCTTTTAATACAGGAACTGTGGTGGGTGTATCATGCAGTATTTTTGGATCGGGGTTATTACCCAAATACATTCCCAATTTTTCCTGGGGCGCAGATGGTATACGCAAATATGATTATGATAAGTCCATCAGAGATATTCGAAATTGGAAAAAACTGAAAGATGTGGTATTGAGTGAAAGAGAAGAGAATATCTTAAAATACATTTACGATAATTATTAAATCAACACCAATAGAATGAGAAAGCAAATCGCAGCAGCAAATTGGAAAATGAATCTAACTTACCAGCAGGGAGAAAAACTGTTGGATGAAATCCTGAAAGCTAAAACTCCGCTTCACTTTCACCAGCAGGTTATATTCGCAGTACCCTTTCCTTATCTTATAATGGCCAACAGCGAAGTTGCCAATGAATCTAATTATTCAGTTGCTGCACAGAATTGCCACCATAAAAAATCAGGAGCGTTTACAGGTGAAGTGGCACCTGAAATGTTATACTCCATCGGCATAAAATATTGCATTATTGGTCATAGTGAGCGTCGTGAATACTTTAATGAAACAAATGCCCAACTGGCAGAAAAGATCGACCTTCTTCTCGGCCAGGGAATTCAACCCATTTTCTGTTGTGGAGAACCGTTATCCATTCGTGAAGCAGGGAGCCAGAATAGTTATGTGGAAACACAACTGGCAGAATCTTTGTTTCACCTTCAGCCAGACCAGGCAGAGAAACTGATTATAGCATATGAACCTATCTGGGCTATTGGTACAGGTAAAACGGCATCTGCAGAGCAGGCCCAGGAAATGCATGCCCATATCAGGACTGTTCTGAAAGAAAAATTTGGAAATGACATCGCTGATTCAATTTCCATTCTTTATGGAGGAAGTGTGAAAGGCGCCAATGCCCGCGAAATATTCAGTGGTGAAGATGTTGATGGTGGCCTCGTAGGTGGGGCGTCTCTTGTAAAAGAGGAGTTTATAGCAATAATGGAAGCACTTAAATAATTATATTATGCAAAGGGCTGATGCACTACAACCATTGTCGAGGCAGCATAAGGCTGCTTTGATGACCTGTTTACTGATCCGCAAAGGCATCAGTAAACAGGCCCCGGTAGGAGTTATGACAGATTTTTTCCTTAAAAGCTGGGAGCAGGATCTTTTGCCTCATTTTAAAGAAGAAGAATCAAAGCTCATCCCTGTGCTTAAAGGTTATCCTGAAGGGAAGGTTTTTGCAGAAACCATACTGCGCGATCATGAATTGATTCGAACCGGAATGGAACATTTGAAACAGGAAGGAGTAACTTACAGGTTATTATCAGATCTCACCGACCAGCTTGATCAGCATGTACGGTATGAAGAACGGATTGTTTTTCAAACGATGCAATCATTTGTTCCGCCAGATAAACTCCAGAAGTTAATGTTCCATGAGGATGATCACCAGCCTGTTTGCAACAGCTACAAAAATCATTTCTGGGAATAGCTTTTTTTCATTTCAAGTTTTTACTCATGTAATTTTTAGAATGGCTAAAATTCTTGTGCTCTTTGCTCACCCGGCATTTGAAAAATCCAGGGTTCATCTTAAACTGGTAAAACATATTCCTTCTCAGCAGGGAATTCGTTTTCATGATCTGTATGAAAACTATCCTGACTTCCATATTGATATTGAAAGGGAACAGCAGCTCCTGCTTCAGCATGATATTATAATATTTCAGCACCCCTTTTATTGGTACAGTGCACCCGCCATTATTAAACAATGGATGGACCTTGTACTTGAACATGGATGGGCATATGGACGTACGGGTAAGGTTCTCACAGGAAAGATTATGCTTAATGCCATTAGTTGCGGCGGCTCACTTCAATCATATCTTCCAACGGGTAAGAACAATAGAAAGATCCGTGATTACCTGCTTCCTTTTGAACACAGTGCAACCCTTTGCAATATGGAATACTGGCCTCCTTTTGTAATTCATGGCACCCATAAGCTCACCGAAACAGATATGCATCTGCACGCCATTCAATATGAGCAGCTATTACTTTCCCTCGCTGATGACCGCTTCAGTATTGCTGAAAAAAATACCTGCAATTATATGAATGATCTTATTCCAATACCATCATCCATACAATCATAATATATGGATCAGCAATCTTTTTTATTCCAGAGCCTGGTTTACCTCACTGCGGCTGTAATACTGGTTCCCCTGGTTAAAAAAGCAGGCCTGGGTTCTGTTCTTGGATATATAATTGCTGGTATTGTGATTGGACCTGCAATTCTTAATCTCGCGGGAGACAGGAGTACTGATATCATGCATGTAGCAGAATTCGGGGTGGTGATCATGTTGTTCATTATAGGCCTTGAACTTGAACCCGAACTTCTATGGAAACTCAGAAAGTCAATTGTTGGATTGGGAGGATTACAGGTATTGATCACCGTTATTGTCATCGCAGGCATTACAGCCGCTTTAGGTTTCACCTGGCAACAATCCCTTGCTACAGGAATGATACTCGCTCCCAGTTCAACAGCCATTGTACTTCAAACATTGCAGGAAAAAGGGCTCATGAAAAGTGAAGCCGGACAAAGTAGTTTTGCGGTTTTGTTATTCCAGGATATTGCAGTAATCCCCATGCTCAGTATTCTTCCATTACTATCTACATTGTCAGCTTCTCAAGCTAATCATGAAACGGAAGGTTCCTTTATAGCCCAACAACCGGGATGGCTTCAAACATTGATCGTATTGGGAGCAGTTGGCGGAATAGTTCTTGCAGGGCGGTACCTGGTTAAACCCTTGCTCCGATTAGTGGCAGGGGCAAGGATAAGGGAGATTTTTACAGCTACCGCCTTACTTCTCGTAATAGGCATAACAGTATTAATGAGTTTGGTGGGATTGAGTCCGGCCCTTGGAACATTTCTTGGGGGTGTGGTACTTGCCAATAGTGAATACCGGCATGAACTGGAAAGTGATATAGAACCATTCAAAGGATTGCTATTGGGGTTATTTTTTATTGCAGTAGGAGCGTCTATAAATTTCAATCTTATTGCTTCAGAACCTTTGCAATTAGCGTTAGTGTTATTTGCCCTACTGCTGGTGAAGGGGATCATCTTATGGTTTCTCGGCAAATCCTTTAAACTTAGTACCGATCAGAATGCGTTGTTTTCACTGGGCTTATGCCAAACAGGGGAGTTCGCATTTGTTTTGCTCTCTTATAGCAGGCAGGAGAAAATCATACCAGATTCTTCGGCTGATATGATTCTGGCAGCAGTAGCCCTAAGTATGGCCCTAACGCCACTTCTTTTTATTCTCAATGAAAAAATTATCCAACCCAAATTTGGAACACTTGAAAAGAATGATAAAGCCGCTGATATAATTGATGAGAAGAACCCAGTTATCATTGCCGGTTTCGGGCATTTTGGAAATACAGTTGGCAGGTTTCTGAAGGCTCATGGTATTGGAACAACTATTCTGGATATTGATTCTGACCGGGTGGACTTTCTTCGTAAAATGGGATTTAAGGTTTATTATGGAGATGCATCAAGGTATGATCTTCTTCATGCCGCAGGTGCAGAACAGGCCAGCATCATTCTGGTAACAATTTCAGATGCAGAAAAAAGGTTGGAAATGATTGAAACCATAAAAAAGCATTTCCCCAATCTGCAGATCATGGTGAGAGCGGCTAACCGTAATGATGCATATGACCAGATGAATGCGGGTATGCTTAATATATATCGTGAAACACTTGATAGTTCACTTCGAATGGGGGTGGATACTATGAAAAAGCTGGGATTCCGTGCATATACAGCTCAAAGGGCTGCTATCACTTTCCGGAAATACGATGAATGGTCACTGAAAAAACTTTCATCTATCCGTGATCAGAAACTTTATATCAATACCTCACGGGAATTCATAGAGGAAATGGAAAAGATCATTCAAAATGACAATAGAATGCCAAACCTATCCGTTGATAAGGGCTGGGAAGAAGAAGGTCTTATCCAGGATGCCAAGCAGGAGGACCAATAATTAAAAGCAAACTTGTATTTTTAGCGCCATGACACAGAAAAGAAAGATCCTGGTTATTAAAACAGGAGCCGCCGGAGATGTTGTTAGAACTACTTCAGTATTGAACCTGTTTAAGGATGATAGTGTGGTTTGGCTTACAAGCGAACCCTATATTGCATTTTTCCAGGATCTTGATCAGGAGATAGCTGTTTTCGATATTAATAATTATCCCGATACAGTATTGTCTGATGTTTATGACCTCGTGCTCTCCCAGGAAGAGGAAGCTGATTGCGCCAAACTTGCCAGTTCTCTTAATACTAAAAAACTGGTTGGCGTATACTGGGATAATGGTATAAAGTATACAAATGATTCTAAGCCATGGCTTGACATGAGTCTTATTTCACCTTTAGGTAAGGAAGCAGCCAACGAATTGAAAAAGGTCAATCCATACAGTTTCCAGGAACTCTTTTTTCAAAGTCTGGGGGTTCCATTTACCGGTCAGCCATACAAGATATATCAGCCCCCCGTTGAAAGAAATAAACGCAGGATTGGTATTGAGAAAACAGCAGGTGCAAGATGGGCATATAAACAGTGGCATGGCTATGAGGCACTTGGTAACCAGTTAGAGAAAGAAGGGTTTGAGGTTATTTATTTTGGTAAGCGGGAAGATATACGAGATTATCTGCGTGAAATAAATTCCTGCGGTTTTGTTTTGTCGGGTGATACGCTAGCCATGCATATTGCTCTGGCCTATGGCATTCCAGGCATTGCCATATTCAACTGTACCAGTCCAACAGAAATCTACGACTACAACCTGCTCCTGAAAATAGTCAATCCAAAGCTGAATGATTATTTCTATTCCACTGGAAATGATCCCGAAGTTTCAAAGATCATTCCTTATGAAACAGTTTATAATGCATTCAAACAGCATTATGGGAAATTTTATCCAACCCTGATTCAAACAGGGGATACTGTTTCTTCCTGATAGCATCTATGGTAAATGAACCGGAAACATTCTGTGCTGCCAGTGCCATTTCGTGATAAGCGGCTTTGTGGCTTATCATATAATTTAAATAGTCTTTTATATCTGTCGCATTTTGGTACCGGAAAGAAGATGATTCCATAACCGGGTCTATTACCAGTGATCGGGGTACTATAAAAGGTTTAGCATGTTTTATAATATCAAAAATGTTACCTGATGATTTTGTGATACCATATACTTCGGGAATACCATCGCAAATACTGGTTTCAACCACTGATGGCACCCACACAAAATGACAGCTATTCATGCACTTATCAAATACTTCCTGGTCAACAATTCTGGTCTCATACCAGGTGATTCTTCTGGTTTCTATTTCTGAACATCTTTTCCAGATTGATCGCGCATAATCATCATCGCCTCCTCCCAATAATATGAATTGAACAGGCATATCCAGGGTAAGGGTAAGGAGCTCAAAGACCATCTCATAATTTCTTCGCCTCCGGTCTATAGAACCAGGAATTACTATTTTAATATTATCATCAATAAACGTAACTGATAATTTTGCTTCATATACTGCTCCTGGCACAGTAAAGATTGCCCTTGCCCCCCCACTTTCAGATTCCAGGTAAGGCTTAACCGTTTCAGACACTGTATTAAATGCATTTACTCTTTTTGAAAGCAATCTCTTTCCAATATATTTTATTATGCTTCTGGGAGATAAACGGGGCTTATCATGAAAAAGACAATTAACATCATGAACGGTGAGGACTGTTTGCAACTTTGGTAACCGGTATAACATCCATGCATACACTACATGGTGCATACTAACTGTATTAAGATAAAGGAAAGAAATTTCTTCTGTTTTTATGATGCCGATCATACGATTACAATATGACCAGGTAGATTCGTTATTTAACCGGATTACCCAAAAATACCGTTTTGCATCTTCGCCAAATAAATCATAAAGGCGATCAGCTGTTCCCTGGTTAACAAACAGGTAAATAGTGTTATGGCCATTATCAAATAAGCGAATAACCGGATATACGCCCTCAAAATGTTCTGTTTCCTGGATACCAAGCTTCATTGCAATTCATACATTTACCAAATTAATATTACGTATTATTCCCGTTATGGCATCCGACCGTTATTTTCTGCATACCTATCACTCCATTCGCTTTATGCATGGAGGGGTTGGTAATACCGATGCTGAGAAGATATTACTTGCTGAAGGTTACCTGCCTGTCAGGCTTCCGGAAAGCCATAGTTTGCTGGGAACATTCAGGAGATGGCTTGCTATGAAACGTATTCTTAGAAAAATATCTCCGGGATCTCTGGTTGTATGTCAGTTTCCACTTTATCCCCGTATGTACCAGTTGATGATCAGCCAGCTCAGGGAAAAGGATATCGACATTATTTTGTTGGTGGCAGATATCGATGGTTTAAAAGACGGCAACCCGAGCCTGCTTATTAAAGAATTAAAGCAGATGGCTTCATTTAATTATTTCGTTGCGCATAATAACGCGATGATGAAATATTTATCGCACCAGCTTCCTGCTGCTAAATTTGTTCAGTGGGGGCCTTTCGATTTTCTTACTAAGCCGCGATTCGTCCCGCGTAAAATAAGCAACGAAATATGTTTCGCTGGCAACCTCGGGAAAAGTAAATTTCTCGATGAACTCGATCATTTACCACAATTGTATTTTCATACTTACGGGCCCGACCCATCGAAGTTTTTAAAAGCAGCCGGCAATTGTAAATGGTATGGCGTATTTGATCCGTATGAGCTACCAGCAATGATTCAGGGAAGTTTCGGACTTATATGGGATGGCGATTCAATACATCAGGCTTCTGGTAGCCTCGGTGATTATATGCAGTATATAAACCATCATAAATTATCACTTTATATTCTGGCTGGAATGCCCGTGTTGGCGCCAGTATTTGCCGGTTCGGCAGCTTATATACGCGAAAATGGAATAGGGTGGCTAATAAATAGTCTGGATGAAATTCCAGGTTTGATATCTGCATTAACAGAAGATGATTACCAAAGGGCAATCAGTAATATGCGAAACATGGCAAATGAAATCAGCGAAGGGAATCATCTTCGTAGTGCATTGCGGGAAATGGAAAACCTCATAAAAAATCCCACCATTAGAGGTGGGATCTGAATCAATTCCTTAGTTTTTGAACAAGGTTAATATATTCCTGCCGGGCCTCATCCTGGGTCTTTCCCTGAAGTGCTGACCAGGCTTCGTATTTTGCCTTAGCCACAAAATCGAACATGGCAGGAGCTTCGCCATTCACATCACCTTCAGTTGCCTGCTTATATAAGGAATAAAGCTGTAACAGAGTATCATTGCTGGGTCGCTCTTTAAGCTCCTTACTTTCTGCTACCGCCTGCTCAAATTGTTGATTTAGATCCATGTCCCTTGAAAATTTGCTGCAAAAGTAGTTGTTTTTAGCTTAGTATAAAGGTATTACTGCGACCTTTTTGCTTACCTTTGCAGACTTATTTAAGAAACCACCAGATGAAGAATATCCGGAATTTTTGCATTATTGCCCATATTGACCACGGAAAGAGCACCCTGGCAGATCGCCTGCTGCAAAGTACAGGTACTATCAGCGATCGTGATATGATGGACCAGGTACTGGATGATATGGATCTGGAGCGTGAAAAAGGCATTACCATCAAGAGCCATGCTATTCAAATCAATTATAAGCATGTTAATGGCCAGGAATATATTCTAAACCTCATTGATACACCAGGCCACGTTGACTTCAGTTATGAGGTGAGCAGGGCGCTCGCTGCCTGCGAGGGTGCCTTATTGCTCGTAGATGCTACACAGGGCATACAGGCACAGACTATTAGTAATCTTTACCTGGCCATCGACAATGACCTGGAGATCATTCCGGTGATCAATAAGATAGACATGGATGGTGCCATGATAGAAGAAGTGAAGGACCAGATTGTGGAGTTGGTGGGCTGTAAACCAGAGGAGATACTTCTTGCCAGTGGTCGTACCGGACTGGGAGTGGACAAAATCCTTGAAGCAATTGTAGAAAGAATTCCTGCACCAAAAGGAAATCCTGAAGCACCTCTTCAGGCATTGATCTTTGACAGTGTTTTTAATAGTTTTAGAGGCATCATCGTATACTACAGAATTCTGCACGGCAAGATCCGTAAAGGAGATAAAGTAAAGTTCGTGTCTACCGACCAGGAATATTTTGCAGATGAGATAGGTATCCTGAAACTAAAGATGACTGAGAAAAAAGAGGTGCTGGCGGGCGATGTTGGATATATCATTACCGGTATCAAGAATGCCAAGGAAGTAAAGGTGGGAGATACCATTACATTGGCAAACAATCCCACGCCTGAAATGATCAGGGGATTTGAGGAAGTGAAGCCAATGGTATTTGCAGGAATCTTCCCTGTTGAAACAGATGAATTTGAGGAATTGCGCGAATGCATGGATAAACTGCAACTCAACGATGCTTCACTTACATATGAACTGGAGACTTCACAGGCACTTGGTTTCGGCTTCCGTTGCGGATTCCTTGGCATGCTGCATATGGAAATCATCCAGGAGAGACT
This sequence comes from Flavihumibacter sp., assembly GCF_036676075.1. Classification (NCBI taxonomy): domain Bacteria; kingdom Pseudomonadati; phylum Bacteroidota; class Chitinophagia; order Chitinophagales; family Chitinophagaceae; genus Flavihumibacter; species Flavihumibacter sp. The sequence continues at coordinate 593,771 of NZ_JAKFDQ010000009.1, read as the reverse complement.
GGAGCGTGAGTTTAACCAGACTGTTATCACTACTGTACCCAACGTAAGTTTCATCGCCTACACAAGCAAGGGTGAAAAAGTGATTGTAAACAATCCTACTGAAATGCCCGATCCAAGCCGGATCGATAGAATTGAAGAACCTTTCATCAAAGCACAGATCATCACCAAGCCCGAATACATTGGGAATATCATGACACTCTGCCTTGGGAAAAGAGGAATTCTTATAAACCAGAGTTACCTGACTACAACACGTGTTGAACTGGTATTCGAACTTCCGCTTACAGAAATCGTCTTTGATTTCTATGATAAACTTAAAAGCCAGACCAGAGGGTATGCTTCATTTGATTATCATCCTATTGGTTACCGTGAAGCAGATATTGTAAAAATGGATATCCTGCTTAATGCTGAAAGGGTAGATGCCCTCAGTGCCCTGATACATCGGGCACGTGCTAATGATTTCGGCCGCAAACTTTGCGAGAAATTAAAAGAACTCCTGCCAAGGCAGCAATTCCTTATAGCTATCCAGGCCGCCATCGGCGCTAAGGTAGTTGCAAGGGAAAACATCAGTGCTATGCGCAAAGATGTTACCGCGAAATGTTATGGTGGCGATATCAGTCGTAAGCGAAAATTATTGGAGAAACAGAAAGAAGGTAAGAAGCGCATGCGTCAGATCGGTGCAGTTGAAATACCCCAGGAAGCATTTCTTGCTGTGCTTAAACTGGATGATTAGGCCATGCTTAAGATCTCGCTCCTTTAATTGCCAGCTGCATCCTTAATAGAAAAGCATTTCTGAATATCACAACCTGCAGAAATAAGTATCCTGCAAGGAAAATTATTGTTCCTCCAAGTAGTTGCCATAAAACACCGATCTCCATTACTGTAGTTAGTTTCCAGGCTAACAAGGCTACAGGGTATGCGGTTGCACAATAAATTATCTCCCTTGTCATTTCAGCATTCATCCTGAAATAGGGACGGGAGAACCAGATGGCTGCAAATAGCACAAATGTCTCCGAAATAACCACTGCTGTTGCCGCCCCTTCAGTAAACCAGAATGGTATCAAAACAAGATTCAATATTAATGAGATCACTGTTGCTGCCAGGTATATTCTCACCAGTAGTTTTTCACGATGATGGACCATCAACACTTGTATATTGAAAAAATCATGCAAAGGAACTATTACCCATAGAATGGAAAAGATCCGGAGTATTGAGATTGCCGGCAGGTAACTTTCACCCGATATAAACAGGATGACAGGTTTGGCAAAAAAGAAAAGCATCGCTCCAATCGGAATACTTAGATGAAGGGTCATTAACAAACTATCTTTTTGTAAGCGCTTGTCAACTGATGTGCGGAATAATCTGACAAAGAATACGATGGAAGCTGCAATAAAAACATTCAATCCAAGTCGCACCATTTTAGCAGCAACAGTATAATGTCCAAGGGCTGTAATGTTTCCTGTCCTGGCCAGTAGAATCGTATCAATGGTGAAATACAATGAACTCAACACTCCCAGTAATGCAAATGGTGATAATGAAATAAGCAGTCGTCTGAACAAGGCAGGATCCCAGCGCCAATGAGTAAAAAGATCACGCATATGCCAGAATGCGCTGGCGGCAATTAGTGTATAGTTTAGCGTACTGATGATAATATAATAAATAAGGTGCTCAGGCTTTCGGACAAAAATCAAAGCACTAACCAGAACGAACAATCGCAGAAAAAATGTTCGTTGAAGAAGGAACTTATACTTCTCCTGCGACTGAAAATACCAGTCAAGGTGATACATATAGATCACCATGATAAAAGCATAAAGCAAGGTGATTTCAAAACCTGAAACTGGAATTGGTTTGGTGAATACATACAAAAGGTAAACAAGCACACCCGAAATGGCCATTACGGTATTGATCAGGAGTAAATGTAAAACGGTATTGGAATGATCTGTATCACCTATGGCAGACTTGCTTAGCAAACGAAGTCCGTAATAATTAACACCGAAAGCTGCCCATACATTTACGACCAGCATCAATGATTCATAAAATCCAATAACGCCATAACCTGTGGGGCCCAGGGTACGGGTCATATAGGGAAAGAGGATCAGCGGAAAAATAATATTAAGCGCAGTATTGCTATACTGCAACAGCAGTTGCCTGAAGGGAATCCTGTTACTATTGTCCGCCACCCGGTTTTTTCGGTTTTGGTTTTACTTTTTCCTTTGCTTTCTGGTCATTTTGCCGGGAGCGCTCTTCCAGTTTCTTCTCATCAATATTTCCATCCTTATCACGGATAGCCTCCTCTGCCGGTGCATTTCCTAATAGTGGATCTACTTTCTTGAATTCGTCAGGCACATCAGTAAATACTTTATTGACATGCACCCACATTCCGTTCTTCCACTGAAAGCCTTCAAAATCTCCATCCGGAATATAGGTCTGGGGGCGATGTGGTTCGTCTGATTCGGATATTAGATGATCAAAGATTATCATATCCATTTCGCCATTATAATTGAATGTAGTGCTGGCTTCCTTCTTATATTCCATGAGGTACCGGTATGGACTTATCGCTTTCTTTGCCGTATCCGGCTTAACAGTAAAATATGGTCCCCCGAACATTGGCTCTCCTGTTTTTTCATCAAAGGTCAATACTTCCATCCATTTACGGTTACTGCTCACCGTGAATCCATCAAATCCAAGAAGGGTATAATAATTCTTTCCCTGCCATGATTTTTGAATGACTTTATAATAAATGGCACCTATCCAGTTTCGCCTGCTGCGAACCGAATCCATGGGTTTTGCGGTAAACATTGATGCATCAAAAAGCGGATAGAGTTGTAAAGATCCATCTTTAGTCTTTTTCTGGATCGCTCCTTTCTGATAATAGAAATATTCATCCTTCTTCAATTGCCAGGTAAATATCCGAAAGCTGCTATCCGGAGCATATAGACGGGATATTGATTGTATGGAATCAAAGGCGTAATCGAATGAGTGCTGAACCTGTAATGCCTTAACAAGATTGCGCACGAATATGCTGTCACTTCTAAAGCGAGTACCGGCATTCTGCGCATTGATCATACTATCCGCATAACCCTTCAAAGACAGCTCCCTCTTTGAAAGATCTGTATAATTGGCTTCCGTTATTCGGCTTTGTGCGGAAACGGTAATGGCCAGTGACAACAAGAAAATAGCGAAAATTGATGTTTTCATATCCATATGGAGCAATGAAGTTACAGTTTTCATGCCGGTGGCAATGCCCTTGAAAAATTTAACAGGTCCTTGAATGCTAGGTCTATTGAAGGGTGGGGAAGGGGTTGGAGAGGATGGGTGGTTTGAACAAAAACCGTATGCATCCCTGCATTGCGTCCAAATTCCATATCACTGAGGTTGTTACCTACTACGATTGATTTTGAAAGATCAATTTCGGGATAATCTTCTTTTGCCCTGAAAGCCATGCCTGGGTTCGGTTTTCGGTCGGGATGGCTGTTATCCAGTGAGGTGCAGTAATAGATTGCGTCGATATTACAATGCAATCCCTGAAACCTTTCTACCATCTTTTTGTGTATGTCATTCAGGTCAGATTCGGTCATCAATCCTTTCCCAACCCCACGCTGATTGGTAACAATAAAAATTTTCCCAAAATTTCGTGCAAAGGTTGTCATTGCCTCATCAACACCTTCATAATATACAAACTCGGCGTAATTGTAAATATAGTCGAGATGCTTTTCATGATTGATCACCCCGTCACGGTCCAGGAAAAGTGACCAGCTTTTATCGATCTCATGGAGTTTGATCATGCAAAGAATTTTTCCTCCACCAATTCACAAATTATATGTCCAACCATAATATGACTTTCCTGTATTCTTGGCGTTACGCTTGAAGGGATATTGATAAGGTGGTCACAAAGTTCCCTAATCTTGCCACCAGTATCACCGGTAAAGCCGATCGTAACAACGCCCTTGGTTTTTGCAACCTCAAATGCCTTTATAATATTGCCGGAATTTCCAGAAGTGGAAAATCCAAACAGAACATCACCGCTGTTCATTATTCCATCCACCAGCCTGGCATAAATATCATCATAGCTATAATCGTTTGCTACAGCGGTGAGGTAAGAAGTATTACAATGCAGAGCTTCGGCGGGAAGCGCTTTTCGATTCTTATAAAACCTGCCACTGAATTCAGCTGCAAGGTGCTGGGCATCTGCAGCACTTCCACCATTACCGCAAAAATAAACACGGTTTCCATGGCGGAAGGCCTCTGTTACTAAATCCACGATCTGCCCGATCTTTTCCATCATTTGCTGGTCTTGAACCAACACAGTTTTCACTGAAATGGATTCATTGATTATTGCTTTGATTCGGCTCATCATATTTTTAATTTTTAATTTTCTGGTAAAGCTCTTCAATAGCCTTTGCAAAATGACCCCAGCCCAGTTTTTTCTTTTCAGCTTCAACCCCTTCTTTGAAATAGGATTCACCAAGCCGGAGGAATTCATTAATTGCCTTTGCAATAGACTGTGGCTCGGCTTCCGCTACCAGTCCTGCTTTTAAATGCGGAACATAATCCGGCAGACTGCCAACATTAGTAACAACCATGGGTTTTTCAAAATGATAGGCGAGTGGTGTTACTCCACTTTGTGTGGCATTCCTGTAGGGTTGCACAACAAGGTCTGCAGCACTAAAATAATATCTTACTTCCTCATTAGGAATAAAGCTGTTTTTCAGGATCACCTTATCCATCAGCCCATATCTGGAAATAATATTTCGATAGTAGGCAGGATCATCATAAAACTCACCGGCGATCAATAATTTCACATCCGGACGATCCACCCATTGCATGGCTTCAAGAAGTATATCCAAACCTTTGTATTTCCGAATAAACCCAAAAAATAGAATGAGGGTAATTTCATCTGGAATATCCAGCCATTTTTTTGCAGTGCTCTTTGTGACTTTTTCACCGAAATTATCATAGAGTGGGTGATGTAATTGGATGGCTGGTTTAGTTGCGTTGAAGTTCTTCAGATCATTCAATACATTTTCACTCATTGTAACAAACGCATCGCATGCTCCAATAAAGTAATGCGTGAGTGCTTTGTCGCCAAACCTCTTCTCATGAGGAATAACATTGTCTGTTATAGCAATGATCCGGCTATGATTATTTTTCTTTGCAATTTTTAGAACGGTACCAAATGCTGGTGCCATTAAGGGAAGCCAGAAACGTACTATTATGAGATCTGGTTTAAGTTTATTCAGGTATCTGCCGGTTCTGACCCAACTGATGGGATTCATAGAATGCAACATCCTTACTATCGTTAATCCGGGCGGCGCAGACTCATCTGTATATTGTGATTTCCCGGGAAACAAAATGGAAGGATACTGCACACTGAAATTGACAATTCTTACCAGATGGCCGGCAGATTGAAGTTCCGTTGCTAGTCGCTCATTGAAAGTGGTGATTCCGCCACCCCGGAAGGGATGGGCCGGACCTAATATGACGATATTAAGTGGCATGTTGATTGAAGGGCATCAGCCCAATCCCAGTTTTTCTTCAACAAGATAAAGATTCCTTCCTGATGCATTCCGGGAGATAAGTTCACCAAGAAAGCCTGCAAGGAAAAGTTGGGAACCGATGATCATAGCAGCCAGTGCAATGAAAAAAGCTGGCCTGTTGCTCAGGCTAACTTCGGGATTAATGATCTTGGCTATAACGAGATAGGCAAACGAAACAGCACCCAGTAAAAACGCGAAAGTTCCCCACATACCAAAAAAGTGCATTGGCCTTTTACCATATTTGCCAACAAAAGTTATTGAGGCCAGATCGAGAAATCCATTTACAAAACGGTCGAGGCCAAATTTAGTAATACCATACTTCCTCGCACGATGTTCAACTACTTTCTCGCCAATGCGTCTGAAGCCAGCCCATTTCGCGATTACTGGTATATAACGGTGCATTTCACCATATACTTCTATGCTTTTAACTACCTTTTTCCGATATGCCTTCAACCCGCAATTAAAATCGTGGAGGTATATGCCTGAAACCTTCCGGGTTGCAGCATTAAAAAATTTCGAGGGCATATTCTTGGTGAGAGCATTATCATAACGCTTTTTCTTCCATCCGCTCACCAGGTCGAACCCTTCATCCAAAACCATTTGTCTTAGTCCGGGGATCTCATCGGGAGAATCCTGCAGGTCTGCATCCATGGTAATTATCACTTCGCCCTGGGCAGCACGGAAGCCTTCATTGAGTGCCGCAGACTTCCCATAATTCCGCTGGAATTTGATTCCTTTGATATGCATAGGATCCTTCTCCTGAAGTTCACGAATCACTTTCCAGGAATCATCAGTACTGCCATCATCAATGAGGATGATCTCATAATTATACCTGTTATCCTGCATCACCCGCTGTATCCAGGCACATAGTTCAGGAAGCGATTCCTCTTCATTCAACAATGGTATGACGATTGAAAGATCCATTCGGGCTGCTTGATTTACCTTTTAAATTGTTTGATAATGGTACCAATAATTACGGATTTAATGAAATCCAATATCAGAGCCTGTCCGATTCCGATCATGCGCTGACCAAAGCCGAGCGATTCTTTGGCATATTCGCCCATCCTGATCGTTTCCTCGATCTTATCCTCCGGAGCACCTTCCGCACGAAGTTTAGCTACATCCTGCTGGTTTAATGTATCTACCAGTCTTGGATATGCGGATGGATCTATTATATCAAAAAGAAGGTAATTGGCGAAAAAATAAAAAACCTCAAATACAATATAACTCAGAAATGAAAACCGGATCATATGCTTCATTTCCAACTGCCAGCCCTGCCTTTGCTGCAACCACCATGCGGCAGCCAGCACAATCAGGAAAATGGCCGGCAGAAATGCATACATTTTATGAAATGCAGCAAGTGAATTAATTCCCATTTGCCAGGATATAAATAAACTGGCGGCGAACAGCGTTCCTGCAATGGCACCTGTCAGTAAAGCAAACTTATTAATCATTTGGAATGGGTAAAACTGGTTTTAATTCCCGAAACAACACCTATGATCTTACCCCGTAGATCCTGGCCGATAAAGGGTGAATTATGGCATTTTGAATGAATCATGACTTTATCGAATTTGAATGATTCATCAGGTTTGTAAATGGTCAGTTCTGCCGGCGAGCCTTCTTCTATAATCGCATCTGCAATTCCAAAGATGCGCCTTGCATTAATGGAGAATAAATAGGCCAGTTGTTCAGATGATAAGTGCGGGAGCACTGAATGCACTGCTGCAAAAGCCGATTCGAGACCAATCATTCCAAACTTAGCATATTCGAACTCAAGAACCTTTGCATCATAATCATGGGGCTGGTGATGGGTGGCAATACAATCAACCCATCCATTCATAACCGCTTCCCTTAAAGCAAGCATATCGTTACGGCTTCGCAAAGGTGGATTTACTTTAAGGTTGGTATCGTAGTTCACCAGGTCTTCATCACAGAAAAAGAGATGATATGGTGTTACGGAGCAGCTCACTTTAAGTCCGCCTTCCTTTGCCCTTCTTACATACTCTATCGATTTGGGTGAACTGATTCCTGTAAAATGAATATGACTGTCCGCATAACGGGCCAGTTTTATATCTCTCGCCACAACCAGTTCTTCAGCCATCATCGGTTTCCCTGGTAATCCCAGGCGGGTTGAAATAATCCCTTCATGAATCAATCCATGAGGTGCAAGGCTGGTATCATCAGGCACTTGAATGATCACTCCGTCAAATGCCTTCACATATTGTAATGCTTTAACAAGTAGTCCTGCTGATTGAACTGGTCTTATACCGTCGCTAAAAGCTATAGCTCCACTCGCTCGCATATCATACATCTCAGCAAGTTCTTTGCCTTCGGTATTACGGGTAACCGCACCAATTGGCAGAACACTAACAGGAAGGTGTATGGATTTGGCAGAAATATACTCAACTGAAGATTTGGTATCGATGGCAGGCTTCGTATTAGGGATTACAAACACTGTCGTAAATCCACCGGCAGCAGCTGCTGCTGCCCCCGACTCAAGTGTTTCTTTGTGCTCCGTTCCCGGATCGTTAAAATGTGAAAACGGATCAACCCAGCCCGGTGATACTACAGCACCATCATCGTTAATGGTGCGAACATCTGCCATTTCAATAGCATTATCAATCCGGAGGAGCTTGCCGTCGGCAATAAGAATATCTTTCGTGGAACCATGAAAAGCGGAGCGGGGATCGTTGATAACAACCTGTTGTAATAATACTTTCATCGGTGTAACGTTGGGCAAAATTAGCACTGTTATTTGATTTTTGTGAAATCAAATTTTGGTGTACTTTTGCCACCCACAATTAGTAAAATAATCATGTTTTTCTAACGGCGGATTTTCGGGACGTAGCGCAGCCCGGTAGCGCGTTTGCATGGGGTGCAAGAGGTCGCTGGTTCGAATCCAGTCGTCCCGACCAGGCCCATTGTAGCATTAGTTACAGTGGGCTTTTTATTTGATAAATCTTTCCATTACCATTTTTGCCCAGCGGGCATAATCTTTTCCTGAGGGATGAAGTCCATCGTTTGCAAGTAAACTAAGATCAGTGGAAGCTTCCCTGGTTCTCGCAGTAATATCCGCATAGTGTACTTTCAACAGCCTGGATTTGTCTCGATTTATTCTATTAAAGTCATCGATCTCTTTGCGGATTGACTCACGGTTGCGGCCAGCTGCAAAAGGCGTTACGCCCCAATCAGGTATAGACAACACAACAACATTGCCTGGTTGATTGCCGGCAAAACGGATCGCCTGGTCAAGTAAACTGAGGAACTCAACTTCATAATTATCGGCTGTTCGTCCCCGGTATTGATTATTTACCCCTATTAACAGCGTTACAAGGTCGTATGCAGGTAGTAACTTTGTATTGTTTATTCCCAGTTGAAGCTCATCAGTAGTCCACCCTGTTTTGGCAACAATTTCAGGTGCTGAAAAATACTTCCCCTCTGCCCTTAACAACTGAACAAGTTGATAAGGAAAGCTTTCAAAAATGGAAACCTGTTCACCAATTGTATAGGAATCGCCCAGGGCCAGATAGTTTGCAACTGATGTCATGAAAACAAAATAACTAAATCATGCTGATGATTAGCGCATCAATTGAAAAATTGTGCTATGGTGCAAGGTACCCGCCATCAACATTATAATAGGAGCCGGTCACAAACGAAGCCTTGTCTGAACTTAACCATAGTACAAGTTCAGCAACTTCACGCGATTCTCCTAATCTACCTATTGGATGCATAACTTTCAACCCCTTAATAGTTGCTTCATCGAGGCTGCTGAGTAAAGGAGTTTTGATATAGCCTGGCCCTACAGAATTTATCCTGATATTCTTATCAGCATATTCAAGTGCAGCTGCTTTAGTCAACCCTACCACGCCATGTTTGGCTGCCACATAAGCAGGGGAGTTCCTGGTTCCTGCCATTCCAAGAATAGATGCAATATTCACAATGGCACCCCCGCCACTCTTTAACATAGCAGGGATCTGATATCGAAGCCCGTAAAACACGCCACTTAAATTAATATCAATAACCTTTTGCCAACCATCAATCGGATATTCACCTGTTGGTGAAATTGGTCCACCTATTCCAGCATTATTACAAGCAATATGCAGCGCGCCGAATTTTTCAACTGCCTTTTCAACTAATATGCGGTTATCATCCGGTTTGGAACTGTCTGCCTTAATGAAAATGGCATCACACCCTTGGGATAATATGGATGCAACAGTTGATTCCCCGTGGTCCACGTTAATATCAGATACAACTAATTTTGCTCCTTCAGAGGCATAAAGTAAGGCGATTTCCTGCCCAATACCTGAGCCCGCACCAGTTACAATTGCCACCTTATTTTGTAAAATACCCATGGCTGAAATATTTTTTCCAAGGTATTAAAAAAGCAATCGGCAGGTATTGACCCTGGTCAGCTAATGGGAAGTTTAAAATCATCTTTCAGGAATTCACCCAGGCATCCCTGTCATCGGGACTGAATTTCCATGGAGCAAAATTATTCTCCACGTTACTGAACATAGCATTCCATTCCTGTGGCGCATTGCTCTCTTCCATTACAAGAGATCTTCTCAGTTCGAGAATAATCTCAAGGGGGCTGATGCTCACCGGACACGCTTCCACACAGGCATTGCAGGTAGTACAGGCTCTAAGTTCTTCTGTTGATATATAATTATGGAGGAGTGTTTTGCCATCCGGTTGAAAGCTCCCGTTAGCCCTGATATTATTGCCAACCTCCACCAGGCGGTCGCGGGTATCCATCATGATCTTTCTGGGTGAAAGTAGTTTTCCTGTAATATTAGCGGGACAAGCCTCTGAGCAACGCCCGCATTCAGTACAACTATATGCATCAAGCAGATTTCGCCAACTAAGATCCTGGACGTCTTTAGCTCCGAATGATGGCTCTCCCACGCTTTCTGCAGGCACCAGTTCGGGTTGCATCGCATATAATACTTCGTTCTGGATAGCAGGCATATTCTTCATTATGCCCTGTGGTTCCAAACGGGCATAATAGGCATTAGGAAATGCCAGTAATATATGCAGGTGTTTTGACCAGGGCAGATAATTCAGGAAAGCAAAGATCCCGATAATATGTAACCACCATGAACCTCTCTCCAGCGCCATAAGGCTGCTGTCTGACATGCCCGCAATCAATGGCTTGAGGATTCCTGATACAACAAAATCACCCGTGAGATGGTCAGCAAAATGACCCACACCACGTTCCTGCAAAGTTGTATCGGCGGCATTCATTATAAGGAATAAGCTCATTAGTATGATCTCTGTGACAAGGATATAATTAGCATCACTACGTGGCCATCCATCAAGATCCCTGCTAATGAACCTTCTTATTTTGAGTATGTTTCTACGGATAAGAAAAACCACACATACTATAAGCACACCCAATGCAAGTAGCTCAAAACTATTTATAAGAAAATTATATAGTCCGCCAAGAATAGGCGCAAATAATCTGTGTGTACCGAAAATGCCATCCAGTACGATTTCAAGAACCTCCAGGTTAATTATTATAAAGCCTGCATAAATCACAAAGTGCATAATAGCAACCAGAGGATTCTTAAACATCTTCTTTTGTCCGAAGGCGAGCAAAAGCAAATTATTCCATCTTGCCCCGGGGTTATCATTATATGGTTCATCCTTTCCCAACAGGATGTTTCTTCTGATCTCCTTTACTTTGAAAGAAAAAAAACCGATAGCGGCAGCAGCTAACAATACGAAGGCGATTTGTTGCAGGTATTGCATTGAGTATGGTATTGTGTGGCTAAATTAAGCGTTTTAGGATTGGCTCGATGTTTTGTTGTAATTTTTCGCCCTCAATCTGATCCATGAGCAACGAACGTAAATATATACTGGATGCCCCATCTGCTGCCAGGAAGATGGAAAGGATGGCATATGAAATGGCGGAGGAACTCAGCCAGGAAAAAGACCCGGTTATACTTGCCGGCATTAAAGATAATGGCGTGGTAATGGCCCGTATCCTTGCGGGTAAATTAAAAGAGATCGCAGAAATCAGTACCGAAATAATTGAAATCAGCCTCGACAAAAGACACCCCGTCGAAATAAGCATAAGCAGCCAGATAGATTTCAACGACAGGGTGATTGTTCTTGTGGATGATGTAACCAATAGTGGGAAAACATTGCTATATGCCCTTAAACCATTCCTGGAAGGGCATCCCCGAAAAATACAGATCCTGGCACTGGTGGAAAGGACCCATAAGGCTTTCCCGGTAAAGGCCGACTATGTTGGAATCAGTATTGCAACAACTTTACAGGAACATATATATGTTGAGGTGGATGGACAAACAATCACTGGTGCCTACATGGATTAATGATGTATTGCATGCAGACGCAAGTGGCTCCGGGAATTCAATTCAATAGCCGGCGCGGGTATCTTGATAGCATTAATGGTAAAGAATATTGTCCTTAGAAATTTGCTTCGGGTAACTATCCTCGTTAAATCAACATCTGCAGATAAATAAATGCGTCTTGTACGGTCAATAGAATTATAATTTTTCAATTCTCCGTTTTCATCGGTAAAGGTATTATCCATTCCCCCCACCATGAGGTCACTGCTATACCCCACTGCAAGGTTTAACCAGCGCGGAATATTTGTTTCAGGCATAAAACTTCTTAGGTTGATACTTGCCCAGTACGTCTGCCCATTATAATCTTTCAGGATCCTTTCCACCGAACCTTTTCCAAAAAGTTCGTTCCGCCTGCTTACCAGCTCGCCGGGATAATCCTGTGGAAAATACCCCATTTTGACCTGTATTCGTTGTTCGCCCCAGGTTAATTGTTGGGCAACATAGGCACCTGATCCTACAATATTGGAAGCCATATCCCACCAGCTGAAACCCCATTTATCAGAATAGGCGTCCTGTAATTCAATAATACTCTGGAAAGCGACAGCACTTGCCCCTCCCAGCCAGGTAGCAGTGGATGGTTTGATGCCTGCCCATTGCCATGTTGTACCAGATGCCCTCGCCAGTTGATAGGCAGTCCACACATGCCCTAACTTATCCATCTGGTTCCATTCCTTACCATCATCGAAAAGGTGGAAGCCCCGTTTTTCATAACCATCATACCAGGCTTTATCAAGAGCAATATAAGTGCCCGTCCACATGGCGGCATGCCCACCTGCAACCAGCCATTTCCTTTTATGGGAAAGGGTGGGAGACAAAGAATCAGAATCCTGTGCCCATATCCTGCCGCAATAGGTTTGCAGTATAAATAACAGCAAACAGTATACTATGATATTTTGGGGATGCCGCACGAAATTTTTAGTTTCAATTGATAAAAGTACGTTCAGAAAGAACAATCAGTTTTGAAAACTGAAATTGTATACCTTCAACGCCTATTTTAAAGCAGTTATTATGGATGCAGCAATTCAAGCAAAAGTAGACCAGTGGCTAAATGGAAATTATGATTCCACCACAAAAGAATCAATTCAGAATCTGTCTAAAGAAAACCCGGCTGAGTTGACAGATTCCTTTTACCGAAGCCTGGAATTTGGAACAGGCGGTCTTCGCGGCATCATGGGTGTTGGCTCCAACCGCATGAATAAATACACGATCGGGATGGCAACACAGGGCTTTGCCAACTACCTGAAAAAAACTTACGGCGATTCGGAGATCAAGGTAGCCATTGCCCACGACAGCCGTAACAATAGCCGTTTTTTTGCAGAAACCACCGCAAACGTTTTTGCAGCCAATGGAATCAAAGTATACCTGTTCGAGGCGCTGAGGCCCACCCCCGAGTTGAGTTTTACCATTCGCCATTTCGGCTGCCAGGGCGGTGTTGTATGCACAGCTTCACATAACCCAAAAGAATACAATGGTTATAAAGCTTATTGGAATGATGGTGGACAATTGGTTCCTCCTCACGACAATAACGTAATTATTGAAGTGGAGAAAATCGCCTCTGTGGATGAGGTAAAATGGGATGGCGGAGAAAAAAATATAACGATCATAGGTCCCGAAATTGATGAGGCCTATATAAAAATGGTAAAGGGCCTTAGTGTTTATCCCGATGTCATTGAAAGGCAAAAAGACCTGGGAATTGTTTATACACCAATTCATGGAACCGGTATCACACTGGTACCCCAGGTGCTTAAAGAATTTGGCTTTACAAATGTGACAATAGTAGAGGAACAAAGTATTCCGGATGGGAATTTCCCAACAGTTGGCTATCCTAATCCGGAGGAGGCAGATGCGATGGCCTATGGATTAAGGAAAGCAAAGGAAATTAATGCGGATATCCTGCTCGGTACCGACCCGGATGCTGATCGCGTAGGTATTGGCGTTAAAGATAATGATGGTAACTGGGTACTCATGAATGGTAATCAGACTGCCGTGCTTGCCTTCAATTATATGATTGAAGCGCGCAAAGCAAAAGGATTGGCAAAACCAAATGATATGGTCGTCAAAACCATTGTTACTACTGAACTGATTGATGAGATCGCCCGCCAGAATGATATTACCTGTTACAATGTTCTTACAGGATTCAAATGGATCGCCGAACTAATCAAAGAGAAAGAAGGAAAAGAGAATTACGTGGTAGGTGGTGAAGAGAGTTATGGTTTAATGATAGGATCTCAGATCCGTGATAAAGATGCCATCAGTGCAGTAGCAATGCTATGTGAAATGGCGGCATATGAGAAAGACAAAGGAAGAAGTCTCTACCAGAAACTCATTGATCTTTATGTTCAATATGGCTACTATAAAGAACACCTTATTTCGATTACTAAAAAGGGAATGGACGGCCAACAGCAGATCGCTGACATGATGGAATCATACCGCAGCAACCCCCCAAAGATGATCAACGGATCGCCGGTTGTGATGCTTCTGGATTACGAACTGCAGAAGGGCCGTAACCTGCAGACCGGTGAGGAGTGGACTATTGCATTACCCAAAAGCAATGTATTGCAATTCGTTCTTGAAGATGATAGCAAGATAAGTGCAAGGCCCAGTGGAACTGAGCCCAAAATAAAATTCTACTTCAGTGTGAACACTACCATTCCCGACGCAGCTTCTTTCACTGCGGCAGAAGAAGAGATGGATGCCCGAATAAAAGGAATAATAAGCGATATGAAATTGTGATCTTCAACCTAAAGCGGTGAATGATGAGGAATTCATCGTTCACCGTCTTTCCTTATCTTGTGCCCGATGAGAACTTTCGAAGACACATACCGTCATAAGGGACTTAGAAAAAGACTGGTGGCACTCTTAAAAGAAAAAGGCATCTCCGATGAAAGAGTACTTGAAGCCATCAATGATATTCCACGTCATTATTTTCTTGATTCAGCTTTTGACGAAAAGGCCTATGAAGACAAAGCCTTTCCTATTGCTGTTGGTCAAACGATCTCTCAACCATATACCGTGGCATACCAGACGCAGTTACTAGAATTAAAGCCATTCGACAAGGTGCTGGAGATCGGTACGGGAAGCGCTTACCAGGCAAGTGTATTAGCGGAAATGGGCGTACAGGTATTTACAATTGAAAGACAGAAAGCGCTGTTTGAAGAAAATAAAAAGTTCCCCTTCCTCAAAAAATACTCAAACATTAAATTTTTTTATGGTGATGGGTTTGCGGGACTGCCCACTTATGCACCATTTGATAAAATCATCATCACTGCCGCTGCGCCTTTTATCCCGGATAAACTCATTGCCCAACTTAAGACTGGTGGTAAAATGGTGATACCTGTAGGCGATGGTGCGGTACAACGCATGTTAAGACTCACCAAGCATGCCGATGGTTCCTACAGCGAAGAGATTTTTGCAAATTTTTCTTTTGTACCCATGCTGGAAGGCAGGGAAGGGAGTGGTTCTTAATCATGATACTGTCAGAGAAATTCAATCACTTTCCGCACAACTTTATTATCCCGGTATATTCGCCGGTGTCCTAATTCTTTGGTGATCATAAATTCAATATTCGGAAGATTTTTATTCATTATAGGTTTTACATCCTTTATAGGAGTTATATCATCATCTTCATCATGTACCCAGAGTATTCGGGCATGCACATTGGTGAGCGCCCGGGCAATGGAATAATGTTGGGATGGAACACCTCCTTTTTCTATAATGATTTTTTCAAACTCATCCCTGATACTTACATCAAGCTGCAGGAATTTAAATAAAGAATCTATGGCTGTTACTGTTTCTGTTGCTGGTGCAATAAGCGCAATTCTGTACTGGTCACCATGCTGAATATTTTCCAGGAAATGAACTAACGAGAGGCCACCAAAGGAATGTGCCATAGAACTTTCTATGGGACCAAACTCATGGTAAACTGCGGCGATTGTTCTCATATAAACCGGCAGACTGATCTGTGAACCTTCAGATGCCCCATGAGCCGGAGCATCGGCGGCTATCACTTCGTACCCTTTTTTGATCAGAGGAATGATATAACGGTCAAAATTTCGTGCAGAAGATTCAAAACCATGTATAATCATTGCCTTTCTGATACCTCCCTTATTCCATCTGTAAACAGCAACCCTGTATCCCTCTACCTGGATATAGAGCCTGTCGGCCTTGTCAAAGATAGGTGGCTCCTTTCTTTTTGTTTTTCGGAAGGGTGTGCAGAAAATTTCAAACGCTTGTTCCGCAGCTTTTCTCTTAGAGAAAACTGAAGTAAGACTCAATTTTGCCCTGAGGTAATTGATGGCAAGCTTTTGTGCTATTTTCATACAACCAAATGTACTACATGAAACTTGTTTTGATAGGTTCAGGAAATGTTGCTAAAACACTGGCAGTATTACTTAAAAATGCAGGCCACGAATTACTCCAGGTATATGGCCGCGATGAAACCAAGGCCTCAGAGTTTGGCGAAGCGATGGGAGTACCATATACCAGCCATTGGCAACAGATAAATCCTGATGCTGATCTTTATATTATTGCTATATCCGATTCAGCGCTACCTGAAATCGGCAGGTATATATCCCTGCCAGGAAAATTGGTGGTTCATACAGCCGGAACAGTTTCAAGGGAAGTATTATCGGGTATAAGTGATCGATATGGAGTATTGTACCCACTACAGAGTTTAAGAGGGTCGGAGCCAGTTACAGCCCAATTCCCTTTCCTCATAAATGCTTCCAAACCTCCTGATATTGAACTGCTGATTAACCTGGTGAGGTCAGTTGGCGCCGATTTTCAAATAGCTGATGATGAACAGCGTGCCAGAATGCACCTTGCTGCAGTTTGGGTCAATAACTTCCCAAACCTTTTTTACAGAATCGCGTATAATCTTTGTGAAGAGAATAAGACAGAGTTTAAATTATTGCTTCCGTTGATCAGGGAAACTGCTTTAAGGATGGATGGAAGTGATCCTGCAAAATGGCAAACAGGACCGGCAAGCAGGGGAGATGGGGGTACTATTAAAGCACACCTTGATATGATGAAAAAACACCCAGACTGGCAACAGATTTATTCGATACTGAGCGAAGAAATAAAAATGGGGGTTGATATATCTATTCGATAGGTTGCACAATATCTGTTCTCACTTCATACATTGATTTCTTCTTTGAAGGATCATCAACATAAATATCATAAGGGGAGCCAACTGCCCTTTTGTTATTGGCCTTAAGCCACTCTTTGATTCTGTCATAGGCCTGGCTCGATTGTTCATAGGGGCCATAATAGTGCACTGCCACTGCATTTCCGGGAGGGAGTTTCCTGAATTTTACTCTTCCTGATGTTACTGCGGGGGCAGATTTTACAGGTATGGCCGCCTCTATAAGAAATGGCTCTGATTCAGAATAATACCAGGCCATCGGCATTCCGGCATACTCTAATGCATGATCTTTCATTAGCAGATCGATCTCACCATATGCTTTCTGTAATAAAGGACCAATATCCCCCATAGTACGTGCTGTATCCATAATTGTTAATACCTGCATGGCATCAGTGCGGATAGGTTCAATGGTCATACTGACCTGTTTTGATTTAAACTTACCCGATTCAATTTTCTGCTTTAACTGACTGAGGCCATTATCAAAATCAGGTCCCATCATCCTGTCAAAAAATAATCCGAACCACCGGTTTATGGGATTATGTCCCAGTACAGCGTTCATGCTCCAGGTAATATTTGTTTTTTCACCCACTTGCTTTATATCCCAACCACCAATTGAGGGTTCATCAAAACCTTCGAACTCCAGGCTTGTCGATACTTTCTTATCCGGAATAGATTCTATGATTGAAAGTTTTCCATTTCCCACCTGGTCATTTTCGCTTTGCCATGTATACCAGGCGCCCTTACCCTCTGTAAGAGGACCATATTCCTGTTTCATATCCGGATCTTTCTGATTCCATGGCATCCAGTCATTATATGTTTTAAGATCATTTACCACGCCATAAACTGTAGAGGCTGGGGCATTTATATCTATGGAGCGTTGAACGGTAACAGTTCCTGGTAAGATGGCGCCAATGAGAACCAGCAAGGCCACAATTGCTGCGATCCAAAGCAGGATCCGGGTGATTGATTTCATATCGGTTGGTTAGAGAACATTAAAGTAGGAAATTCTTCGCAGAACCAATATTTTTGCACCCCTAAAAGGACTTAGATGTATTCAATCACTTTTTCTTTTGAGCAGAAAGGTATTCCTTCCGTAACCCTGGATAATGTTGTGCCAGATCAGAGCCTGCTCGAAATAGCACTTGATAATAATATTGAATTGCATCATAACTGCGGCGGGGTATGCGCCTGTAGCACCTGTCATCTATACATAACTCAAGGGGAAGACCTGGTTGAAGAACTATCCGATAAAGAAGAAGATTTTATTGATCGGGCCGTGAATCCACGATTAAATTCCAGGCTGGGTTGTCAATGCATACTTTTACCCGGGAAATCAGGAGCTCTTTCAGTAACCCTTCCTGATCAAACCCAATTTCTCGGAGAATAAAACCCACAACAAAACATTAAAGATCTATGTCACACTTTGAACCGCCCATACACTGGAACGATTATGAAGATATCGCGCTCAAATTGTATGAGCGCTTTGGTGATGAATTCAATGAAGGCAAGATCTATCGGATCCGCTTTACAGATTTGCTTGAATGGGTACTTCAAATCCCTAACTTCACCGGCAAACGTGAAGAATCTAATGAGGGACACCTTGAAATGATTCAAAGCAGCTGGGTTTATGAATGGAGAGATAACCAGAAATCTTAGTATGCTTAATAAGTTCAAACAAATAACCACATTTGCCTTCGATGTTGATGGAGTATTGACCGATGGCTCTATCATTTTGTTTGATGACGGTCAGCAGGTACGCAAGATGAATATCAAAGATGGATATGCGCTCCAGCTGGCCATAAAAAAAGGGTATAGAGTAGTTGTTATCTCCGGGGGGACTTCTGATGCAGTTCGCCAGCGACTTAATAAATTAGGTATTCATGATGTTTTCCTCAAAGTTGATAACAAAGTTGAGGTTCTGGAGCAATACCGCATCGAACATAACCTTCACTGGCAGGAAATTTTGTTCATGGGCGATGATATCCCTGATTATAGTGTAATGGAGATGGTTGGCATGCCATGTTCTCCCTCAGACGCAGTTCCCGAAATCAAACATATATCAACTTATATCAGTCCCGCGCGGGGAGGAGAGGGCTGTGTTCGTGATGTTATTGAAAAGGTAATGAAGCTTCGGGGCCATTGGAGTATAGACAGCAGCGTTTCCAGCAAATAGATATGGGATTCAGTAAAGCGGTTCTTTATTTATATTTTAGCGGCTCAAACTACTGGCTTGAAACTTATCGCTGCTTTTTTCCGGTTAATCAGGTGGCCTAACTTATTCTTCATCATCATTACACAGGTGTTGTTCTACTCCTGTATTTTGTTACCCGCAGCAAGTAATGATAATAGTCTGTTTCAATCTGATCTTCCCCTCAAGTTAAATTACTATTATTTTACCCTACTGGTAATATCTTCCGTATTGATAGCTGCAGCGGGATATATCATTAATGATTATTTCGACCTCAATATAGACCAAGTGAATAAGCCGGGTAATATTGTTATACAACGGATCATCAGCCGCAGATGGGCAATTCTTTTGCACCTTTTACTGTCTGCCGCAGGAATTGCCATAGCCTTCTGGCTTTCATGGAAATTAAAGAACCCTGTGATCGGTTTCGCTAATACCGGTTGTGTGTTGTTATTGTGGTTATATTCTACATCTTTTAAGAAGCAGTTGCTGATTGGAAATATCCTCATCTCACTTCTAACGGCCTGGGTTATACTGGTGATATATTTTGCGGAGCTGAGCGTGAGCCGGTTTGATGAAGCAAATTATCGTAACATTATTCGTTCCGTATTTAAATTCACGGTTATTTATAGCAGCTTTGCATTTATTATCTCCCTGATCAGAGAGGTGATAAAAGATGTGGAGGACCGGGATGGAGATGCAAAATATGGATGCAGGACCATGCCCATAGTTTGGGGTATTCCCGCAACAAAAATGTTTGCCTCCATCTGGTTATTTGTGCTTTGCGCCGCTCTGGTAATCATGCAG
Source organism: Flavihumibacter sp. (assembly GCF_036676075.1). NCBI lineage: Bacteria > Pseudomonadati > Bacteroidota > Chitinophagia > Chitinophagales > Chitinophagaceae > Flavihumibacter > Flavihumibacter sp. Next base: position 573,725 of record NZ_JAKFDQ010000009.1, on the reverse strand, counting down.
CTGTATGGATTGCTGCAGGGATGGTGGATAGGGGCATTGTATTGCACCTTTGCAGTGGTGATTCCTCTTGGCCAAACCTTTATTGATCTTAGAAAAGCTTCTGGTACGGCCGATTATCATCGCCTGAGCCAGAAAATAAAATGGATAATGTTTGCCGGTATATTATCAATGATCTTCTTTAAATGGTACCTCTGATGGAAAGAATTATACTCGCTTCTCAGTCACCTCGAAGAAAGCAACTTCTTGAATGGGCTGAGATAGAATTTGACATTATTGTTCGGCCAACAGAAGAAACATTTCCGGAAGGCCTGTCCACAGCCGAGATACCAATATATATTGCCCGCAAAAAAGCCATGTTGGTAGAGGAAGAACTAAGCCATGACCACCTCATTCTGGCTGCAGATACAGTGGTGGTACTCCATGGTGAAATAATTGGCAAACCAACCGACAGGAATGATGCGATCCGGATACTTCAGCGATTGTCGGGCCAGGAGCACCAGGTAATAACAGGAGTGGTTATGCGAAAAGGAAAGAAAGAAATTTCTTTTTCTGATACAACAACTGTTTTATTCCATCCTTTAACAACTGAGCAGGTCACTTTCTATGTTGACAAATACATGCCTTATGATAAAGCCGGCGCGTATGCCATCCAGGAATGGATTGGGGTAACCGGAATAAAGAGCATCAGCGGTGATTTTTATAACGTTATGGGCCTTCCCGTAAGCCGGGTTGTTCATGCATTACAAAACTGGCAATAGGGTGATTTAACGGTTGACAAGGCTGTTTGCTCTCTCTATATTGTAATAAATGAAAGAAAATTTATTACAATATATCTGGAAGGAGAAATATTACCGGTATACAGAGCTTGTTACAGAAAGCGGGGAGGAACTTGTGGTTATTGATACAGGTCAGTGGAACAAACACCAGGGCCCTGATTTCCTTGACGCGAGAATTCGTCTGAATGGTACACTTTGGGCAGGAAATATAGAGATACATATAAAAAGCTCCCAATGGTACCAGCATAATCATGCTGATGACCCACATTATCGGAACGTGATACTACATGTTGTATGGGAAGATGATGACAGTTTACTTTCCTCACATATGCCTACGCTCGTATTGCAGCATCGGGTTTCATCCATAATGCTGGATAAGTATAATAAATTGATGCAACAACCGCATAGCATACCCTGTCAGGATTTGCTGCATCTGGTTAACACAGAAACCTGGGATGAATGGAAGGAGGTTTTGCTGCAGGAAAGGCTGAGACGAAAAGCATCCTTAATATTGAACATTCTCCACGACACAAAAAATAGTTGGGAAGAAGCTACATGGTGGTGGATAGCCAGGCATTTTGGCGGCCCTGTGAATGCTGCCTTCTTTGAACAGGTAGCCCGAAGCATTAGTACCAGAATACTTGCACGACATCGCAATAATTTGATCCAGCTTGAAGCTCTCTTACTTGGACAAGCCAACCTGCTGCAGGAATCTAACGTTGATCCCTATGTACAGTTACTGCAGAGAGAATACCTCTTCCTCCGGAACAAATACCAGTTAAAGAATGTACATGGCCGTGCCCAGTTGTTAAGAATGCGACCCGCCGGCTTTCCCGCAATACGACTTGCTCAGCTGGCCATGCTGGTGAAGCAATCGGGTAGATTACATTTCAATATTCTGGAGGCCACCTCACTGGCGGAACTGGAAAAGTTATTAGAGATAACTGCCAATGATTTCTGGCACTATCATTATACCCTTGAGGAGCCAACTCCTTTTCAGCCCAAGCATCTGGGAAAGGATATGCAACAGCACCTGATCATAAATGCCATTGCACCGTTGGTTTTTGCATTTGGAACTAAACAGCAGCAACCACATTTCCAGCAACGATCAGTCAAATGGCTGGAAAACCTCGATCCTGAACATAACAGTATATTGAGGAGTTGGAAAAATACAGGCGTTGCTTCCCTTAATGCAGCCGATAGCCAGAGCCTGACCGAATTAAGGAAATGTTATTGTAGTGCACAACGATGCCTCGATTGCAAAATCGGCCAAACCATAATCAAATTATAGCACTTCCACTATTCCCTATTGCTATTGCCTATTCCCCCCATACATACTGCAAATTCATCTCTAGTTCAGGAGACAAACTTCTCGCAACCGGGCAGGTATTTCCAACCCTTTCCAATATGGTCCTGTCTTTTTCACTAAGGTTTAACGTTTTAGGAAAACGGATCATTACATCCACTTTACCCACACGCCTGGGATCACTCAGCATATGTTTCTGTATATCGATAGTTGTGCCCGTAAGGTCAATTTCCATATCCTGGGCCTTGATACCCATGGTGGTTACGGCGCAGGTACCAAGAGCCAGGCAAAGCATATCAGTGGGAGAAAACCTTTCGCCTTTCCCACGGTTATCTGTAGGTGCATCTGTTTCGATTACTGATCCACTCTGGGTATGAATTGCTCTGCAACGGAGATTGCCTTCGTAAACAACGGATGCTGTCATGCTGTTATTTTTGCATAAATTTACGCCAGCTGGTATCTAAAATCATTACCGTGAAAAAAATACTGTTATTGTCGCTCGGAATTATTCTTACAACCCTTGCCTGGTCGCAAACGCAGCCGGCATCAGGTAAGAAAGATAAAAAGTCTGAGAAGAGAGATCGTATAAATGCACTCCTCAAAATGGAAGAAGAGGGTGAAATGATATTCAATAAGCATAATATTTTCGGGATCAAACTCAATACCGATGGATGGGGTATTTCCTTTGAGAAAGGAAAATTCCAGACTCCACGCAAAACGAGATTATTGCAATTTGAATTCAATGAAAAAAAGCATCCAAAGGAAGATAAAGATGCTGGCAGCATCGATCTTTTCACCGGTAATGTAAACCAGTTCATCTTCGGTAAAACGAATAACTTTTATCAATTGAAGGGAGGATATGGACAACAATACCTTATTGGGGGAAAATCAAATAAGAATGGCGTGGCAGTAACGGCACTCTGGGCTGGTGGTGTTTCGCTGGGATTTGAAAAACCCTATTATGTAGACGTGGAAGACCTGGTAACACAGGAGCGAACCCGTGTAAAATTTGAAGATGTGGAAGACCTTTTTCAATATCAATACCTGGGTGCATCGGGTTTCACAGTGGGTTGGGATGAGGTGGAATTAAATCCGGGTGCACACCTCAAAACCGCACTGCGATTCGATTATGGCCGGTTTAATGAAGCTGTCGCTGCCATCGAAGCCGGTTTGAACGTAGAGTTTTATTCCAGGGAAGTTGTACAAATGATACAGAATGACCCCAAAAGGATGTTTTTCAATGCATATGTAACAGTGCTGTTTGGTAAGCGGAAGTAATGTAATTTTGTAGATTATGCAGGAATTACCAGTAGTATCAGCAGTCAGAGAGTCAGAATCCAAGATACAGAAACCCAATTGGTTACGTGTTAAATTACCTATAGGCGAAAGCTATAAGCATGTTCGCGGATTGGTTGACACACATAAGCTTCACACCATCTGTGAAAGCGGAAACTGTCCAAATATGGGCGAATGCTGGGGGGAAGGAACCGCCACATTCATGATTCTTGGAAATACCTGCACCCGAAGCTGTGGATTCTGTGCGGTTGCCACCGGCAGGCCCGACCCGGTAGATTGGGATGAACCACAACGTGTTGCCGAAGCTATCTATCTGATGAAAGTGAAACATGCCGTCTTAACTTCCGTAGACAGAGATGAATTAAAAGATGGTGGTTCTACCATCTGGTATAACACCATAAAAGCCGTTAAACAATTAAATCCTGATACTACCATTGAAACATTAATCCCGGATTTCAGGGGATTTAAAGACCAGATCCAGCGGGTAATTGATGCTGCCCCTGAGGTGGTGTCTCACAATATCGAAACAGTGGAGACGCTCACCCGAAGAGTTCGGATTCAGGCAAAATACTGGCGCAGTATGGATGTATTAAGAACCCTTAAAGAGGGGGGAATGAGGGTTAAGAGCGGTATTATGCTTGGGCTGGGGGAGAAGAAAGAAGAAGTTATTCAAACACTGCATGATCTTTATGATAACGGCGTGGATGTAGTTACTATTGGTCAATATTTACAGCCAACAAAAAAGCATCTTCCGGTAGACCGTTTTGTTCATCCCGATGAATTTGCCGAGTATCGTGAAATTGGTTACGAGATCGGACTTGATTATGTTGAGAGCGGGCCGCTGGTAAGATCTTCCTACCACAGCGAGCGCCACGTAATTCCTGGCTATGGCCGCGAAAAGTGGAAACAGGAAAAAATAGGCATTTGAGAATAGCGAATAGAAAGAATTAAAAAAGCTACCGTATTTCGGTAGCTTTTATTTTTATAATTATTGCTAATTAAACGCTTCATCTATTCACTATAGCCTATTGCCTTACTCCCCCTCACAATGAAGCATGGCTCTGCTTCATTTCCCAAACGAGTGCACTGGCACCGAGAATGGCAGCATCTGCTTCATGAAGATCGCTCTTGATTACTTTTACTTTATTCTTGAAAATCGGCAGCAGGTTTCTTTCCATATGTTCAATGGTAGGATCAAAGATCAGCTTTCCAGCTTTGATAAGTCCGCCAAATAATATGATTGCCTCAGGTGATGAGAACATAACAAAATTTGCAAGTGATTCACCCAGAATCTGGCCGGTGAATCGATATACTTCCTGTGAAATTTCATCTCCCTGCATGGCACAGTCGAAAATCTGCTTACTGGTGAGATCTTCCAATGCATACTTCCTTAGTAAACTTGGCGTATCGGGTTTGGAGGCCAGCATTTCTTTTGCCGTCAATACAACCCCGGTTGCAGATGCATAGGCTTCCAATGAGCCATAAAGCTCTGTGGACCAGTGTTTCCGACCACCCGGACGAATTATGGTATGCCCCAGTTCACCGGCAAAGCCATCATGACCATAGATCAGTTGTCCATTGGCTACGATTCCACTTCCTACTCCTGTACCAAGTGTGATGGTAATAAAATCACGCATCCCCTTAGCAGCACCATACTGCATCTCACCAACTGCGGCAGCATTTGCATCATTTGTTAGTGCTGTTGGCAGATTCATCTTTTCTGAAACCATATCAGCCAGGGGCACCACACCTTCCCAGCGAAGATTTGGTGCGTACTCAATTGTTCCCGTATAATAGTTGCCGTTAGGTGCTCCAATACCTATCCCTTTAATGACTTCAGGACCACCTACTTTATCTGTCATAAGGGTTAAACGAACACATAGGGCATCCACAAAGTCCTGAGGTGTTTCATATTCAGGTGTACTCAACTGCTCATATTGTAATACTTCACCCCGGCGGTTAACTATGCCGCACTTGGTATTTGTACCACCAATATCTACGCCTATCGCATATTCAAGAGGAATCTTGCTCATGATTATAAAATGAAAATTATTTTAATGTCCACCACCTACCTGGCTATCAAAATCTAATCCCTGTGCTTTCAATACACTTCTCTGCTTGATGGCAAGATAAGCCAGGAAAGCGAAACAGGCTGCTGCTACGAGGTATGAGTACTGCATGCCAATGGCATCCATATCCCCAACAGCGCCTTGTAAAGGAGGAATAACAGCACCTCCTAATATCATCATGATCAGGAATGCAGAACCCTGGCTGGTATATTTACCCAATCCGGCAACGCTTAGCGCAAAAATGCTTGGCCACATTACAGAACAACAAAGTCCGCCGGCCATAAAAGCATATACCGAAACAATCCCTTTGGTGAAAACTCCTATTAGCATAGCCACTGTACCAAGAGTAGCAACGGTAAGCAACGTCTTCACAGGTTTTTCCTGGCCATAGAAGAATGCAATGATCATCAATATCACCACGAATGAATAAGCGTAGAGATCAGAAACATCATTACCCTTCAGATAGTTGGCAAAAAGAACCACTGCAAATGCAATGAAAGGAACCACAATGGTGGCAATTCGTTTACCCATCGTTGATAGGTTGAAAACGCCAATTGCACCAGTCCACCTTCCGATCATAAGACTTCCCCAGTATAGGGAGATATAATGGGATATTTCACTTTCATCAAGTCCGGCCTCAGTCAGATATCCGGGTGTTTTGAGTAAGGCACCGAAATTATTATCGATTGTAACTTCAACACCTACATAAACAAAAATCCCAAGCATACCATATATCAGCTGCTGGTAACGCATGGCACCCCAGCCTTCACTATTACGGGTTGCGGAAGCATTTGACCAGAACAATATGGCCACTACCGATACAAGAACTAACAGCAGGAGAGGGAGTTTGGCGATATCTGTGAATTGTCCAACAAGTATAATTGCTAAAATCACACCGGTCATTAGTAAGAGGCTACCGGCAGCTTTATTGGCTTTTTCAAATCTTTCATCATTCTTTCCCTCAGGAAGTTTTGAGAAGGCAAAAAACAGAGCCACAGCAGCGAATACCCCGGCAACGATGAGGTAAAGCGTATTAATATTCGTTATGGTAACTTCCGCTACTTCAGCGCCTACGCTGCCAAAGAGGAAGAAACTCACAATGATGGGACCCAGCGTTGTTCCCAGGGAATTTACCCCACCCGCCAGATTGAGACGGTGTGAGCCTGTTGCAGGATCCCCAAGCGCAATGGCAAATGGCTGGGCTGATGTCTGCTGAAGTGAGAAACCTAACGCCACTACGAAAAGTGATCCCAGCAGGGCAGGGAAAGAGTTCGCATTGGCAGAGGGGATGATCAATAATGCACCAGCAACAGAGATCCAAAGTCCGTAGATGATACCTTTCTTATAACCGATCTTATTCAGGATATCATACCCGAATACATTGGAAACAATAAATAATAACAATGATCCGATGAAATAAGCCCCATAAAATGCAGAACCTATAAGCTGGCTCTGGAATTGGTTGAGGCTGAAATGTGTCTTACAAAAAGGAATCAGAATACTATTGGAGGCGGCTATAAAGCCCCAGAAGAAAAATACAATAACAAGTGTGGCAAGAGCTCCGGTGTTGGTTGGTTGTTTAGTTTGCGACATAAGCAATCAGAGTTTTTAGTCACCGAATGGTAGTCATTCGGCCGTTCGCTTGAAGAGTGAAAATAGGAAGAATTTTATTTGATTTAAATTTTTTAGTGCGTAATGCCCCGCTACGTATTTTCTTATTATATTCATCTGCAATTATTTCTATGGAAATTTTACATGTTTCTGCTGAATGTTATCCCGTTGCCAAAGCTGGGGGATTGGGGGATGTTGTAGGTGCTCTGCCTAAATATCTGAATGCTGCCGGCCATATCGCCAAAGTGGTGATGCCCATGTACAGAACTAAATTTCTGTATGAGAATAAATGGGAAGTTGTACATAAAGGCAGTTCCTACCTCGGTAATACCTGGTTCGACTATACTGTTATCAAAGAAGCTACCAATAAACTCGGCTTCGACTTATACCTGGTTGATATAAACGGACTGCTCGACAGGGAAAAGATCTACTCTTACGATGATGACACCGAAAGGTTCACTTCCTTCCAGATTGCGGTTGTTGACTGGGTTAGCCATTGGGTAGATAAGCCCGATCTTATCCACGTACACGATCATCACACAGCACTCATCCCTTTTATGCTGAAGCACTGCTACCAGTACCAGCATATGGAAAATATACCTACAGTTCTAACCATTCATAATGCCCAGTACCAGGGATGGATGGGATGGGACAAGGCAGATTATATTCCGCATTGGGATGGATGGAGATGGGGTGTGCTGGACTGGAACAGGATGATCAACCCGCTGGCTGCAGGCATTCGCAGTGCCTGGAAAGTGACAACGGTAAGCTGGAGTTACCTCCACGAGATGCGTCAGGAAAGCAATGGACTGGAAGCACTATTTGAATATGAGAGGGGTAAATGCGTGGGTATACTAAATGGTATAGATGTGGATGTATGGAACCCGGAAACTGATTCCTACCTTGATGACCACTATTCAATTGAGACACTTGCAAAAGGTAAACGTGCCAATAAAGAAAAGCTCTGCCAGGAGTTTGACCTCAATCCCGATAAACCTTTATTTGTGTTCATAGGCCGGTTGGTGGGAGAGAAGGCAGCCGACGTATTGCCTGGAGCCATTGGTGATTCCTTACACTATATGGACCAGAGAATGAATTTCCTGATCCTTGGAAGTGGAGAACCAGAAGTTGAAGCACAACTGAGTGACATGCGCGGATATTGGATGGGATATTACAATTCAAAAATCGGCTATAATGAAAAATTAAGTCACCAGATGTATGCTGGTGCCGATTTCCTTCTAATGCCCAGCAGGGTTGAACCCTGTGGACTTAACCAGCTTTATGCCATGCGATATGGTACTGTACCTGTAGTACGTAGAACCGGCGGACTACGTGATACGGTAATTGATTATGGAGAGCCGGAAGGTTATGGTGTATCTTTCAACCATGCCACTGTGGGTGATATCACTAATGCCGTGTATCGTTCTTTGGTTTTATATGAAGACCAGATGCGTTTTGATAATATCCGCCGACAACTGATGGAGAAAGATTTCAGTTGGGATATTAGTGCACAGCAATACATTGATCTTTATAAATCTTTATTAACTTAATAACCATTCATAAAAGCCACGATATGTCAATAAGCAAAGAGATGCTTGCAGTGATCCTTGGAGGAGGTGCCGGTTCCAGACTTTATCCCCTTACAGCAAGCAGAAGCAAACCCGCTGTACCAATTGCCGGTAAATACCGACTGGTGGATATTCCCATTTCAAATTGTATGAACTCCAGCATCAACAGGATGTTCGTACTCACACAGTTCAACTCTGCTTCACTTAACAGGCATATTAAGAACACCTACCATTTCAGCAATTTCAGCTCAGCATTTGTTGACATCCTTGCTGCTGAACAAACACCCGATAACCCAACATGGTTCCAGGGAACAGCCGATGCAGTAAGACAGAGTCTTAGGCATATCAACCCCTTCGAAAGTGAGTATGTACTGATACTTTCCGGCGACCAGCTTTACCAGATGGACTTTAGTGAAATGCTCGATAACCATAAAAAACATGGAGCCGATATTTCTATTGCAACCATCCCTGTTGGTGATCGTGAGGCTCCGGAATTTGGAATCCTTAAAAGTGATGGCATATATATTACATCATTTATTGAGAAGCCTAAAAAAGAAGTGCTGCCCGACTGGGTTAGTGATACTGGTGACCATATGAAGACCCAGGGCCGCAACTATCTTGCCTCCATGGGTATTTATATTTTCAACAGGAAACTTCTCTTTGATCTCCTCGAGAATGAAAAGAAAGACGCCACCGACTTTGGTAAGGAGATCATCCCCGAATCCATTGACAAATACAAAGTATGCAGCTACCAGTATGAGGGTTACTGGACTGATATCGGTAACATCTATTCGTTTTTTGAAGCCAACCTCGGACTCACACAGGATATTCCGGAATTCAACCTCTTCGATAATAAAAACGCGATATATACACGTGCGCGAATGTTACCTCCGGCTAAGATAAGCGGTTCCACGCTCGAGAAAACAGTGATCGCTGAAGGTTCAATAATCAATGCCTCCCGCGTAGAGAACACTGTAGTTGGTATCAGGACCAGGATTGGCCATGGAACAACTGTTGTGAGTTCTTACCTGATGGGTAATGATTATTTTGAAACCATTCCTGAAATGAACCAGGCCAAAGAAGCCGGAATTCCAATCCTGGGAATTGGTGATAGATGTTATATCAAAAATGCTATCGTTGACAAGAACGTACGCATCGGCAATGATGTACGCATTAATGGTGGGCCTCACCTCGAAAATAGTGACCATCCACTATATACTGTAAAAGATGGTATCGTTGTAGTCAAGAAGGGTGCCGTGATTCCGAATGGATTTGTGATTTAAAGGCAACAGACAATTGTGAACAGGCAATTTGCAAAAGATAATAGAAAGCTATCGGTACTAACCGGTAGCTTTTCTTTTAAATCTAAAATCTTCCCTCTTACCTCTTACCTGTCATAGTTTCCCTTATCTTAGCTTCTGTGTATTTCCTACACATTAAATAACGATTGCTATGGCTGTTTCAGCAAACACGGGTGGCCAGCAAAATGCCGGCCTCATACCCAAACCCAGACTAACTGTTGCACAGATATTCACCATGAGCTTTGGCTTTATGGGAATACAATTCGGCTTTGCATTACAGAACGGTAATACAAGCCGTATTCTCCGATCATTTGGCGCCGATATAGAACACCTGCCTTTGTTTTGGCTGGTGGCACCAGTGATCGGGATGATCGTGCAACCCATCATCGGACATTATAGTGATAGAACCTGGAACAGGTTAGGGAGGAGAAAACCCTACTTCCTTACAGGGGCAATACTATCTTCGATCGCCCTCATTTTCCTTCCCAATTCAGGTGCCCTGGCGGGTATCTTGCCGGCCTTATGGATAGGCGCTGGGATGGTGATGGTAATGGATGCATCATTTAATATTGCCATGGAACCTTTTCGGGCACTTGTTGCAGATAATTTGTCCGACAACCAGAGAACCATGGGCTTTAGTATCCAGACCTTCCTGATAGGATTAGGCGCAGTTGCAGGCTCTATACTGCCTGAATTACTTGCTCAAACCGGCTTTAGTATGGAGGCTGGCGCAGACGGGGTGGCAGATAATATTAAGTATTCTTTCTACATAGGAGCAGCCGTCTTCATAGCTGCAATTCTTGTTACAGTGTTCTACTCAAAAGAATATCCACCTAAAGAGTATGAACTTTACCATGGTAAACAGGAATCGCATACTACCGCCGGCTTGTCTGAGATCTTTAAGGATTTCAGAAAAATGCCCCGTACCATGAAACAACTTGGATTGGTGCAATTTTTCAGTTGGTTCGCTCTATTCAGTATGTGGGTATTTACAACAGATGCCGTGGCCACCCATGTATATGGATTGAGCGGCGACTACTCCACATCGGTAGAGTATAACGAGGCAGGAAATAAAGTTAGCTCAGCGTTTGGTGTTTACAATTTCGTAGCCATGATATATGCGTTATTCCTGCCATTGATTGCACGCAATTTCGGCCGTAAGCTTACCCATGCATTTTCATTGGTGGCAGGTGGCATCGGTCTGATCTCAATCTATTTTATCAAAGACCCCGCTATGCTGAAATTTTCGATGGTAGGCGTTGGTCTTGCCTGGGCCAGTATCCTGGCAATGCCTTACGTCATACTGTCAAGCTCTATACCACCCGGCAAACTGGGTATTTACATGGGGATATTTAATTTCTTTATCACCATGCCTCAGATAGTAAACGGCCTTTTTGGTGGATGGATCGTTAAAAATATTTACGAAGGTCAAACCATTTATGCCATTGTACTTGCCGGCTTTCTGATGTTATGTGCAGCGGTAAGCGTGTTGTTTGTTTATGATGAAGGATGGGTTAAAATGAAACAGGAAAAACTGATCAATTTAAATAGAAATTGAAATGAAACATTTCAGAATTACGATAGTGATGCTGCTACTTGCCGCGTCCGCTTTCGCACAGGAGGTGAATTTTTATCCATCCAATTGGTGGGTTGGGATGACCAATCCAAAAGTGCAGGTAATGATACATGGTAAAGATATCGGTAAGGGAGAGATCAGTATTATGGATTATCCGGGTGTAGTGCTTGATTCAGTGCATAAAGCAGAAAATCCCAATTATGTTTTTATCGACCTGCTTGTTAATGCAGCGGCTAAACCAGGTAACCTGCAGATCAGTTGGAAGCAGGGCAAAGCAACAAAGAAATATTCATTCGCATTGGGTGCCAGGAGAGAAGGTAAGGGGAAGAGTTTCGCTAAGGGAGTTAATTCAGAAGACCTGATCTACCTCCTCATTCCCGATCGCTTTAGTAATGGCGATCCGTCAAATGATAAAATGGCGGGACTTTTAGACCAGACACTTAACCGTGATTCAATTTATCATCGCCATGGTGGCGACCTGAAAGGTATCATCAACAATCTTGATTACCTGCAAGACATGGGTATTACTGCCCTTTGGTTATTGCCGGTATGGCAAAACAATATGCCTGATAGAACTGAACATGGTTATGCAATCACTAACCATTACAAGGTTGAACCCCGTTTAGGCACAAACGAAGATTATGAAACATTGGGTGAAGAACTCCATAAGCGGGGTATGAAGCTGGTGCAGGATGTTATTTATAACCATACTGGATTGTACCATTTTTTCGTTCAGGATAAACCCATGAAAGACTGGTTGCACGAATGGCCTTCTTACACGCAAACCAACTACAAAGACCAGGCATTGTTTGATCCTTACGCCAGTGAAGCTGACAAGAAAAAACTGGTGGATGGTTGGTTCACACCGATGATGCCCGATCTCAACCAGAAAAATCCCTTTGTGGCAAATTTCCTCATACAGCATGCCATATGGAGCGTTGAACAATTCGGCGTTGACGGCTGGAGGATCGACACCTATATATACAATGATCTCGATTTCATGAATCGTTGTAACAAAGCATTGCTCGACGAATACCCCAATATTTCCATCTTCGGTGAAACCTGGGTGCATGGTGTTCCAAACCAGAGTTTTTTTACTGCCAATACAATGGGAAATATTCCATTCAAAAGCAACCTTCCCGCAACAACTGATTTCCAGACATTATTTTATGGTATTCAGGAAGCATTGACCAAACCTTTCGGCTGGACCGATGGGGTGAATAAACTTTATACCACTACGGCGCAGGATTATCTTTACCTCGATCCAATGAAGCAGGTTATTTTTTTAGATAACCATGACCTTCCCCGTTTTTATTCCGTAATAGGTGAAGACACTGCAAAGTATAAAGTTGCATTGTCGTGGTTGCTTACATTCCGCGGTGTTCCACAACTATATTATGGAAATGAGAATCTGATGACAGGTTTTACCAATCCGGATGGATGGGTTCGTCTCGATTTCAAAGGCGGATGGCCTGGCGATAAAGAAAACAAATTCATATCAACAGGTCGTAGCCCGAAAGAGAATGATATATTCAACCACCTCCGAACCCTTGCTAATTTCCGTAAAACATCAAGCGCCATTAAAACGGGGAAATTAATGCAATACATTCCGGAGGACGGTGTATATGTTTACTTCCGGTATGATGGCAACCAAACCGTCATGTGTGTGATGAATACCAATACCACCGAAAAAACCATTGACACCAATCGCTTTAGCGAACGCACCAATGGTTTCAAAAAAGGTATCGATATACCTACCGGTAAAGCCTACGAACTTGGAGGATCACTTAAACTTCGCCCGATGAGTATGTTGGTCTTAAACCTGGGCGTCTGACGCCTGTCCTGACAGGCGTCAGACGGGTATTATCAGAGGAGCGACCACCAGATGAATTTCTCACCGCGCTTACCCCAATCTTTGAAGGAAGTTTTAAGTAGTGGGGCCAACGCGGGAGGTGCAAGCTTTTTACCTTTTTCATTGATCGTGAAAACGGCAGCGGGAGGTTCTATCAATTCCACCTTCGTGGCAAACCAGGTGGTATAGAGCCGTGGTACCGCGAGGCCTAAGATCATTCCGGGCAGTCCCCCGAATGATTCAGGACCGCCGCTTACAGGAATTTCTTCCGTATAAAATGCTACCACATAAACTGAATCACTAATAATACCCACGGCTTTCCGACATTCAAACCCGGCAATAGTTCTAAGCTCATTACTGAGTTTCCATTCTAGTTTATTGGTGCTGTCAGTTATTATGAATGTTTCTTCAAACACCTTTCTTCTGCTGGTATATTTCAGTCCGGCGAAATCAGTGAGCACAATATTATCTTTTGCCGGTCCCACCATCCAGGGTTCTACCTTAACATCGGTTTCCCTGCCTGGCTTGTAAATGGATTTATCTTTATTGAAGCTGAGATCAAAATAGTTGTCCATGAACCTTGGCTGACGCTTGATGAAATCCTGCCACCAGTCGCTCCCTTCATCGTCGGTTTCAAATTGACGGTGAACATTAATCTTTCGCTCATATTCAATTTTACCGCTGTAAAGAAACAGTTGCTGCCCCTGCGCCTGCACGCCGAAAACAACAAGAACAAGTATAGAGATTATATTTTTCATGCTTTTATACTGATAGATAAATAAAATTATTCTCCTCTATTTTCCACCCGGACTGCGATTAAAATTCCAGATAAAACTCATCAGCCAATATCGCCGCAGACTGAGATAAGTATTCTCCGAAATAAAATTACTACTGGCATTTCGTTGGAAACCAATATTCTGGTTCAGGATATCATTCATGCTGAACCTAAGCTCCCCATTCTTATTCTTCCAGAACTTCTTTGCCACATATGCATTCCATAACCACACATTCCTGTCTTCACCAAATACATCGGTTTTCTGACGGTAGTTATAGCTGAGTTCATTGGAAATTTCGAATTCATGGGGCAGGAATATCATTCCATTAAGCTCAGTGCTGGCGGTCCAGAACCTTGTTATCACATCAGGCCTAACGGATGATTTGCTCTGGGTTAGCTGGGGTCCGAATTCCAGGTTCACATTATACTTTTTCTCCTTTGATTTGCCCACACCCAATCTCAGTCCCAGGTTAGAATAATTATTGGTATTCTTAATGCCGTTCACCAGGTTATTATTTTTTCCGCCATTGTAAAAAAGATATGAATTCACATTCATACTGATCTTCTTGAACTGCATCCAAAATCCTGCACTTGAATAATAATTATAATTCCCGTCCATATTTATAAACATGGAAGTACGCTTCCCCTCATTATCCAGATTCGTGCTGGAACTAATGGCATTATCAACCAGGTTGATACCAGAATTTATATACATGTAGCGACCCGACAAAACCTTATAATCATTGAAATTAAAGTTGAGATTATGCCTGAATTCCTGCTTAAGGTCGGGATTACCAACCTGGATATTTAAAGGGTCTGTGTTCTCTCTGATAGGCTGTAACTGTTGGAGATTTGGCTGACGTGTGTTTCCATTATAATTAAGGGAAAGGCTGCGTTGTGCTCCCATCTTAAAACGGATATTAGCCCGCGGGAAGAAGTTGGTGAAATTGTATTTATAAGCAGTATCAGTTACCAGATCCGTTTGTCTGAAGTCTGCAAAGGAAATACCCGAACCAAAACTAGCTACCAGTTTAGTTCCATTATGCCTGAAATTCAAACCTGCACTATGGGTATTGAAATCAAATGCATAATTGCTACTAAAGAGGCTGTCCAGCTCAGCATATTTGCCGGCATTATCCTTATTGAATGAACTTCGCAATGATTTGCTGTTGTTTACCCTGTAACCATAATCAGCAACTATGAACCATTTTTTAGAAATCGGTTCAGTATAAGTCAATTTTCCACCAAGAGCATTACTCTGCTGATAATTCTCCTTGAATTGGTCCGTGGTATCGGTCCTGTACTTTACACCGCCATTATTAAAAAAATCATTTACTGCAAGTAATTGCCCATCCGTTTCATTGGCATTAAATGTTTGATCGAAGTTTACCGATAAGGTTCTTCCTTTCTTCGCAAATTGTTTCCGCCAGATAGCCTTGGCGTTTAAAAAATCCTTCTGACCTTTTGAGAAGAGTTGCCTTTGCTGTTCATTTACCAGCTCACGTTCTTCAGAAAGCGATCTTGAAAGATAACCGGACTGGTTAATCGCATTGGTTCGGTTAGCCTTAACAGTGATCTTTATATTGCTTAATGAATCCAGCTTAAGATCATAGAAGCCTCCAGCCTGGTGGCGGATATTCTGTGAAAATGTTTTGCGCTGCTGGTCATTGTAATAAAGTGTATCTGGTAGTATAAACTGACTGGTAGTGGTTCCCTCATTCAAAACATCCTGCTTGTAAAACTGGTAACTACCATTAAGATTCTTTTTGTCATTATCCCACTTATTAGAATAGTGAGCACCGGCATTCCAGGCCTTAGGCAGACCCTCACCGTTGTATCTGCCTCCCCAGGTATTAAACTCATCACCTTCATTATAAGAAAAGAAATAGCCCTCGTCTTCATTGAACTCCATATCAGATCCACCCCCAAATTTTTCCTGGTCCTCCCAATTCAATCCGGCCTTGCCTGTGTTTGACATTGTACCATAGGCAGCCATTTTACGTTTGCCCTTAAATAGATTGATCATTGCTTCATTCTCAAAATAACCCGGTATACCGCCTGCAATTTTTGCTCGTCCAAATAAACCTTTTTTCCGGTCTTCTTTCAGCGTTAAATTGATCGTTTTGGTTTTCTCACCATCATCAATTCCGGTAAAAGCAGCCTGGTCACTTTTCTTATCAAATACCTGCACATTATCGATAGCATCAGCCCTAAGGTTCTGCGTCACCACCGCGGGATCATCACTAAAGAATTCTTCGCCATCCACCAGAACCTTCTGCACCTTTTCTCCCTGGGCTGTTATCTCGCCATTTTTATTAACCTGGAGACCGGGTAATTTTTTCAGCAACTCCTCAACATTAGCTCCCTCCCTTACAGCAAAACTGTCGGCCTTGAATTCCAGGGTATCACCCCGCATCCTTATCGCCCCGATTTTTCGGGAAACGATCACTTCTTCTAAAAGCACCGATTTTTTAATGAGGTTGATCCGGCCAAGATCCAGCACCGGTTCCTTCGGTGCAAGCTGGTCCATGAAATCAGCAAATTTGGGATAGGTCACTAGCATGATAAATGGTCCCTCGCCAGTTGTAGTTAATGTGAAGCTGCCATCTGCACCGGTGCGGGTATGCTTCAGTAATACTGAATCTTTTGAAAGGATCGCCACAACAGCATTTGACAAAGGCTTTTTCTCGGAGGTATCAGCAATCAGCCCTTTTATGGTTAATGATTGCGATTGACTGGCACCTGCAAACAGCAGGCTACAAAATAGGAATAGCAGTTTTCTCATAAGCAGGTTAAAGTCCAGCCAAAAATTGGCATTATTATTTGAATACCAATAGCTATTATAATTAATAAATAGTTAAAGCCTTTAATCACTGAGTGTTCAAGTAGCCCCTCTTTTCCTTAATTTTAGAACAACTGCAATGCTTATGTCAATACCTCCTCATACACCATATGAAGCAACCAACTTTATAGATACCACTAAAAAGGTCTGGAACTACTCCATCCTAACGGATGAGGATATTCGAAATTTTCAGGCCGGCACCAATTACAGGCTTTATGAAAAATTTGGTTCGCATTCCATACAGGTACAGGAAAAATGGGGGATGTATTTCGCCGTATGGGCACCCAATGCCACCAGTGTATCCGTTAAAGGAAACTTCAATGACTGGAAAAATTTCGACTATGAATTATATCCCCGCTGGGATAATAGCGGGGTATGGGAAGGCTTCATTCCCGCACTCGGTTTAGGAGAAGTATATAAGTATCATATCAAGGGCTTTATGGGTGCTGAGCTTGATAAAGGTGATCCTTTCGCTAATTTCTGGGAGAAGCGACCACTTACTGCTTCCATAACCTGGGACCTCAGCTATGATTGGCAGGACAAGGACTGGATGAAGGTTCGTAAAAAACACAACTCGCTCAATGCGCCATGGAGTGTTTACGAAGTGCACCTCGCCAGCTGGATGAGGCCCGATCCAAATGATGAAGAGACATATAACAGCTATGCCCAGATCACGGAAAGAATGGTTCCATATGTAAAAGAGATGGGATTCACGCATGTAGAATTCATGCCTATTATGGAGCATCCTTTTGACGGCAGCTGGGGATACCAGGGCACAGGATATTTCGCACCAACTTCGAGGTTTGGATCACCACAGGATTTCAAAGCCATGGTAGATGCATTTCACCAGGCTGGTATTGGTGTAATTCTGGACTGGGTGCCTTCCCATTTTCCTTATGATTCACATGGACTGTTTATGTTCGACGGTACCCATACCTATGAATATGCCGATATGCGAAAAGGTTTCCATCCCGATTGGAACTCCTATATTTTCAATTACAAAAGGGGAGAAGTAAAATCTTTCCTGATAAGTAGTGCACACTTCTGGCTTCAGCATTTTCATGTTGATGGCATCCGTGTAGACGCAGTTTCTTCCATGCTCAAACTCAACTATAGCCGTAAGGAAGGGCAGTGGGAACCCAATGAATATGGAGGGGATGGCAACCTTGAAGCCATCGCATTTATCAAAGATCTTAACGAGACCATCTTCCGCGATTTCCCTGATGTACAGACCATAGCAGAAGAAGCTACAGACTGGCCCGGAATATCTAAGCCCACCTTTGATGACGGACTTGGCTTTGGTATGAAGTGGATGATGGGCTGGATGCATGATACCCTTCGATATTTCAAACAGGATCCGCTCTACCGCCAATTTCAACAGGATTCTTTCACCTTCAGCATGATGTATTATTATGATGAAAATTTCATGTTGCCACTGAGCCACGATGAAGTTGTTCATGGCAAGAGCCCTATGCTCTATAAGATGCCAGGTGATGAATGGCAGAAATTTGCCAATCTCCGATTACTCTATTCTTATATGTTCACTCACCCGGGCGGCAAACTTCTTTTCATGGGTGACGAATTTGGCACAACATTAGAATGGAATTATAAAAGCGAGTTACCCTGGCACCTGCTGCAGTTTGATGGTCACAAGGGAATGAAGGAATGTGTAAAAGATCTTTGTGCACTGCTAAGAAATGAACCGGCAATGTATGAGAAGCAGTTCGACAAGGATGGATTTGAATGGATTGATCTCAATCACCGGGCTGAATCGGTGATCGTTTTCAGAAGAAAGGGACTGGAACCTACTGATGATCTTTTAATAATATTAAATATGACACCCACGGTAAGACGGGATTGGAAAGTGTATGCATCGGGTAAAACAAAATGGAAGGAAATATTTAACAGTAACAATGCAATTTATTGGGGTACAGGTGACGTCTTTAATCCTGATATTGCAGTTACACCAACAGAGGGGGATGATGACCTCTTTGAAATTAACCTGCACCTGCCACCTCTGGGTGCCCTCGTGCTGAAATAAGAAAAATGAAAACACTGTACCTGACCGTACTGTGCTGCTGGACTTTGGGAGTTGTAAATGGACAGACAGACAGTCTTGATTATCATATTAAAAAGGGAGAAGATGCCTTCTCACAATTGAGGTTCCTTCCGGCCTACGAGCACTACCGCGCAGCAGTTTCCATTGATTCACTTGACGCAACTGCATTGAACGGTCTCGCCAACAGCTCCTACGAACTCAGGAAATATGATGTTGCGCGAACAGCCTATTCCAAAATACATGCCCTCCAGCCCAATGACACCAATGCCATCAGTAAACTGATGGAGTTAAATTATAATACCCGTCATTGGAAGGAAGCTATTGAGATGGCCACTAAAGCAAAGAAACTTGGAGTAGGAAAAGATCATGACCTCATTATAGCCAAATCATGGTATGAACAGGAACATTATGGAAATGCTCTTAAGGCCATAGAAAAAGCCTGGGTTAACAACAAGACCAATGCCGAACTCCCTTATATGGCAGGTCGTAGTTATATTGAAATGAGCAATTACCGCAGGGCGGCAGGTTGTTACGAACAGGCACTTGCACTGGAACCTAAAAATGCGCGCTGGATGTATGAAGCAGGCATGAGCTATGCCGCCATTCCTGATGATTCAAGAGCCGTTCAATGGTTTGAAGCGGCAGCCTCCCATGGTTACACTCGCAGCAATGATTTCCTGGAGAACCTCGCTAACTCCTATGTTGGGATCAAAGCTTTTGACAAAGCAATAAAACTGTATGATGAATTAAAAGAAAGAAAGCCGGGCGACATTGAATTATTATACTCCATAGGTGATGCCTATTACAAAGCAGGCGCTTACCAGGACGCCATCAACAACTGGGACCAGGTTCTGGCGCATGATAAAACCCAGGCACGTGCAGTGTATATGATTGGCGTTGCCTATATTAAAAAAGGCGATGATGCCAAAGGCAAAGACCTCTGTGAAAAGGCCATTAAAATGGATCCCTCATTGGCAAAATACCGGGAAAAACGTTCGATGTTCGGGCTCTGAGTAAAGCACTAAAATATTACAAACTACATTTTCTCCGGCACCCTGATACCCAGTAATGCCATTCCCTGTGCGATCACATTTGCTGTCATAACTGAAATCCGCAAACGAAGTTGTTTTTTCTCCTCTGTTTCGGCCCTGCTTACAGATAGTTCTGTATAAAATGAATTGAATGTTTTGGCAAGATGATAAATATAGTTGGCCACTGCAGAAGGATTATGCTCTAATGCTGCCTGTTCTATCACTGTCGGGAATTGCTCCAGACTTACCAGCAGACTCTTTTCCAGCGGCAGAAGGGGAGAAGTGAATGATTGGTCATCTTCCGGCATTTCCTTACGCAGAATTGATTTGATCCTTGCATGGGTGTACTGGATAAATGGTCCGGTATAGCCATGGATATCTATAGACTCTTCCGGATTGAAGATCATTTTCTTTTTGGGATCAACCCTCAGCAGGTAAAATTTCAGTGCCCCCAACCCAATCGTATCATAGAGTTCCGAGAGTTCATCCTCATTGAAATCCTTAACCTTACCCAGCTCAAGTGTATGCTCCTCAGCAATCTTAACCATCTCTGCCACCAGGTCATCGGCATCAACAACAGTTCCTTCCCGACTCTTCATTTTTCCGGTGGGTAGTTCAACCATTCCATACGACAAATGAAAAATCCCATCTGCATTGGGAAGCCCCAGTTTCTGTGCAATAAGTTTCAATACCTTGAAGTGATAATTCTGCTCATCACCCACCACATAAATGCTCTGGCTTATCTGGTATTCTTCATATTTCTGCTCAGCCAATCCAATATCCTGTGTCATATAAACAGAAGTGCCATCCCTGCGCTGAACAAGTTTCTCATCCAAACCATCAGCAACCAGGTCAATCCACACACTTCCATCTTCCTTGCGATAAAAAATTCCTTTTTCCAAACCTTCCTGCACGATCTTCTTGCCCAGCAGGTAGGTTTCACTTTCATAATACACAATATCAAAGTCACTGCCTATCCTCTTATATGTTTGGTCAAAACCTTCATACACCCAGCCATTCATCATTTTCCAGAGATCGGTAACCTCGGGCTTTCCAGCTTCCCAGTCAACAAGCATCTGTTGCGCTTCCTTCATAAGCGGCGCCTCTTTTTCTGCCATCTCTTTGGTCATTCCGGTCGCAACAAGAGACTCAACTTCTGCTTTGTAAACATCATTGAACTTTACATAATAGTCGCCCACAAAATGATCCCCTTTCATCTGGGCCAACGCAGGCGTTTCTCCATCAGAGAAACGTTGCCAGGCAATCATGCTCTTACAGATATGGATGCCCCTGTCATTTACAATACAACTCTTGATAACCTCGTAGCCATTAGCTTTAAGGATTTCTGCTATACTCCATCCCAGGAAATTATTACGCAAGTGTCCAAGATGCAGCGGTTTGTTGGTATTGGGAGAGCTGTATTCCACCATCACTTTTTGTCCAGTAGGAGCAGCCTTTCCAAAGGACTCGTTATTATAATGTTCTTCCAGTAATTCTGTCCAGTAGTTATCTGCAACAACCAGGTTAAGAAATCCTTTGATAAGGTTATAGGAAGTAAAAAAACCATTGCTTTCTTTTACCAGGTATTCACCAAGTGTATTGCCGATGGCTTCCGGGGAGCTTTTTAAAGCTTTCACCAGCCCGAATAAAACGATCGTATAATCGCCCTCAAATTCAGGTTTGGTCTGGTTCACCTGGAAAGCGCCGGGGTCAGTAACCTGCGGGAATAAATTGTTAATAGCGTTGCTAACAATGGTCTGAAGCTGTTGAGTGATTGCCATAAGGGCAAAGATATAGGGTGAAGCCCTAAACATCGAACGCATATACTATTTTTGCGCCCATGTCCAATTGGTTTGTACGCAATGTCAGTTCCATCATTGACTTTTTTTATCCGCCCTTCAGGCGGTATATACCCGTACAAACCTTTCGCTATATAGCCTGTGGTGGTGGTAATACATTATTGGATATCCTCATTTATTTTATCTCCTATAATTTCATCCTTCAAAAGCAGGTAGTGTCACTGGGGATAATGGTGGGAGGGCAGGAACTGGCAGTAAGTCCGCATATCATGGCATTCTTCATGGCATTTTTTGTGAGCTTCCCACTTGGATTTTACCTGAACAGGAAAGTTGTTTTCCACGATTCCGACCTAAGGGGAAGGGTCCAGCTTTTCAGGTATATGTTACTGGTAATGGTGAATATCCTGCTCAACTATGCCTTCATTAAACTATTTGTTGAGGTATTCAGCATTTTCCCAACGATTGCCAAAATGTTGACCACACTCATTGTTGTGACATTCAGTTACCTGGCCCAGCGCAATTACACCTTCCGCAAGCGGCTGGATAAATAAGGCAATTTGTCCCCCCGGCGCCACACGCTCGCTATAATGAGGGGTAATTTGTCAGTATAAAGGCTAAATCGCTGACATTTCTGCCATTTTTGCACAGTTCTCCCCATTGGCATATCTATTGACAATCATAAGCGTAACACATTCATAAAAGGAAAAATAAACATATGGGAAAGATCATTGGTATTGACCTGGGAACTACCAACAGTTGTGTATCGGTTATGGAGGGCAATGAGCCCGTCGTGATCGCTAACGATGAAGGACGTAGAACAACGCCTTCGGTGGTAGCCTTCCTGAAGAACGGAGAACGTAAGGTGGGTGACCCGGCCAAACGCCAGGCGATCACTAACCCGCATAACACTATTACGTCTGTGAAGCGATTCATGGGCCGTCGTTTTGACGAAGTAACCGAAGAGATCAGCCACTGGAGTTATAAAGTTGCCAAAGGCGATAATAATACAGTGCGCATAGATATCGACGGCAGACTTTATACGCCACAGGAAATCAGTGCAATGGTTTTGCAGAAGATGAAGAAAACTGCAGAAGATTACCTGGGCCAGGAAGTAACTGAGGCGGTTATTACCGTTCCTGCTTACTTCAATGATGCCCAGCGCCAGGCTACCAAAGAAGCTGGTGAAATTGCTGGTCTTAATGTGCGTCGTATCGTTAACGAGCCAACTGCAGCAGCACTGGCTTATGGCATGGACAAGAAAGGCAAGGACCAGAAGATCGCGGTATTTGACCTTGGTGGTGGTACATTCGATATTTCCATCCTCGAACTCGGTGATGGCGTGTTTGAAGTGAAGTCAACCAATGGTGATACCCACCTCGGTGGTGATGACTTTGATAAAGTGATCATGGACTGGCTTGCAGAAGAATTCAAGAAAGATGAAAGCATCGACCTGCGCAAGGATCCTATGGCCCTTCAGCGTCTGAAAGAAGCTGCTGAAAAAGCTAAAGTTGAATTATCTTCTTCTTCCGAAACAGAAATCAACCTTCCATATATTACTGCGGTTGACGGTGTGCCCAAGCACCTCGTTAAAAAGCTTACCCGCGCTAAATTTGAAGCCATCGCTGATACATTATTTGAGCGTTGCCTTAAGCCTTGTGAGCTTGCATTGAAAGATGCCGGTATGAGTACCAGCCAGATCGACGAAGTGATCCTGGTAGGTGGTTCTACCCGTATCCCTAAAGTTCAGGAGATCGTTGAGAAGTTCTTTGGAAGAAAGCCTAACAAGGGCGTTAACCCCGACGAAGTTGTTGCAGTAGGTGCCGCCATCCAGGGCGCAGTACTCACCGGTGAGGTGAAAGATGTACTCCTGCTTGACGTTACCCCGCTTAGCCTGGGTATCGAAACAATGGGCGGTGTAATGACCAGGCTCATTGAATCAAACACGACCATCCCGACCAAGAAATCAGAGGTCTTCTCTACAGCCAGCGATAACCAGCCAGGCGTTCAGATTCATGTTCTTCAGGGTGAGCGCCCGATGTCATCCCAGAACAAGAGCCTGGGTATGTTCAACCTCGATGGAATTCCACCGGCCCCACGCGGCGTCCCACAAATTGAAGTAATATTCGATATCGATGCCAATGGTATCCTCCATGTAACGGCTAAGGACAAGGGAACTGGTAAAGAGCAGAAGATCCGCATTGAAGCTGGATCCGGACTTACCAAAGAAGAGATCGAAAAGATGAAGGCAGAGGCTAAGGCCAATGAATCAACTGATAAGGAAGCAAGAGAGCGTGTGGAGAAGATCAACCAGGCCGATAGCCTGATATTCCAGACAGAGAAGCAGTTGAAGGAGTTCGGTGAAAAGATCCCGGCCGACAAGAAAGCGCCTATAGAAACTGCCCTCACTAAACTGAAAGACGCGCATAAGAGCCAGGATATCGCAGCCATTGATGCAGCTGTTGCTGAAATGAATACTGCCTGGACGGCCGCTTCCGAGGAGATCTACAAGGCACAGCAATCGGGTGGAGAACAACCCGGTGCCGATGCTGGAGCTCAGCAGGGCGCCAGCGGCGAGAATGTGACCGATGCAGAATTCGAAGAAGTCAAATAGAGGTAAGAGGTAAGAATTACATAGTGGATGGACTTCGGTTTTTTACCGGAGTCCATTTTTTTTTCCAAATCTTACATCTTACCTCTTACCTCTTAAATGTTTGCGCTATTTTCGCAGCATAAATTTTTTTGAAGCATGGAAACACAAAAAAAGAATAGAGGATTATGGTGGATCGGTTTTTTCGTATCCACAGCTGCGTTACTTGCAGCCATTTTTCTGCACTGGGAGTACCTGACAATGATCATTCCCTTCGCCCTCACCAGCTTTGTAAAAGCCATGGATATTATTTGACGGAATACTGAAAATATTAATGGGCTCCACTTCTGTGGGGCCTTTTTCATTGGTATCAAAACCAAATGTGTATATTATACACAAATCTTCTTAATTTTACTTTTATTTGTCTTGCCAAACAACCAGTATGAAGATTCATTTTTTCCTTCGGTATAGCACCCGTATTGGGCAGCACTTGCAGATCATTTCCAATTTCAGTTCCTCTTCCAGCGAAACCGGCAATACCATTAGCATGAACTACCTCAACGAGGAATTCTGGCATGCAACAGTTGTTGTGGATGGATCAGCCAACCGCGAAATACGCTATCAATACCAACTGGTTGCTGAAGATGGTAAGATCGTAACAGAATGGGGCAACGACAAGGTAATTTCCCTTCATGATCTCAAAGCCGATGAATTACAGGTTGTAGATACCTGGAATTATGCCGGTGAGTTTGAAAATGCTTTTTATACAGCACCCTTTCAACAGACCTTACTGGAGAAGCATGACCATAAAAAGATAAAAAGCCCAAAGCACTTCACGCATATTTTTAAAGTAAAAGCACCACTGCTGAATAAACACGAAGTAATTTGCATAGTTGGAAGTATTCCGGCATTGGGAGAGTGGGATGAAATAAAGCCACTGCAGATGCATACAGAAGGAAATTGGTGGACTATTACCCTCGACCTGCCCAAAGAAGGATTTCCGCTCCATTATAAATATGGGGTTTATGATACCCGGGAGAAGACCATGATTCGTTTTGAGGATGGAGAAAACAGATCACTTTTCGGAGACGCACTCGAAAAAAAGATCACGCTTGTTCATGACGGATTTGTACATCTTCCCAATAACACCTGGAAAGGTACCGGGGTAGCCATCCCCGTT
The DNA here is from genome assembly GCF_036676075.1 of Flavihumibacter sp. Taxonomy (NCBI): domain Bacteria; kingdom Pseudomonadati; phylum Bacteroidota; class Chitinophagia; order Chitinophagales; family Chitinophagaceae; genus Flavihumibacter; species Flavihumibacter sp. The sequence goes on along the minus strand of NZ_JAKFDQ010000009.1, from coordinate 548,097 downwards.
TTTAGTCTGCGTTCCAAAAACAGCTTTGGTGTGGGTGAATTTACCGACCTGCATTTATTGGTTGACTGGGCAAGCGCGACAGGCATGAAAATGCTGCAACTTCTTCCCATCAATGATACCACTGCTACCCGCAGCTGGCTCGACTCTTACCCATATGCAGCCATCTCTGCATTTGCCCTTCATCCCCTGTTTGTAAACCTCGAAGAGGTTGCTGGTAAGAAAGACGCTTCCATACTTAAGCCTTTCCGGAAAAAACAAAAAGAACTCAATGAGCTACCTGAGGTTGATTATGAAGAAGTGATGAAGTTCAAGATCGCCGTACTCACCGAGCTGTATGAATCACAGAAAGAAAGCTGGGCCGAAGACAAAGACTACCTGGCATTCTTTGAACATAATAAACACTGGCTGGTACCTTATGCTGCATTTTGTTTCCTTCGCGACAAACATGATACGGCCGACTTCTCGCAGTGGAAACAACATAATACTTATGACGCATCAGCCATAGAAAAGTTTGTATCCCCAAAGCAAAAACATTATAACCAGATCGGTTTCCACTACTTTATTCAGTATCATCTTCACCTGCAATTAAAGAGCGCCACTGCCTATGCACATAAACATGGCATCATCGTTAAGGGCGATATTCCAATAGGCATATATCGCCATAGCTGTGATGCGTGGATGAGTCCCGAGCTTTACAATATGGACCAGCAGGCTGGTGCGCCTCCAGATGATTTTGCCATTAAGGGGCAAAACTGGGGCTTCCCCACTTATAACTGGCAGAAGATGCAGGAGAATGGTTTCACCTGGTGGAAACAACGGTTCAGCCAGATGAGTGAATACTTTGACGCATTCCGGATTGATCATATACTCGGGTTCTTCCGGATCTGGTCAATCCCCTTTGACGCAGTGGAAGGAATCATGGGCCATTTTGTTCCGGCTATTCCGGTTGATGTAAAAGAATTTGGTGAACGGCAAATATGGTTTAACCATTACCGTTATACCAAGCCTTTCATTACAGAAAAGATACTTGGAGAACGATTTGGTGAATCGGCAACTTTCGTTAAAGAAGAATTCCTTGAGGACAGGGGTTTCGGACAATTTGATTTTAAACCTCCGTTTGACACTCAAAGAAAAATAGAGCAGTGGTTCCTTGCGCGCGAAGACAAGGATCATCTGCAGGGATTAAAGCAGGGACTACTTGACCTGCATACCAATGTGATATTATTTGAAGAAGCGGGATCAGAGGGGAAGAGATTTCATTTTCGTTTTGCCATGGAGCAGACCAGTTCTTTCCAGGATCTTGAATGGAATACAAAAGAACAACTGAAAGCCCTGTACGTAGATTATTTTTATCGTCGCCAGGATGATTTCTGGGAGCAGGAAGCCATGAATAAATTACCCGCCCTCAAAGCTTCAACCAATATGCTTATCTGCGGCGAAGACCTTGGTATGGTGCCTGCCTGTGTGCCCGATGTAATGAAGCACCTCGGCATCCTGAGCCTGGAGATCCAGCGTATGCCGAAGAACCCTGAACATGAATTCTTTCATCCCAATGATGCCCCATACCTTTCAGTGGTAACACCATCCACGCACGACATGAGTACCATCAGGGGCTGGTGGGAAGAGGACAGGGAGAAGACCCAGCGCTTCTTTAACAATGACCTTGGCCAATGGGGAGAGGCCCCCGCTTTCTGCGAAGCCTGGATCAATAAAGCGATCGTTATTCAGCATTTATATTCGCCGGCAATGTGGGCAGTATTCCAGTTACAGGACCTGATGGGAGTGGATGCAGACCTGCGCCGCAGCGATCCATCTGCAGAAAGGATAAATATTCCTTCCAATCCAAAACATTACTGGCGATACCGTATGCATATGACGCTGGAGGAGCTCCTCAAAGAAAAAGACTTCAACCACTCATTGAAAGAATACATTAAAGCGGGCGGTAGAGCATAATTTGATAGGTTTGCACCATGCGTGTAAGATCCTTCATCAAGGCGCTCCCTTTCACCCATCCTTTTACCATTTCAAAAGGAACAAAAACACACCAGCCAACTTTTATTGTTGAACTGGAATTGAATGGTATTGTTGGATATGGTGAGGCGCCGGCCATTGCCTATTATAATATTCCCGTGGAGAAGATGCAGGCTGATCTCCTGGCCAAACAAACCTTTGTTGAGAAGTTTGCCTTTACCACTCCCGACCGTTACTGGCATTATCTCCACCACCTGCTCCCGCTGAATGGTTTCCTCGTGAGTGCCCTTGATATGGCGGCCTGGGATCTCTTCGGTAAGATCAGGCGACAGCCGCTGTACAAACTCTTTGGGGCTGATCCTGCAAATATGCCGGTTACGGATTATACCATCGGTATCGACAGCACAGAAAAGATGATAGAGAAGATGAAGGAAACGCCATGGCCGGTGTACAAGATCAAACTGGGAACCGACCGTGATATCGAGATCATGGAATCACTTCGCCGGCATACGGATACTCCTTTGCGTATAGATGCTAATGCAGGCTGGACAAAAGAGGAGGCCCTCGAGAAAATCACCGCTTTTGCTGCAATGAATGTGGAGTTCATAGAACAACCTCTTGCCAAGGATGATTGGGAAGGGATGGCCTGGTTATATGAAAGAAGTCCATTGCCACTAGTGGCAGATGAAAGTTGTGTTTATGAGCAGGACCTCGCAAAATGTGAGGGTCATTTCCATGGCATCAATATCAAGCTCACGAAGTGCACGGGCATAACGCCTGCGCTTCGCATGATAGCGGATGCAAGGAAACGTGGGATGAAGATCATGTTGGGATGTATGAATGAAAGTACCATTGGTTCTGCTGCTTTGGCGCATCTTGGTCCATTGGCCGACTGGCTTGATATGGATGGTCCGCTTTTGCTTTCGGAGGACCTGGCAACCGGGTTGACCTATGATTTCGGTAAAGTTAGTTTACCATCGGCGCCGGGATTGGGAATTACGGTGCAGCTTTAGTCAATAACACCTACATATATGCGAATAAGCCTTCCTGGCAGATCATTGCCTGCAATCATGATTCTTAGCCTGGTGATTCTTTATGCCTGCAAACAGTCGGGAGCTGGGGGAGGTGCTGATGCCAAAAATCTTTTTCAGTATGATGATAACCTGCAGCCGCGCTGGAGCAGCCCGGAAAACCTGAATGGCATAAAAGGCGCTGGTGGTAAGGAGAACAATGGTGCCAAGGGCCATCCCTTTGATTCAATTCCGCCTGGTGCTACACTTACATTACTGGATATAAAGGAGCAGGGGATCATTCAGCGTATATGGGTTACCGTGCGCGACCGATCGCCAGAAATGTTACGCTCACTTAAAATTGAAATGTATTGGGACGGAGAGGAGAAGCCTGCTGTATCGGTGCCATTCGGTGATTTTTTTGGTGTGGGACTAGGTAAAACAGCCGTATTCCAAAACCATCTTTTTGCCAATGCCGAAGGAAGGTCATTTAACTGTTTTATACCGATGCCATTCAGGAAAGGCGCCAGGATTACCGTGACCAATGAATCGACGAAGTCGCAGCCGAATATATTTTTCGACGTTGATTATTCACTCGTAAAAAACTGGAGCGATGATTATCTCTATTTCCATGCATTCTTCACCCGTGATACAGCAACAACACCTTCGGTTGATTTTGTAATGCTTCCACGAGTAGAAGGGAAGGGGAGGTTTCTTGGGGTTAATATCGGGGTGAATGCCAATCCCCTTTATAAAAAATCATGGTTTGGCGAAGGTGAGGTTAAGATCTACCTTGATGGCGATACCAACTATCCCACGCTTAACGGAACGGGTACTGAAGATTATATAGGCACTGCATGGGGACAGGGGAAATTCATCAATGATTATACGGGATGCACCATCAGTGATGATTCATTATTGCAATGGGCCTTTTATCGCTACCATATACCCGATCCTATATATTTCAGTACCGATTGCAGGGTAACCATCCAAACCATGGGGGGAGATATGACCAATGTGGTGGCGGGTTACCAGTCGGCCGGTGTACCCTTGCTGCCTGTAACAACCGATGCCCCTGATGGCTTTCATCGATTCTATAAAAAAGATAGTCTGGTTGTATTGGACAGTACGCGAAAGGACAGCTGGACAAACTTCTATCGCTCCGATGATTATTCATCAACAGTCTACTTTTATCTTGACCGGCCATCCAATGATTTACCACCATTGCAACCGGTTAATCTTCGCACTACCGGTTCGCGATAGGAAAACTGCACTGATATTTTTTAGGCTGTACTTGCCTGAATTAATAGCAATTTTTACATTTGATCAACAGTTATTGCTACAAATTTCGGGATGTAGCGCAGCCCGGTAGCGCGCTTCGTTCGGGACGAAGAGGCCGCTGGTTCGAATCCAGTCATCCCGACTTCGCCCGCCGAAGCTTTAGCGCAGGCGGGCTTTATCAATTTAGCCATTACTCAGTCCGGCGGGCTTCGTCGGGCAATGCCCGACATTAATATTCAAAGTCATTAAGAATTTTTACCTTTCCCCTAACGTAATTATTCCTTACCTTTGTAAGGAAATAATTCTCCCATGGGTGCAACACTAAATGCAAAGACTTCTCTTTTTCGCCAATACGAAAAAGAGCTATCAAATCCCGTAGCGATGGTAATGAGGGCTGCTGAGGGGTTAGCTGTATCCGTATTTTATAAGATCATCCAGATCACAGCCCTGAATAAAAACCAGTTAGCCGCCTTTATTGATGTTACACCCAAAACGATTGACAATTACCGCATACGGCGACATAAGCTGGGCCGCACAGAGAGCGAACAGCTTTTACAGCTGATGGCACTCTACAAAAAGGGACAGGAGATTTTTGGTAATTCAGAAGATTTCAATCTCTGGCTGAAGCAACCCGCTTCAGGATTAGGAGGCATTGTTCCTTTTGAACTTCTCTATACCCAGGGCGGTATCAACCTCGTGATGGAAGAACTACTCAGGATTGAATACGGTGCACTGGCATGATCGTTTATCGCATTACCCTCGCACAATGGGCAGGTAAGCTTACCGCGTCGGGTCGTGCTGCCCGATGGAACAGCAATGGGCATTTTATGCTGTATGCTGCCAGTACCAGGGCATTGGCATGCCTTGAAAATATGGTCCACCGACGCAGCATTGGATCTGATGATCTCTTCCGGGTTACGCTGATACAATTTCCCGATGATGTCAAAATAAAAAAGATTATTAAAAGCAAGCTGCCAGCCAGATGGCAAGACTATATCAATTATACTTCCTGCCAGGCCATTGGAGATGAGTGGTTAAAAGAAAATAACACCGCCGTTTTACAAGTGCCTTCCGCCATCATTTCAGAAGAACATAACTACCTGATCAACCCCCGGCATCCCGATTTTGCACGCATCAAAACACATTCTATTGAGAAATTCGCTTTTGATGAAAGATTGTTGAAATAGAATTATACTATCTCAAAGTGATAATTCAATGCATTCAATTCCAGCAATGCATTGTCAAGTGCCTTTAAAAACCCAGACCGGCCTGGTTCTGCGGCTACCTGATCCAGATTTCTATAGTATGCTATCCCGCTCAACAGGTTATTATAGAAACTTGTATAATATTTTTTCCGTGGAAGAATATTATCACTCTGGAAATCATTTTCCAGTTCTTCTTTCAGGTAATCGATATACAAATGCAACTCGGCAATAAACATGTGCGGACGGTCGGCATTGGTTAAAATGTTTGTTCTGCCATAGATATGATCCGTCATTGTTTTTAGTGATACTATCTTAGAAAAATTGGCAATATTCGGTCCGGGACAAATGGTAACTGCTTTCAACGTTTTGATAAATGGCTGCTCATAACTGATGGAAGCAGCATTACTGAGTCCCACGCATAAGCACTCTTTATCCAACACATTTTTCAATTGCTTTTTGTATTGGGATTCCGGGAGGTTAAGCGATTGCAGCTCTGCAATTTTTAGTTTCTGGTATTTATGGGAGGCTGTACAAATGGGTTCTTTGGTAAACTCTGTGTTGAAAGCAAGATGCTTTTCAGTACAGGGACTACCGGGTTTTCCATTCATAATTCTGCCTGCCTTTTCTTTGTCGGAACTGGTGCCTTTCAGGTAATGAAACCTTACACCCAGGGGAGAATTGTGACTCAGTTCAAGATCTTTTTCAGTAGCACTGCTAAGCTGTTTCAATGTATCGTCATCAACCGTTGTAGCTTCCGGAACCAGGAGGAATGGAGTACCCCAACCGGTGCTATCCAGATTATAATAGTTAACTAAAAACGCATCTTCCTCGTGCGTTCCGATGCCACCCTGAACGGAGAGTTTCAATTTAGGGGGATAGAGAAAATGTTTCTTATTCTTTTTAATAAGCGTTGCATTATATACTTCGAAAATCGTATCGATAAGTTCCTGCCGCTTTGTTTTAAATTCTTCCAGGATGGGGCCCAGCAGATATCCTTCGGTTGCGAATGCATGTCCACCGCAATTCAATCCCGATTCAATCCTGTACTCACTTACCCAGATCCCTTTTTTTGCAAGGTATTTTCCCTGTATCAGCGCCGAGCGGTAATCACTCACTTTTACGATGACCTTTTTTGTAAAATCATTATCCTCATTAACATCAAAGGCATCACAATTTTCAAGGAAATTATATAGTCGCGGGTTCATGCCTGCAGAGAATACCACAGAAGAATTTCTCAGGTCACTGTTTGCATATCCTCTTAAGGATGAAATTGCTTCAGAGCCATTCTCCACCGTTGTTCCATCCGCTTTATAAACCTCGCGATCAACCTTGGTCATGATATTGACGTCAATACTTCCGGGATGAATGGCCGATCTCAATCGGGATGCGATTTTTTCTTTCTCTGCATTATCTGTTGTTTGCATTAACTGCTGGTATAGCTGTTTCAAAACATGATTATCAGGCAGCATTTCAAAGTACTGCACGATATCAGATCCTGCTTCAAAAGCTGCCGACTTCATTTTTTCCACCTGTTGCTGAACAATGGTATTGACCAGATTTAAATAATCAGTGATCCGCTTCGCCTTATAATCAGGTTCAGAAGCGGGGATGGGCTGATAATCAATTCCGATGGTGGGATAGTAGTGTTGTCGCATCATCTCGATCAGGCGGTCTTCTACAATGCTGATGACAGAGGAGATGCCAAACCGGGCTACTTTAATGGGACTATCAATGGTATATGCCAATCCCATTACAGGGATATGGAAGCTGTGGGAAGAGGAAGAATACATGTTGCTTGCGGAACTTATTTAGACAATAATTCCGGCAAAGATAATATATTAGGACAACATTGTCTTTTATTATTCCGCCTCTTTAAATTACCTATGATTCAATTTTTTTATCTTCCTGGTCAGGTTCCTGTAAATCAGGACCGATAATTTTGATATGCTTAAGCAATTCTTTATAATACTTTCTTGATACAGGAATTTCAAGTTCAGGGCGAGAAAGTATAAAAAGCGAATCCTTCCCGAGCTTGTCGATTTGATTAAAAGCAACTGCATAAGATCGATGCACCTGTATGAAATAGTTTTTTGGGAATTGTGCCAATGCATTTTCCAATGTTGTCCTGATATCTACATAACCATTCTTATTAACGAATCGCACATAATTTTTATTTACTTCCATGAGATCAATCGCTTCCATGTGCATTTGCATAAGGATGCCATTGGTTCGGTAAAAGTAATAAGGGGTACTCATAGCAGTTAGTATTGGTTTAGGGAATTAAATTAATGAATTTTTCGGGTCAGGAAAGTCCGGCCTAAGTGCAATAGATGTGCAGTTATAGTGTCAACCATGTGTAAAATGGCCTGTTTTAGCTTGTCAGGCACTTGTTTCACACATGGTTTGGACTTGGGGAAGAGAAGGTGGCTAGCACTTTATTAGAAAAATATGAGTGCATTCGTCCCAGTTTTAGTTATACTCCGTCCCAGCAAAAGTTATAGCGCCATCACATTTACCGGAAACACCCCTATCTCTGACAGTATGTTTGTATTGTTGATCTGATCCGGAAGCGCCACTCAAGCCAAATGGGAGGAGTGCCCCAAGAGGCTTTCTTCCGGAACAGTGAAACATAAACCAATATTTTTTAAAAAATTAAATTTCATTTTGTATGAGTAAAATCACCAACAATCTTCTTGTAAAAGGCGCAAGAGGAAAATTAGGCAATCAGTTTGTCTACAAGCAAAGAGGCGATGACACAATTATCGCCCGTATGCCTTCAAAAAACAAGGACTTCGTACCAACGGAGGGACAGGAATTGGCCCGTGACCGATTTACTATGGCAGCCAATTATGCAAAGGGTGCCATTGAAAATCCTGAACTGAAGTTTGAGTACGACCGAAAGGCTCCTTCGGGAAAAACAGGTTATAACCTTGCTTTCAGGGATTTCCTGAAAGCTCCGGTAGTGAAAAAAGTAGAGGCTGGAAAATACAACGGCACACCTGGATCTTTAATCGTTATAAGCGCTAAAGATGATTTCAGGGTAATCGATGTTACGGTCAGTATTTACAGCCCCACTGGGGAACTACTGGAATCAGGCAATGCAGTGATGCACCAGATCAATAGAAATAACTGGATCTATACTGCCGTCCAGCAAAATCCTACCCTGATCGGTAGCACAATCGTAGCCTCAGCCCGGGATATCCCTGGAAATGAAGGGAGACTCGAAATGATCATTTAAAAGAGAAAAGTTCCCCGCATAAATCTGCGGGACGCTTTTTCATCCCCCGGTTTTTACCGGGGGATCTTTATTATTTTGGCAGGAACCGGATATTATACTCCTGTACCAGTGCAGGATTTTCGGGCGATAAAGTGAAGTAAACCCTCACATCTCCCTTTTCCCCCTTCATCAGGAAATGACCACGAAGGTTATTATCCGGAACCATCTCTTCCACGCTTATTATTTTACCTGCTTTAGAGAATATTTCGGTTGACTCTTTCCGGAGTGAATCAATAAAATAATCCAGGAAAAAATTCTCTGCAAACACCCCCTCGATCTTTTCCTTTTTCCAGTGTGGGAGGATCTCAACCAGTTGTTGCTGTCTTGTTTTAAGTATCGCGGAAACCGGTAATGCAAGGGGTTTCATTCCCGTCAGTTGCAGCATCGTATCCAATACCATCGTGTTCAAGGAGGAGGCAGGGGCATAGGTGAGATTGATAAAGCTGATGACAGCAATCCCATATTCGGGAAGCATTGTCCAGTTAGATCCAAAGCCGGGTAAACCACCACTATGCCCAACCGAAATACGTCCACTGCAATCATTTGTCCAACGCAGCCCATACCCATAAGCCGACACCGAAGCACAAGGCCTTCCCGAGGGGTAGCGATAATTGGCCTGCAGCGAACTGAAATTCCAGGGCTGTTGCATCTCGCGGAGGGAGCTTCTTTTCAGCGGACCATCTTCTTTTCCATCACGCGCCGGCAATGCTGATAATTGAAAAGCAACATATTTCGCATAGTCGTCCATGGTAGTGATCATTCCCCCCATGATACCATAAGCGCCATCATGCTCCATAGGCTGTTTCACCCAGTTTCCATTAACCCAGCGATAGCCTATGGCCAATTTACCTGCCGGCACTTCTTCATATTCCCAGTAGGTATTATTCATACCGAGCGGTTGAAGGATCCGGGTATTAATAAACTGCTGGTAAGGCATTCCCGAAACTTTTTTAATGATATAACCAAGCATGGCAAATCCCATATTGCTGTATTCATAATTGGTACCCGGCACGGTTGAAAACGAGATCCCTTTGCGAAACATGGCCAGCATTTCCTCTTCTGAAATATCCAGCTGCCTGTCGCCCCATGGATTGTCTTCCGGAAACCCCGCCGCATGCGTAAGCAGATGCCGGATGGTTGGTGGTGGGGCATCAGTAGTGAGCATCTTCTGCTGCTTCATTTCAACTATATAATCAGCAACAGGATCATCGAGTTTCAGCTTGCCCTCATCGCGTAAAATAAGGATGGCAACGGAAGCGAAACTTTTTGTCATGGAAGCGATCCTGAAAGCGGATTGAGGCGATGCTGCCAATCTGGTTTCAATATTGGCATATCCCATATTTCCTGTATGGATCAGCTTACCATTGGCAACAATACCATATACCAATCCCGGAAAATGATTACGCTGTGCAGCCGCCCTGAAAATCGAATCCACAACGGGGTACACCTGCTCCAGTTTCTTATCGGGGGTTTGGGCATTGGCGTTATGATGGATGGATAGCATCATTACCAATGCAACAATGAAACGGTTAACCTTTATTGTCATAAAAGAATTCAATGATTAGTGAAGAAGATCAGCTTCCCTGCTTACGCACATATTTGGTGAGGATGACGATGGTTTGTCCTTCGATCTTTCCCTCGATCTGTTCTGTATTATCTTTTACCAGCCTGATATTTTTGACGATGGTTCCCATCTTTGCATTCAGGTTACTGCCCTTAACATCCAATGATTTGGTGATTACAATTGAATCGCCTTCGCTGAGGATATTTCCATTGGCATCCTTATGAAATTCCGGAGCGGAGTCGTTATCATGATCACCACTTGCTTTGGCCCAGGCAAGGGTATCCTCATCGAGGTACATCATATCAAGGTTTTCTGCTGCCCAGCTTTCCTGGCGAAGCCTGTTGAGCATACGCCATGCAATCACCTGGATGGCGGGCACCTCACTCCACATGGCTTCAGGGAGAAACTTCCAGTATCCGCTATCCAAAGGTTCTTTCTTCTCCAGTTGTGCCTGGCATTTGGCACAGAGATAAACGCGGCTGTCGTGACCCGAAGCAGATTCGGGAGCAACATTGTAAAAACTCAAAGCCGATGTTGATTTACACAACTCACATTTGTTATCACTTCTAACCAGTATTTCTTTATCGCCTGTCATATTATTGTTTGGTGGAAAAATGGGTGAATAAAGCGGAAAGGTAAGTATTCCCTTTATGCTTAAAATATATGTATCTTATATGCGGCTTTACAAGGCACCTGATTCTTACAACAAACCCTGAACATGCAGCATAAGATCCTTACCGATGATCAGCCCGAACTGATCATCGCCAGTTTTGTTCCCAAAATGTTGCGGGAAGCATTCAGCCAGTTGCCTGGCAGAATTCCGGGTGAATTACTGGGGGAAGAAGCTGCACTTTTATGGATCGATATCTGTGATTTTTCCCCTTTATCAAACCGGCTCTTACAGGATCATGAGAACGGGGTGGAACAGATCTCCACGATACTTAAAAACCATTACGATCCTGTCCTTGCGCTTATCAGGAAATTCGGGGGTCAGCCGGTTCTGTTTGCGGGTGATGGTGTGCTGGCAGCCTGGCCCTGCAGCCTGGGATCCTCTCGGGAGGCGGCTTTGCGGGCAACGGCCTGTGGAAATGCCATTCTCAAGTCTCCCGGTGCTACTGACGACAGGGGAGACCGACTGCGATTACATGTAGTGGCTGCCGCCGGTGCCTGCCAGTTGCTGGAGATCGCCGGTATGCATGGCCGATGGCATTATACGGTTATGGGGGATGCGCTGCGCGACCTCAGGTCATGCGCTGGCACAAGAAGGCCGGCAGAATTACTTGTATCGGCAAATGTGATGGAATCACTCCGGCATGATCATGAAATTGACGAAATAACCGGCAGTGCCGGCATCCTCAGAGTACAGCCGGGAAATGACCATTCTCATGACCCGGCGTCCATCCTGTTTGATGGCAATGCGAAAAAAACACTGGAACTTTTTATACCCTTACCGGTATCCTTTAACCTGGATGCCGCCCACCTGCAATGGATAGACGAATTAAGACCGGTTACTATAGTTTTTACCCAGCTCTATCATATTGATCCTGATACTGCGCTGGCATCACAGAGCATGCAAAAAGCAGTGAACTGTATTGCGCCTATACTTATCCGTCATAACGGCATTCTCAGCCAAACCTGGTTTGATGAAAAGGCCGCCAATATACTGATCGTATTTGGTCCGCCGCCCGCTGCGCACAAAGACAATCCACAGCGTGGTGTACTCACAGCCTTCCAGATCAAGGAGGTTCTGTCGGCTGCGGGATTTGATGCCTGCGTTGGTGTTGCCACAGGAAAAGCATTCTGTGGAATACTGGGAAATGATGATCTGCGACAATATACCGTCATAGGCGATGTGGTGAATTTCGCGGCCAGACTTGCACAGTTACAACTGGGACAGATCACTTGTGATGAGGCAACCATGAAGGCTACAAGGGATGATTTTTTCTATGCCGATCCACTGGTGCTTCCTATAAAAGGGCATGGTGATAAAGTTAAAGTATGGAATCCTGTTTCTATTGAAAGCAGGTCGGGCAATAAGATCGAGGGCCATCCCCTGGTAGGCAGGCACAAGGAAAAATTCTTGCTTGAAGAACTGTTCAATATGGCGATGAGCGGAGGCTCAGCAGCCCTTGCACTGATGGGTGAAAGTGGTTCCGGAAAATCGAGATTGCTATCCGATTTCAGGAGCAGGATGATAGGGCTTGAGGTGCAACAGTTTTCCGGCAGCGGCGACCCGGTTGAACAAACAACTCCTTATTATTCATGGCGATCTATCATTGGTAAAATGACAGGTACTGCCTCCATCATTGGCGAAGAGGCCATGCAGCAGAGAGTGAGTGAATACCTGGACGAAGAAATGAAAGAGAAAGCGGGTCTGCTGAATGCTGTGCTGGCGCTTGACATTAACGACAGTGACTTTATCCGCTCACTCACCACCCAGCAAAGGGAAGAAGAAACACGTAAGCTTTTATTGACCATACTGCAGAGAGCGGCTTCGGAGAAACCAATGGTACTGATCATTGATGATGCCCACTGGATGGATGAGGCCTCCTGGCAACTGGCATCTGCTGTTTCGCAACAGGTAAAGAACTGTTTACTGATCCTTGCCCTAGAACCTGGTCGAAGTCAGCAGGTAGAAAAGTTTCATCATGCGGGAGCCATCATACACATGCTGGAACCATTAACCGCCGAGGAACAGGAAGCACTTATTAAAGCAATACTTGCAGTAGACCATGTAGATTCTTCTGTTACCAATATAATCGCGCAGCTTTCAAAGGGAAGTCCGTTTTATTGTGTTGAGATAATCCAGGCACTTCATCACGAAGGTGCCATACTTATCAAGGATAAAACCTGTACTGCAACAAATGCAGGCTCGCTCGAGAACCTGCCCCTGCCTGAAACCATACAGGGCATGATCAGGATGCGACTCGATACTATTGAACAGGGACCTAAGCTTGCATTGAAGGTGGCTAGTGTTACCGGGATGCGATTTGCCACAGAATTGGTTCAGGATATCTTCCCGATAACGCAGGAAAAAACAATGGTGCCTGCTTTTCTGAAAGAGAACAACAGGGCCGGATTGATATTACATGAACGCATTGATGGTGGCAATGGATATTCATTTCATAACGGCATTACGCGTGAGGTTGCCTATGAAATGATACTCTCGGAGCAGAAGAAAAAATTACACCAAGAAATAGCCAACTGGTATGAAACAAATTTCCACCAGAACCTGAATGCGATCTATGCGCGATTAGCTTATCATTGGGAAAAAGCCGGCAACAATGCGAAAGCAGCGGATTATCTCGAGAAAGAATCCATCCATTTATTCAGCAATGGTTTTGCCCGGCAGTCGGTTGATGTAGGGTTGAAAGGAGTGGAGCTTCTGGGAGTGAAAATAGAAAGGGATCCGGCAGTAATTGGTCCCTCTATCGGCATGAACATGGGAAAGATAATGGCGCTTATGGGTGACAGGAAGCCTTCGGATCTTATCTCCCTTAAATCATTGGAAGACCCGGCAATTGACATGACCATATCGAAGCTGTTACGCATTGGGCCACTTGCCTTCCAGAGTCAGCAGATCGAACTCTTTGCGCTGATATCGGTGACCTGCCTGCGTATTACACTTGAGCATGGTAGTGGTAGTTCTGCCGCAGATGTATATTCTATGTACTCCCCGATCTACAGGGGCATGACGGGCGACAGGGCAGGGGCCTATGCATGGAGCCAGCTGGCACTGGATATGGACAAGAAAAATCAGCAGAGTTTATTTGCAAGGGTAGCATTCGTGCATACCTGGTTCCATAATCATTGGTCGCATCCATTCAATAACAGTCTTCCACTTTCTTTGGAGGCAGCGCAGCAGGGATTTGCATCCGGTGATATACTCTTTGCCTGTTTTAATTTATCGGGTCATGTTGTTTATATGACAGCCTGCGGAAGACCGCTGCAGGAGATCAAGGAGAAAGCGAGAGAGCATATGGAAATCAACCAGCGAAGAGTCATGAATGCAGCCTTTCACCTGATACTGGAACTTCAATTTGCAAAAGCTTTGGCGGGAGAAACAGAGCATCCGCTTTCATTGACAGACGAAGAATACAATGAAGCTACAGACCTCGCATCGATCTTCCAGACTGAGCTGGGCAACCAGATAGGCTATTACCTGGTGGCAAGGGTTAAACTGCATCTTCATAATAACGATTGGAAAGGCGCTCTGGATTGGGCAGAAAAAGCAATACCACTGCGGCCGGCAATTGAGGGACAAATTGCAGAAGTTGACCTGGTTCAATTTGAGACCCTTGCCGCGCTTACCGGATTATTGAATAATGGTTCATCGGCGGAGTTGATGGAGAAGAGCCTTGCAGGCATCAGCACCATGCGTCATTGGGCTGGTTTATGTTCCACCAATTTCGAACACAAAGCCCAATTACTGGAAGGAATACTGGCAGGTGCTACAGGAGATAAGATGCAGGCTGAAGAGAGGCTTAGAAGTGCACTGGCGTTGGCAGAAAAAGCATCCTTCCTGCATGATATTGCATTGATCCAGAAATACCGTCACCTGCTGTCTAACACTAACGGTGCAGCTTCTGGCAAAGAGGAAGAAATGAAAAATGCATATGAAAGATGGGGAGCCTCAGTACCCTCTTTGCAATAGAAGGGCATTAGCATGCATGTCGGGACCAATAGCCAGCAGCACCAGGCTATCATGCAAAAAATGCTCATGTTCGGTTGCCCATGCCAGATTAACCGGGATATTGGCAGGAGCCATATTGGCAAATGTTGCAATCGTATTGATGTATTGCGATGGACCAATAACCTTATTCCAGTTACCCATCAAAAATTCCGAAGCCTGGTGACTTATCAGGCATATATCTGATCCCTTCAGACCATGCTTTTCCATTAGAGCTGTTGCCGCCAGGGGCGTGGTATTCAAGCCGAATGTTTTAAATCCCTCTAAACCTTCATCTGTGATCTGGAAATAAGGTGCCGTCCATAGCTGCTGCTCTCTTAAATGCGGATCGTACCATGATACTGCTTCATTCTTAGTGAACATAGTACCATAATATTTTGAATCAGTAATAGTATTGTAATCTGTTACCGACCAGCAAGCTGCATCCTCACTCATACGCATAACCGCAGCGCCCGCACCGTCTGCGGCACTCACTGATTGCTGGGTGTGATAACTAACGTTTCGCGTCCAGCTGCCGCCCACACAAATCAATACATTTTTTACCCTTCCGGCTTTTAACAGCGAATCCGCAAAAAGAAGAGCTGCATTATAATGGCTGAATTCACAATTGGTAGGTATTACCCAGGTGGAGGATGGCAACCCCAGTTCCTTATGCAGGGCGTTCAGCTCATTGGGATTGGTATATTGTCCCATAGAGCCGGTACCTATTAATATATCAACATCTGCCGCAACAATACCAGCATGATCCATTGCTTTTTTTGAAGCATGTACCATAATGGAAACGAGTTCTTCTTCATCCTTGAGAACATGTCTTGTATGATAGCCGGTGAATAATTTTTCACTATCAGTGATATGCTTTTTCAGCCAGTCGAATATAGGATCATCGTTACGTCTGATAGATTCAGGTAGTGCATATCCCAGTCCGGTGATCCTTGGCAATAGCTTACCCATTGGTTAACCATTTAGGGGAGGTTAATTTGAAATGCTGCTGCAATACGATCTCTGCTGTTTGTAAGGCGCCTTCCACCCAGGTCTGGTTGGTTGAATAGGCCTCACCGCAAACATAGCAGGGGAAACTGTTTACCGGCTTTGTCATCTGCTGAAGTATCTCCCATGATTTATAACCCGAGTTCCAGAAATGAACTGCACCACCATAGGGATCATCCGACCAATCCACAAATGCTGCCTCCATAGGTTCGGGGGCATCTTTGATATTGTGCATTTCCATGATCTGGCGATGCATCTCTTCCACCATCTTACGGGGAGCAGTATGCGCATCCCAGTTATTGCGAAGCCGTTGAGCCCAATCATTTTTCTCGTCTTTCTGCGCATGGGGCATTTTTTTCCTTGTGAATATATTATTGGATGACGATTTACCTTTCATGCGTTTATTGCCGGGAAGAGACCAGTGGATGGCATTACCCGGACCAAGTGGCAGTCCCCGGAGTCCACCCCAGAATTCAGAACTGCTCATATCATTATAGGCCATCAGGAGTGCGTTTGTATTTTTAGGATCAGCGCCTGGCTGCCTTCCTTCCACACCCCAGTAATAACATTGTCTCACGGGTATGTCGGTCAATGACCTGCCCTGTGTAACGAAAGCTTTTTCCCACCAGGGTTCTTTATATGCGAGGAACATTTTATAAAGGTCAACCGGTTCCACGGCGTTCATCATATAACGAAACTGTGGGGCCTGTTCAGGATCGAGGACAGGTCCTTTGGGCAGGAGTAGTTCCAGTGACCGACGGGGCATCGCGAGAACGATGGCGCGGGCGTTGATAGTGAATGATGATTCACCATCCATAAATTGCAACGATACACCCTGGGAGCCATCTGATAAGGTAGTTGTATCAAAGTATTGCAACCAGTTGTTGAGATGCACTTCACCGCCGGCTGCTTCAAATTGTTGCTGGAGCGTCCACGGCACAGAATCATATCCCTGGTCGAACAGATAATATTTAACTTCTGGGGTAAAGTTGAAATATTCGGCAATTGAATTAACGGCGTTGGCATTCATACCAAGAGAATCATATCCAACAGTTGTTTTTGCGATCTGGTAAGCTTCTTCACTCATAACCTTTGCGAGGATATTCCAGAATCCGTGTTCATAGAGCGGAGTTCCATCGAGGGTAGCAGATTGGAGGAATTTCTCGAGCTTCTCACCACTGAGTTTTTTTACCTGGGGAAACAGCTGCTCCACGGCCCAGCCAATTAAATCGCTTGCAGTATTTCCCTGCTGCAGGAAGGCTCTTTCTTTATCGGATAATTTATAGGGAAGAAGATCAGGGTCAGACAGCTGGTAATTCCGCAAACGATGTCCCCTTGTATAAACAATATTGATAGGTTGGTCAACGGTTTGTTCATGTCGCGGGAGTTTAAGTTCATTCTCCACCAGGCTGGCAACAATTCGTTGGGATGAAACATAGCGCATACCACCGATCTCACAATTCATATTGGGGAAGCCGGGAGGTCGGGCAGTGAGCAGTCGCCCGCCAATACGGTCGCTGCCTTCAAACAACGCCACTTTAAGATTGCTGTTCTTACCCCGCCACTTTTTAAGCAGGGGAGAAGATTGCTGATCAGTTAGAAGTCTCCACGCAGTATATACTCCACCAACACCACCTCCAACTACAGCGATATCATATTCAGGGGTTGTATTTGTTTTTTTCTTCATGACGGTTGATTAACTGTAAAGTGGATTATAATATGGAGGAACACGGGTGGTATTAATATTGGCGACGATCACCTGGGGCTTCCTGCCTTTATTGGCAGCTTTCAATATTCTGGGAAGTAGCTTTTTCAATTCAGCGGTGCTGTTGATGGTGTAAGCATCTGCACCCAACCCTTCCGCGATCTTAGCAATATCAGGGTTGCCCAGTGAATACAATTTCTCCCAGATATCGGGGTCTTTTTTATCGGGGAAATATTGTTCCTGTCCCTGTGTTACCATATTAAGATTGTTATCGTTCAATACGATCCATATAGCCCCTGCATTGTACTGGCTGGCGGTTGATACTTCGCCGCTATGCATGAGGAATGCGCCGTCGCCTACAATACCGATACAAGTGGCGTTAGGGCGTCCGAATTTAGCCCCCAGCACGGCACCAACGCCAAATCCCATGGGACCCATTGCCAGTGCGCTGTGAATGGCCCATGGACTGCTTACTTCGAGATAATGTACACCCCAGCCAACGCAGTTACCGGCATCCAGGAAAATTTTGGTTTCAGCATCAGCGGGAAGGTTCTCCTGAAGGCAACGCATCAGGGCTGCGGGTTCGATAGGCTTCGCGTTTGAGTTATATTGAAGTGGTTCGGCGAAAGGAGAATATTTTTTCTTGATAGCAGAGAGTGCAGCCTTTCTCTTCTTCACTATTTCTTTATCGGGCGGGAAGGATGCCATCAGTTTTTCCATGTCCTGAATAAATGCACCTGCTTCACCAACAATACCCTGTGTAACAGGGAAAGCTCTTCCTATGCTTGCCTGGTCCATATCAACCTGGATGAATGGTCCTTTTTTCGGTACAAGAAGTGGAAGCCATTTGTTTGTTGCCAGTTCATTGAGGGAAGATCCGAGTACGAGAATGCCATCATAGGGATCCTGGCCCTCGCTGCCGCTAAGCCAGTAATAAGGCCAGAGGCAATCGGCGATGCCATACACGCGAAGGGAGAGGTGATGAGACTCGGGAAAGATTCCTTTCCCATCGGCTGTTGTCATGATGGGTATGCCGTAGCGTGAAGCAAATTTATCCAATGCTGGTAGCTGATCCATTAAGGCATTGCGGCAACCATTACCAAGTAATATAACGGGTCTTTTAGCACTGAGCAATGACTTCATTGCTTTTTTCACTTCATCGATGGGAGCACCTTTTGGTAAAGAGCGATAACTACTTGTATTGCCTAATAATTGAGGCTTTGCGATCTGTTCTGTTGTAACATTATTAGGCATACTGATATGCACGGCATTATGCGGAATGGAAAGTGCGTCACGAAGTGCCTGGCGTATGATGGTCTCGAGATTGCTGCTATCAGACACCATGGCGGTATAACCTATACTGGCTGCATAGATGCCGTTAATATTAAGTTTGGCGTCGGTACCTTCCTGGAGGTATCCCATCCCAAAATAGCTCTCATTTACTTCGCCTGTTACAAGTAGCAGGGCAGATCCGTCATTCTGTGCATTCATGACGCCGGTGAGTGCATTGGTGGCGCCGGGGCCGGTGGTGACCATTACCACGCCGAGTTTTCCTGTTGCGCGATGATATCCGTCGGCGATGTAGGCAGCACCTGTTTCATGTCGACAGATAATAAAATTGAAACGGTCACGATTGTCCTTGAACGCAGTTAGTAAATTGGCAAGCCCGCCACCGGGGATACCAAATACATGATCAACTTTTTCAAGGCTCAGGTAGTGAAGCAGGGCATCTGCTACGGTTACTGGGTTTGGCATAAATAAAAAAGGTCCGCAATTAGATGACGGACCGGTAGGGGTTTTATTACGTTATTGAATATACGTTTTTATAGGGATTAATAATTAAACCATCGATAGACTAAGTGTTTTATTGATTTTTCCTAAAAAAAACATTTAGTAATATTTCCATTTTCTAAAGTAAAAAATTAACTTTATTAGCAGCTCCAAAGTTTGATCCTTACCCGACCCGTTTCCTACCTACCGTTTCTTCTATGCGATTTTTGTTAAGGCAAACTATTTATATCTAATTAGCAGCCCGGGCACCTCCTGAAAACAATTGACAAAGTTCAATTCCTGATCCCGTCATACCACTAAACCTTTGAACATGAACTCCCATACAGTTCGGCCAGCACTACTATTGGCCGGGCACAAGAGTTGGGTACTTGTTGATCGTTCGCTTTTAGGTATTAGCTCTAAGCCCAACCTTGTCCCGTCCTTTCCTTATTATTTATGTCCCGCTAATGATTCAGGTCCGCCTGTTAGTTAATTATTCTATTCATTGACACTCTCTGAAACCAGGTATTCACCTGGTAAGGACCCTTTATTGTCTATATAAACCAATTATCATGAAAGAATTTTTAACGAACGCTGAAATTCGCGTCAAGCGAAACAAAGAAAACAGGAAGTATCTCTTTCCTGTTTTATTATCCCTTCAATTAATGCTATTATCAATCAGTTCCATTGGCCAGATCATATTTACTATTGATGGAAATCCAAGTGATTGGTTTACGCATTTAAGAAGTACTTCACCAAACATAATTGCCAAATCCTTCCAGCATGACCTCAATTCAGCTGGTGTTGATGTTTCTATTTTTACGGGAGGGGGTTCAAAAGATGATCTTCCAATGTCGGGATGGCTAAGTGGAGGAAATAGTACCCCCCCAAAAGATGATATTCTGAACGCTGGTTCAATGCTGGTAATCAATTCACCAACAGATAAAAAATTGCTTTTCTTTGGTGACCGCAAATCTGTTAGTGGTTCAGCACAAATCGGATTATGGTTCTTCCTGAGCCCGGTAAGAATTAACCCAACCACCAATAAATTTGAGAATGAAAATGGAGGGGCAGCTATACATACAGTTGGTGACCTTCTGGTTTTGTGTGAATTTACTAATGGAGGTGTTCAGGCTGATGTGGATGTTTATAAAGTGATTTCTGTATCTGCAAATGGAACACCAACTTTTCAATCTTTCCTTAATACATTGGGAACAGGTAAAACAAATGCGGCAGCGGTTACAGCACCAAACTCTATACCATTGAGTGCTGCAGACTGGCCATTTTTTATCCTTGATGCACAAGGAAATCAAGTGAGAACAGATTGGTATTATTCTACAGATAGCAAGGGTACAATTCTTACACAATACCCAGATAATGCATTTTATGAAGGTTATGTTGACCTGGCAGCAATGGAAGCAGCTGACCCTAATGCAAATTTCTGTTTTACAAATTTCCTGATGGAAACAAGAGCTTCCCATGAAATTAGTGCAACACTCAAAGACATGGTGTTCGGTAGTTTTGAAGTGGCTCCTAATACTCCTGAACAAACCGGTAATTCACGGTGTGGACCGGGTACTGTGCAGCTTACTGGTAATTGCAGTGGATTTGGAGATGCAACTGGTAAGTGGTATACTTTAAGCAATGGTGTGTATACATTAGTTCATACAGGTATGAATTTCACTACACCTTCTATTTCAACTACCACAACTTATTATTTCTCATGCACAAGAACTGATCTGGGTTGTGAGGGAGATAAGGAACCAATTGTTGCAACTATTAATGGAAATCCAACTATAACAGGAGATATAACCATTAAGTCTGGAATTACAGGTGGCTCACCAGCAACTGATTGTCCTGGTGGACTATATGATATGAACCAGAATATCACAAACACTGCTGACCTGGTTGCTTCGGGGGCAGGAACCAATGGAACATATATATGGTCTGCACTTACAACAGTATCAAACCCTGTAGACTATACATTATCACCACTCACTTCAACAAGTACTGGAAATGCAACTGCAACTTTCCCAATTGTAAACCCACCAAGTGAACTCTATCGTTTCAAGGTTATTGGTACTGATGCGAATGGATGCATTGGTGAGGATATTGTTTGCGTATCTCCAGGTGCAAGTTGTCCACAACCATGTAGTATTTCTGGACTCACTACGCCTTGTGAGAATACACAGAACATCACTTATTCATTGGCAGATGCGCTGGATCCATTGTTCACATATACATGGACTCTAAGAAATGCAGCTGACAATGGCCCTGCAACTAATGCAACCATTGATGGAGCAAATGTTGATGTTCAGTCAATAAATGTGGATGTAACAGATCCGGGATCATTTAAGATCAAAGTGACCTTACAAAGTAAAGGACCATATGGTCAGACTTGCCCAGGATGCACATACGATGTAACTGTTAACCCTGATCCTGAAGCAGATGCAGGAGCTAACCCTGCAAGCCAGTGCTATATTGCTGCCGGAAATACTTTCGCATTAAGCGGTACTGCTGCCAATGGAACAGTAGCATGGACAGTTGAAAGCAATCCTCAAGGCTGGCCAGCACCTACGTTTAGCAATTCAACCAGTGCCAGCACAAATGTAACAGTAGTAAGTGGTTCTGGTGGAGGCTATATGGATTTGCGTATGACTGTAACAAGCAGCTTCACAGCACCTGCTTGTCCTCCTGACTATGATATCGTTAGAGTTACTGTATTAGCCCAGGCTGCTAAGCCAGAAGTAGAACTGGTTCCAATTACCTGCCTTGATGTGACTTTCTCCATTAAGGTAACTAACCCTGTAGCGGGAACAACATATACTGCTACGCAGCCTCATAATGCGGCATACGATGAGGATTACACGTATCAGGGTAACCAAGGTGAAGAAGTTATTTTTACAGGATTAGCGCTTGGAAAGGGTTACAGCGTTATCGGAACCATAGGTAGCTGTGTTACTCAACCTGAAGCCTGTACTCCGGTATTGCCTGAAGGGGAAACCTTGCGGAGTGTTGCCGGCTCAACAACACAACGTGCAGAAAATTTCGATATAAAACTGCCTTCGAATACGAAAGTATCAGCAGCACCAAATCCATTCTCAGACAGAGTAAGGTTCAACCTGCAATCTGGGGTATCCGGAAGAGGTACATTGGAATTGTTTAATATGCTAGGACAAAAAGTTCATACTGTATTTGATGGATACGTGGAAGCAAACAAATCTTTCTATCGTGATTATCATGTGCCATCTTCACAAAGAACCAACCTGGTTTATGTGTTCAGAGTTGGTGATCAGCAAATAACAGGCAAACTTATTAACCTGCGTTAATTAGAAAGTTAGAATTAAAACAACAAAGAAAAAGGGTACTTCTCAGTACCCTTTTTTAAATTTATAATCCCATTACGTAAAGATCATTAGTCAGCTGTGGCAAATATTCATAGCCGATCCAGATATAACCATTATCACCCCAAGATGGTCCCCATGAGTTCAAGGCGAGAAAAGCTTTCTTGATATCATCATATCCACAGATAGCAACAGCATGTTTTGCATATGTAGGAGCTGCATAAGAATTCCAGACATATGTTGCACTTGCTTTTTCAAAATTCCCATCTATTGAAAAAGTCGCAATCATAGGATGTTTATTAACGATCAGTGTTTTTATACTGGTAAGATCATTTGATGCAACCCGACTATAGGAGTTGATCTTATAAGGTGCTGCTGCTGCCGTTTGTGATGCAGATGGTAATAAACTACAACCATTTGAAGATGAATAAGGCATGATATCCCAGGTAGGAACACCTGTATTTTTCAAAAACTCCAGTGTCATGATCACTGATGATCCAGCTGCACAACTGCCTTCCATTTTGACCTGGTTATAGACAAACTCGGGACTGAAAATATTCGTCGCATAACTATACGCACTGGCTGACGACTTATAATATTGTTCAGCTGAACGCATCCCATAAACCAAAGCAAAAGTCACACAATTTCCTTCTGGACCCTGGCTTCCGGCAGCGGGCATCTGTAAACGATAACTAACCGGCAAAGTAACAGGAGGTACTATAACGGGGGCGGTATCAGGGCAACCATCCGTATCTTCATAACCATTAATTGTTTCAGGGGAAGCAGGGCATGCATCTTTGAGATCATCAATTCCATCATTATCAGAATCTGGTATGGTATCGGGACAACCATCACCGTCTTGGTATCCATTAAATGTTTCCTTTTGTGTATCACATGCATCGG
The DNA here is from genome assembly GCF_036676075.1 of Flavihumibacter sp. Lineage (NCBI taxonomy): Bacteria > Pseudomonadati > Bacteroidota > Chitinophagia > Chitinophagales > Chitinophagaceae > Flavihumibacter > Flavihumibacter sp. The sequence goes on along the minus strand of NZ_JAKFDQ010000009.1, from coordinate 524,390 downwards.
TGGTATCAGGAATTCCATCGCTATCTGAATCGGTTGATACTGGTGCTGGAGCAGTATCTGGACAACCATCCGTATCCTGGTATCCATTCATAGTTTCCTTAGAGGTGGGGCAACTATCAGATGAATCAGGTATTCCATCACCATCTGAGTCTTTGATTTTTCCACCGCCACCCCCTTTACCGGCAGGAGCAGCAATAATGCCCGACTGGCTAAAAATCAATTTTGGAACTTCTGCAATACGCTCCGGAGAATCTTCAATCACACCGCCAATGGTCAACCGCTGCTCAATCAAGCCACCATCAACCTGTTGATTTTCATTGTGGCCCATTTCCTTTTGACAAGCGGAAAAAATTAAAGCTCCGCATAAGAGAAGCAATAGCTCTCTTCTTAACGTAAAACGTTTCATCGGTTTTTCAAGTTTATTGGTTTCAATAATGTCTGCTGACCACAACCTTAAATCTTAACATTCATTACCTTATTTGCAGCAAATGCAAATACAGTAATGAACAATAGATGTTCTTAATTGATACCAACTTAGTTTAATGATATTACTTCCTCGTAAGTAAGGAATTGCATATTTCAAACAGGTACAGCTGGTACGAACTCACTAAACAACTTCAACACTATGCATTATGTCCTGTCTGATTAACTTTCTTCTACGATTCTTACTCCAACCAATAGAATTACCTATTGACAGATGTTTAATTGCTTTCAACACACCAAATTTAGTGCCAACGAAGTGATGTTCGACTATTATTTTTACCACATAATTTTCAAAAAATCACAATCACATGGTTATCAGCAAAGAATTGTTAACGAATCATTTTATAAATATCGCAAAATAAGGAAACAGAGCTGGAGATAGTCCAGCAATAAACTGCAGCCAATTGCCTAGATTGCCTATTCCGCAAGGAAAAGCTATATTAAAAGGTTATGCATTTTACGTTTTAAACTATTATATCATAATCCACCGATATGCTTAGGATTTTATTGATTTTTATTAAAAATATCTGTAGTAAAATTTCCATTTTCCTAAGGAAAAAATTAACTTTAATAACACTAATGAAGTTTGACCCTTACCCGACCCGTTTCCTACCAACCGCTTCTTCTATGTAATTTAATTAAGGCGATATTATTCGTCCTTTTATGGTTTAACATTCACTCGCACCTCCTGAAAACAATTGACAAAGTTCAATTCCTGATCCCGTCATACCACTAAACCTTTGAACATGAACTCCCATACAGTTCGGCCAGCATTCCTATTGGCCGGGCGCAAGGATTGGGTAATTGTTGATCGTTCTCTTTGTGATTTTGCTTTGAAACCCGACCTTGTCCCGACCGTTACCAGTACTTATTCACCCGTTTCTGACTCTGGACCTCCCAATTATTATCCATATAAATAATTGAGCTGTAGCCACCCATAAAGTGCGCAGCTTTAATCACCTGTTGATGAAGGTGATGGCAAGTTTTATTCCCCTTAAAACTCAAGATTATGGATACGAAATTTAACCTTATCGATGCTCTTACACCAAAGCTTTGCGGAAAGCCAGTAAGGAGCATTAGTACATGTTTCACACTTTTAATAATGCTTTGTCTGTTAAATATTCCAGGCGCAACTGGCCAGACGATTGATTTTAAACAGGCACAGAATGATTTGAATGGTGCCAAAACATTTGATATAGAATGGACAAATGGTATACTGAATGCCACGCATACTCAATACTATGAAGGATTTGGAATCCCCCAAAGATTGATGTTCACCAATTTAGCTGGCGGCACATACACTCTTAGATTCAAATTTCAAGCGGGTTTTTCAAAAGGCGGTAATAATGGAACTCATGCTTATGATTTCCTGATGTCTCACGAACAGGCAATCGCGGTTGCTGAAAATATTGGTGGAACGGTGAATGAACTTTCTAAATTGCTCACACAAGGATGTAGTGATAATATTGCGCCCTGTGCAACTCTGGCGGCAATAGCAGCACCCGATACCAGAATTGTAAGGCTTCAAGCCCCGGATATGCCTGCTTTATATTTGGGTGATAATGTGCAGGATGAAATTGATTGTTTTGAATCGATATATGGTGACAGGGAAATTGAAATCCGTGGAAATGCAGCCATAACTGACGCGGATATTGAATTTGATGGGTACACCGATGATTTTGCATATTTCACTGTAACCTGGACCTCAACTTCTTCACAAATCATGGTACGTTATGCAAGCAGGGCTGCAGTTGGTGAGGGTGAGTATTGTGGAGATCCTCTCGCACAATCAGGATATGGTGCCGGAAAAGGTGCTGGTTCAATTAGTGGAGGTAATTTCCATAACATTTTTGTTAGCTTAAATGGTGAGGGGCAGGAGATTTTAGGCGAACGCGATAATCAACTTATGGCTGGTGCAATAGAAATTGCTCCGCCACCACCACCATGTGGTTTTGATGGCCCAAGAAGGGCATGCCCCGAAACTGGTTCATTGGCATATACGGTTCCAAATGCAATCAGAGCAGCAGGTGCTACTTATGCCTGGACGATAATTCCTGGCAACCCTAGTGCAGGTGCTGTAATTGAAAATGGAACAGGCACACCTCCACTTACAAAATCAGGAGTGGATTTATATTCAATTAACGTCATTCCAGCTGGTACAGATTTCATTGCAGGTGGAACATTCCAGGTTAGATTGGATGTGACACGATTTGGACTTACAACTACTTGTTATCTGAGTGGTGAAGGTGAAAATGGAGGCGTGGTTTCGATTGTAAATATTGATGCAACTGCAAATCCCGAATCTCCAGCTGAAATAGACCTTAATTCAGCTAGTCCAACTTCCCAATTAGGTGTAACAGTATGGCCTGGAGTTGTAGGTGATTATACATTCTTATGGAGCCAGGATCCGCCAAGTGGAGGTTCACTGAGTGCAAATAATATATACAATCCTGTATTCACTGCAACAGAAACTGGTGATTACACATTTACTGTACAAGCAACGGATGAAGGACTAACTTGTGCCAGCTCAGTAATTGTAAGAGTTACATCAAGTTCACCAACTTGTCCGGAAATTTCAGGTACAGCAACAACATGTGCAAATACAACTGGATTAGTATTTTCTGTAACAGCTGATCCACCGGCAAACTTCAGTTACTCATGGTCAGTAAACAATGGAGCATCCATCCAGGGCTCAGCGCCGCATACAGGAAAATCTATTACTGTAGACGCAGGTGCAAGCAGTTTTACCGTAACACTTAACATGGTTCCGGATAATCCTTCTCAACCAACAATACCATGTACATACGAAGTAACTGTTAATCCGATCCCAACCTGTTCAATTGCAGGTGATGATGAGGTGTGCAGTGGTTCTACCGGTAATGTTTACACATCCACTGTGCTTCCGGCAGGTGGTACTGTAACCCATAGCTGGAGCATTTCCGGCAACGGTACAATCACCAGTGCTACAAATCTTGCATCCGTTACCGTAACAGCAGGAGCAGCAGGATCATTCACACTTCGTGATGATATAACAAGGGATGGTTGTCCATCATATTGTGAATACACTGTCACAGTAGATCCAATCCCAACTTGTTCAATTGCTGGATTAAATTCTGTTTGTGAAGCCACAACAGGATTAACCTATACTTCAACTGTTCTTCCTGCAGGTGGTACTGTAACTCATAGCTGGAGCATATCAGGTAATGGTACCATCACAAGTGCAACTAATCTTGCTTCTGTAACCGTAACTGCCGGTGCTATCGGTTCTTTCACATTAAGAGATGATATTACCAGAGATGGTTGTCCATCATATTGTGAATATACCGTTACGGTAAATAGTTGCGGCCATGGTTGCACACCAGGATACTGGAGAAATCATGCTGAACAATGGAATAGCACACTTGACCAGGTTGTACAACAAATGCCAGGAACGCTTGGTGTTCCGGGTGAAAAATTCATAACCAGTACGAGCTTCTATACGTATTTCAACATTAGTAAGCCAAATGGTTGGCCGAATACGCTTACTATGCTTGATGCAGTTAATATCGGCGGCGGCGGTTGTAAGGCACTTGCAAGAGCTGGTGTAGCCGCGTTGCTCAATGAAGCTGGTTTTGAAGACTATCCATATGCTGGAACATTTGCACAACTTTATACTGCAATAAGAAATGCATTGGTTAGTGGTAACTGTTCATCTCTTGCTTCTACTTTGGATGGTTATAACAATGCTAGTCATTCTCTTTGTGGAAGTCTGCGCGATGGCGATGCATTGATAACCAGATCTAACAATATTCCGTCAATTGGAGAAGGAGTGATTGCTGAATTATCAGTAAACGCATTTCCAAATCCATATAGTAATGAGATCAATTTCAGAATCGCTTCACCAACAGCAGGTAAGGCATCACTTGAAGTTTATGATCTTATTGGAAGGAGATTGGCCATTGTATTCCAGGGTAACATTGAAGCTAATAGCGTTAGAACTTTGAACTATAAAGTTCCATCAACAATGCGAGTTCCAATGATTTACAAACTGGCAATTGGTGATAAGTCCTTCAAGGGTGGTATTTTGCTAAGTACTGATAATAAGTAACTCTTTTTATTAACCAAAAAATAATGGCACCTGGTCTTCAGGTGCCATTTTCATTCTAATAATTCATTACATATAAATAATAAGAAGAGACGGTTGGCATGAAATCATAATCAATCCATGAATAACCGGCATCACCCCATCCACTACCCCATGAATTCACGATCTTGTAAGCATTTTTGGCATCATCATATCCCACAATTGCAACTGTGTGAGATCCGGAATTTCCAGCGGAAGTTTTCCAGATAAAGCCAGGTTTGGCATTATAAAAATTCTGATCAATCGTTAAAGAAACAATCACAGGATGGTTTTTTGCAATCATGGATTTTATTGCCTGCTCATCGGTTTCAATCAATTTTGAATAGGAGGAAATCTTAAATCCGGTGGCTTCACTTTTTGCTTGAGATGTGGGAGCAAGAGAACATCCATTTGAATAACTATAAGGCATTGATTGGAAAGTACAAACGCCGATACTTTTAATAAGATCAAGGGTAGAAACAACTGCTGAAGCGGCACAATTATTATTACTTACCTGGTTAAAGATAAACTCAGGACTAAATACATTTATTGCATCACTATAAGAGCTGCTACCACTACGATAGAATTGTTCAATTGATCTTGCATAATATCCAACGGCGAATGAAACACATGAACCTTCCGTTCCTTGTGTTCTCACAATGGGGGTTGCAAGTGTAAAACTTGTAGGATTATTTGTTGGGGGAGTAACAATTGGTTCAGGAACTGTATCCGGACAACCATCAGAATCATTATATCCATTAAAAGTTTCTGCTTGTGTAGGGCAAGCATCGGATGTATCCGGTATTCCATCACCATCGGAATCAGTTGGAGTAGGCGAAGGAACCACGTCAGGACAACCATCGGAATCCTGATAACCATTAACAGTTTCCTTTTGAGTTGGGCAAAGATCTGAATTATCAGGAATACCATCACCATCACTATCAACTGGTTTCTTGCCTTTAGTTCCACTGGGGGCTGCGAAAAGATCAGAATTTTTATAAGCGGAAGATATTATAAGCGGAACACGACCAACCAATTCCGGATCATCCTCTGCTACTCCACTTAACTTCGGGTCAATGCCTGAAACTTCAGTTTCATTTCCAAATGTTTCAGGACTCACTTCTTTCTGACAGGCGGTCCATAACATGGCACTACTCACTAAGAGCAATAGCTCTCTTCTTAACGTAAAACGTTTCATCGGTTTTTCAAGTTTATTGGTTTCAATAATGTCTGCTGACCACAACCTTACATTCTATCGGCCATTACTTATATGCAGAGCATGCAAATAAATAATGAACAATAGAGTTCTTAATTGATACCAACTTCGTTTAATGATATTTCTTCCTTGTAAGTAAGGAATTGCATATTTCAAACAGGTACAGCTGGTACGAACTCACTAAACAACTTCAACACTATGCCTTATGTCCTGTCTGATTAACTTTCTTCTACGATTCTGACTCCAACCAATAGATTTACCTATTGACAGATGTTTAATTGCTTTCAACGCACCAAAATTAGTGCCAAGGAGAACATACTGGGATATTATTTTTACCACATGATATCCAGAAAATCACAATCATGTGATTATCAGCAAAGAAATGTTAACGACTCATTTTTAGAAATCTTAAAATCAGGAACACGGAAGCAAGTGATAGTCCCACAATAAAGCCGAGCCACATACCGGCAGCACCCATTCCGCCCTGAAAAGCGAAGAAATATCCAACCGGAATACCAACCACCCAATATGAAATGGCAACAAAAATAGTGGGCAGTTTAACATCCTTAATACCTCTCAGTAAACCTGCACCAATTGCCTGCGTACTGTCAGAAATCTGAAAAATAGCGGCATAGAGAAGGAGGGAAGCTGCTAACAGTACCACTTCCTCATTCTTATTGAATAATACTGGTAATTGGTGACGGAAGATGGTAAAACAAATAGCACAAAAAATACCGTAAAGAAGGGCTGTAATAAGTGTACTCTTTCCTATCAGGGAAATCTGGTTTCGGTCTTTACGTCCAAATGCATTGCTTACCCGAATAGAACCTGCCTGCGACAAACCCATTGACACCATAAAAGTAAAAGATGCACAACTCAGCGCAATCTGGTGTGATGCCTGTGCTACGGCACCGATGGTTCCTATAATTAGTCCGGATACGGCAAATGCACCCGCTTCCATACCAATCTGAAGACTGCTGGGAATCCCAATATGCAGCAATTCACCCATGGTACGCCAGCGGAGCTTCCATTGCTTTTGCCGAACGGCCACATATCGCCAGAAGGTTTTATGATTGAGTATTATAGCACCAAGAACTATAAATATCAGGGATCTTGTAATGAGCGTCGCCCATCCCGCCCCAACTAATTCCAGGCGTGGAAAACCCAGGTTTCCATAGATCAACAGCCAGTTCAGGAATATATTAATTGGCATACCTGCGAGGGAAAGCAACATGGCAGTTCGGGTAAATTCCAATCCATCCGTGAATTGTTTCAATGTCATGAAAAGTAGCATGGGAATAATGGATATGCTCATCAACTCCATAAAGGGCAGTGCAAGCTCAACTACATCGGGATCCTGCCTGAGGTGATAAAGGATCGGTTTTCCCAAAACCAGTATGACAGAGATTATCAGCGCGGTTGCGGTGCATAGCAGGAAACCGTTGAACAGGTAGTGCGATACCTGTTGTGTGTCTTTGCGGCCATGGGCCATTGATACCATTTGGGAAACAGATATGGTCATGCCAATGCCGATCACAAACGGGATATTCATAGCATTAAGTACAAGTGCGGCTGCCGCAAGATGTTTATAACTGATTGCGCCCACCATGGCAGCATCAATGATATGCAGTGCCATTTGGGCAAGCTCCCCGATTATTATGGGAAGGGCCAGTTTTATCGTACTATTCGCCTCTTTTCGTAACATGCCATCAGTAATTCTACGGCGCAAATTACCTATTTGATTTTCAATTACTTACTGGAGCCAGACAATTTTTTCGGGTAGTACACTAAAGCTCTCCTGACCTGCGTTCTTGAACAGATCCTAATGGTTTCTATTTAGTAAACTAATTTAATCGTAAAGCCTATGAAACTTAAATCTACCCTCATTTTCACTTCATTTTTATTATCACTGATCTTACTGATTCCCACTGCTGAATTAACGGCCCAGTGCAGCAATGCACCGAATTTCTCGATGAAGAATCCCAAAAAAGTAAAGGGCTTGCCAAGCAGTACCAAGATCGGCGATCAATGGATTTTTGCTTCAGCCGCACCTGGTATTGACGTGTATATTGAGATACTGGTTATGAAAAATGCTACCATTTCACTGGCACAGATGGATGCATCAAAATCTGCAGCGGGACAAGGTTATGATGATGCCTGGCAACCTTATGTGAGTCATAATCATAAAGGCAATGACACATCCTATCTTGAATGGAAGATCTTCTTCAAAAAGGCGGGAACCCAAACAGATACGGTGTTACCCTGTTTGGCGGTAACGGCAGTTGATGTTGATGGCGACAGTAATGGATTGAAAGAATTCATTGAAGCGGGTACGCCCGGCGGTTATGCCATCCAGACACCTACAACACTGACAGTTTCTTTTGATGGTATCCGAAGTAAGGCAATTGGAAAAGTCAATACTATCAACCTGATCGATTCGTCTCGTAGGGAAGCGATGTTCCAGATGAATTTTGTGAATGTTTCCAGTATAGTATACAGGAATGGCGCAATTGCTTCAGGCAGTACAAACCAAACCAGGCATACATCAATATTCTTCAGGCCCTTTTTTATGAACCAACTGGTGATATTGCCAATTAAACTGCTCGACTTTACAGCAAGGGAAACCAATGGATTCATTACAATCGACTGGTTGGTGGATGAAGAGAATGAGCCGGTTGAATATACTGTTCAGCGAAGTGCAGATATGGAGAATTGGCAACCTGTTGAAAAGATCCGTGGCAATCATCAGGCAAGGGGAAAGAAAAAATACCAGGTAATCGATAAACAAGCGGCACAAGGAAAAAAATTCTACCGCCTAAAACAAACGGATGAGCAGGGAAGGATTAGTTACTCAAAATCTGTTACAGTGAACGGTGTTTCGGAAGCTCTTTTTAAAGTTAACCAGCTTCTCATTGCAAACAACCGTCTTGAAGCCCAGGTATACCAGGGAGGAGAAAAGGATATAACTATTACCGTTCATTCACTTAATGGAATGCTTGCGGGAAGTAAAAATTTCCAATTGAAGAATCCAAATAATAGTGTGCTGTTGGATATAAAGCAGTCATCAAATAAAATCTATGTTGTGACCATTCGCAACTTTGATGGTGAGGTATTATACCAGTCAAAGATTTACGGATATTAATAGAAGGCATCATGGCTAACTGCCATGATGCTTTTTGTATTACTTTCGGGGGATCAAATTTGCATGAAGTTCGAACAATACAATATATCCCCTGATATAAAAGAAAGCCTTGCTGAACTTGGTTTTAAGCGGCCAACGGATATACAGTACAAGGCAATTCCGTCCATCCTGAAAGGCGAGGATGTTCTGGCAATTGCCCAAACAGGCACTGGAAAAACAGCTGCTTTTGCCATTCCGGTATTACATATTATCCAGCAGCAGCTGGAGCGTAAAAGACCCCAGCATCTTTTGAGGTGTCTGGTTATGGTTCCCACCCGGGAACTGGCCATCCAGATTGCGGGTGTCTTTGAACAAATAGGCCAGTATACGGATGTGAAAATACTTGGACTTGTTGGCGGCGTTGAACAGGAAACACAGATCAAGGCCTTGAAAAGAGGTGTTGATGTTCTGATTGCAACGCCTGGTAGAATGTTTGATCTGTTACACCAGCAATTTATTGATCTTAGTTCTGTGCAGATTCTGGTGCTGGATGAAGCCGACCATATGCTTGACCTGGGATTCAATAAAGATATCGCTGACGTGAAAAGGAAACTTCCCCGTCAGCACCAAACACTATTTTTCTCCGCAACTATCGACCTTAAGATAAAAGACCTTGCCTATGCAATGGTTCGAAATCCCATACGCATACAGGTATCACCACAGGACCCTGTTTCAAAAAATGTAGAACATGCTTTTGCCTGGGTGGAGATGGATGACAAACGATTCTTCCTGGAAAGACTGGTAAAGGAGCTGCCCGATGCAAAGATCCTTGTTTTTGTGCGCACTAAAGTAAGAGCGGAGCGGGTGGAAGCTGCCATGAAAAGAGTAGACATCGAAAGCCTCGTGATGCATGGCGGCAAGGAACAGGACAATCGGCTGGAAGTGATGGAAAAGTTCCGTAGCGGGGGTGTGAAACTTTTGATAACAACTGATGTAAATGCCCGTGGCATCGATATACCGGATGTTGATTATGTGGTTAATTACGACCTGCCTGACGTGCCGGAAAACTATGTTCATCGCATTGGAAGAACGGGCAGGGGAGTAAAAAAAGGGCAGGCAGTATCTTTTTGCAGTAAGGAGGAAAAAGAATTACTGGAAGCCATACAGGCTTATATAGGTAAAGATATCAGGGAGATGACCATTGACAAAAATGCCTATCGCGAAACCATCGCATTCTCAGAAGAAACCCCGCACGATAACTGGCGCGCATTACTTGAAGAAGGTAATAAAGCAGCCGCTGCAGCACAAAAAAAGAAAAAGAAGAAGAAATAAAAGACCCAATATGAAACAACTGCTGATCGCTATTCTTTGTTTGTCGCATTATCTTTTAGCAGGCCAGACCGTTACAAAAATTACCGACCCGGTTGATTGGGTAAACCCATTGATGGGTACTGACTCCAAACCCAGCCTGTCTAACGGTAATACATACCCTGCGATCTGTGTTCCATGGGGAATGAATTTCTGGACGCCCCAAACCGGCAAGATGGGTGATGGTTGGGCCTACCAGTATAGCGCCGACAAGATCAGGGGTTTCAAGCAAACGCACCAGCCTTCGCCCTGGATGAATGACTATGGACAATTCTCCATAATGCCCGTCACAAAAAAAATAGCATTTCGTGAAAATGACCGGGCCAGTTGGTTTTCCCACAAAAGCGAAATTGCCAAGCCATATTATTATAGTGTTTATCTCGCAGATGCAGATGTTACTACTGAAATAACACCAACAGAACGTGCCGCACAATTCAGGTTCACCTTCCCCCGAACTGATAGCGCTTTCATTGTTGTTGATGCCTTTGATAAGGGCTCATCCATAAAGATCATTCCTTCGGAGAGAAAGATCATTGGCTATACAACGCGCAATAGTGGCGGGGTGCCGGCGAATTTTAAAAATTATTTTATCTTATATTTCAACAAGCCATTTTCAGTTGCGCATACCTGGAATAATGATCGTATAAGCAGAGACACACTCGAGGTGACGGCAGATCATGTAGGAGCAATCGTGGGATTTTCTACCAATAAAGGAGAAAAGATAACAGTCAGGACCGCATCTTCTTTTATTAGTGAGCAGCAGGCGGAATTGAATTTACAGCAGGAAGTTGGTAATGACAGTTTCGATGCCACGCTTTCAAAAGCAAAGCTAACCTGGAATAAATTACTAAGTCGTGTCAAACCCACTGGTGGTACCATTGAACAAACACGTACTTTTTATTCATGCCTTTATAGAACGGTACAGTTCCCGCAGAAACATTATGAAATTGATGGGCAGGGTAAGACTATACATTACAGTCCATATACAGGCAAAATTCATCCGGGCTATTTTTATGCTGGCACCGGTTTCTGGGATACATTCCGTGCTTTATACCCGCTGTTGAATCTGTTATTCCCATCCATAAACAAAGAGATGCAGGAAGGCCTGGTTAACGCTTATAAGGAAGGTGGATTTCTTCCTGAATGGTCTAGTCCCGGTTTTCGGGATGTTATGGTAGGCAATAATTCGGCATCAGTGGTGGCGGATGCATGGATCAAGGGATTAAGGGGTTATGATATTAATAACTTATTTGAGGCGCTCGTTAAAGGAGCAAATAATGAAGGGCCATTATCGGCTGTCGGAAGAAAAGGAGTGGAGTATTATAACACCCTGGGTTATGTGCCTTATGATGTAAAGATCAATGAGAATGCAGCCCGCACTTTAGAATATGCATACGATGATTTTGCCATCTGGCAACTTGCCAAAGCATTGAAAAGGCCACAATCGGAAATAGATCTGTTTGCCAAACGTTGCCAGAATTACCGTAACCTTTTTGATTCACAGAGTAAACTGATGCGGGGCCGCAATAAGGACGGCAGTTTTCAGCAACCATTTAACCCTTTCAAGTGGGGAGATGCATTTACTGAAGGCAACAGCTGGCATTACAGCTGGAGTGTATTCCATGATATGGCTGGCCTGATTAACCTCATGGGTGGCAAAGAAAGTTTCATAGGTATGCTGGATTCCGTTTTCCATATGCCACCCATTTTTGATGAGAGTTATTATGGATCAGTGATCCATGAAATCAGGGAGATGCAGATCATGAATATGGGTCAATATGCGCATGGCAACCAACCCATACAGCATATGCTTTATTTATATAATTATGCCGGACAACCATGGAAAAGCCAGTACCGTATAAGGGATGCCATGGAAAAACTATATAAGCCAACACCTGATGGTTATTGTGGCGATGAAGATAATGGCCAGACTTCAGCCTGGTATATATTCAGTGCAATGGGATTTTATCCGGTGTGCCCGGGTACCAACGAGTATGTAATTGGTACACCACTATTTCCCTCTTTAGATATAATGCTGGAGAATGGCAAAAAGTTAACATTAAAGGCACCGGCTAATAATGATACAAATATTTATATCAGGCAGATCCTTGTTAACGGGAAAGCACACATGAAAAACTGGTTCTCGCATGAACAGCTTCAGAATGGTGGCGAAGTTTTGTATCAAATGGCTCCTGAACCAAATAAGGAAAGAGGTTCAAAACCGTCTGCCTTTCCTTATTCATTTTCAGATGATCAATCGAAGAGTCGGGAGAAATGAGAAGCGAGGTGGTTACGCATTCCATTACGGAACATTTCAGGGTTGCCATTTTCGAGGATATCGACAAGACCTTTATGTGATACAAACTTTTTAGGTGTAAGTTGTTTTTTCAGCAAACCGCTATGGTGAACATAATCAAAAACGGGAAGTAATAAGCGCTGAAATTTTTTCATTGTGCTATTGCCGGTTATCTCATAAAGTTTTCCATGAAACTTAATTTCGTGTTCGATATTGAAAAGATGCATATGTGCCGAATCAGGTTCGTTGGCCACTATTTTTCGAAGTTCTGCAATATCGGCAGGGGTTATGCGCTGGAATATGAAATCAGCCATCCCTATTTCCAGTACCAATCGCAGTTCAAACATTTCTTTGAGTGTATCCTGATCGAGTATATGGGGGTTCATACTCTTACTCATCACTCCAAACAGATCTGGACTGGTGATCACTGACCCCTTTTTCTTCTTTGACTCAATCAGTCCCATTACCCTTAATCTCAATAAGGCCTCCCTTATAACAGTTCTGCTCACACCGAGGCGCTCGGCCAGCTCAATTTCCTTGGGAATGGCATCACCCACCTTAAGTTTCCTGTCCTGTAACAGCTGAACGAGTTTCGCTTCCACCTTATCCACAAGTGAACTGGTATCTACTGTTTTAAAATTATTTATTAAAGCCTTGATAGCCATTGTGTTTATTATTCTGTAAAAATAGCCTATTCAGTTTTTTCCCCGCTAAACAGATCAAACTATAAAAAAAAATTTGTCAGTGTGAAAATAGTAACTAATTTTATTATGTCATACATAATGCAATAATAAAAACTGTTATGAGAAAAACGATTACTTGCCTGCGCTTCCTGCTGGTGTTCGCAGGACTACTATTTGGGGTAGGCACTTTTGCCCAGTCTAAAACGATTACCGGAAAGGTGAGTTCCGCCGATGATGGTAAAGGCCTCCCAGGTGTTAGCGTAACCATCAAAGGGAAAACAACCGGCACCCAAACCGGTGCAGATGGTGAATTCACCATCCAGGCAGCAGCAGCTGATATCCTGGTCTTCAGTTATATGGGCTATGAATCCATAGAGGAAGCGGTTGGGGAAAAAACGGTATTTAACGTGTCGCTGGGTTTATCCAGTCAAAAAATGGATGAGGTAGTAGTAGTGGGGTATGGAACAATTAAGCGTTCCAAGGTTACTTCGTCAATTTCTAAGTTAGACAACAAGATCCTTGAAACGGGGGTTAGATCCAACCCTGCACAGGCATTGGCAGGAACCATTCCAGGCTTAAGGGTTTCCACCGGAACAGGCCGCCCCGGATCATTGCCATCCATCATACTTCGCGGAGGTACTGATTTTGATGGCAGCGGCAGTCCGCTTATAATTATGGATGGTCAGGTACGCGGCTCACTCAGTGATATCAATCCCGAAGAGATTGAAAGCATGGAAGTATTAAAAGATGCTTCCGCCACGGCTATTTATGGTGCAAGAGCCAGTAACGGTGTAATTCTCATAACTTCTAAAAAAGGAAAGTCCGGCAAGTCATCCATTACGCTAAAAGCAAAAACTGGTTTTAATTATCTAAATGTGCCCTATAATTTTCTTTCTGCCCAGGATTATATCATCTGGCAGCGGAGGGCAGTTGTGGAGGCCATCAAGAATGGTACGCTTGGAGCTACAACATTAGGAGCGGTTGGTCCAAGAGGTACGGGTAATTTATACAAAGATGCAAATGGTAATATACTTGATGGTAATTATGATAGTCGTGCTGTATGGAGTACCATGCGTCTTGATGATGTGAACCGTGAACTGCTCACGCTGAGTGATGGATGGAAAACCATGAAAGATGCTGTTCCAACGAATGCCAATGGTGCATATGATCCCAATGGAACATTTGCTGACCTGATTTACAAGGACTTCAATTATGGGGATTATGGTCTTAAAGATAAGGCAACTGTTCAGGATTATAATATCGGAATGAGTGGTGGTAATGACAGAGGAAAATACTACGCCAACATAGGCTTCTATGATGAAGATGGACTATCCATTGCAACTTTTTACCGCCGGCTTAACCTGGCTTTGAATGGCGAGTATAAGATCAAAGAGTGGCTAAAATCAGAAAGCGGATTGCAGTTTGCGAAAGCCAACTGGAGAGATCAGAGTTTACAGAATGGTGAAAGCAATTTCTGGGGTCGTATGTTATCTGCACCTCCAACTATGCGTGGTACCAATATGAATGGCGAACTATTGCTTGGTCGTGATGCCAGTGATGGTAACCCAGCCATCAATGTGGACAAGTACAAACGCAATAATCAAACCGACAAGTTTACCATGAACCAGGCTTTTACGGTAAACTTCACCCGTGATCTTTATGCACGGATCGGTGGCATTTTGATGTATGATGAGGGTTTGTATGAAGCATTCAATAAAGATTTCCGTACAGGATTACTTAGCTATACCAATCCAAATACAGGTTGGAACAGAACCAGATCCAGTTCCAACAGTTTTGATCGCACAACACGTCAAACCTATAATGCGATCCTGAATTATACATCCAGCTTTTCTGATATGCACAATATTGCTGCAATGGCAGGATTTGAATATTTCAATCTCTATGGAACAGGATTTTCCGCCAGTGGAAGCCTCGCCCCAACAGATGATTTCCAGGATTTAGGTCTTACACTTAATAATGCTACAACTCAAACAAGGGGCACTGATTCATATCATTTCAGGGAGCGTATCATGTCGGGTTTTGGAAGGATCAATTATGATTATGATGGGAAGTACCTGGCAACATTTACGATCAGGCGAGATGGTTATAGCCGATTGTTAGGCGACAACCAGTATGGAACATTTCCCGGAGTATCAGTGGGCTGGATGGCACATCGTGAAAACTTTATGGCCGCTACAGATAACTGGCTCTCCTTCCTGAAACTGCGTGCCAGCTGGGGATTGAATGGCAATATCGGAATAGGAACAAGTAACGGTATAGGCCTATACGAACTTCAGGGTTCTTATGGCTCTCAAACAGCGTATAATGGTGTGATCGGATTCCTGCAAACCGGGATAGCAACACCAGATCTTCGTTGGGAAAAATCAAGTACAATTGAAGTAGGTGCTGATATGGGTTTTCTCAATAATAAACTGAATGCATCAGTTGCTTACTACAACAGACTTACAACTGATAAACTGGCATATGTAGGCCTGCCGATCTCATCAGGAATCAGCCAGCTGCGCACCAATAATGGTAGTATGCGTAACAGGGGCGTAGAACTGGAAGCTTCTTATAAACTGGTAAATGGGAGAAACCTCTCCTGGAGCATCGGTGCAAATGCAGCGTGGAATAAGAATACCATTGAAAAACTTCCTTTCAATGGCAATGAAAACAATCGTCAGGGTGGAGAGCAGATATACGACCCTAAAACAGGACGTGTTATTTGGGTTGGCGGTTACCAGGAAGGCCAGGAATACGGAGAAGTATTTGGATATGTGAGTGATGGAATCATACGCAACCAAAAAGACCTTGATGCCTATAATGTAATTGACCTGGCTGCAGGATATGTACAGTATGGTGGTGCGGCAGGCAGGAGAGTAGCCAGTGCTAAACTGATCAGTGAATTGGGACTCACAAACCATATCTCAGCAAAGCTGGGTGATATGATGTGGAGAGATATTGATAAAAATGATACCATTGATTACCGCGATAAAGTTTCTCTGGGCAGGGTTATCCCACGTTGGACTGGTGGTGTAAATACAACTGTTTCATGGAAAGGTCTTTCATTGTTTGCGAGGGTGGATTTTGCGCTGGGACATATCCAGCAGGATTTCATGCAAATGTGGGCACTGGGAAGCTTTCAGGGCGAATTCAATGCCACCGATATTGTAAAGGATACATGGACACCTGAAAATCCCGATGCAAAATATCCACGCTATACCTGGGCAGACCAATTGAATGCAAAGAATTTTGATCGTCCAAGTGATATGTTCTGGGTCAATTCAGGATACCTCGCTTTAAGGGAGCTTTCACTTAGCTACTCTGTGCCATCAACATTACTAAAAAAGGCGAGGGTTGAAGGACTTACTCTCACTGTAACCGGACAGAACCTTGGCTATCTTTCAAATGATCTCCTGAATTTGCCTGAGCGTACAGGATCACAGAATAGCGGATATACCATTCCAACTTCACTGATTTTCGGAGCAAACCTAACATTCTAAATCTCCGAAATACTAAAATTTTAGATCATGAATAAGATTAAACATATAATATGGATGTCAATGATTGCCATCGTTGCATTCTCTTCCTGTCGAAAGACTTTGGAACTAGCCCCTGAAGATTATTTTGGAGATGGAAACTTCTGGCAGAACGAATCACAGGTCTCCAATTTCATGGTGGGATTACACAATCAGTTCCGCAATAACCAGTTCATGTTTTTGCGACTTGGTGAAATGCGTGGAGGAAGTTTCAGCAATATAGATGTACAGAATACATCACTCAATGAACTGCAGATCATTGAACAAAGGCTTGATGAAAACTCAGCAGGAGTCGGTAACTGGGGAGGATTTTATAATCCCATTCTTCAATTGAACCTTTTTATCCAGAAGGTAAATGAAGTTGGTTTCCTGGCGGAGGATAGAAAAAATTTCCTGCTTGGTCAGGCACACGCCATGCGTGCATACTATTATTTTCAACTGCTCAGAACCTATGGTGGCGTACCTGTGTGGCTTGAGCCTGAAGTACTAAATGGTAATACAGACCAGGTTACACTGCGCAGGGCAAGGGCAACAGAAGCGGAAGTACTTGCTGTGATAAAGAGTGATGTGAATAAATCGATAGAATTATTTGGTAATGCCCCGTCCACTGATAAAACAATGTGGAGTCCAAATGCGGCGCTGATGTTGAAAGGAGAAGTATATCTCTGGTCGGCAAAAGTATATGGAACCACGGCTGATCTAGCTGATGCGAAAATGGCACTAACGTCAATCACTGGCCCTGCACTTGAAAATAATTTCAAGGATGTTTTCGCTTATAATAAGAAAAGCAACAATGAGATCATCTTCACTGTAAGGTACAGGGTAGGGGAAGTGGAAATGCCAGGGGTATCATCATTCACCTATTCCACCTTCAATTTCGACGGCCAGCATTACAAGGATTCAACTGTTAGTGCAGGAGTAGGTAATTTCCTGGTTGATCCATTGGTTATTGCAGCCACCAATTCACAGCAGATCATCCAGCGCTACCGTTATAAGTTCGAATTATATCAGTCGTATGATCTGGCCGACAAAAGAAGAGATGCTACTTTTTATGATTACTATAAAGTAAACACATCAACTGAACCATACACTGTAACTGTTAGGAATACCGCGTTGGTAAAATTCCTGGGTACCATCGATGCGAACAAAAGATACTTTGCAGACGATTGGCCGGTATATCGTGAGGCCGACAGGTTGTTAATGCTCGCGGAGATCGTTAATGCCGAAGGTGGAGATCCAACGGAGTACATACAACCAGTACGCAACAGGGCTTTTGGTGGACTGGCAAATGATCCTGCTCCTTTTGTAAATGGAAGCAAAGACGCAAATGAGATTGCCATCTTTGAGGAGCGTAGTAAAGAGTTTGTTTTTGAAGGAAAGCGTTGGTATGATCTCCGCCGCATGCAGTTTGGGGGTGAACCAATGGTATTCATTAGCACGAGCCATCCTTACGGAGTACTAGACAAAGCTACACAGTCACATATGGTTTTATGGCCCATTCCACCCAGTATCTGGACAAACGATCCTCTCGTTAACCAGACTCCGGGATATGAGACAGCAAAACCCCAATAATACTCTGGCTGCTGGTAACAGCCAGGTTGGTTCATAATGCTTCTTCATTATTATGCCGGAAGTATTCCTGCTTCCGGCTTTTTTATGGATTTTTATTATATATAGCAACACACTAAATTATAAACCTGTTTTATGCACAACAATCATTTAAAAGGTTTGATTGCGGCTCCATTCACACCGATGGATGCTAATGGCAATCTGAACCTATCCATTATACCTTCCTATTATTCCTTTCTAAAGCATAATGGCATAACCGGCGCCTTTATTTGCGGGTCTACAGGTGAGGGCGTATCGCTGACATTAAAAGAAAAAAAAGCTGTTGCTGAAGAATGGGCAAAGTGTACAAGATCGGATTCGGATTTCACCGTTATGCCTTTATTAGGGGGCACCAGTATTACTGATTGCATTGAGTTGGCCTTGCATGCAAAAGAAATAGGATTGGATGCAATCTCGTTTACTGCTCCTTTTTATTTTAAACCGGCAAATGTTGAAATGCTTGCAGAGTGTTGCCGTACAATAGCTGCTGTGGTTCCTGATATGCCTTTTTATTATTATCATATCCCTGTACTCACAGGAGTTAACTTCCCAATGATCGATCTACTTCAAAAGGTGGATGGACTGATTCCGAACTTTGCAGGCATTAAATATACGCATGAAGATTTCATGGATTTTCTCTCCTGTCTGCGTTTTAAGGGAGGAAAGTATGATATGCTCTGGGGGCGTGATGAGAACATGCTCGCGGCACTTTCGTTGGGGGCACAAGGCGCCGTTGGAAGCACCTTCAATTATGCCGCACCGTTATACTATGATCTGATTGAGGCCTATGAAAACAATCAGCATGAAACTGCCCGTTCACTCCAACAAATGTCCATTGACATGATCAGGCTTTTAGGGAAATATGGTGGCATTGCAACCGGTAAAGCATATATGAAGATTGTTGGGGTCGATTGTGGAGAGTTCAGGCTGCCGGTAAGAAATATGGACAGTAAAGCATTTGCATTGTTTCAAAATGATGTAAATGAATTGGGGTTCACCGGCTACTGCTCACGCCAGCCGCTTTCTGTTAATGCCTGATGCAATGAAAGAAAGAATCATTTCCCTTATAGCCATAATTATGTTGTCATATACCACTTCCTGCGATCAAGGTGAGCAGGAGATTTCCATTGTATGGAAAATTGCTGCAGCATTACCTGCAGATAGCGGAAAAGCTGAGGCAACGGGCCTGGCCGGACCTCTTGCAGGAATATATAATGACCATCTCGTAATTGGCGGGGGAGCTAATTTTCCATTTGGATTACCATGGGAGGGGGGGAAGAAAGAATATCATAAGTCCATTTATATATATGGTCGGGGTCAGCATGGAGAATTAATCCTCATACATACAGACTCACTTCCTTATCCGGTTGCCTATGGAGCTAATTTTGCATCACCCGGCGGAATCATTTATGCCGGCGGAGAAACACCTGACGGACTCGCCAATTTAGTTTGGAAGGTTCAATACATTCCCGATAATAAATCGATCAGAATAGATCAACTTCCCGCTTTGCCTGTTCCGGTTGCTAATGCTACTGCTACATCCATTGGCTCCTATCTTTACCTGGCTGGTGGAGAAACAATTGATTCCGTTTCAAATAAATTTCTAAGACTTGACCTAGAGAATCTATCGAAAGGATGGGAGCAAATGCCGGAACTCCCTATCCGGGTTTCTCATGCTGTTCTAATAAATCATATTGAAAAAGATAAAACCAATATTTATCTTATTGGCGGGAGGAAAAGAATTGTGGGGGGAGTGAGTGAGATCTACTCTACCATGTTTGCTTTCGATACCGAAAAAAATACATGGATAAAAAAAGCATCGATGCCTTATGCGATGGCAGCGGGTACAGGCCTGGCTATAGGCAGTCAGGATATTTTTCTTTTTGGGGGAGATACAGGAGATACGTTTACAAAAGTTGAGGGGCTGATCGCTGAAATAGCTAAGGAAGAGAATACAGTTCATAAGCAAGAACTGATTGATAAAAAGAATTTATTGCAGGCTGGTCATCCAGGCTTCAGCAGCGAAATTCTTCGATATAGTACAGCGAATAATGAATGGGTAAGAACTGATTCAATTCCTTTCAACACGCCTGTTACAACAACAGCATTAAAATGGAATGATGAGATAATCATACCCAGCGGAGAAATCAAAGCAGGTATACGAAGCCCGAATATTTTATCGGGTAAAACATTTATAAAATAACTATCGGCATGCACTCCAAAAAATATCCATGGATCCTGGTTGGACTATTATGGGTGGTGGCTCTTCTGAATTATATGGACAGGCAAATGCTATCCACTATGAAGCCATCCATGCAGGTTGATATAGTGGAACTTCAATCGGCTGAAAATTTTGGTATTCTGATGGCTATATTTCTTTGGATCTATGGACTCATGAGTCCCGTTTCAGGAATCATTGCCGACAAGTTCAATCGAAAATGGTTAATAATTGGAAGCCTATTTGTGTGGTCGGGCGTAACTTTTGCCATGGGATATGCCACCAGTTTCAACCAATTATACTGGCTGAGAGCTGTAATGGGAGTGAGTGAAGCACTATATATCCCTGCAGGCTTATCCTTAATTGCTGATTTTCACTCAGACAGAACAAGGTCACTTGCGATTGGTATTCATATGACAGGACTTTATATGGGACAGGCTCTTGGCGGATTTGGAGCAACTATCGCCGATAAGTTTTCCTGGCAAGATACATTTCAAAGTTTTGGTTTGGTGGGGATACTATATTCACTCGTGTTGATCTTATTTCTGCGAGAGAAAAAAACTACAGACCCGGATCCACCCATGGTATTAAAACCTGGAGCTAACAAAGAATCCATTTTCAAAGGGATGGGGATCCTACTGACTAATATATCCTTCTGGATCATTCTATTTTATTTTGCTATCCCGAGCCTTCCGGGATGGGCAACCAAAAACTGGCTGCCAACATTGTTTGCACAGAACCTGAATATTGAAATGGCGCAGGCTGGTCCCATTGCCACCATTACAATTGCCGCTTCTTCTTTCATCGGCGTAATATTCGGAGGTATACTTTCCGACAAATGGGTTCAAAAAAATATACGGGGCCGAATCTATACGAGTGCCATAGGTCTGGGGCTAACAATCCCTGCATTATTATTTCTGGGTTTTGGGCACTCACTGTTCCACATCATTGGTGCAGCCTTCTGTTTCGGATTTGGTTTTGGAATGTTTGATGCTAATAATATGCCTATACTCTGTCAGTTTGTTTCTTCAAAGTACAGAGCAACTGCTTATGGTTTAATGAATATGACCGGCGTATTCTTTGGCGCCTGGATAACTGATCTGCTTGGCAAATCAACGGACGCGGGTAATCTTGGAAAGGGTTTTGCCATGCTTGGGGTAATTGTATTGGTTGTTCTGATGATCCAGTTATATTTCCTCAGGCCAAAAGTGAATAACTACGATGAGCTGTCTACTGATTAATATAATATTTTTCAACGATGTCATACTCTAAACAGGAATTAATAGAACTGAAGGATTTTTATTCGCGCCAATTGCTGGATGATACAGTTCCTTTTTGGTTTCCCCGATCCTATGACCTTGAGCATGGTGGATTTCTATTGATGCGCGATCAAGATGGGAGATTGATAGATGATGATAAAGCGGTTTGGATTCAGGGACGTGCCACCTGGCTTCTTTCTACACTATACAATACTGTTGAGAAAAAGCAGGAATGGTTAGATGGGGCAAAGCTGGGTTATGAATTCCTCATAAATCATTGCTTCGATACGGATGGCCAGATGTTCTTCCATACTACGAGAGATGGAAGGCCTATTCGTAAACGTCGATATTTTTTTTCAGAAACATTCGCAGTGATTGCCATGGCCGCTTATTCGCTTGCCAGCGGTGACAAGGAAGCGGCAAATAAATCCAGATTTCTTTTCGGAAAGTGTATTGAATATTCAACCACCAAGGGCCTGCTGCAGCCTAAATATTTTGATACCCGCCCTTCCATTGGAATCGGTGTTCCGATGATCATGATGAATACTGCTCAGCAACTTCGGGAGACGATTGGGGATGATCGTTGTGATGAATGGATTAGTACCTGGATAGGTCAGATAGAAGATAAATTTGTAAAGGATGATATAAAATGTGTGATGGAACAGGTTGCACCTGATGGCAGTATTATTGACCACATTGATGGCCGAACACTTAATCCCGGGCATGCTATTGAAGGGGCGTGGTTCATACTTTATGAAGCCCGAAAGCGCAATAATGATCCTGATCTTATTTCTCTCGGTTGCCGTATGTTGGATTATATGTGGGAGAGGGGATGGGATAAAGAATATGGTGGGATACTTTATTTCAGGGATGTTTATAATAAACCGGTACAGGAATATTGGCAGGACATGAAATTCTGGTGGCCACATAATGAAACAATCATCGCTACCTTACTTGCGTTCCTGATGACAGGGAATTCTAAATACGCTGAATGGCATAAGATGGTACATGATTATTCCTATAACAAATTTCATGACAGGGAAAACGGAGAATGGTTTGGATACTTACATAGAGATGGAACAATTGCCCAAACAGCAAAAGGAAATCTTTTTAAAGGTCCTTTTCACCTACCCCGACAGGAATGGATTTGCACTCAGATACTTAAAGAACACCTCCAGCAATCATGATAAAGTTTTTATTCCTTTTATTGCTGACACCAGTTATCTCCTTTTCACAATTACAGATTGATGAATTGTTTTCTGATAATATGGTATTGCAAAGGAACCATCCCATTAATTTCAGGGGGCGGGCGCTGCCGGGTAAAAAAGTCACCATTAAATTTCTGAATAAAGAACAGACTACAATAACTGGTATTGACTCTACCTGGGTGATTGAATTCCCTCAACAAAAAGCAAGCACTTTACCTTCAAAGGTCATAATCCGATCAGAAAATGACAGTATCTATTTAAACAATCTACTCATTGGGGATATCTGGCTATGTACTGGTCAATCAAATATGGAATGGCCGTTTTCAAAGGATAATTTCTATAGGGAGGAAATAAATAAAACAGATCAACCTCTTATAAGATTCTACAATCCTGTATATGCAGGGAAAGGAATTTATGGAATTCCGTTTTCAGATTCTATATTGAAAAAGATGAATACGGAAGATTTCTATCAGGGTAATTGGGAACAATGCGATAGCAATACAGTAAAGAATATGAGTGCTATCGGATATTACTTTGCAAAAGAACTTACAAGAAAAGAAGGCATCCCTATCGGGCTCATTAATCTGTCCATAGGAGGTGCGCCTCTGGAAACTTTTATCAGTAGAAAAGCATTGTCTTCAGATTCATTGTTTAGCAGGAAGATCGAAGGTAACTGGTTATATAACCAGGAATTACCTGCATGGTCAAGGGAACGCGGCTTTCAGAATATTACTGTAGAAAAAGCGAATGTACAACCAGATGGCCCAAACCATCCTTACAAACCTGGATTTGCTTATGAGGCGGGTATTTTACCGATAAAGCACTATCCTATTGCAGGCGTTATCTTATACCAGGGTGAAACAAATTCATTGGAAATGTCGCGGGTTTTTGAATACCGGAGCCTGATGAACCTTATGATCAAGGATTATCGAAATACATTTAATCAGCCTGCGTTGCCATTTTACTGGGTTCAGCTTTCCTCAATTGATACCACTAATTACCGATCAACCTACTGGCCTTTGTTCCGTAATGAACAACGTAAGTTATCCGACGAAGTGAAGTATGGAGGCATGGCAGTAAGCAGTGATATCGGAGCACGAAATGATGTGCATCCAAGAGATAAGAAAACGGTAGGGGAGAGGCTTTCAAAGCTGGCATTACACTTTCATTATGGGCATAGGGATATTGAATATTCAGGTCCAAAACCCACACTTGTGAAGTACAAGAAAGGTAAAGTCATTCTGCGATTCAAACATGCGATAAAAGGCCTTCAAACTTCTGATGAAAATGGCCTACGTGGTTTTTCTGTGGATGGCATCAATGATGTTAAGGCCTTAATTATTAAAAAGAAAATTATAGTCAGCGTTAACTTCAAACCTGAATATATCTATTATGGCTGGAAACCATTTAGTGACGGCAATCTCGTGAATAGCGAAAAGCTTCCTGCATCAACATTTAAAGTAAAAATAAAATAATCATGGTTAAGATTATCTTCTCAATCTTAATAGTATTGTTCTCCCTTCAGTCTTTTGGACAAGATAAAGCAGTTCCTGTTTTTGTATCCGGAAATGAGGGACATAAGAGTTATCGTATACCGGCAATTATAAAACTTCCTGACGGCAGCTTACTTGCTTTTGCGGAGGGGCGGGTAAACAATGCGGGAGATTTTGGCGATATCAATATTGTATTAAAGAAAAGTACTGATAAAGGCAAAAGTTGGAGCACTCTTCAGACTGTTGTGGACTACGATCAGATGCAGGCAGGCAATCCCGCACCAGTAGTTGACCTTTATGATCCTGCTTTTCCAGGAGGCAGAATTTTCTTGTTTTACAATACGGGCAATAACCATGAAGGGGAGGTAAGAAAAGGTAATGGACTTAGGGAGGTATGGTACAAGACTTCAACGGATGGCGGACTAACATGGTCAGAGCCTGTTAACATCACTGTACAAACACATCGCCCCAGGCAGCCACAATTGAATCCATCATATAATTTTTCTGAAGATTGGAGAAGTTATGCAAATACGCCCGGACACGCTATGCAATTTGGTTCAGGAAAGTACAAAGGAAGGATTTTTGTGGCAGCAAATCATTCCGAGGGAGATCCGCTACCAAAAGCGGAGGATTATAAGGCACACGGT
This sequence comes from Flavihumibacter sp., assembly GCF_036676075.1. Taxonomy (NCBI): domain Bacteria; kingdom Pseudomonadati; phylum Bacteroidota; class Chitinophagia; order Chitinophagales; family Chitinophagaceae; genus Flavihumibacter; species Flavihumibacter sp. The sequence continues at coordinate 499,149 of NZ_JAKFDQ010000009.1, read as the reverse complement.
TTCTTCACAGATGACCATGGCAGCAGTTTCAGGCTATCCCAAACAGTGAGTACGCCGGGAGGAAATGAATCTATGGCTACAGAAATGTCTGGCGACAAACTAATGATGAACTCGCGTAATCAGCAGGGTGATATTCGTGCACGTATTGTTAGTATAAGCAGCAATGGTGGTGAAAGCTGGGATACTACCTATTTTGATACCAATCTTCCAGATCCGGTTAATCAGGGAAGCATCATCACTGTTGGTAAAAAGAAAGGAAAGAATATCATAGCATTTTGCAACGCTGCCGACACCAGAAGACGAGATAATCTAACATTACGGATCAGTTATAATGATGGACTTCAATATTCAAAAAGTATTATTGTAGATAAGAGTAACAATGATAAACAAAGAGATTTTACAGCCTATTCTGACCTTGCTAAATTATCAAGAAAGAAGATCGGTGTACTTTATGAAAAAGAAAATTATTCCAGGATTGTATTCAAAGCAATAAAATGGTAAGAAGCCTAAACACCAACATTTTTGATTCGTCCATCAAAGAACATTTTTATTCTTACCTGCATCCACACCTTTCAAAAATTTAATTAAACCGTTGATATAGGTTTCCTGATCATCATACATGCTCATATGGCTACCGTTAGGGCAATAAAGATAAGTGCCGTTCTGAACCTGGCCGGCCATCCATTTCATGTGCTCGGGATCCATTGTATCATGCTTTGCACCAATTGTCATAACAGGTATAGTTAGCCGGGAAAGGTCAGCCTTCCGATCCCATTTCTCTAACTTTCCGGCTATGCCAAATTCACTTGGCCCCTGCATGGTTACGTAAAGTGATTGATTGGTTTTACCTAAGGATCTTGTCATGGGTTCAGGCCACTTATCCATCGGTAGCCGGCAAACATGTTTTGCATAAAAATTTGGCATCAATAATTCCATGTAACGAGGGTTTGCAAAGTCGCCCCGCGATTCAATTGCCCGAATGCTATCCAGTACTTTCGGATCCATTTGAGCTGCAAGTACTTCATCGGCATACTTACCATAATCCGGACAGCTTGACATCATATTCGAAATTATCAGGCCCTTTAATTGATCCTGATATTTCAATGCATATTCCATTGCAAGAATTCCACCCCAACTATGACCAAGCAAATAAAAATTATCCTTATTCAGATCAAGCGCTTTACGAACTTGTTCTACTTCTTCAACATAACGTGCAAGGTCCCACATAGCCGTATCATTTGGATTGTCAGAATTGCCGCAGCCCAATTGATCATAATAAATGAATTCGATCTGCTCCGCTGGCAGATAACTCTCTAAACACTCAAAATACTCGTGGGTTGCACCCGGACCTCCATTTAATAGTAATAATCTGATCCTGGGATTATTCCCAAAACGTTTCGTCCATACTTTGAAGCGGCCTTTTGGGGTTTCGATCGGAATAATTTTTACACCACCTGTTCTTACGCCTTCTTCGCTGGATAAAAAATAGTTCTTATTGTCTGTTTCTTCAGGTGCCTGACTTTCGTTGGTTTGGCATGAGCCTGAAAAAAGGCTCAGGATCATTAAACTTGTTAGGACCTTGGGAAAGGATAGTTTCATATAAATGTTATTTGTTTTCTAATGCCTTAAACGCCTTACCGATATTTTCAACTATATCACTTGCCAGCACAGATTCCATCCCATGAATATCGCTTGCAAGTTCACCAGCAAGTCCGTGTAGATAAACTCCCAGCAGGGCTGCTTGTTCTGGTGCATACCCTCTCGAAAGTAAGCCTGTAATCATTCCCGTTAGCACATCCCCGCTTCCCCCTTTTGCCATGGAGGCATTCCCGCTTGTATTAAACCACGCACGTCCCCCTGGCATGGCAATCAGGGTCCTGTGACCTTTCAGTATTATTATAAGCTGATACTTTTTAGCTAATCTTCTTGCAGTGGCTATACGTGCAAAATCGGAATCATGTAATCCTGCAATCCGATCAAACTCTTTTGGATGAGGTGTAAGAATTGAAAATGGTTGAAGCAAATTTAGCCAGTCTGCATTCTTAGAAAGAATATTCAGTGCATCGGCATCTATCACTATAGGTTTCGTAGATGCCTTTAGAATTTCATGCAGATGTTGGGCACTTGATTCGCCAGTACCAATTCCCGGGCCCGCACCAATAATAGTATACATATCGAGCGGGGGTAGGGGAAGATTAGCATCGGTTTTGGAAGCAAGAATGGCCATCGACTCTGGCAGGGCTGTTTGTATGATTGCCAATCCATCATGTGGCACCATACAGGTTAAGAGAGCTGCGCCAGTGCGGAGACATGCTTTAGCCGCAAGTATAGCAGCACCCATTTTACCTTCTGAGCCTGCAAACAATAAGGCGTGACCGAAATTTCCTTTATGTGCAAAAGGCGGTCGGGGCCTGATTATCCCAGATGCGATAACATTGTCCATCAACTCATACTCTGGTGTTATTGTTGATAAATATTCATTTGCAAGACCAATATCCAAAATGAAAAGTTTTCCAAAAAAAGAAGCATTTTCTGCAACGAGGAAGGCAGGTTTAAAGCACTGAAAACTAAGTGTTACAGTTGCATCAATACAAGTATTAGGAATGGTGGCAATATCACAAAACATACCGCTTGGCAGATCAATACTGATAACAATATTCTTTGAGGCATTGATATGTTGAATGAGGCCGGCCATAAAACCATCTGCAGCGCGATTGATTCCCGTACCAAGTAAGGCATCAACCACAATCGTTTCATCAGGAATTTCCGGAAGATTGGTGCCGGGCTGAAGGAAGTGTATATTAACTGGTAGGGCATGGAGCCTTTGTAAGTTTTGCTGGAAATCATGTGTGCCCAAATGCCCAAACTCAAGGATATAAATTTCAACCTGGCATCCTTTTTCATGTAAAAGTCGACCAATGGCAAGTCCATCACCCCCATTATTGCCTTTACCAGAGTAAATAGCAAATTGATGATTTAATAGCCCATTGGATTCAATCCATTCAACACACTTTAAAGAGGCTCTTTCCATCAGATCGATGGAAGCAATTGATTCCTTGTACATGGTGAAATTATCCCAACCATGAACTTGTTCGGCTGATAACACTACCATACCGAAATGTACAAAAAAGAATGTAGTGAATTGTTTGCTTTAATTGGAGCCGCCTCCAACCATTGTCTCGTTGTTCTCCATTTCCTTATCCTGAAAGCGATTATTGCTTTGGCGGTAATCTCCAAAAAGATCACAGAGTTGCTTTGCCTTGTAAATTCCTCTATTAAATTTATTACCTAGAACAATGATAGTTGCATTCTCTTCAGGAAGCCTTATAAAAACAGTGTTGTTACCATGCCACCAACCATTGTGATAAACGATTTTCTTTCCATTTTCCACTTCGGTTAAACGCCAGCCCAGACCATAATTACGTGTTCCTGCCTTTTCATAACTGTAACCCGAAAATGCAGCCAACAGTGTTGAATCTTTGAATAGCTTATTGTTATAAAGCGCCTGGTCCCATTTAAGCATGTCGCGAACGGTACTGTAAATATTCTTATCACCATAAACCAGATCCATGAATTCAAGGCCATATTTCCGGTTATTCCATTCAAAGGAGGGGAGAGAACGATCAAAATCCACCTCGCGAAACACATAGGTATCATTCATTTGGAGCGGGCGGAAAAATGTTTCCGTCAGGTAATCATGATATGTTTGACCTGATACCTTTTCTATGATAAGAGCAAGCAGGGCATAGTTTGTATTACAATAACTAAAGCGCTTGCCAGTTGGAAATTGTAATCCTGGCTTAAGGGTGTAGAGGGTAGTAAGAACATCCAGATTTGTTGCCAGCTTTTTCTTATCCCACTTATAAACATCGAGGTAATTGGTATAGTTGGGAAGACCGCTTCGATGGTTCAGCAACATCTTGACAGTGGTGCCGGGGTAAGGAAATTCAGCAAAAAATGTTGAGAGATCTGCATCCAGTGAAAGTTTGCCCTCTTCCCAGAGTTTAAGGACCGCCATTGCAGTGAAGGTTTTTGACACTGAAGCGAGGTGAAAGGCATCAGTTGAGGTCAGTTCACTGTCTTTCTGCAAGGGATCGCGATAACCTTTGTATCCTTCAGAAATAATCTCACCATCCTTTGCAACCAGCCAGGAACCATTAAACCCTCTTGAACCTAAATTCCGGTTAAAAAAAGTATTAATAGCAGATTCGTATTTAACAGCCGTCATTTTATCGGCATACCCAACCTGAAAAACTTCCACAGGGGGCTGGGTTGCAGCTTCACTGGCAATTTTTTTGTCCGCTTGTTGACGGCAGCCATATAGGACTGCACTTAGCAGAATCAATTGTACTAATCTGTTTTTCAATACATTGTTTTTTATCTGGTAAGGATCTGGATTCGACAAATATAACGCATTGGGATAGGCAAATCTTATGCCGCAAGGTATTTTCCTGCAAGGAATTATGGGCTAAATCAGGGATATTTGTACATAGCAAGCAAAAAATATGGAACCAACAACCAGTTATCCAAAAGACAAAATCAACATTTTATTCCTCGAAAACATTAGCGACAAAGCAGTTAAAAATTTTCAACAGAAGGGATACGCCTCGGTAAGAAAGCTAACAGGCGCTTTATCAGAAGCTGATCTTATTCGCGAAATCAAAGACGTCCATTTATTGGGTATCCGCTCCAAGACTATCGTAACAGAGAAAGTGCTTGAAGCTGCAACAAAGTTGCAGGCAATTGGTGCTTTTTGCATCGGTACAAACCAGATCGATCTAAAAGCTGCTACCAAAAAAGGAATCGCTGTGTTCAATGCACCCTATTCAAATACCAGATCAGTAGCTGAACTCGTGATCGGACTTTCAATTATGCTGATTCGTCGGATACCCGATAAAAATAAATCAGCCCATGAAGGAATTTGGATGAAAGATGCAAAAGGAAGTTATGAATTAAGAGGTAAAACATTGGGAATCATTGGCTACGGAAATATTGGCACACAGGTAAGCATCATGGCAGAAGCAATGGGGATGAAGGTTAAGTATTATGATATTTTAACAAAACTTCCTCTGGGAAATGCTATTCCCTGCAAATCTCTTAAGGAACTGGTATCTGAATCTGATATAATAACCCTGCATGTGCCAGATACGAACCAGACAAAAAACATGATCAACAAATCTATCCTGAAATATTTCAAAAAGGGCGGCATTTTACTGAACTATGCAAGGGGGGAAGTAGTAGATCTGGATGCCCTACGCAAATATTTGGTGGAAGGACAATTAAGTGGAGCCGCAATTGACGTTTTTCCGTGGGAACCAGAAAAAAACGGGGAGAGATTTCAAAGTCCTCTTCAGGATCTACCCAATGTTATCTTAACCCCTCATATCGGTGGGTCAACCGAAGAGGCGCAGCAAAATATTGGGGAAGATGTTAGCATGAAGTTATTCCAGTATCTGGAAATGGGAAATAGTTACGGCTCATTGACTGTGCCGGAGCTTAGTCTTCCGCCGCAGGAATCAACTCACCGTATTTTGCATATTCACCGAAATGTGCCCGGGGTACTTTCTGCAATAAACACTGAATTATCGAGGCATAAGATCAATATTGTGGGTCAGTATCTCAAAACGAATGAAGAGATCGGGTATGTAGTGCTGGACGTCGACAAAAAATTATCAAGCCAGGCTCAAAAATTATTGAAAGATGTAAAGGATACTATTAAAGTACGCCTCCTTTATTAAGATTCCGGCAAATTCCATATACGGCCTGCATTTTGCGCTAACCGTGAAATGTTTCTAAAACACATAAAATGAAAGTGGTAATAGCAGGAGCGGGATTCGGTGGACTCCGTTTAGCAAGGGAATTAAATAACAAAAATGGGTTCGAGGTAACATTGGTTGACAGGTTTAATTATCACCAGTTCCAACCATTGTTTTACCAGGTTGCCACGGCCGGGCTGGATGCCAGCAATATTTCCTTTCCCTTAAGGAAGGTATTTCACAATAGTAAGAATGTTCGGATAAGATTAGCCAACATAGAAAGGATTGATACTGAAGCCAAAGCTGTCATCACAGATTCAGGTCCAATCCCATATGACACACTGGTTATTGCCACGGGGGCAGGTACCAATTTCTTTGGAAACAAAGAAATTGAAACCCACGCCTTCTCAATGAAATCAACCGTTGAAGCTCTTCAAATAAGACATCGGTTGATGGAGAACCTGGAAGCGGCGGTTACCGAAAATGACCCGGATGAACTTCAAAGACTATTAAATGTGGTAGTGGTAGGTGGCGGGGCAACAGGTGTAGAAGTTTCTGGTGCAATTGCTGAAATGAAAAATTATGTACTTCCTAAAGATTATCCGGAATTGGATTTCGGCAATATGAACATTTATCTTGTAGAGGGCTCAGGCAAAGTGCTTTCAACAATGAGTTCAGAGAGTTCAGAGCAGGCGGCTAAATACCTTTCTAAATTAGGTGTAACATTATTACTTAATACACAGGTTGCAGGTTATGACGGCAGAAATCTGAGTAGTAAGGATGGAAATTCAATACCCACGGCTACAGTTATATGGGCTGCGGGGATTCGGGGGCATATCCCTGCCGGCTTGGAAAATGTACTACCTCAGCGAGGGAACCGGTTACCTGTTGATATATATAATAGGATCAATGGATTGGAGAATGTTTTTGCAGTAGGTGATATTGCTTTGATGCCTACGGAAAACTACCCAAATGGGCATCCCCAGGTTGCACCAGTTGCTATGCAACAAGCTGACAACATTGCTTATAACCTGAACCTTATATTACAAGGAAAAGGGGATCTGAAATCTTTTGAATATAAAGACAAGGGCTCCATGGCTACTGTTGGAAGAAATCTGGCAGTTGTTGATATTCCAAAGCCTAAATTACATTTTGGAGGTTTCCTTGCCTGGTTAGTTTGGATGGCCCTTCACCTGATGTTGATACTGGGGGTTAAAAACCGGCTATTTGTATTTATCAACTGGTTATACAATTATATGACCTATGACCAGTCGCTCCGTCTTATTTTTAGAGAGTTCCATAAAGAGCCTGCGGAAGCTTAATAGAAGAGTAATCGCATTCAGCAAGGATAATACTATTTAACATAATATAAATTATAGTCTATTAGGAGTCCGAGAGTAAGCTCATTTAACATTGCTTATCAAGCTGCAAATGCATACTCCATTAATCGCAATACCAATATCCCAAAACTGTTATAAAACAATTGAAGTATTCAATAAATATATGTGGATCAATGAGATAATAAAAAAGCCGTCTCATATGAGACGGCTTCCATTTTATGAGAAAGTATTAGTGGACTTTATCAACATTATTAAACTTCTCTTCATAGATCTTTACCTTATCCTTATTCCCTTTATTGTCATAAATAGTTATAAGGAGATCATAGGCATCTTTAAGATATCCCTTATCATCCATTTTTAATTTACCCTGTGAGCCCAGCAGTTCATCTACTTTTTCAAAATGAGGTACTGCTGCATCGAATTTTTGAGCGATCAATCCGCGAAGTTCTTCCTTTTTCTTAAGTTCTTCCGGCTTGAGTTTACCACCTGCCGGAGGACGAATAGCTTTATTTTGATTGTTATAATCCACCCCCTGGTTATACTGAATTTGTCCAAGAACTAAATATGCAGCAGCATAATCAGGTTTCAATTCAATCACTTTTTCCAGGTTTTCCTTTGCTTGCGCTATCAGTTGGTCGGCGTCTGCAGGGCGCTGAGCAACATCGGGCTTGTAGCCTTCCTGGTATAATTCAACGGCATAATTATACCGGATTGAAGTATTGTTAGGATCAGTAGCTAAAACGGATCTGTATTTTTCAAATAGCACTTTTTTATCACCATTATCGCGGGCCATATCCAGGTCAAAGGCCGCCCAGAATGGATCTGTTGGGTATATTGATTTACCGAGTTCCAGATACTTACTTGCAGCAGCAGGGTCTTTTTTCTGATTATAATGATGATCCACCAACCATTTGTAGATCTCTACCATACCTTCCCCACTAACCTTCGCTTCAGCAAGTTTACCATAATAGAGGGCCGCGTCGTCACGCTTACCAGACTTTTCTGCACTAATTCCGGCATAAAGCACAACCGTTGTATCGAGGGAAACGTTGCTCCATTTTTTTTCAGCCATATACTCACTTACCGCCAGGCAATTCTTGAAATTGCCGTATGCCGGCTCAAAGCGATTTGCATTATAGTCTTCTGCCCCTGCCTTAAAGTAACCCTGGTACATATCCATCAGAGGTTTGTAATTATCTAGTTGCAGCAATACTACTTCGCCTTTTTCATCAGAAGCGACATACTGCTTCAGTGTTTCAAATGCTGTCCACCGTGCATCCGGATTGCTCGCCGCTAAAGCCGGGTCCTGAGCAATCTCGTTGTAGATCTTGGCCTTTGTATACAATGCTTCCGAATTCTTGGCATTTTTTTCATTTGCGAGGAACTGGTCAATCTGGGTTTTTGCTTCAGTATAATTTTTCTTCTTAACCTGGTCCTTTATCTTTTCCAGGTTCTGCGCTGATGCACCCAGAATGGCACTTGCAAGCAACGTCGTAAGTAGGAATCTTTTCATCAGACTATTTTTATGTTTGAAGGTTTTAAAAATAATTAATTGTTTTGAGGTTCTTCTTCTCCGGTATTCTCCGCGTCATTAGATGGATTTCCTTCCTGATTGGTTGTGTCAGAGCTTCCTTCTACAAAAGCATTCACATTTCCTTCACTTTCTACTGCCGGAATATCTTCCACCTCATCAAGCTTAGTAATTGCCGCAATTTCATCCGCTCCCTGGAGACTAATAAGTTTTACACCCTGGGTGGCTCTTCCTGCTGCACGGATATCTGCAATGGAGGTCCTGATCGTCAATCCACTCTTACAAGTAATCATAAGATCCTCTTTCTCAGTTACATCCAAAATACCCACAAGCGGGCCTGTCTTATCGGTAACATTGATTGTTTTGACACCTTTACCACCTCGATTTGTAATTCTGTATTCATCAATCTCAGTACGCTTACCAAATCCTTTTTCACTTACCACGAGGACAGTTTTTTCAATATCGTCCTTTTTGACACAAATCATACCAATAACTTCATCATTTTTTTCATCCACTTCGATACCGGTAACACCAATTGCTCCACGGCCGGTTGGACGGACCTTGGATTCCGGGAATCGGATGGCTCTACCGCTTTTAACCGCCATCATGATCTCACTGCTCCCATCGGTCATGCGGGCATCAAGCAACTGGTCGCCCTCCACAATGGTAATAGCATTTACGCCAGTTTGACGTGGCCTGCTAAAATCTTCAAGAAGGGTCTTCTTAATAATTCCCTGCTTAGTACAAAGTACAATATAATGACTCTGGACAAAATCCTTATCATCCAGATTAGCCACATCAATAATTGCCCGAACCTTGTCATCAGGGGGCAGCTGCATTAGATTCTGAATGGCACGGCCTTTACTATTCTTTTCTCCTTCAGGCACTTCATAAACCTTCATCCAATGACATCTTCCCTTCTCCGTAAAGAATATCAAACTATGATGGGTTGATGCAACCAAAATATGCTCAATAAAATCCTCGTCCCTTGTTTTACCTCCAATTGCCCCCCTGCCTCCGCGGCGTTGTTGACGGTATTCTGTTGCGGAGGTTCTTTTGATATAACCCAGATGGGAAATCGTAATAACTACATCTTCTTCAGCGATGAAATCAAGGATATTCATTTCATCTGCCAGGTATGTAATCTCTGATTTACGAGGTGTTGCAAACTTTTCCTTAACCTCAAGTAATTCCGTTTTTATAACGTCATAACGCATTCCTTCATTCGAAAGTAATTCCTGCAAATGCGTGATAAGTTTCATCAGTTCATCATATTCTTCACGGATCTTGTCGCGCTCCATACCAGTAAGCCTCTGTAATCTCAATTCAAGGATTGCTTTAGCTTGTATTTCATCCAGGCCCCATCCGGCATTTACCAGGTTTTCTTTGGCAATGTCGGGAGTTGCAGAACTTCTTATCAGTGCTATTACCTCATCCAGATGATCAAGAGCAATCAGGTAACCAAGCAATAAATGAGCTCGTTTCTGGGCCTCTTTCAGTTCAAACTTTGTACGCCGAACCACCACTTCATGCCTGAACTCAACAAATTCATGGATCAGTTCTTTTAGGTTAAGTGTCTTGGGACGACCTTTTACCAATGCCACATTATTAATACCAAATGAAGTTTGCAGTTCAGTGAATTTGAACAACATATTTATAACCACATTGGCTACTGCATCTCTTTTCAGGTCAATAACGATACGGGTACCTTCTTTCTGGTTTGATTCATTGTTTACATGCGCAATGCCTTCAATTACTTTTCCAACTACCAGCTGTCCGATCTTATCACAAAGTGCATCCCGGTTCACCTGGTAAGGAACTTCAGTGATTATTATCTGCTCACGCCCGCTGGGCTTAGTATCAACATGCATTTTGCCACGCAGCACTACCCTGCCTCTGCCAGTGAGCAATCCCTGCCTTACCCCATCCATTCCCCAAATTGTTCCACCGGTTGGAAAATCCGGAGCTTTTACATATTTAATCAGATCTTCTGCCGTGAGTTCACGATTATCAATATATGCAATACATCCATCAACAACTTCACCCAGGTTATGCGGCATCATATTAGTAGCCATCCCCACGGCAATACCAGTTGAACCATTCACCAGCAACTGTGGAATGCGGGTTGGCAAAACCGTTGGTTCCTGGAGCGAGTCATCAAAGTTTAACTGGAAGTCAACGGTATCTTTCTCAATATCCTGAAGCATCGCTTCCCCGATCCGTTGCATCCTAACCTCCGTATATCGCATTGCGGCAGGGCCATCACCGTCCTGGCTACCAAAGTTTCCCTGGCCATCAACAAGTGTGTGACGCATACTCCACTCCTGTGCCATCCTCACAATTGCATCATATACAGAAGAATCTCCGTGTGGATGGTACTTACCCAATACTTCTCCAACAATACGCGCTGATTTTTTAAAGGGCTTATTGAAGGACATACCCAGATCGTTCATCGCAAAAAGAATGCGGCGGTGAACCGGCTTCAGACCATCCCTAACATCGGGAAGTGCGCGACCAACGATAACCGACATCGAATAATCGATATAGGCCGTTTTCATCTGTTCTTCAATATTGATCTGGACGATGCGGTTGGAGTCATTTGTTTCCAGTGGCGTCAGATTTTCTTCCATGCTTAATATTTAACCGCCGGTGCGGTATTTGATTATTGTGAAAATAGCTTCCCAAAAGGTTGGCAAATCTACCATTTTTAAGCCTTAAAACCTTAACAAAATGACCATTTTAAACCCATTTTTTCCACCTTCGGTACCAAGGCTTTTTTGTACATTTATAGTCCGGGATATTTTACAGTCTTGCCTGATTTATAACTACAAAAATGATGGGTATGCAACAGTATAGATTGTTGCGAAATAACATTGAATCCGGACCATATTCTTTTGAAGAGTTGGTCCGGTTGCAACTTAAAGCCTACGACCTTGTTTGGTCAGAAGGGAAAAGCGCATCATGGAAATACCCCTGTGAATTTGAAGAACTTGTGGCTTACGCACCAGTAGCTGAAGATGACCTCTATAGCACTGTTCACCACCATGAAAATTCATCCTGGCCGAGGTCACAACTGGGAACATATACTCGAAAATATGTATCGGTCATTCTTCCGGCAAGGGAAATAACATCCGCCGTTACAGATGAAGGCTTGTTTTCAGCCAATGTGACAGAGAGCCTAGAAAGTCAACTTAGTGTCCAGAATCATTCAGAAAAGCAAGGAAACAGAATATACATTGCCGGTGCACTTATACTACTTCTTTCTTTTGGAATCTACTTCGGCACCTCCGGAAAACGATCACAACAAAAAAACGACGAGAGCCGGGATAATATAGTTCCCGAGATGGCTTCCATGGTTTCAAATATGCCGGGAAATAATAATGATGATAATAACCTATCAACAATTCCACCTAACCCGGTTCTTGAATTTGCTTCCCTTAAGAGGCATCTCACTATAGTGAGATCCGATTACTCAGTTGGCCTTTTTGGAGGGATATCAGGCCTCAAACTTTCTGTTACCAATACCAGCGCTAAACCTCTGCAAGATGTTGTGGTGGCAATTGATTTCATCCAGAAGAACCAGGTGATACACCATACCGAAAACGTTTTAATTGGATCAGTCCAACCTTCCCAGACAATCACAATAGCTGTCCCTGAAAGCAAATATGGCGTTGCAATCCGCACCCGCATCATCGGTATCAATGGGCTTGGCACGGTCATTGAATACTAGCGTTTTTCCTCCATCCCTTACCGTTAGCATTTAAAAATCAGGGAAATCATGACCAAATCAACATGGGTACTATTGGGTACCATTGCAGCAGTCACTACACTGGAAGCAGCAAAAGAGAGAACAGTTTGTAATATTAAAGGCCAGGTTGTACCAGCAATGGCTTTACGCAATGTATGGTTAATTAATGGGAAAGACACTATTCAATCCCGCCACATTGGGAGCAGTTTTAATCTATCTGTAAAGCCTGGAAAATATACACTTCTAATAGATGCCGTAGCCCCTTATAAAGATCATCAGTTTGCAGACATACAGATAAATAATAATAACACGATGGAACTGGGTAACATTAAGTTAATTCAGTAATTTCTCATTATATAAAACCAAACATATGCCAATCGTAAAAGTGATCGAGGTTATCGCCTCTTCAGAAAAAAGCATCGATGATGCTATACAGAATGCTGTAGCTGAGGCTTCTAAGACTATTCGGAACATTGATTCTGTATATGTAAAAGACATTAAAGTTCATGTGAAAGATGGAAAAGTTTCCAGCTATGGACTTATATGTAAGATCTCCTTCCGTTTGGAATCATAATCAAATAATAAGTCCCGCAATGCGGGACTTATTATTTATACGGAATATAGATAACCTCTGCTTAACGGTCCCTATTGTTGAATAAGGTGTAAAAAATGCTTAACTGAATAACACTGTTCTTAACATCAGGCTTCACTCCTTCAAATTCGAAATCAGCAATTTTTGAAAGCCCCATATTATACCTTGCTCCGATACCCAGGCCACTTTTTCCATGAAAACCTAATCCAACCGCGGCGGAAACATCTGAATTTTTAATTAAATCCTCCGAAGTCTCTCCACCCAGATCTTCAGAGAGTTTCAAACCAATCTGTGGACCAGCTTCCACAAAAAATCCTCTATTGAAGCGATATTTCAACATAACGGGGATATTAAGGTAATTCACTTTCCAATCCTGTTCATCACCGGCATCTTCAAACTTGGTTCCCTGAGTTGAAAAAAGCACTTCGGGCTGAAGAGATAAATTATCACCAAACATGAAATTAATGAAGGCTCCGAGGTGAAAGCCTACCAGGGCATTACTCTCAATGTCATCTCCGGTATAATTGCTAATATTCACCCCGCCCTTTGCACCCAATTGAAATTTCTGAGCATTCGAGGTCATCGCGAAACCCAGAAAAAAAAAGATTAATAACTTTTTCATAAATGACAGTTTGATTTAGTTTCTCAAAAATAAAGAGAAACCATTACATAACTGTTATTTCTTTAATACTTAATACCTGATAATTCATATCCCTATATACTAATGTGTATATTCCGGGTTTCAAATAGAGATAGTAATATCCATCAATGTCTGCGCTTATAGTCTGGTCGGCGGGAATCAGAAAAGGTAGGGAAGCAGGGGAATATTCATTGCTGTAATAACCTTGCACCATGAACATATTTCTTAAAGTAGGGCGGATAGCAAATTCTTTCCTGTTATTATTCATAACTATCCATGATGGTCTATTCCTTATGGAACCGGTGCGAGGATGAATAACCTGCAGATCATAATGATCATTGTCCAGTAATGAAACCGGAATATCTTTCCTGAATGCTATCATTGCTTCCTTTAGCTGGATCCGATCAGCTAACTTCTCATAGAAATACCTTCCATATTCGAAATTACTTCCTTCAGTTAATTCAGTTTGATCAATCGTTAATGCGTCATACCCGGTAAAGCGTTTCAGTTGGTAGGCCATCGGCCAGTTCTGTTCACCCAGGGATTTTTCACTGGCGGAAGTGATCCCTGATAAAACAAGTATCCTTGCAGAACTGTCTTTCCTTATAATATCGGCAATTTTCTGTGCCTCCATGGCTGCCCTTCCTGTAGGTGTATATTTTCCCGGGGTTTGATCTTCATAAGGAATTACTTTAAACCCCAGGCCGATAGCCATTCGGATAAGTTCTCCTGAAATTGGTTGGGCAGCTTTCCATCCATTGAGCATACTGATTTTAGATATAGCTTCTCCTCTCCCATTTCCGATTATCTCCATTGCCAGGTATCGGAATCCCTGTTGGTAAAGTGAATCTAAGAGGCTTGCCACAAAGACCCGGTGCTGAGGCTTATAGGGTACTTCATTTATCATCACAATCTTCTCGCGTCCGGTTCTGGATAAGATGTACCGGGCAGCATTATCAAAACTTACCGTCTTCACTGTATCCACATAAATTTCCGCATCCCTGTAGGCCTCCAGGGGCATTGAATCATATCCCATTTGTTCATACCGCAAGCTCATTTTATATTCATTGATAAAGGCCATATCAAGAGCTGCCTGAAAAGGATTTTGCCTGTTCAGGGAGTCGGGCTTAATAAGCCTGTCAACCACTGGCGCCAGATAATTAATGCCTTTAGAACTAAACAAAGAGTGTCCGAAACTATCTACGGATGCTGTGTCTGCATGATTTATTGCAAAGGATTTGAGTGCTTTAAGGGAGGCAGGGAAATCTTGTGCAGAAAGTAAAATAGAATGAAAAATCGTGAATAGCAATGCGGACATGTACCGTTTCATGTTGCAAATAGAACTTATAAACAGCAGTGTTGCTGTTAGGAAAAAATTAAAACTCTCCGTTTCTCAGTTTTTCAGCGAGCATTGGGATCCCTTCTGAAGCAGGCGCCTCAATTTTTACCAGATGGTGAATTGTACCCGATGAGGGTATCTTTTTATCGACAATAAATTTCGGACAATCATAAGGGGCAAAATCCACCAAACCTGCAGCAGGATAAACAAGGAGTGAAGTTCCGACAACAATAAATATATCTGCGCCTTTTACAAGCGGTACAGCCTTTCCTATTGCCGGAACGGGTTCTTCAAACCAAACTATATCAGGACGCCATGCGTAGCCATCAGGAGCAAGCGCTCCAAATTCCATATCGGTAGAAACCCGGCTTACAAGGAATGGATCATGTTCGCTTCTCATGCTCAGGATCTCACCATGCAGGTGCAATACTTTTTTTGATCCCGCCCTTTCATGAAGGTCATCTATATTTTGTGTGATAATATGTACATCAAAATCATTCTGAAGATCGGCAAGGGCTTTATGTGCTGCATTGGGAACTGCTTCAAGAACGTTTCGCCGGCGCATATTATAAAATTCAAGCACCAGTTTTGGATCACGCCTCCATGCCCTGGGTGTTGCCACCTCTTCAATATCATAGCCTTCCCAGAGTCCATCACTATCCCGAAAGGTTTTCAATCCGCTCTCGGCACTTATGCCGGCACCAGTCAGAACAATGATCTTCTTCATGCTTATTTTTTCTCGTTAGCCAATTCCATCACTGTTTCCCATTCTTCCTCAGTTACCGGCTGAACACTAAGGCGACTTAGTTTTACCAACGCCATGGAAGCCAATCTTGCATCCGATTTTATGATAGTGAGTGGAACAGTTTTCTTTAACCGTTTTACCGGCTTCAGATCAACCACAACCCAGGCCTCATCAGATGTTGTAGGATCCTGGTAGGCTTCCTTAACCACCTGTGCAATGCCGATAATTTCAACGCCTTCATTACTATGATAAAAAAGGACTTTTTCTCCTTTCTTCATTGAGCGCAAATTATTGCGCGCTGCATAATTCCGGACACCATCCCAATGGGTTATTTTATCCTTTACAAATTGATCCCAGCTGTATTTAAATGGTTCGGATTTCACTAACCAGTAAGACATATATACAGATTTAGGTACAGGTTGAATTTAACACCCTTTGGTTATAGCAGGTAAAAATAACAAATCATGCAATCTAAAGTTTAATGCCCTGCGTATCTCCATAAATCAATAATTAAAAAAATCATTTTTATGAGAACGATCCGTCTTAGCGCATGCATGCTTGCAGCAGTATTTCTCACGAATGTTACTCATGCTCAGACCATGGCAAAAGAAAAGACCGTGATGGTAGGTGGAGCCCCTATGTATCCATCAAAAAACATTATTGAAAATGCAGTGAACTCAAAAGACCATACAACACTTGTTGCAGCTGTAAAGGCAGCGGGTCTGGTTGAGACACTTCAAAGCGCTGGCCCGTTTACCGTATTCGCCCCTACCAACAAGGCATTCGAAAAATTGCCAAAAGGAACAGTTGATATGCTTTTGTTACCCGAGAACAAGGCAATGCTGGCAAGTGTACTCACTTACCATGTTGTTCAGGGTCGTATCAATGCTGAGGACCTTTTAAAGATGATCAAAGAAGGAAATGGTACGGCAACCCTTAGTACTGTTAATGGCGGCACCCTAACAGCTATGGTTAAGGGAAACAAGGTAATGCTTAAAGATGGTATGGGCGGAATCTCTACAGTAAGCATTGCAGATGTGAACCAAAGCAATGGCGTTATTCATGTAATTGATGCGGTTGCTTTACCAAAAGGCAAATAATTACCATTCCCCTCCCTACCATCCACTGGCCAGAACATCGGCAATATGCATGGTAGTGAGGGGAATATTATTCTCCCTTATATATCCGTCAAGGTGCATCAGGCAGGAAAGATCTGTTGATATAATTGCACTTGCACCTGTTTGTAATGCATTGTTCACTTTTTGGTCGGCCATACTGATGGAGATTGGTTCATATTTAATAGCGAAGGTGCCACCAAACCCACAACATGTTTCAACATCCTGCATCTCTATTAATTCTAATCCCGCAACATTAGCAAGCAATTTTCTAGGTTCCTCCTTGATTTTGCATTCGCGCAATGCGGCACAGGAATCATGGTAAGTAGCCTTTAGTGAAAGGCTTGCGCCTAGTTTTTCCACTTTGAGGACATTAACCAGAAATTCAGAGAATTCGTATGTACGTAACCGTATGTCTTTTACTTCATTATGTATGGAGGCATTATCAAAAATCTTTGGATAATAATTTCTGATAAATCCAGCACAGGAAGCGCTGGGTGATACAATAAAATCATCGCTCCCCTTCATTTCGCTCACTAATTTCTCACACACAACTTTGCTCTCATCCCAGAAACCAGCATTGAAGGCCGGCTGTCCGCAACATGTCTGCTCTTCATTATAACTAACAGTACAGCCCAATTTTTCAAGCACTTTCACCATATTGAAAGCTGTTTCCGGAAACAATTGGTCAACAAAACAAGGTATAAAAAGCTGTACGTTCAAAGTCTTATTTTTTAAAACTGCGCTGCAAGGCAATCATTTTTAGAGCAGTGAGTGCAGCTTCTTCTCCCTTATGGCCATGAATACCACCAATCCGTTCAAGTGCCTGCTCATTTGTATTTACTGTTAAAACGCCAAAAATAACGGGTACGGGTAAGGTAAGGTTAAGCTGTACCACGCTGTCTGTAACAGCTTTACAAACAAACTCAAAATGTGGTGTATCCCCTTTGATTACACAGCCCAGTGCAATAAACGCATGGGGTCTGTCATCCCAATATTTTTTCGCCTCCCAGTAACTACGAATACCAAAACCTATTTCAACGGCACCGGGAACAATAATCGTTTCAACACGAGAGATCTCATTAGATGCAAAAACCCTCCTGCAGCCTGCCTCAAGTTCTCCGGTTATAGTTGCATTCCAATCGGTTTTCACTATAACGATACAGGCATCCTTCGGAAGGATGCCTGCCTCTATCTTTAATAGATCTGTACTGCCTGTACTAGCCATACTGATTCTAATTTTTAATTCGTTTCGCCCAATCTTGCAAGGTATTTATCGATTTCAAAACCTCTTTCGGTGCGTGGATATTTTTCCTTAATGGACTTGTATGCATCAAGGGCTTCTTTATTCTTACCAAGGCTCTCATACAAATATCCAGCCCTGAAAAGGTATTCTGCAGCATTGAACTCATCTTTTTCGAAGGCATTAGCAGCCTCAACATAAAGCGATGCAGCTTCTTCTTTCTTGCCTTGTTCAGCATAGGCATCAGCCAGCAGGCTTTTTGCCCTTGCATTTACCTGCACAGAATTAGTGGAGAAATCCTTTAGCCATTTTTCGGCATTCTTAAAATCACCCAATTTAAGGTAACTGGCTCCAGCATAAAATTTTGAAAGATTAGCAGCAGGAGTTCCACTATACCTGTCTATGATCTTCAGGAATCCCGGATTAACGGCATCGCCGTTTAATGCAAGTTGCAGGGAGTCCATCCTGAAATAATTCTCTGCACGGAAAATTGCCTCATCTGATTTTTGCAGCTTAGGCCCGGCTATAAAATATTTATAGGCAGCAACTCCACCAGCAACAATGATCACTGCTGCCAGTCCCACTATAATGTTCCGGCTATTTTTCTGCCAGAAACCGGTTATACGATCTTCCGCTTCAATTGTTCTTGTGTTTTCTACAGGGGTATTCTTAGTTTCAGCCATGATGGTTTGTTATGAAAATTAGTCAACAATAAATGGATAGTTCTGATCTACATAAATGTCTTTTAGCACTTCACTGTCGTCGGGCCAGGGACTTTCTTCTGCGAAAGTAACAGACTCTTCCACTTGTGCTTCCACCCGCTTATTGATGGCATCAATCTCTTCCTGGGTTGCAAATTTATTATCAAGGATTGATTTCAATACCTGCTCGATAGGATCACGTTGCTTGTATTCATCAACTTCATCTTTGGTACGGTACTTCTGGGGATCTGAAATTGAGTGCCCCTTATAACGGTAAGTTTTGATCTCAATAAGGGTTGGTCCGTCTCCCTCACGGGCACGCTTAACTGCACGAGCGATACTCTCATGAACTGCTTCAGCACTCATTCCATCAATGGAATCAGCAGGCATTTCATAGGCATCGGCTAGCTTATAGATATCAACAACATTGGAAGTTCTTTCTACAGAAGTTCCCATTGCGTAATTATTATTCTCGCAGATGAAGATAACCGGGAGTTTCCAAAGCATCGCAAGGTTAAAGGTCTCATGAAGCATACCCTGGCGTGCGGCACCATCTCCAAAGAATGTAAGACAAACAGCATCTGTTCCCTTATATTTTTCAGCGAATGCTATTCCTGCCCCGGTACCAATTTGTGCACCAACAATACCATGACCACCAAAAAATCGCTCTTCCTTTCCGAAGAAGTGCATACTTCCTCCCTTTCCTTTGGCGCATCCGGTTGCCTTTCCGTACAATTCTGCCATACAGGCTTTAGCACTTATACCCTTAGCAAGTGCCAACCCATGATCGCGATAAGCGGTGATGAATGCATCTTCCGGCTTGGTTGCGGTCATACAGCCTGCGGCAATGGCTTCCTGCCCTACATAGGCATGGAAAAATCCACGGATCTTGCCTTCCATTTTGTATTTCTCTTCAGCCTTAAGTTCAAACTGGCGGATAAGCTGCATCAGCTCATACCAGTAGAGATAGGTCTCCTTTGAAAATTTTGTTGCCACTTGATTAGTTTTGAGACGGGCAAAGATAAGGGAAATGGGAATTAATTGATGATAGTTGACAGATGATTACTAATTGCAGTATGGAAGCCGGTAATTATCTTGCAAGCGCTTTGTTTTCAATAGAATCCATATCAGTATACCAGTTCAGAAACTACCTGCAAAAATCCTGGTCCTTCAGCGATCGGATCGTGGGAATCACGGGGCGTAACGGCAGCGGCAAGACCAACTTACTGGATGCTATCTATTTCCTATGCTTTACTAAAAGTTATTTTCAACGCTCTGATGCCCTGCTCGTACACCATGGAGCCCATGGATTCAGGCTGGAAGGCAGGTTTGATCGCGAAGGGAATCCATTCCAGATCACAGCTGTTTTAAGGGAGACAGGAAAAAAAGAATTCAGGGTAAATGAACAGCCCTGTGAAAAAATGGCCGACCATATTGGGAATTTTCCAGCGGTAATGATTGCACCCGACGACGTTCAGATCATCACCAATGGTAGTGAAGAAAGAAGACGATTTATGGATGCACTCTTCAGCCAGGTAGATCATCAATACCTCCTGCAACTGATGCAATACAATAAATTACTGCAGCAACGAAACAGCCTTTTAAAGCAAATAGCTGAGACCCGACAGCAACAGTTCGACCTGCTGGAAGTAATTGACCAGCAGATGGCCATTCCCGCAACCTATGTTCATACAAAACGAAAAGAGCTCCTTAAGGATCTGCTTGAACTGGTACGTAACAGGTATTGCAGTATTGCGGGGGAAAATTATGATTTGAGACTCTTCTATGAAAGCCCATTACTCCAGTTAGATTTTCCTGAATTATTGCAACAAAACCGGAACCGCGATATTTATTCCCAGAGAACACATGCAGGTATTCACCGCGATGATATTGGTATTATTCTGGGCGATAAGCCCTTCCGGCAAACAGCCTCACAGGGACAGAGAAAAAGCCTTTTGTTTGCTTTTAAGCTTGCAGAATTCAATATGCTAAAACAATACAAAGGATTCTCACCATTGCTTTTGCTCGATGATGTATTTGAGAAACTGGATGAAAAAAGAATGCTCAACTTATTGCAGGAGGTTTGCATTCAAAATGATGGGCAGGTGTTTGTTACGGACACCCACCAGGGAAGGATCGCAGGGATTTTTCAACAACTAGGAGTCTCCTACCAGGAAATCGAAACCCAGAAGGAATAAAGTAAAAAAATACGGTCAGGGATAGGGGGAGTCATAGGGGGTCGGGTACGGATCACCGGTCTGCATTGGATGGATATAAAAACGGGACATTTAACGCGATCCTAAAAATAGGAAATCTTCAAATTATACGGATATAGGTTTCAAGGGGTGGATTCAAGGCCATAGGGGCGGGTACGGAATACTTGTGAAAAGGATTGGATCTAAAAACGGGACCAGATACTCATGTGTGTGTTTACAGCCCTTATGTTCAGGTACGCCATTAAGAAGTGCAAATATAAAGTTTGGTTGCATCAACAACCAACACATTGTGTCCATTTAACATATTATAGCCAAAACGGGTTATTGTCTTGCCTTTCGGGGTCAGAAATGATAATATTTCAACACACCACCTATCTTTGAATTATGGGAGAATATTCATTGGGGGATGCAATCCAGCAATTTCTTAAAAAAAGCAGGCTTAAAGGGTCTATCCAGGCGCTTCAGATAGAAGATGTTTGGGAATCCATAATGGGTAAAACAGTTGCCCGGTATACAGAAAGCATCAAGATCTATGGTGATAAATTATATATCAAAACTACCGTAGCCCCCCTGAAGCAGGAACTTATGTACCAGAAAGAAAATATTATCCAGCGGGTGAACCAGGCCCTGGGAGAAAAAACAATTAAAGAAGTTATAATCCAGTAATCAAATTGCTACAATCTCGCTCTCGGATCAACCCAACCATAAAGCATATCCGCTAAAAAATTCACTACTACAAAAAAACAGGCTGAAACAAGCACCGCACCCATAACAACCGGGAAATCAAGTTTTTCGAGGGCATCAACAGTTAGCTTTCCCAATCCCTTCCATCCAAAAATATATTCCACGAAGAAAGCGCCAGCTAGCAATTCTGCAAACCATCCTGTAATAGCAGTAATAACCGGGTTCAGTGCATTCCGCAGTGCATGTTTCCATATAACGATCCTTTTAGGCAATCCCTTTGCAACTGCGGTTCTTATATAGTCTTGTTCCATTACATCAAGAAGGGATGCGCGTGTCAGTTGCGCAATTATCGCCAGGGGCCTGATGCCAAGGGTTATTGCGGGAAGAATAAGATTTGCGGGTGTGAGATAGGGCCTTCCCGTGCTGGTGTCAAGGTCAAACCAGGAACCTGTCATATGCAGACCTGTATATTCGTTCAATACAAATCCAAAAAGGTATGCGATAGCAATTGCCATAAAAAATGAAGGTGCCGAAATACCAAGTATACTGGTAAAAATTGCGCCGGCATCTATCCATGTACCTTTGTAGATAGCTGCAATTACACCCAGCGTTATGCCAACCATAGTAGCTAATAACATGGCCGCCGTGGCAAGCATAATGGTGCCTGGTAAAGCTTCCATAATTACTGCACCTACTTCTCTCCTGCTCTGGTACGATTTACGGAGATAGGGGATTTTAATACCGATTTTTGTTTGTCCACCAACAAAATAACCCCGGAGTTCTTTGTTCTTAATATCAGTTGCAGAATGAATAGCAATGGGCGAAATATCATTAAGGTAGAATACCAATTGTTTCCATTTGGGTTTATCGAGATGAAGGTCGCGTCGTATGTTCTCACGCGTTGATGCATCACCTGTTTGTCCCATCACCAGGCGAGATGGATCTCCAAATCCCTGGAACAGTACAAACACAAGTATTACTACACCAAGTAATACCAGGAAGCTATAAAGGAGTTTATTGAAGAAACGCAATTGGATATATAAATAGTTCTTGTTGATTTACATTTTCTGCATTTGCTGGATTGCCTTATCCGAATCCGGTAATGACCATTTATCTACTATAACCCCCTGGTTTATCAGGTAAATTGTTGACGAATGGCGGGCTGCTGTTTTCACCGCAACTGCATCGGAGCGAAGAACCAGAACGCCATCCAGAACTGACCCTAATGATCCAATAACCTGCTCTGCAGCAGGAGTAATAATAAACAAGGGCATATTTTTGGCAACTGCGATCTCCTTCATTTGCCGGATTGTTTCCGTGAGAGATTCCCTGTCACCTTCCCTCACTTCTTTAATAAATAACCACTGCTTTATACCAGGTTCGGCAAGCAGTGCCTGTGTAGTATCATTTCCTGAAGGGGCCAGTAATACAAAATCTTTAATAGGGGGTTCTGCATTACCCTTACGGATCACCTTATCATATCGTTTTACAAAACTGTAGGTTGATTCATCAAAATCGGCGGGGAATTTATCAGCAGTAAACTCCAACTCCTTCCCATCTTTTTTATAAACAAAACTAATGACCGTGCTATCAGGAATAGAGCCGGCGGGGATCTTCATTTGTTCCGCAATCTGTTTGCCTTTCTTATAAGGCAAACAATCAACTACCGGAAGGTGTCTTAGTACATACCATTGAAAGCCAAAACTGAAAAGAGTTGTAAGTCCAAGCAGCAGAACGCTTCTTCGGGTATCCATGGAAGTTTGTATCCTGTTTCTGTTGGCAAATAACAGGCCTATAAGTGCCAGCAGGAGCAGGTCCTTCATAAAGGACTGGGCTGCCGTAAGCGGCAAACAATCGCCAAAGCAACCACAACTTTTGATCTTGCCGGAAAAAAGTGCATATGCTGTAAGAAAAGTGAAAAAAACAATCAGTAAAAGTAGCAACCAGCTGAATAATCTCATTTGCCAGCCAATGATAACAGCAACGCCTGCAATGATTTCAAATGCGATCATGAGTATGGAAAATGCAAGCGTGAAATCATTTAATCCATGTAATCCCCACACTTCAAAAAATTCCTGCATTTTATAACTCAGTCCAAGGGGGTCATTGGCTTTTACAAGTCCGGAGAAAATGAAAAGTATCCCTACGATATACCTGCTCAGTGTCAGAATTGTTTTCATGTTTTGGTGTAATAATTATTGCAAATTGGTCAGTCAATGTTTTCCTTCATCCATAAGGATAAGTGCGAAAGCAGCATAATTAAAGATATCAAGATAGTTGGCATCTATACCTTCACTCACAAGTGTTTGGCCATCATTGGCAAGAATCTGCTTGATCCGAAGAAGTTTTGCGAGTATCAGGTCAGTAAAACTTTCCTGGCTCATGTCGCGCCATGCTTCCCCATAATCATGATTCTTTTGCTCCATCAGGTCTTTGGCGCGTTTAACCTGAATATCATACCATTTAGTAGTTTCTTCCACGCTAAGGTCATCCCCTATTGAGTTATCCATTTCAAGTTGTATGAGGCCTATCACTGCATAATTCAGTATCCCCATAAATTCTGATTGAATACTATCCCCTATAAGTTGCTTTTTATTTTCCTGGATAGTTCTGATTCGTTTGGCCTTAATGAAGATCTGATCAACTATCGAGATGGGTCGATACACCCGCCAGGAGGTTCCGTAATCGCGGGTCTTATGTAAGAATATATCGCGGCAGCTTTGTATAACTTTTTCGTATTGGGTATTAGTACCTGACATAGTTGTTTGAAAAATAATCATCTTTATTCTTCAAAAGTAAGGATTCACTACCATGTTCACGCTCAATTGTAAAGGCCGGCTTCTTGTTATAAGTAAACCCATTGTAATGGGTATCATCAATATCACTCCCGATTCATTTTTCGCGGGCAGCAGGAAACAGCAGTTGGATGATGTCCTCAAACAGGCAGATAAAATGATTAACGAAGGCGCTTCCATATTAGATATAGGAGCTCAGAGCACCACGCCCAATAGTGAATGGATTGATGCATCCACAGAATGGAGCCGTGTCAGTAACATACTACCTGAACTAACAAAAAATTTCCCGGATGTTTTTTTTTCCATTGACAGCTTTCATCATGAAGTGGCCAGAAATGCAGTTAATGAAGGAGTGAGTATAGTAAATGATGTGAGTGGTGGTTTGTTGGATGCCGATATGATTCCAACGGTAGCGTCATTGGAAGTCCCTTATATCTGTATGCATATGAAGGGGAGACCGCAAACTATGCAGATGATGGCATCATATGAAAACATTACACTTGAACTGATCGATTATTTTATTGAAAGGATCAGGATATGCCACGATGCCGGAATTAAGGATCTTGTAATTGATCCGGGATTTGGGTTTGCAAAGAACATTTCTCAGAATTTCGAACTGATGCGAAGGTTGCAGCTATTGGAGGTCCTTTCCTGCCCTATTCTGGTGGGTATTTCGCGCAAATCCACTATTTATAAAACGCTCGGCATCACCCCGGCAGAGGCATTAAACGGCACCACTGTTATGAATATCATAGCGTTAATGCAAGGTGCTTCTATTTTGCGTGTGCATGATGTGAAAGAGGCCATGGAAGCTATTAAACTTGTCCAATCGTTGGGTGTAGATTAGAATTACGGTGCCGTCACGGTACCGTCACGGTGCCGTCACGGTGCCGTCACTCGTATGAGTATCCTTGCTCCGGGTCCCTATCTGGTCCCTATCTGGTCCCTATTTTCAGGACTTTGCCTCAACAAAAAAACCGCCTCAATTCTGAGGCGGTTTTTTTTACGAATTCTTCAATACCAGAAGAAACGGGTGTAAATATTTTAATGGTTATGACCATCGTCCTTGCTATGACCCTGTGGCATATTCTCCACCGGAGGCATCATTGGGTTCTGCTTGGGAGCAGGTGCCTGGTTGGCGATATCTACCATTTCAACGTCAAAAATAAGTGCTTCATTTGGTTGTCCACCCGGACCCGGGCGCATTCCATATGCCAGGAAGCCTGGAATATAAAGTGTTCCTTTTCCACCCTTACCAAACAGTTTCAGACCTTCATCCCATCCCGGGATAACCCTGCCCTGGCCAAGTACAAATCCGATCGGCTCCTTTTCAGGCTCCATTGTAGATTCAAACTCTTTACCGGTAGAGAGGATCTTACCGCGGTATTTTACGGAAACGAACTTTCCGGAATCAGCCATCGGGGCAGTACCGGCATTCTCAACCACTACATAAGTACCCAGACCAGTTTTAGTTGCATTGATATTATTCTTTTTGAGATACTCATCAAGAATTGCTTTATCACGCCCCTCCTGCCCTTTTGCTTCTGCATCCTGTTGTTCCTGCACCTGCTGTTCATTGTCATAAACATCAACTACACGAAAACTCAGGTACATCTTATCACCCTTTTTCATAAATGGAGGCATACCAGGATTTTTCACGAGAAGTGTATCCACTTCCTGTACCACTACCACGCTGTCTCCCTTATGCACAAACCGGAATACCTCGGCTGGATTGTAAACGGGTCCGATACTGTCAACACGGGCAAAAGCCGGCATCCCACCCTGGGAAGTTCCTATGATGGAATCATTAAGCTTCTGTGTATAATGAACCTTCAGAAACTGACCGATTTTCACCTGCGGGCCACTGCCTTTTTCAACGATCTTATACGTTATGCCGCTTGCTGTTTTACTGTAGTCGGCACTACCACAGGCTGCCATCATAAGGGCCGCAATTGCTGTTGTAAATAAAGAGGTCTTTGTCATTTGTTATGTCAGTTGAAATTCTGATGCGTTTTCTTTTAATACTTTTTTAAAGGTCCGGACTGTTTCATCGAGAGGGGCACTGCTCCTGCCACCGGCTGCATTGAAATGGCCGCCTCCTTCAAAAAAGCGCCGGGCAAAGGTATTGACATCTACATTACCCTTGCTCCGGAAACTCCACTTTCTTTCCTCATCCCTGTCAATTACGATAGCTGCCATCCGGATCCCCTGAATACTGAGGGGATAATTTACCAGTCCCTCTGTATCTCCAGTACGAATATCGTACCGAAGAAGGTCTGATTTCGGAACATAAATCAATGCCGTATTATATTCATAGGAGATCTCCATTCTGTTTGTGAGCACATGGCCGATAAACCGAAGCCTGTTCTCCATGAAATTATCGTAGATATTTTCATGGACTTTTGTATGCTGTAAGCCTGTTTCCTTCAACTCGGCCACCATGCGGTGAACATTGGCAGTTGCTGCCGGAAACCGGAATGAACCCGTGTCACCGATTAGTCCAGCATAAAGACATTCCGCAATTTCCAGATTGATCCGTTCAGGATGACCGCTTTCCACAATAAAATCAAATACCATTTCGCAGGTGCTGCTCTTGCTGGTATCGCTGGCACCAAAATGGAAACTCTCTATAGCCGGCTGCTGGTGATGGTCTATCAGAATTTTTGTGGCAGTAGCTTTTTCAATAATAGGTGCCAGGCTTTTGGTACGTGCGAGCATATTGAAATCGAGACAGAATATCCAATCCGCTGCCATAATTATAGCCTCCGATTTTTCACGGGTTATCTCAAAGTTCAGAACCTTATCTGAGCCAGGCATCCAGTCAAGAAAAGCGGCCCAGTTTGTTGGGGAGATAACAGTGACCTCATGTCCAAACTGTTTCAGGAAATGATAAAGCGCAAGGGAGGAACCCATGGCATCAGGATCAGGCTTCTGGTGGGTAGTGATAACTACCTTGCGTACAGTTGCCAGTTGGGAAAAAATATGGTGTATTGGCTGCATAAAGCGGGGCAAATGTACTGAAATTTGGCTACCTTTGCGCCCCAAATAGCAAGTTATATATGAGCAACAGAACATTTACAATGATCAAGCCCGATGCCATGAAGAACGGTCATGCCGGTGCCATTCTTGATCGTTTTATCAAGGAAGGATTTCGCATTGTGGCGATGAAAATGACCAAGCTTAGTGAAGAAAAAGCAGGTGAATTCTATGCTATCCACAAAGAAAGACCATTCTTCGGCGAACTCGTTGAGTTCATGAGCAGCGGTGTGGTTGTTGCAGCCATCCTTGAAAAAGACAATGCTGTAGCAGATTTCAGAACGCTTATCGGTGCTACTGATCCTGCTAAGGCAGAAGCCGGAACTATCAGGCAACTCTTTGCAACATCTGTTGGAGAGAATGCCGTTCATGGCAGCGACAGCGATGAGAATGCAGCAATTGAAGGCAGCTTCTTTTTCAGCGGTCTGGAGAAATTCTAATAAAAAAAAGATCCGGTAAACTATGATCTATAAACGCCAGGCGTTCAGGATCATGGTTTACCGGATTCATCTTTAAGACCGATCGTTTCTTTATAATGTTTGTGCTACTGAATGACGCATCGGTCTTAATGTATAGCCGGCTTTTCGTAAAAGATTAATTACTCCTTCGTATCCTGGAAGGTGGGCAGCTCCAACAGCAAATAAAATCGTTCCATTTTTCATTGCCTTTTCCATTTCAGGGATCCATTTCTTATTCCGGCCATATAAAAATAGCTCCATATAAGATCCTAATCCCCCCTCCTCCATCTTTGTAAGCTTCTCAATTGCATCGAGGTCCTGGCTACGATATACTTCAAGCATCTTTGCTGTAACAGTATCTTCCTTACCACTGCTGTCAATTGCCTGCAACAACTCACGCGCCTGCTGCGAATAAGGAATACTGTCGAAAATGCTGGCCTGAAACTCAATTGTCTCCAATCCTGATATCTCCTTCTTTTGCTTTTTAACCGCTTTCATGATCACCTCTTCCATGCCATTCTTTGTTTCGCAGGGCATTTTTGATTCACTGAGCATTGCCGCAATAAAATAAGGTTTAAATCGCTCCATCATAGATAATGGTAGTATTGACCTGTTTGCGGCGAAATAATCCTTTACCCGCTTATATTCTTCTTCGGTCATCAGGTCCTTCAATCGGGTTTCGTCCTTCATCCTGATGTACTTGAAAATGCCCATCATCTCTCCCATATTATCCATATCGATCTCAAAAAAAACACGGGAAGACTTATCGATCGCATGATTTAGACTATCGCTCAATCCTGCATCGCGGGCACAGAGGATATGCATGGTGCCGAACAAATAGGAAGGGGTTTGCATCCCGTTGCCGCTGATCTCCCATAACAGGGATGAAGTTTTAGGAGCAGCGGGTGACTGCTGTGCTTTCAGTGAAAAACCTGATAGAAATAATGTTATTACGGCTAAGTATAAACGCATGTTGTTTTACTAATAAACGTTACGGGGACAATCGAGTTGTTTTCCACCTTTGGAGCGATTGAAAAGCGAACCACCTCCACCACTTCCTGTTCCTAACCTGAAACCGATCGTTATGCCCTGGAAATAATACCAGTCTTTTACATCTTCTCCTCCTCTTACGGTTCCTTCAACAGGATAAACAGGATTGCCATCTTTTAGTTCGCCACTCCTGTAAGCCAGTTCAACAGCCTTAGGGCCTCTTTCTGCCAAAAGTACCGCCTGGTCAACATATCGCTTGCTGAGGTCATCGAGGTAATCGGTGAATGTTTTTCTTAATCCGATCTCATACCCAAGTGTCACCTGTTCGTTTACCCTGAATCGTAGTCCCGCACCAAATGGAAGTGTGAGCTGTACTCTTTTATAAGGCTTGAGATCGGGATATGCGCTAAGCCCCTGCCCTTCTGTACTTAAGGGCTGGAGATAATGCTTTTGTCCAAGCGTGTCATATGTATAGGGATCAAATCCAAAAACGCCAAGACCTGCAAATACAAATGGAGTGAATCTTTTTTCATCCAGATCAAACAATCTGAATTCCGCCATCAGGTTCCCTTCCAGTAACCTCGAATTGAAACTCAGGTTTCGAAGCCTGAGATCTTCCTGTTTATTTAGCTTGTCATCACCGCTTATTCTCCCATAAACGAGTCCGCTTCTGATAGAAACATGACCGTTCACATCATATTGAACACCGAGTCCAAATGCACCGTGCGATTGGTTGGTAGTGAGTCTTTTTTCCTGGAAGTCGCCCTGGTAATTTGAAATTCCCCCAAATCCGGTGATATGCCAGCGCTGTGACATTACCGTAAGTGGTAATAACGCAACCAGCAACACAATGATTTTCCTCATTTTAATAAATTGTAATGGTTCTTACGCAAGAATTAAACCAAACAGTTGGCAGGATATCCTTTAAACAAAAATCCCCTTTTTTAAGGGGATTTCATAACTGCTTATTTGTAACCGAGTATTTTTAACATACTCTGTGCCGTCTGCTCCTTGGCATAAACCCAATCTACCAGTTTTCCGTTCTTATCGTGCCCAACAATGATATGTTTGGGCGATGGAATCATGCAGTGCTTGATACCACCATAACCGCTGATCTGGTCCTGGTAGGCGCCTGTATGGAAGAATCCCAGGTATAAAGGTTCTGTTCCTCCCCCATTTACCTTGGGGAGGAATACTTCATTAATATGTTCCTCTGAATCGTAATAATCATGGCTGTCGCAGGTTATCCCTCCCAAAACAACCCGTTGGTATTCCTCATCCCACTTATTAATGGGCAGCAGGAGAAATCGTTCACCAATACCCCAGGTATCGGGAAGTGTTGTAATAAAAGAGGAATCGATCATGTACCAGATCTCGCGCTCATTCTGGGTTTTTTGGGCAATCACTGAATAGATATGCGCCATGCTCTCCCCTACCGTATAGGAGCCGAACTCGGTATAAATATTCGGCAGGGGAACCTTGGCCTTTTTACAGGCACTCTTGATATTGCCGACAATTTCATTAATCATGAACTGGTAGTCATAATCAAATCCAAGAGAATGCTTGATTGGAAATCCACCTCCAATGTTAATACTGTCCAGTTCAGGGCATATTTTTTTCAACTGGCAATAAAGGTTGATGACCTTATTTAATTCAGACCAGTAATAGATATCATCTTTAATTCCCTTGTTCAGGAAAATATGGAGCATCTTAAGCTGGAACTTATTTTCATATCCTTCAATCTGGTCAACATAAAACTCCAGGATATCTTTGGCGCGTATGCCTAATCGTGAGGTATAAAATGGAAAGGAAGGTTCCTCTTCTGCTGCTACCCTTATACCGAGCTTGAAAGGGGCGCGAACGGTTTTTCTGTAATCATCCAGTTCATTCACATTATCAAGTACTGGTATTACATTTTTGAAGCCTGAATTTATCAGGCCTGCGATCCGCTTAGTGTAAGGTTTTTGCTTGAAACCATTACAGATGATAAAAGTTTCCTTATTGATCTTCTTCTTTGCATAGAGTTTTTTAATGATCTCGATATCATATGCATAAGAAGTTTCCAGGTGTATATTATGTTTCAGCGCTTCTTCCACAACGAAAGAGAAATGAGAACTCTTTGTGCAATAACAATAATAATATTCGCCCTCGTATTTGTGCTTCTTGAAAGCATTGGCAAACATCTGCTTGGCCTTATTGATCTGCATGCCGATCTTAGGCAGATAGGTCAGCTTCATGGGCGTTCCATACTTGTCAATCAGCGCTTTTATATCGAGGCCATTATATTGCAGGTATTTGTCTTTTACCTCAAATCCTTCCTGGGGAAAATTGAAGGTTTGGTCTACCAGGTCGTAGTAGGTATTGTTCATCTAGTTGTACACGTGGTTAGTTGGGTGATATATTAATAGCTTACAAACCTATATAAAATGCAGAATTATTCGCCAACAAAATTTCAGGGCTATAATCGTGCTTAGAGCGGATAGTTAGAAGCATAAAAAAACCGGCTCCCTGTTGGAAGCCGGTAATATGAGTTGATGCTTCGATCATCTGCTTATTTTACAGAAGCGATCAGCGCCTTGAAAGACTCAGGATTGTTCATGGCGAGGTCGGCCAGAACTTTACGATCAAGACCAATTCCTTTTTCATTCAGCTTGTGGATGAAAACAGAATAAGTAAGGCCTTCTTCGCGAACTGCTGCGTTGATACGTGCGATCCAGAGAGCACGGTATTCGCGCTTCTTAAGTTTACGACCAACATAGCTGTAGGTCATACCCTTTTCAACAATATTCTTGGCAACTGTATATACATTCTTACGCTTGCCATAATATCCTTTGGCTTGCTTGAGTATCCTTTTTCTGCGTGCCCTTGAGGCAACGGCGTTTACTGAACGTGGCATATGCTAAATAGTTTTAAGTTGTGATTAAATGATTTACCCCTTAAGACCCAGGAGGCGTTGAACGAAATCCATGTTTGGTTTTGATACAACACCTGCTTTACGCATGCCGCGCTTACGCTTGGTTGACTTTTTGGTGAGAATGTGACGTTTGAACGCTTTCTGATGGGTGATCTTTCCTGAAGCGGTCACCTTGAAGCGCTTCTTGGCGCTTGAATTGGTTTTTACCTTTGGCATCTTGATAACTGAAATAGTTACGCCCTGCTGGCGCCCCGCACAGGCAGGGACTTATGGAGCCATTTGGGCAATGTCACCATCTTTCGATGGCACCCTTTTGGGAGCGCAAAGGTATATCAGTTTCCTGAAATAACCAACCGTATGGTCTTTATTTCTTTTCCGTTCTGGGCGCGAAGATAATAGATACCTGGCGCCAGTTGCGGACCTGCCTGGTGCAAAGGTACCACCTGAACGCTTGCCGCAATATCCAGTTTCCTTCGCCAAATGGTGCGCCCCGCCACATCCGCCAGGGCCATATGCAGGGTTTCGCCTGCAAGGTTCTCCACCAGCAGAAGCATTTCAGCAGCGGGGGAAGGATTGGGATAAACCCTAAGCCTCATGCCTTCACCAAAGTTCACCGAACTGATGTTGGAATACCTGACCTGGCCATTTTCATAAATGATCTTCAGCCGGTACTGGTAACTGCCTGGAGAAATTACCCCCGCATCCGTGAAACTATAATTGCCATTGGGTTGGGTTTGTATGGTGGTAATGGTTTGGAAACCACTACTGCTGCCGGTTCCGTTTGCCCGTTCAATTTCAAAACGAAGAATCCCCAGGTTAGCGGTCGCATCCCATTGAAGCAGAGATGAAATTGGTTCCTGCCTTCCCGTTGCCTCAAGCACCACGGTGGATAGGGTATTATTTATCCCGAAATAGAACTCACCATAAACTTCAGATGGGATCTCTGCATAATATCCTTTTTCATAAGGAATGAGTTCAAACTGGTCAGCCGTCCAAACTGTTTCAAATCCCGGAAGGTTATCTGAGGTTTTCTCATTTAGTGTGGATGGGGGTCCCGTGTACCTGAATACAGACAAATCATAGGCGCTTCTCTTTATTGCACAGGTATCGCAAGGGTTTTCGTCCAGCCATTGCCTTACCGCATCATCGGTAATGAATAACCTAATCTTACCTCCTGCCGTATTGTTGGATCCTGAAAACACCCAGCGTTGTTTAAGAACCGGATTTCCCTGGAATAAATTACCCTCACCTGCTGAATGGTAATTAAAACGGAATGCCTGCTCCCCTTCTGCAGATTGAGCGGCAGAAAGAATGACACCATTTCTTATCACCGGGGTCCACTGCAGCGGTTTCGACCTCCCTTCAAAACTGAAATCGGTGAGTCCAGCGTCAACAGGATGATCCAAATCAAAAATATGTACCTCATCCAACAATAATCCCCCCGGAACAATTGGTGTGGCGGTGCTAAGATCTGAACGCTCCAGTGAAAGAATCCTGAATTGAAGGGTGGCCCAGCCGGTGGGCAATGCCATAGAAACCACCTGCCAGTAATCATTACCACAATCTTTCCATGCCTGCTGTTGCGCAGTATACCAGTTGGTGGATTGTTGAACGGGGGCTATATATCGTTGCCAGGTTCGACCGGTATCAGCAGAAAATTCCAGGAACACAGAATCCTTACCATCACAAAGCTGCTTATTAACACTCATGGAAAGATGTGGCGCCCGCAATTGGCGAAGATCGAAAAGCGGACTTACCAGGTATCCCGATGCTACAACAAAAGCCACTCCTGAAGAGTTTTCCAGCCGGCGGGTACCCCAGAATCCATTTCCATTGGCAGCTTTAAAAGGTTGAACAGTTTCCTGCAGATTTTCTGCAAGATCATACATATAGGTAGAGCCCCATCCCTGTTTGCCATTTTCGAAACCCTGCAGGTAGGGGAACTGGTTCATTAACTTCGCGTAGGCCAGTGGTGCGAAGAGAGTATCATCCTGTTGGTTTATATCACCCACGGCTGTAACAAAAGCATACACACCGGAAACTGCTGAAGGCCAGTCCTTGACTGGAACCGTGAATTCAGCATGGGCAGTATCATTTGCAGCAATACTATCGAAGCTACTGGACTGGCGTTTACCATCAGGGGATATTACTCCAATGATGAAACTTCCTGTTCCCACGGAGCGAAGATTAAGGGCGCTGACCCTGAACCGCAAACTATCGCCATCAGTAACCTTATTTTTAATATAGTAAAGGTCAATTAGTGCCATGTCGGCATTTGCCTTGAAAAGTTGAATTGATCGCAGGAGTGGCAGGCTATCTTCATAATTCGTTTTGGTGATTCTTAGCCTAAGCTGAAAACTGCTGGAAAATTGCTGGCTACCCTTTTCGAGTACCCGGGTAATATTCATGTGGTCAAGACTGTTCACGTAAGTGACCGGGTCAGTTTGAGGCAAAACCAGCCATGCTGATGTGTCGGAACCCCTGACAGACAGTTCCAGCCTCATTTTACCTGACTCGGGAATATCCAGCGTCAGTCTTATATCATCTGAAACTTGGTACGCTGCCATATTAAAGGTGGAAGTCAACACCATTTCCTGGTTGTGCACCTTGCTGGAGGCAGTGAAGGGAATACCTGTTGATCGGCTATGTAGTTTTATGATGGGTGAGGAAGTTGAATAATCTATCTGCGATGCACCAAATACCCCAATAATGCCTGGTTTTAAATAAGTACTGTCTTTCAAACCACCAAAATCCAGCGATAATGGCAAGGT
Source organism: Flavihumibacter sp. (assembly GCF_036676075.1). Taxonomy (NCBI): domain Bacteria; kingdom Pseudomonadati; phylum Bacteroidota; class Chitinophagia; order Chitinophagales; family Chitinophagaceae; genus Flavihumibacter; species Flavihumibacter sp. The sequence continues at coordinate 464,535 of NZ_JAKFDQ010000009.1, read as the reverse complement.
CACCGGTTCATTAGGAAGATAACGCCATAAATTGGCGAGGGTATCGTTGGAAGGTTCGGGATCATTAATTGAGCTTATACTATACTTAAGCTGCTTTTCTTCACCGATCTCTGACTGAAGGATTATTGCCGTTTTCCATGAAAAAACTTCTCCCGGGGTAAAATTTCTTATAAGCGTATCTGACCCAAGCAGATTTCCATCCTGGTTCACAGAGAGGAAAACAGTATCGCTGATTGATGAATTACCCATGTTGCGGAGCTGGATAATTACCGTATCAATCCCATTTCTATCAGTACTGGTGGCAAAGCGCTGAACGGAAGGATTAAGGACCGTAGTTATAGCGAGGTCTCCGGCTGCACCAGCAGGTGGACAAACGGTGGCGGGTGTTCTAATAAGCTTTGCCAGGCTCCGCTCGCCGGGAATCCCGTTCAGCAAGGGTTGCAGGGTGATCCAGTAGTTGGGGCCCGACCGTAGTCCGGTTAGGACAAAAAATGTATCAGCAGTAGTTGCAGTTACTTTATAGGCACCATCTTCGTATTGTAAAACCTGAACTGAATCAATGCCTGGCGCCGGCTTCCAGCGTGCAGTAATGGTTGAGGCGCAGGTACTTGTAAGTGAAAAATTATAATCGGGCAGAATAGTAAAGGGTTCCGAAATGATTTCTTCCCCTGTAATATTATTCCGGATCCTGATCCTCGCGTTGGTAGTACTAATTGAAGGAACGGTCCAATCCTTCCTGTTTGCATGGGCAGATCCACCATTAATATCAGTCCAGCTCAGGCCGCCATCCGCTGAAAAGCTTGCCGTGATGGATGAAGCCGGAGTATTTCCAGCCGACCAGATAATGCCTTTTTGCTGGGCAGGCTTCCATTTTTCACCCCCGGCAGGTTGCAATAGACGCAAGCCCGTTTCTTCCCAGTTATATACAATCCTGAACAACTGTGGACCAGCCGGAACCTTGAAACCCTTTACCAATATAGTATAGATACCAGGCGCTGCATTTTCGACAACCACCTGTTCTATATTGTTGATATGATCTTTCCCGGCGATGGCGGGAGCATTAACCCCAGCAGCACTTGTATCAAGGATCAATGGATCCATCTCGGTTCCTGAAGGAGATATAATGCTGATATCCAGATCATTAACCAAATTCTTAAACGTATAAAGAGAAGATGGATTGTCGTGCCAGTATAACATGATTTTCAGGTCTTTCACCTGTTCAGGGAGGTTAATTTCGAACCTGGATTCCCCTCCATTGTCTACTGTACCAGACAAATATGTTTTAGCATTTACAACTTCAATCGCTTTGCGGGCATTGAGAAAACCGAATCCATTGGTGAAATCAACTCCTTTATTTCCGATATCTGTTGCGGTATTACAGACAATAGCTTTCATCAGATCTCCCGGCGGATCAACATTCCCATTGAGTTGACGGTAACGTTCGTAGAGTAACCCAAGAACACCCGTCACCTGGGGGGCCGACATACTGGTTCCGTAATCAATAGCATAGGTATTGTTTGTGGCAGTTGATCTGGTACCATCCCCTATAGCGGTTATCTCCGGCTTCAGTCGGCCGTCGAGGGTCGGACCTTTGGACCAGCGGAAGAGATTGGCATCCTTATTTGTGGCGCCAACAGTTATTACATTCTTGGCAGCCTGGAAGGCATTGTCAATGGTTCTAAACCCCGTAGGGAAGTCACCGCATTTCAATCCTCCTTCATTTCCAGCGGCAAATACATGTACGAGGTTGGGAAGGTCAAGTAATTGCTGATCGCCCTGAACACAATATCCTGTATATAATCCTGAATAGGGAAGGCATTGGCTGCCAGCGCCATAGGAGTTGTTGGTAACCACCATCCCCTTTTGGTAATATTCGGGCGAGCGATCGATAATTGTATTGAAATAATCTACGATAAGAGTGGATTGCCAGGCGTTTCCTTTCATAGCCGGGTCAAGAATGCCTGCCCCGCCCATAGTTCCGGCAACATGGGTTGCATGAGATGCTCCGTTATAGGATTGTCCCTCCTCATTATATCGGTGGTCAATATGATAAATCCTTCCATTATCTCCTATACCCAGCACTACACCTTTCCCACTAATGGCAGGCATACCTTCAAATCCTGTATGCAGCTGGTCCGACTGCTGGATATCAATTGCTTCACTATTAAGGATACCAAGTGCTGGCGCTTCCATCACGTAGAGCAAAAATGGCTGATCGAGCAGATGGTTGAGCACCATCCCATTAAGTCTGCATTCCGCAAGGTCTGGCGTTAGAAATTTTATTACCTGTCCATCCGCTCCAAAGGTTGAAATAGAATTTTCCAGAAGATTTCTCGCTTCAGTGCTATCAGCTCCCGGGATCAATTTAAGATGGTAATTCCGGGAAGGGGCCGCAGAAACATCCCTTCTGTTATTTGCATCTAAACCATATATACCCGATTTCAGCGACCTGTTCATGGGAACCAATGCATGGATGCCCTTTGCGCCAAGATCACTGGCAGAAAACGATCCCCTGATACCTGCGAGGAAACTGTTTTCAGGAATATAATCATAGAGTTCTATACCCTGCCTGCGAAGTTCCGCCTGCTTGCGGGTACCTGGAAGTTCTTTAAACTGAATAATTGCCCAGGTTTTTCCGCCTGCTATTGATGCACGGAGTGTGGGATCCAATGGATCAATGGAACGCAGTACCAGGCTTTTGGCCGGCAGACCGTTTTTTAAACGGATAGGGCTGGATTCGGTTACCTGAGTTCGTGCGTTTAGGGCCAATACTAAAATGGTACAGAATATCAATCCCCTCAAAATCACAGGTGCTATGCTCATAAAATCAGGAATCAGACTCAATATAAACAACCGGGGGTAGATTCTATTATGCAGAAGCCCAGAAATAATAAAAAAACCCGCATTGATGCGGGTTCCCCAATTGATTTTGACAATTATACTATTTGGAAAGGGATCAATCTCCTGAATCCTTTTTCTTCTTCTGGCTTTTAGGTGCCCAGATGGCAAGCATCCGCTTACCTTCCATTTTTGGCATCCCTTCCAAAACCCCAAAATCTGTAAGGCGTTCTGCAAATTTCAGGAGGAGCAGTTCACCCCTGTCTTTAAATTGGATGGCCCTACCGCGGAACTGGACATAGGCTTTCACCTTATTTCCTTCTTTCAGGAATTCCTCCGCATGTTTCGCTTTAAAATTGAAATCATGGTCGTCGGTGTTAGGTGTAAACCTGATCTCTTTCACTTCAGACTGCTTGGCCTTCGCCTTCATCTCCTTATCCTTCTTCTTCTTCTCGTATAGGAATTTATTATAATCGATGATCCTGCAAACCGGCGGATCGGCGTTTGGCGAGATCTCCACCAGGTCGAGCCCCTGGTCCTGTGCCATGCGCTGTGCTTCCTGGATGGAATAAACGCCTACTTCTACATTGTCGCCAACCAATCGTACCGATGGTACCCGAATCATTTGGTTAGTCCTGTGTTCCTGTTGCTGTTCTTTCTTGAACCTTGGATTGAAAGCCCCTCTGGGTGGTCTGGGTGGAAATGCCATTTAGTTATTTTGATTAAACAATTACGACCCGAAAATATTAATTTTTTTATTCACTACTGCTGCGATCTGAAATCTCCCGTGAAATCACCTGAATAAATTCCTCCACGGGCATAACACCGGCATCTCCTTTGCCCTGGCGGCGAACGGCAATCTTGCCCTCATTCATCTCTTTTTCGCCTACCACAAGCATATAAGGAACGCGCAGCAGCTCGGTATCCCGGATCTTCTTACCGATTTTTTCGTTCCTGTCATCAATGGATACTCTCACACCTGCTTTCCGAAGCTGTTTCTTCACTCCCTCTGCATAATCCATGAATTTATCGCTAATCGGCAGGATCTTCACCTGCTGTGGTGCCAGCCATACCGGCAGTTTACCCGCATAATGCTCAAGCAAAAATCCTATGAAACGCTCATGGGTTCCTAAAGGCGCCCGGTGAATGATCAGGGGAGTGTCATGCTGGTTGTCGGCGGTGGTATATTCAAGCTTGAAACTGCGGCCCTGTGAAAAATCCACCTGGTTGGTGGCAAGCGTGAATTCCCTTCCTATTACACTATATATCTGTACATCAATTTTTGGACCATAGAAAGCGGCCTCATCCTGTACTTCCACAAATGGAATATTTGAATCTATCAGCACCTGGCGAACCATGGCTTCTGTTTCTTTCCACAACTCAGGTTCATCCACATATTTCTTACCAAGCTTTTCGGGTGAATGCAAGCTTAGGCGCATTACATATTTATCAATCCCAAATATTTTGAAATACTTGAGGTACATCTCGTTCACAGAGCGGAATTCCTGCTCAAACTGATCCTTTGTACAATAGATATGTGCATCATTCATATGAAGGCAGCGAACGCGCATGAGACCAAATAATTCACCGCTTTGCTCATAACGGTAAACAGTACCGTATTCTGCAATGCGATAAGGCAGGTCGCGATAGCTCTTTGGCTCTGCAGCAAAAATCTTATGGTGATGCGGACAGTTCATTGCGCGTAGATAGTATTTCTCTCCTTCCAGTTCCATGGGAGGGTACATACTATCGGCATAATAAGGAAGGTGCCCGCTGGTCAGATACATACTTTCCTTGGCAATATGAGGAGTAACAACGCGATGGTAACCTGCTTCTTCTTCAGTTTCCTTTGCGAGCTTTTCCAATTCTTCAATGATGATAGTTCCATTGGGCATCCACATGATAAGGCCCTGTCCCACATCATCATCCATAGTATAAATGCTGAGCTCCTTACCTATCTTTCTGTGATCACGCTTCTTGGCTTCCTCAAGTAAAGCGAGGTATTCGTCAAGTTCCTTTTGTGAGGGAAAACTTACTCCATAAACACGGGTAAGCATCTTGTTTTTTTCATCACCCTTCCAGTAAGCACCTGCGATGCTGGTGAGCTTGAAAGCCTTGATGAGTCCGGTATGTGGGATATGCGGTCCGCGGCACAGATCAGTGAAATTACCCTGCGAATAGAAGCTGATGGTTCCATCTTCCAGGTTCTGCAGGAGATCGAGCTTGTATTCATCGCCCTTTTCGGCAAAATAAGAAATGGCTTCTGCCTTAGGAACTTCTCTACGAATAAAGGCATTATTCTGCTTTGCAAGTTCTGCCATCTTCACTTCAAGCTTCCTGAGATCTTCTTCAGAAATGCTTTTATCACCAAGGTCTATATCATAATAAAATCCGTTATCAACCGGCGGACCAACCCAGAATTTTACCCCGGGGAACATCGCTTCAATGGCTTCTGCCATGAGGTGTGCGGTAGAATGCCAGAAGGTAGATTTAGCATCCTTTTCCTCCCATCCCAATAATTTCAACGCTGCATCTTCATAAATAGGACGGCTAAGGTCCCACACCTGCCCGTTAACCGATGCTGCAAGTATTTTACGGGCCAATCCTTCACTTATACTTTTTGCGATGTCGAGGGCTGAGGTACCGGGTTCATATTCACGCTGCGCGCCATCCGGAAAGCTGATCTTTATCATTTGTTTCTATAGTATTTCTGCTTCCCCCTTTATACAAACAAGGCAGGAAGGGTTGCAAATTTAACGAACAATTGCCAGAATAACTCGTTGAACGGTACGAAATTGCCATTCCTTTTTAGTTAACTTGAATATATAACTTGCATTCATGAGGCTCATCATCCTGCTACTTCTTTTATTTGCCGGAACAGCCCTGCACGCGCAGGATCTGACCGGTATATGGCGGGGTCATTTCCGTTCCAATAACCGGATGTTGCAACTCATGAATATTGATGACCGTTATAAATTCGAGATCCAGCTCGACCAGCGGGGAAAAGCATTTAAAGGAGTTACCTATTCTTACAAGACAACCGAATTCTATGGTAAGGCTGTTGCCAAGGGCACTATTCATACCGGCACGCAGAAAGTATTGCTGGAAGAACTGAAGATCGTGGAGGTTAGAATGATGCAGGGCAATGATGCCTGTGTGATGACATGTTTCCTGCAATATTCGAGAAATGGCAGAGAGGAATTCATGGAAGGAACTTATGTAAGCATGAACACGCGCGACTCATCAGATTGTGGGAGAGGCACTGTTTTCCTGCGCAAGGTTATCAGTTCCGATTTTTATAAGGAGCCTTTCCTTGTGCAGCGTGAGAAAGAAAAAAAGCAACCTATTACACCGCCAAAACCACAGCCACCAGTTGTTACAGAGAAAGAGACTGAAATAGCTAAATCCAATAAAAAAATTGTAACACCAGCCCCGAAAGTTGAAGAAAAGGAGCCCGAGTTACCACAGCGTCCGATAGAACCAAAGGCTCCGCCAACTAACCAGGGAATTGCTGATAAAAAAAGGACAGATCCCCAGGTTATTCCACCGGTGTTGAAAACAAGAGAGAATGAACTGGTTAAGACCTTTAAAGTGCGCACCAGGGAAGTGATCGTAAACCTGTATGATAATGGCACAATCGATAAAGACACAGTTTCCGTTTACCTGAACAAAGTGTTGGTGGTATCAAGGAAAATGCTTTCCCTCTCTCCCATTACGCTGCGTATAACCCTGGATGATGATGAATATCATGAACTGGTAATGGTAGCAGAAAACCTTGGTGAGATCCCCCCAAATACTTCATTGATGGTGGTGAAAGCAGGTAACCAGCAATTTGAAGTGAGGATCACGTCCACAGAACAAAAAAATGCAGTGGTGCGCTTCCGGTATGAGGCAGGTAATTAGATGGCTGCCTTTCATATTCCCTTGTTTGCCGTTCACAAAATTCTATCGCTCAATTCATGCGATGGCTTAAATTGAACTACCAATACAACCCATGAGGCTCTTTCTGACTTCCCTATTATTGATCTTACTGCAGGCTGCATCTGCACAGGACCTGAACGGCATCTGGCGTGGAACACTTACCCAGGAAGCAGGGGGCTGTTTCCCGGTGTATAACCTTGAGATCCAGATCGGCCAGCAAGGAAATATGCTGGTGGGAAATTCTTTTGATTATTATGACCGTAACCGTTTTGTGAAACATCATTTCAATGGACGTTATAATAGCCAGACCAAAAGAATGGTTCTCATTGAAGACAAAATAATGGAGGTAAATATTCCTTCCGATTGCGTTGCCTGTTCCAAGACCTATGATCTTACCTGGTCTTCTTCCGGTAATAAAGAAAGCCTTACTGGTGAATGGAAAGGATATGAAAGCGATAGTAGAAAGGCCTGCCCACCCGGCAGGATCACGCTATACCGGGTATCTACAACCGATTTCCCCATCGATATCGACCAGCCGGAAGAACTTGCCAAACTCCAGCAATCGTTGAAGCTGCAGGAGCGTACCACAGAGGTGGTAAGCACCCTTGAGCTTGAAACGCCCAATATAAAAATCGATCTGTACGACAATGCAGAGATAGATAATGATACTGTAACCATCTTCCTGAATAATAAATTGCTTCTATTAAAACAGCGGCTCACCAACAAGCCCTTAACGCTGGAGCTTAAGGCTTTTCCTGATACAGATTATGAACTGGTGATGTATGCAGATAATCTTGGGAGCATCCCTCCCAATACTGCGCTGATGGTAGTAACGGCAGGCCGCAATAAATACGAAGTAAGACTTTCAGCTTCCGACAAGAAAAATGCTGCGGTACGATTTCGCCTGAAATAGGTGTCTGACGCAGTCAGACACCTAAAACCTGAAGTTCCAGGTTACGCTGGGGATGATAGGGAAAAGGCTCACCTGCCTGGCTTCCACCTTCAGGCTGCCGTCATAGGCACTTCCTGTTTGATCGTAGTAAATGAAATAGGGATTCAACCTGCTATAAACATTGTAAATACTGAAAACCCAACTACCCTTTATGCGGCGGGGTTTTTTGGGAACTGGTGTATAGGTGGCGGCAAAATCAATGCGATGATAGGAAGGAAGCCGGTATTTATTAATGCGGCTATACTCCTGCGTTAGTGTTCCATTCACTATGTAGAAACGTTCAGGAAGTGAGGTGGCATTTCCGGTGCCATATACAAACACTGCAGAGAGCTTCCATTTTTTATTCAATTCATAGGCACTCACAACTGAGAGATCATGGCGGCGATCATATCGCGCCGGATACTTCATGCCTTCATTGAGATCGGGGAATTTACGCCAGGTCCAGCTCAGCGTATACCCTACCCATCCGGTAAGCCTACCGGTATTTTTGCGAACAAAGAATTCACTTCCATAACTCCAGCCTTCCCCGAATACAAATTCTTCTTCCGGATCAGTAAGTCCGGGAGTATAGCCCTCCCGGTATTCGATCTGGTTATCCATTTTCTTATAATATATCTCTACCGATGTCTCATACTTATTATTGCTGAAATTCCGGAAATAGCCAGCCGCATATTGCCAGCTAAGCTGAGGCTTCACATTTAATGTACTGGGAACCCAGAGGTCGGTGGGAAGAGTAGATCCGGCATTGCTCACGAGATGTATATACTGGTTGTTCCTGCTAACAGAAGCTTTTATTGAACTCTCATCATTAATGCTGTACCGCATGGTGAACCTCGGTTCCAGTCCACCATAATACTTTACGGTTGACCCTCTCCGGTATACAGTACTGTCGGTCTTATTGCCATCGGCATCGCGGGTATAGGCGGTGAACGGCCCGGTCTGTGCAAAGGAGCTGTAACGTATGCCGGTATTCAATTGCCATTTCTCTCCCAGTTCCCAGTCGTGCTGAAGATATACACCTGATTCTATGGCATATTTACGGGAGGCATTATTGGGGGTAAAATCAACTGAATCGGACCGGCCACTGAAGAGGTTTGGCTTAAAGGTGTGATGAGTGATTTGTGCTCCCCATTTGAGTTTGTGCGCGGGTGCGGGATAATAATCCATGTCAAACTTTGCTGTGAGGTCGCGGATACCCGAGCGCAGGTTAAAAGAGAGATTATTCTGTTCGCCGTTAAAAGCAAAATTGTAGTTGTTGAAAACGAGTGTTGCATTGGAGAACAATTTCCTGTGGAATACATGGTTCCAGCGAAGTGTTGCGGTAGCATTTCCCCAGGGGATATTGGCGCTGAAAGAGCGCTGGTTGTTTTTAAAATCAAAGACATCCCTTCCAAAATAGCCACTCAGATAAAGACGATCACGATCGGAGAATTTATAATTGACCTTGGTGTTGAGATCATAGAAATAATAACCCGATCCATAGAAGGAGCTGCTTTTAGGAACAAATGGTTTCACCAGCGCATCTATATATGTACGGCGGGCGGAGATGATAAAAGATGCCTTGTCTTTTTGCAATGGCCCCTGAATTGAAAAGCGTGATGCAATCAGGCCGATCCCGCCCTCACCTTCAAGTTGTTTCATGTTTCCGTCCTTCATGGCGATATCAAGAACAGATGAAAGTCGGCCGCCATACTGTGCTGGCATACCACCTTTGATGAGCGAAACATTTTTTATGGCATCCGAATTAAAAACAGAGAAGAAACCAAAGAGGTGGCCGGTGTTATAAACCACGGCGTCGTCAAGCATGATAAGGTTCTGGTCGGGCCCACCACCCCGCACATAGAAGCCGGCATTGCCTTCCCCAGCATTGCGGACACCGGGCAGCAGTTGAAGCGTTTTCAGGATATCTGTTTCCCCAAGCAGCACAGGCAAAGATTTCACCTGGCTCATGGAAAGATCTATTTTGCCCATCTGTGCCTGCGTAACATTCCCATCCTTGCGTTTGGCATATACTATTACCTCTTCCTGTGTGGTTCCACGGGGGGATAGCAAAAAATTATTGGAGAGATCACGGTCAAGTGTAAACGATATACGCGATGATTCATAGCCGGCATAACTGCAACTGAGTTCATAGCTGCCCGCTTCCAGTGTGATCGAATAATATCCATAGGTATTGCTGACAACTCCCCTGCCTTTACCATTGATAACTATGGAGGCCCCGATAAGGCTTTCCCCGGAAAGGGAATCGCGAACATAGCCGCTGAGGGTGAACTTCCTGCTGCCTGTATTTCCCTGACCGAAAGCAACCGGCCTGGCTAAAAGCAACAATAGCAGGAAAAAAATCGAAAATCGGGGCATCGGAACGATAAAGTTTATGTTAAGACGGGTGCAAGTTAACAGGAATGAACAAAAACCACCCTCTTTGGTTCGTTACCATCCGGTAAAATCGAAGGCTTTTCTGTAATTTTGCGCCCCATGTTAGTAGGATTACAAAATGTTACGTTTGAGTTTGGTGCCCGGGTGATCGTATCTGATGCCACCTGGCATATTCAACCGGGAGAGCGTATCGGCCTGATCGGGTACAATGGAACCGGTAAGTCGACCCTCCTGAAAGTACTTGTAGGTGAATTACTGCCATCCGCCGGATCAGTGGAACGGGGCCGCGGTACCACCATCGGATACCTGCACCAGGACCTCCTGAGTTTTGACACCAACAATTCCATACTTGAGGTTGCCCTCAGCGCTTTTGAGAAAGTGCAGCAACTGGAGAAGGATATTGAACGGCTCGGAAAAGAATTGGAAGCAACCGGCGATGAGAAAATTCTGCATGAATATTCCGACGCCCTGCATGAACTGGAAGTGCTGGGGGGATATGATATCCATCACCGTACGGAAGAAGTTCTCCATGGACTTGGATTTCCGCAGGAGCACCTTGACCGTCCTTACCGCGAATTCAGCGGGGGATGGCGTATGCGTGTTCTGCTGGCAAAAATGATCCTGCAGGCACCTGATCTGTTGTTGCTCGATGAACCGACCAACCACCTCGACCTTCCATCCATCGAATGGCTTGAAAAATACCTCTTGCATTATAAAGGTTCGGTGGTTATTGTGAGTCACGATAAATTCTTCCTTAACCGCATGGTCACGAAGGTGGTGGAGGTATACCAGAAGCAATTGCATTTCTACCAGGGCAATTATGAGTTCTATGAAACGGAGAAAGCCATGCGTGTTGAACTGCAGCAACGTGCTTTTGAAAACCAGCAGGAATATATACGCCAGCAGGAAAGATTCATAGAGCGCTTCCGTGCGAAGGCAACCAAGGCTGCCCAGGCCCAAAGTGCCATGAAACGACTCGACAAGATCGATCGTATAGAAGAAGTGGAAATAGAACGTCCAAACATAAAGATCAATTTCAGGATAGATAAAATACCTGGACGGGTATTAGTGGAACTAAAACATATCACCAAAAAATATGGCGATAATATAATTGTTGAAAATGCCTCGGCTGAAATTGACCGGGGAGATAAGATCGCGCTGATCGGTGCAAACGGAAAAGGGAAATCTACACTCCTTAGAATCATTGCTGGTGTGGAAACATTTGAAGGAGACCGTAAATGGGGGCATAATGTTGAAGAGAGTTTTTATGCCCAGCACCAGCTTGAATCACTCGACCTGAACAATACGCTGATTGAAGAGATGAAGACCTGCGGAAGTCAGAAAACCGAGCAGGAGCTGCGCACATTATTGGGATGTTTTCTTTTCAGTGGTGATGATACAGATAAGAAGATCAAGGTACTCAGCGGTGGTGAAAAAGCCAGGGTTGCACTTGCGAAAACCATCGTGAGCAAAGCAAATTTCCTGATGCTGGATGAGCCGACCAACCACCTCGATATCCATTCGGTGGAGTTATTGGTGGAGGCCCTCAACCGTTATGAAGGCAGCCTGATCATGGTTAGTCACGACCGTTACTTTATATCCAAAGCTGCTAATAAGATATGGGAGATCGAAGATCATAAGATCAAAGAGTTTAAAGGAAGCTATCATGAGTGGATCGAATGGAAAGAACGGATGGCAAAACATGCTGCAGCAGCAGCGGTTGCCGCGGTTGTAGCTGATAAGCAGGGGCCAGTTGCGGCGCCCACTGCAAAAGTTGTTGAAGACGTGAAGCCTGCTGCAACTAAACCAACCAACAACCAACCGATCAATAAGGAGCTACGCAAGGAATTGCAACGCCTGCAGAAACAATTTAACCAGTTGGAAGAGCGCATCGCTAAAGCCAAGGAGAAAAAGAATGAACTGGAGCTTGCCTTATCTGACCCGGCAACCTATTCTGACAGAAGTAAATTTGCCGCTGCAGAAACAGCCTATAAACAACAGGTGGCCCTACTAGATAATCTTAACAAAGAATACGAGACCACCTTCGAAAAGATCATGGAAATGGAAACGGAAATGGATTAACTTCATCGGGCATATGACCCGGACATTTTTCTGCCGTTACCTTATCATTTCCATGCTGCTCCTTTCAGTAATGAATGCAGGAGCACAGCAGTCCGCCCGACCTAAAATTGGCCTGGCGCTCAGTGGTGGTGGTGCCAAGGGTCTCGCCCATATTGGTGTTCTCAAAGCTATAGATTCTGCCGGCCTGCAGATCGACTATGTTACCGGCACTTCCATGGGTGCAATCATTGGCAGCCTTTATGCTATCGGCTATGATGCTGACACCATTCTCACTATTGCACGCAGTATAAACTGGAACAGGCTACTCAGTAACCGGTCCTCCCTCAATGCCTTCATCATGGAGGAGAAAAACGAGTACGGGAGGTATGCCGTAGAGTTACCTATGCAAGAAGGAAAGTTCCGGCTACCTTCCGGCGTTCTTGAATCAGAAGAGCTCTGGCTGAAATTCAATGAACTCTATTTCCCTGCCTATGGTATACGGAATTTCGATGGACTAAACCGGCCCTTTAAATGCATAGCTACCGACCTGGCTACTGGTGAAGCCATCGTCTTAGACAAAGGTGATCTTATAAGTGCAGTGCGGGCAAGTATGGCCATCCCTTCTGTATTTACAGCAGTTGTCATAGATAACAAAAAGCTGGTGGATGGCGGATTGGTTCGCAATTTCCCTGTTAGTGATGTGAAGCAAATGGGAGCTGATATTATAGTTGGGAGCGATGTGAGTAGTGAACTTTTATCGGCCGATAAGCTTACCTCCCCGCTTCAGATCCTCACCCAGATAGCCTTTTTTAAAGAAGCTGCTTCCAGCAAACAGGAAATAGCACTCTGCGATTATTTTGTTGATCATCCCATTGAAAAATATTCAAGCGGAAGTTTTGGAAGCAGTGATTCCCTGATAGCAATTGGACTCGAAACCGGCCTTGCCTTCTACCCTATCTTCAAGAAGCTGGCCGATTCACTGAATGCTATTTATGGTGTGCCAGAGAAAGTAAGTTGTCCTTCAGTTCCTGAAAGAATCCGTATTCGTCAAATTATCAGCGATAGCTTAAAATACATAAGCATGCCATTTCTGCGGAGGATGCTGGGACTAAAAGAAGGACAGGAATATACCGTTAAAGAATTAGAGGCATCAATTCGCCAGGCATTCGGAACCCGTTATTTCAATAAACTCTATTACCAGCTTGAACCCGTGAGTGAAGGGGTGGCTGATATCCGCCTGATTGCGGAGGAGAATGTTCCGATCACTGCAAAACTGGCGGTAAATTATAGTTCACTTACCAATATCATGCTTATAGCTAATATTACGGTACGCGATTTCATCGGAAAACAAAGTAAAAGCCTGATTGCTGCGGGCATCTCTGAAAACCCGCGATTAAGGCTTGAGCATACACAGATCTGGGGTAGCAAAAAATTACCCCTGGCCTGGATCAGTGAATATTACCTGGAGCGACAGGAAGTAACCCAATTCGAAGATTATAAGGCCCTCGGTGTTTACCGCCTTTTCAGCCAATATGTTGACACAAGACTCCAGGTGGCTTACAAAAGAAGGCAGTTGTATGCAGCAGGTATACATCTTGAAAAAGTATCCGTGAAGCCACAAACACAGTCGCGTATTTCTATTGATGGCCGCAATACATACCTGCAGGCATATATGCGATATGAATACAATTCACATGACCGGCTGTTCCTTCCGCGGCGAGGCACGTATTTCCTATTTGAACCCAGCTATATATTTTCACAGAACCTGAATGTTACTTTTAACTCATCCGGTGACCCCATTGAGAATCCGGATTCCCTGGGTATTGGCTACGAACCTTTTTTCCGCGCTAAAATGCAGGTACAAAAAGTACTGCCGGTGGGTACAAAGAATTTTATAACCCTCCAGTCTGAGGCTGCAGCCAACTTCAATACCAGCCAGTTCGTGTTCCATGATTTCATTGTGGGTGGTATGCAACCCATGATGCGAAACCAGGTGACCATGGCGGGTATCCAGGATGCTTCGCTTTTTGTAAACAGCCTGATTAAGGGATCCATCAACTGGCGTTACCAGTTCAGTGGCAGCGTATATACCGCATCCAGCTATAGCCTTATGTATCACTCTTTCCTGAAAGACCAGCTTGCTCCTGTAGAAGGAAAGCTATTGAGCGGGTATGCATTAACGTTGGGTTTCGACTCACCCATTGGTCCGCTTGAATTCAGTTTCATTTACAGCGACCAGAGCCGCCGGCTGAAAAACTATGTGAATATGGGATTCCGTTTCTCCAGGGGAATGTTTTAAGAGGATGAATCGGGCCTCGACTTAATAAAATCACTTACAAGATAACTAATAAGCTTACCCGTAGTTTCACTCTTACGCCCATCACTTAATTGCGAGGCACCTTCGCAAATATGCAGGTATGCTGCTTTTGTATCGGTTGCAGCAAAGCTGATATACTGCCTTGCATGAAGCGGTGTTAATCCCGATGGCGTTGTGGCAGAACTCAAACTTTCTTCTATAACATCCAGATCAAGTTCAATGCCGCAATATGAATCTTCCGTAAATCCTGTTGCATGAGCAACTGCCTGGATAAAATTCCTTTTATCAAAAAGAAAGATATCCTCATAAGTGATCATGTCAAGGAATGGATTATTCACAAAATCGAGCCAAACATTCTGCTGGATATAATTTTCATGGACGCCCACTACACAATATTTCTGCAGGTAGCCATCCTCCTCAGCATAACGGAAACCGTTACCGGAATGCCTGCCTTCAGAAGGGCGGAAATCTGTATGGGCATCGAGGTTGATTGCATTTATTTGTGCCAGTGGAATAAGCCCCAATTTGAATAATCCCTTTGCAGCGCCTTTGATCAGGGGATATGCATTATTATGGCCACCGCCAATTGCAATTGGTATCATACCAGCAGCTGTGATCGTTTTGGTAAGATTTTCCACCTCCTCATCAATCTGCACCACGGCATGGCGATAAGCTTCAATCTTTTCTTCCTCGCTGTGGGCATGGTTTTCAATCACAAACTGCAGGTCGCCGAAATCAAAATGACCGAGTAAAAGAACTTCTTCCCCTGTAAAGAAATCATTGCTTTGTGTATTGAGGAATGCGGTCAGAAAAGGCAGCCAGGCAGAGTCGGCCCCTCCCTTTCCGTAGTTGGCTTTCACACCAATATCTTCCGGTATGCCAAACAACACGTAGGTAGCAGGAGAATCCCTGAGTTTTTCTTCAAGCTGGTCATGGCCGTTAAGAACCTGCACCCGCTCACCCAATTTGGTTTCAAACCGGCGTATACGGGTCAGGTAGAGTGCGTCCTGCTTGGAATAGAACTTAAAATGTTGCATAGCAATCAATATTTAAAAAAGATCTGAACGTTCTGAAAACTGTGGTTCTTCAACCATCTCGGCTGGTTTCTTCTTATAGAAAAGCATACCAATTGCCATGATGGCACTGCTCACAAGAATGATAAAGAATAAGATCCCCTCATTGAAATTACTAAGCCGGTATTGTTGCGGAATCTTGTAGAAAAGCACAATGGTGATTAATCCCCGCGGAATGAAAAATACTTCGGGAAATACATTGGTCTTAAGGAAGAACCGCATATACAGGAATCGTACAACAAAGAGCGCCAGTACTATCAATCCACCCACCTTCATCACCTCATCTTCGAGGATGGTACTGAACACAATGGAATATCCAAACAATATAAAGAAAAAGGTGCGGACCAAAAAAGAGGATTCAGCTGTTATGGAATGCAGGAGGTGGCCCAATCCATTAACCTGTTCCTGCGGGAAATGTTTCTTAATCCAGTCAAATTTCAGCAAATGCCAGTTGTTGATCATAAGTCCGAAGGCCAGGATAATGATCAGGGAAGGCAGGTGCAATAATTTGCCGCCTGCATATATAAGAACGAGTAAGGCGAATATCAGGAAGAATTTAATGGTGAGGGCAGTACGTGTCATAATAAAGATCAGCATAAGGCTCATGACCACTGATAAAATAATAGAAAGAACAAGGTTTCCCGCAAACAATCCCATCGAAAGCGGCGACAAAATTTCCCCTGCTGTAAAATAATTAAACACCATGATGCCCAGGATATCTGAGAAAGATGCTTCGTATACCAGGAATTCTTTTTTGGCCGGGGTAAGTGCATGGAGGCTGGGCAATACAATGGAGCTGCTCATGATAGATAACGGTATGGCATAGATGATGCAGTTCACCAAAGGCTGTTGTAACCAGTTATAGAGTATAAAGGAAAGCATTGAGGTAGAAAGCAGGAAAATAAAAAGGGCAGAAAGGAATGAATCCCTTATCAGTTTGATCTTTGATTGTTTAAGTTCCAGGTCGAGACCGGCTTCCAGCACAATCATTATCAGTCCTACTACTCCCAGTGATTCAATAAGTAAAGCAGGAAATTCAATTTCGAAACCATAGTAGGTTGCAAGGCTCCGGGTTCCCATACCTGCCAATAGCAAGAGTAATACGGAAGGTATCCTGATCCACCTGCTTGCTATGGAAAACAGGTAGGATATAACGATTATACAACATATCAGAATCAGTAACTGCTCAGATTGAATAGACTCCATCCTCTAATATACGGCATAGCCTTTTAACCATACCCTGTCCACCAATTGTTCGCCAAATGAATAAGGAAGATAGTGGAGTGAGGGCATTGTTTTTGTGAGGAGCAGGTTGGCCAGTTTACCAACGGTGATGCTGCCGGTTTCTGTACCCAGGCCCATGGCAAAGGCGCCGTTAATGGTGGCGGCGTTGATGGCTTCTTCGGGTAGCATGCGCAGTTGGATACAGCTCATGGCCACCACCAGTTGCATATTATAGGAAGGGGATGAACCGGGGTTGAAATCAGTAGCGATTGCAATGGCTGCACCGGCACTGATAAGTTGCCGCGCGGGCTGGTATGGCATCAGCAGAAAAAATGCCGCAGTAGGCAGCAATGTGCCAATTGTTTTGGAAGCGGCCAATGCTTCGATGGCAGCAGCATCCATTGACTCCAGATGATCCACAGAAACTGCATCAAGGGCAACACCAGCCTGCACTCCACCTGATATATGCAATTGGTTCGCATGGATCTTTGGTAGCAATCCATATTGTTTACCAGCCTCGCAGATACGAATGGTTTCTTCCGTTGAAAAAAATCCCTGCTCACAAAAAACATCAATATAGTCGGCCAGTTTTTCTTCAGCGATCGTCGGCAGCATATCTTCTATCACCTGCCTGATATATCCTTCACGGTCATCTTTAAAATTACCCGGAATGGCATGAGCGCCTAAAAATGTTGCTTTTATGGAAACTGGCGAGGATTGCTTTAAGCGCTTAATAACGCGCAGCATCTTTAACTCCCCCTCTACCGTTAATCCATAGCCGCTCTTGATCTCCATTGCACCGGTTCCCAGCAGGGAGGCCTTTTTTAATCGCACTGCAGCGAGCTGGTACAAGCTGTCCTCATCCATTTCATTCAACTTATTAGCAGAAGCAAGGATACCTCCGCCCCTTGCAGCAATTTCCGCGTAACCAAGTCCATTGATCTTATCGATGAATTCATTTTCCCTGCTGGCGGCAAATACGAGGTGGGTATGGCTATCACACCAGGCGGGCAGCATATACCTGCCAGAACAATCTATAATCTCCTCTGCCTCCGGAGGCATTTTGTCTCCATTCTCAAAATCAGATTCCTTTCCATAAGCTGCGATAATATCATCTTCCACTAACAGCCATGCCTGGTTGATTAGAGGCAGTGAAGCAAGTTCCTGCCCTCTAAGAACAACACTGTTTTCCCGAACCCCTGCAAGCCCTTTAATATTTCTGAAAAGGATGGTCATAGGTTAGTCTTATAATTTTTCCCAAACCTCATTGGCAAAAGATTCGAGGCCCGGATCACGTGCCCCCATCAATAACAATACAGTATCGTCAGTAAGGTGTGGCCTTATTGCTTCCAGCAGATCATTGCGGTCTTCTACAAACCATGCCTGCCCACCCAGCATCCTGATTCCTTCAATCAATTCATTAGATGAAATATCTTTGGTTGCCGTTCCACCGGCATAGAATATCTCGCTCATCCAGATCTCATCCTGTGGCCTCAATACAGCGGCTATCTCTTTTATGAAATCATCTTTCAGGAATCTTGTGGGTCCATAACCATGGGGCTGAAACCAGGCCACTACCTTAGATGCAAGGGGTTGGCAGGCCTGAATGCTGGCCGCACATTTAGCTGGATTATGGGCATAATCATCGATCAGCCATACCCCGTGTTTTTGTCCCAACACCTGGTGGCGGCGATAAATACCTTCATAACGTGAAAGGGCATCCGCTGCAACGGCAAGGTCCACGCCCACAAGGTTTGCAATGGTACTGGCGGCAACTGCATTCTCCATATTATGCCTTCCAACCAGTTTCATTTCAAAGGGAACATGATTAAGGGTAAAGTTGATCTGTAATCCCTGCTGGTGAAAATCACGGGCAACATAGCCTGCAAGACAATCAGCATGGTGGCAGAAATCATTGGAGAGTTCCTGCGATAATTGTGCAGCCAGGGGATGACTCTGGTTCACAACAAAATGGTTGCTGTTATTCCTGAATGTTGTGAACACTTCCATAAGGGTTTCGATCTCTTTATGGTCTTTGTCAACATTCAGCAACAAACCGATCTCCGGAAAATACTGGACAATGGATCCATCACTTTCATCTGCTTCAATTACCAGCCAGTCGCCCTTGCCAACTTTGGCATTACCGATCTTTCCTTCCCTGATAATACTTACCAGTCCGGCACCGCTGATGATGCTTGGTTCCATTCCTGCAAATTCAAGGATATCAAAAAGCATGGCGCTGGTGGTCGACTTCCCGGATGTTCCTCCAACAGCAATTGTCTTTTTGCTTTTGGCGATCATGGAAAGCAATTCGCTTCTTTTAATGATAGGGATATTTAGTGAGCGGGTCCTGATCACTTCGGGTACTGTATCCTCCACGGCTGCAGAAACGATCACCAGTTCAGTATTGGCTGCTATTCCGCTTCCATCCTGCTCGTAACAGGTTATTCCAGCTGCTTCCAGCTTCTGCCTTGTATCATTGAATACGCCCGCTTGAAAATAGCGGTCGCTTCCACTTACATCCTTACCTATTCCCTTAAGATACTGGGCCAGCGCACTCATGCCTGTTCCAGCAATGCCCGTGAAAAAGACGCGCTGAAAATCATTTACAGTATTGATCATATTTCTTGTCTTAACGCAAAAGTAATTTACGCATATAATCTACCCGGTCTTTTTACCTGGTTAATCTGTCATTTAAATCCAATCCAGATTTTCTGCTCCAGTCTTTGGCAATATCATATCCTGCATCAGCATGGCGGATAACACCCATACCCGGGTCATTGCGCAGAACCCTTGCAAGCCTTGCAGCCGCAGCTTCGGTTCCATCTGCAACAATCACCATACCTGCATGTATACTGTATCCCATACCTACGCCTCCACCATGATGCAGGCTTACCCATGATGCTCCTCCTGCGGTATTGACCAGCGCGTTGAGAATGGGCCAATCGGCAACGGCATCGGAGCCATCGAGCATGGCTTCTGTTTCGCGGTTTGGACTCGCAACTGATCCTGTATCGAGGTGATCACGACCAATTACAATAGGTGCTGAAACCTTTCTGTTGCGCACCAGCTCATTGAATGCGAGTCCGGCTTTCTCCCGCTCTCCCTGTCCCAGCCAGCAGATCCGTGCAGGCAGTCCCTGGAAGGCGATCTTTTCCTTCGCCAGTTTAAGCCATCGCTGCAGACTTTGGTTTTCAGGAAACATATTTGCGATCAGTTCATCCGTCGCGGCAATATCATTTGGATCACCACTTAGTGCAGCCCAGCGGAATGGACCTTTCCCCTCACAAAACAATGGCCTTATATAGGCAGGAACAAATCCCGGAAAATCAAATGCATTCTCCAATCCCTTTTCCTTGGCCCTTGCCCTGATATTATTTCCATAGTCGAACGTAACTGCACCTCTTTCCTGCAGCGCCAACATACATTCCACATGCAGTTTCATGCTCTCATAACTGCGTTCTATATACGCAGCAGGATCCTGCTCACGTAACATGTTTGCCTCAGTAAGACTCAATGTATGGGGAACATATCCAATAAGCGGATCATGTGCCGAGGTTTGGTCGGTAAGGGTATCCGGAATTACATTTCTTTCGATCAGTCTCTGCAGTAAATGCACGGCATTGCAGAGCACGCCAATACTAATTACTTCTTTGTTTGCTTTTGCTTCCAATGCCCTGTCAATGGCGGCATCTATATCAGTAAGTTTAAGGTCAAGGTATCGGGTTTCAAGGCGCTTGTCAATCCGCCATTCCTCCACCTCTGCTATCAGCGCAACGCCTTCGTTCATGGTAATGGCCAAAGGCTGTGCGCCACCCATGCCGCCTAAGCCCGCCGTTACATGCAGCGTTCCTTTCAGGCTTCCATTAAAATGCTTGTTGGCGGCGGCAGCATAGGTTTCGTATGTTCCCTGCACAATACCCTGCGACCCGATATAGATCCATGAACCCGCTGTCATCTGGCCATACATCATCAATCCTTTCTTCTCCAGCTCATCAAAATGTTTCCAGTTGGCCCAATTAGGTACCAGTTGTGAATTCGAGATCAGTACCCTGGGAGCATCTTCATGCGTTTGCAGGATGCCTACCGGCTTACCACTCTGTATCAGCAGGCTCTCATTATTATTCAGATTGCGCAGCGCCTTTATGATAAGATCAAGGGATTCAAAATTGCGCGCCGCTTTACCCCTTCCTCCGTAAACGATTAGGTCATCAGGCCTTTCTGCAACTTCGGGATCGAGATTATTGAGTAGCATGCGAAGCGCAGCTTCCTGGATCCAGCCCTTACAACTTATGGTGGAGCCGGTTGGCGTTGCATATTTGACGGGGTCGTAGCGTGATATGGCCATAGTCTTTTTACATTTTTAATTAAGGGATGGGGCGCGTCAGCAGATATAGCCCGGGTAATTTTCATTCAGATCAATACCAGCGCCACCTGCAAAAGCATTCACCTGGTTTACAAAAGAGAAATCACGGATAATGGCAGTGATCTTTTCAATGTCTTTAGAGAAAATGCGGTCTTCGCTGGCAAACTCCACATACTCACGTACATGGTCATGTGCAAATTCAAGTATGGGAGAACTCTTCAGTGGCCGGCGGAACTCGATGGCCTGGCAGGCACTCATGAGTTCAATGGCAAGGATGAACTCCAGGTTATCGAGCACACGATTTAATTTCCGTCCGCTGATGCTTCCCATACTCACATGATCTTCCTGGCCCAGTGATGTGGGAATACTATCGGCACTTGCCGGAAAGCATAATGTTTTGTTCTCTGTAACCAGCGCTGCCGTTGTGTATTGCGGAATCATAAATCCACTGTTCAGTCCCACGTTGTTCATCAGTAACATTGGCAATCCCCATTTCCCTTCCAGCAACAAATAACATCTGCGGTCTGAAATATTTCCTAACTCGGCGGCGGCAAAACAATTATAATCGAGTGGCAATGCAAGTGGCTGCCCATGGAAATTACCACCGCTGATGGTGTGATCGGCATCCAGTACGATCGGGTTATCAGTAACTGAATTTAATTCTGTTTCTGTTAACTGCTTAAGGTGATACCAGGCATTGCGGGAAGCGCCATGAACCTGTGGCATGCATCTTAGTGAATAAGGATCCTGCACCCTGCCGCAATCAACATGACTTTGCATAATGGCTGAATCGCTGAGTATTTTACGAAGTCTTTGTGCAACGAGAAGATTGCCTTCAAATGGCCTAAGCTGGTGGAGTGCCTCATCAAAAGGAGCTTTGGTTCCGGTTAGTGCTTCCAGGCTCATCGCGCCAATGATATCGGCTGCATCGAGACAGTTCTGGAATCGTTGTACTGCCTTTACTGCATGAGCCAGGATAAACTGTGTGCCATTGATGAGTGCCAGTCCCTCTTTTGGTCCCAGTTGAACCGCCTGCATTCCATAGGAAGAAAGTACTTCGCCGGCTGATTTTCTAATCCCATTCTCATACACTTCCCCCAAACCGATCAAGGGCAGACAAAGATGTGATAATGGAGCAAGGTCACCGCTGGCTCCTACACTTCCCTTCTCTGGTACAATGGGAATGATATCATTATCAATATGCCAGCAAAGCCTTTCAAGCGTGGAGAGTTGCACGCCGCTGAAGCCCTGTGCCAGTGCATGTACCTTGGTGATCAGCATAAGCTTTGCGATTTCGGGGGCAATTGGATCACCAACGCCAACGCTATGACTTTGCAATATTTTATACTGGAGTGTTTTGGTGTCTTCTTCAGAGATGGGCGTATTGGCAAGTATACCAAACCCTGTATTTACGCCATAAACCGTCCGTCCCTCGGCAACAATGCTGGCAACGGCAGCAGCACTCCTGGAGATTTTTTCTATCGCTTCCTCTCCCAGTATCCCTTTCACCTGTCCATTGGCAATTGCTATAGCTGTGCGGATGGTGAGCGTATCGATTCCGTATTGAAAACTATTAATCATCAGAGCTTTTTTTCTATTCTGTCAAAAAGGGGTGATTCCTGCAGTGCCTTTTCCATTTCATGGATGGCCTGCATCAATTGTTTACTGTGTGCATTCTCGAGGAGTAAATCATTCATAGCATGTTGTAGTGCTTCCCAAACTGGTTTCACCTGTTGCAGGAGTTTCTGTCCCTTAGGCGTAAAGGTCACCAGCTTCTTCCGGCTATCTTCTTTATCGGGTACTGTGCGGATCAATCCTCTTTCCTGGAGTTTACTTATCAACTGGCTGGCGGCGGAATGGGATGTTTCGAGCTCAATACTTATATCACGGATAGAAACCGATTCTTTATTGGAGAGCATATAGAAAACCGGGAACCAGGCTGCATCGAAGCGTATTCCTTTATGCCTGTAGATCCGGTTGATATCAGCGAGAAAGGTCTCACTGAGGCGGCGAAGGCGGCTGCCAAAAACCAGCACACCGGTTTGTTGATAGAATGACAAGCGGATAGTTTTAAATTATATAAGTGCTTATACGAATGTAGGGGGAAAGATAATATCCGCCGCAAAATCTTTCCATTTTTTTGACCTGACCGGCTATTGCCTTATATTTGCGCCCCGAGGTCCGGTAGCTCAGCTGGATAGAGCAACTGCCTTCTAAGCAGTAGGTCATTGGTTCGAATCCAATCCGGATCACTTTTATACCCGCACAATGTGCGGGTTTTTTTATTTATCGGGGGGGTAGTCTTAGGGGTTTTCATTTGCTCTCAACTGCCATCAAAATGTTAACTTATTGATTATACAGTCACTAAAAGTACTCTTCTTTGAATTTTACCTGAAATAGTTATGTCTGCCGGGTTTCCTTGCCGGCGCATAAATGTTGCTAATACACTAATTTCGTGGCTCTTGCCATTTCGATCCTCTACCTGATTTTTTTAATGACTAAGCAAATGAATATTTTCCGTAATTGGTTATGGACCCTCGTATCTATTGTATTTATCTCTTCCTGCACAGATGCTAAAAAGCCAGCCGCCGGCGGCGCGGCTGCCGGTGCAAAAGATTATTCAGTGTTGGAAATAACACCCAGGAGTTTTGTGGTGAATGCAGATTATCCCGCCATCATTGAGGGACAGCAGAATGTTGAGATCAGACCAAAGATTGATGGATACATCGAGAGGATATTTGTAGATGAAGGATCATCAGTTAAAAAAGGACAGCGACTATTCCAGATCAGTGCTCCTCAATATGAACAGGAAGTCAGAACCGCACAGGCCAATATCAGCATAGCCCAGGCCGATGTTAATGCTGCAGAAATGGAGGTTAACAAAGTAAGGCCACTGGTAGAGAAAGGTATCGTGAGCAAGTATGTTCTTGAGTCCGCCAACTTCGCCCTGCAATCAAAGCAGGCAGCACTTTCACAGGCAAGGGCGACCCTGTCAAATGCCCGTACAAACCTTGGGTATACAATTGTTACCAGTCCCGCAAATGGCGTTATAGGAACCATCCCCTATAAGATCGGAAGTCTTGTAAACAGCAATACAGTTCAGCCATTAACTACTGTTTCTAACATCAATAATATCTATGCTTATTTTTCATTGAATGAAAAGCAGGCACTCGATCTTTCTTTAAATATCAAGG
Organism: Flavihumibacter sp.; assembly: GCF_036676075.1. Lineage (NCBI taxonomy): Bacteria > Pseudomonadati > Bacteroidota > Chitinophagia > Chitinophagales > Chitinophagaceae > Flavihumibacter > Flavihumibacter sp. The sequence goes on along the minus strand of NZ_JAKFDQ010000009.1, from coordinate 440,213 downwards.
GTGCACATATTCCTCCTGTTACGCTAATACTTGCAAACAGTGTTGAATTTCCGCATAAGGGCAAAGTTGAAACAGCCAGTGGTCTGATCAATACCGAAACGGGATCAATAAGGATGCGGGCCACTTTCGCCAATCCTGATAATGTTGTAAGAAGTGGAAGCAGTGGCACTATAAGAATTCCTGCTACACTCGATTCTGCCTTACTTGTTCCACAGCGCTCCACTTTTGAGATACAGGGAAAAAAATTCGTGTTCCTGCTCGATACGGCCAATACCGTTAAGAGTACAGAAATCAGGATCAGGGAGAATAGCGGGGGTCAGTTTTTTGTAGTGGAAGGGGGACTAAAACCCGGTGAGAAAATAGTTGTAGAAGGCGTTGCAAGCCTGCGGGAAGGTGAAAAGATCATCCCCAAAATTGCCAGCACTGATAGTATTTACCGAGCCCACTAGTTTCTCCTTTCACCAAAGTAACGAAGATGTTTAAACGCTTTATAGACCAGCCCGTATTATCTACTGTAATTTCTGTGATCATTGTAATACTGGGTTTATTGGGATTGCAATCCCTTCCTATTTCTCAATACCCCGAAATAGCACCACCAACGGTTGTGGTATCCGCTTCTTACCAGGGTGCCAATGCAGATGTTGTTCTCAACAGCGTGGTTATTCCTTTGGAGGAACAGATCAACGGGGTAGAGAATATGACATATATGACATCCTCTGCCGGCAATGATGGCTCTGCCAGGATCACGATCAATTTCAAGATCGGCACCAACCCCGACCTCGCATCTGTGAACGTGCAGAACAGGGTTGCGCGTGCCACCCCTCTCCTTCCGCAGGAAGTGACCCGCTCAGGAGTTACCACCGCAAAAAGCCAGAGCAGTAACCTGGTAATATTTTCTTTATATAGTGAGAACCCGGCCTATGACCAGACCTTCCTGCAGAACTATGCAGAAATAAATCTTATCCCACTTATTAAAAGGGTAACAGGGGTTGGAGAAGCCACTGCTTTTGGCCGGATGGAATATTCGATGCGCATCTGGCTCCGGCCCGATGTGATGGCATCTTATGGCCTTGTACCTTCCGATATCAGTGCTGCCCTGGCAGAACAAAATATTGAAGCAGCTCCCGGGCAATTTGGAGAGCAGGGAGAACAGTCGTTCCAGTATGTAATTAAATACAAGGGCAGGCTTAAGAACGAAGAAGATTTTGGAAACATCATCATTCGTTCTGTTGGAACCGGACAATTGTTACGTCTAAAAGATATTGCCCGCATTGAATTAGGAGCACTTAGTTATGCGAGCACTACCACCACCAACAGTTTCCCTTCTGTTGGTGTGGCCATTAGCCAAACCGCAGGATCCAATGCAAAGGAAGTGATAGAAGGAAGTCTTGATGTTTTGAAAGAAGCAGAGAAATCATTTCCTGATGGAATCAAATATGTAAACCTGGTAAACGCCAATGATTTTCTTGACGCTTCCATAAGTAAAGTTATTACCACACTTATCGAAGCATTCATACTTGTATTCATAGTGGTATTTATATTCCTGCAAGATTTTAGAAGTACACTTATACCCGCCATTGCAGTACCGGTGGCCATTGTGGGAACTTTCTTTTTCCTGGGGCTGTTCGGATTCACGATCAACCTACTTACCTTATTTGCCCTTGTACTCGCCATTGGAATTGTGGTGGATGATGCCATTGTGGTGGTGGAAGCTGTTCATGCCAAACTCGACCACGGATATACTTCCTCTCACCGTGCCACCAAAGATGCCATGGATGAAATATCCGGCGCTATCATTTCTATTACACTGGTAATGGCTGCAGTATTTATTCCGGTGAGTTTCATTACCGGTTCAGCGGGCGTATTTTATAAACAGTTTGGTCTAACACTTGCCATTGCCATCATCCTGTCGGCAGTTAACGCTCTAACACTGAGTCCGGCTCTCTGCGCCTTATTACTCAAACCACATCCGGAGGAGGAGGAAAAGAAAAAATCTTTCCTGCAAAGATTCTATACGGCTTTCAATGCATCTTTTGAAGCCACTACTAAAAAATACAAACGATCTGTATTTTTCCTGGTGAAAAGAAAGTGGGTAGCATGGGTGGGTATACTATTATTTACCGGACTACTTTATTTCCTGATGAAAACGACGCCCACAGCATTTGTTCCCAATGAGGATATGGGTGCGGTGATGTCAGATATTGCGCTGCCACCATCAGCCTCCATAGAAAGGACAGCTGAAATAACAGATGAGATTGAGAGGATGGCCAAAACGATCCCTGAAGTAGAAACCATTTTAAAGATCAACGGAAGGGGAATGATCAGTGGTGCCGGCAGTAACTATGGCATGGTGATCATGCGATTAAAGAACTGGGAGGAGAGAAAAGATAAAGGCCAGGATGTGCAGGCAGTGATCGGTAAGATGTTTGCCAAAACGGCGGGCATCCGTGATGCTAGAGTTATATTTTTTGCACCGCCTACCATCCAGGGATTTGGAATGTCGGGTGGATTCTCTTTTGAATTGCAGGATAAGAGCGGAAAGGATATTGCTATCTTCTCCAAAGTGGGAAATGATTTTATTGCAGCGCTTAATAAAAGGCCGGAGATCCAGTATGCAACAACCTCATTCAATCCCAATTTCCCGCAATATGAAATAGATGTGAATGTGGCTAAGGCCAAGGAGGCGGGACTATCGGTAAATGAGATCCTTTCTACCATCCAGGGATATTATGGCGGGGTGTATGCATCAAACTTCAACCAGTTTGGAAAACAGTTCCGTGTAATGTACCAGGCAGAGGCTGAGTTCCGCGATAACCCCGAAAGCCTGAATAATATTTTTGTAAGAAATGCCAACGGGGCCATGGCACCCATCATGGGATTCATCAATCTTAAAAGAGTATATGGACCCCAATCCATATCAAGGTTCAACCTCTTTACTTCTATTAATATTTCAGGTGCACCAAACCCCGGGTTTAGTTCAGGTGATGCAATCCGAGCCATTGAAGAAGTGGCGGCAGAGACACTTCCGGTAGGCTATGGATTTGAATATTCCGGTATGACCCGTGAAGAGCTTTCTGCCGGGGGACAAACCGTATTTATATTTCTTTTGGTGATCGTGTTTGTTTATCTCCTGCTTGCTGCGCAGTATGAAAGTTATATACTTCCTTTTGCTGTGCTGATCTCCTTACCAATTGGACTGGCGGGCGCTTTTCTTTTTGCAAAGATCTTTGGAATAACCAATAATATTTACCTGCAGATCACGCTGATAATGCTGGTTGGACTGCTGGCAAAGAATGCGATCCTGATCGTGGAGTTTGCCCTCGAAAGAAGAAGACAGGGAATGCCATTGGTGGAAGCGGCACTCAAAGGTGCGGAAGCACGATTAAGACCGATCCTTATGACATCATTTGCTTTTATATTCGGACTCATTCCACTTATGGTTGCATCAGGTGCCGGGGCTACAGGAAACAGATCCATTGGTACCGGAGCAGTTGGTGGAATGCTTATCGGAACCATCTTCGGTGTATTTGTGATACCGGTACTATTTGTCATATTCCAGCATATCCAGGAAAGCATTTCGGGCAAACCAAAACAGGTGGATATGGGCGAGAATAATTATGAACTCTAAGCTTACAATGTATAATCGATATGAATAAAAAGATCTCACAATATATTTTTCTGATTGTAACGGGCAGTTTACTTTTTATTTCCTGCAAAGTAACTGAACCCTACACGGCACCACAATCGCTGCCTTTTGATCAATACAGAGATCAGCAGCAGACTGACTCTGTCAATATTGCAAGCATCAGCCGCAATGAATTTTTCACCGACCCCCTTCTCCAGGCATATATTGACTCCGGCATTTCGAATAATCCCGACCTGCAGATGGCCTTGATGAGAATTCAGCAATCACAGAGTTATTACAGCCAGAGTAAGGCAGCGTTCCTGCCATCTCTCAATGCCAATGCCAGTTTTACAGAATCGAAATTATCAGAAGCACAGGGTTTCGGTATCCGTACCAGTGCAACACAATTTGTATTAGGAGTAACCTCAGATTGGGAAGCCGATATCTGGGGTAAGCTCAGGAGCAGTCGTAAGGCCAGCCTTGCATCCCTCCTGCAAACAGAAATGGCTTCAAAGGCAATACAAACAAGGCTTGTAGCAGATATTGCTAATTATTATTACCTGTTGCTGGCATTGGATGAGCAGCTTGCCATCACCCGTCAAACCGTTATAAACTGGGATACCACGGTTCAAACAATGCGTGCGCTTAAAGAGGCCGCCAGTGTTACGGAAGCGGCAGTTGTTCAGAGTGAAGCACAGCGTTATGCAGCCGAGGTAACTATTCCCGACCTCAAACAAAGTATTCGCGAAACAGAAAATGCGTTGAGTATTTTATTGGGAAGGCCACCAGGTGCAATTGAAAGAAGCAGTCTACAATCGCAAAAAATGGTCGCAGCTTTGCAAACAGGTGTGCCGGCTCAGTTACTGGTGAACAGGCCTGATGTTCAGCAGGCAGAGTTGAACTTCCGTTACTACTTTGAAATGACCAATGTAGCCCGCAGTTTTTTTTATCCCAGCTTAAGTATAAATACTTCGGCCGGATTATCCTCTTTAGCCCTTGCAGATTTTCTTGATCCTGCATCCTTTGCTGCCAGCATCGGGGCAGGAATTCTTCAGCCCATTTTTAACCGCCGCCTCAACCGCACGCGACTTGAAGTGGCGCGCTCACAGCAACAGGAAGCCTTGCTTGGTTTCAGGAATACGTTGCTGAATGCAGGCCGTGAAGTTTCTGATGCAATATCTCTTTATGAAAATGCCGGGGAGAAAATTTCTATAAGGACTTTACAGATGGATGCATTGCAGAAATCTGTAAACTTCTCCGAGGAGTTATTACAGAACGGTTTTGCGAATTATATAGAGATCATCAATGCAAGACAAAGCCTGCTGCTGGCTGAACTGGGCAAGGTAAACGACCGGCTCCAGCAATTGCAGAGTGGAGTAAACCTATATCGCTCACTTGGAGGCGGATGGAAGGAATAGCCGGATGTTAGTAAACTTATTCACTAAACTCTGTTGCATAAGCATTGATCTCATCAGCACTATGTTTTCTTCCCGAGCCAATGAAAACACGGAATCGGAAATGAGCCGACTGTCCGGGTTCCAGCTTCATATCCAGTTTCTCTGCTCCCTTGCTGAACACTTCCGGGCCAAGGGGATTCACGGAAAACAATCCATAGCCGCGTGCATGCCAGTAAGAGGGATAGTATATATTGGAAGGGTGATCAAATATGGCCACAGTAACATCTTTGCCATCTTTCTTTCCCTGCATCATTACCCAACGGGCACGAGTACCCCAAACAGAATCGCCCTGGAGACCTTCACTGCTGGTATACATGCCTGTTAGTCCACCTGCCGGAAGCACCGGCTCTTTACTGATCTTTCCATCCTTGCCTATGTAATCACTTTTTTCTGTTGAAGGCATTTCCAGCTCACGCGCTAAACGGATGGCAAAAAATCCATCCTTAACATCGCGGAAATAAACTTTTTCCTTTTGCGCGGTTAGCATAGTAGACCTTTCTATCAGGAGATCATTATTATCAATCCTGAACTGGTAACTGGTTTTTTCATCGAGCAATTGCCGTCCATCCGGACTCATCCATTTAGCACTGATCACGAGGCTGGCATCCGTGAGTCCACCCGTTTTATCTATAATATTCTCATGTAGGATTGTTCCATATTTATCCCTTTTTGAAGGCTCTATAGCTGTTGAATTATTCCAGAAATCATATCCGTTCACTGATTCATAATTCATCCACATCCCAACCTGGTGCGGGTGATCGGTACGGTCGCCAGGCCTTGGTTCCAACGGAAAGCCACGCGTAATAGTGATGCCATCCAGTGTATTCAGCGGGTAAAGAAATGGCTTTCGCACAGAATCATCATAGCGATATGAGGTGATCAATACATCCTTATAAAAAAGATCTACCCGCTTATCTACCGGACGGTCAATAAATTCGAATCCTTTTTCCTTTTCCTGTGCAACTAATACCATGCTTGAAAACAGCAGGAAACCAACCAGTATCTTCTTCATACATTTTTACTTTTATGGTCAGTCTATAGGATCTGGAAGAGTGGGCTTTGCTGGATCGAATATGGCAACGGCAACTTCAGAATCGGCGCAGCCATAATAAAGAAACCACTTCTTTTTGAAATAAACCAATCCCTCCATGAAAACAGTTCCCTGCACGTACTGTCCACTTTTCTCAAACGGCTCCATGGGTCTGAAAAAAGGTACGTCAAGCCTTTGGATCGGCTTTAACGGATCATTGGCATTAAACAAAACCTGCCCGCCACAATAGGAATTAGGCGTAAAGCGCGGATCGCCCTGGGTGGCATTATTCTTACCATTGTAGAGTAAGAGAATTCCATCTTTGGTGATAATTGCCGGCGGACCGCATTCGGTCAGGTCACTATCAAAATATCCCTTACGGGGCGATATAAGCGCTAATGGCTCACCATCCGCTCCCAGCACCGGCTCCCAGTCCACCAGGTTGGTGGAGGTAGCTGCAAATACTCCCAGCTCACCCCAGTAGAGCCAATACTTTCCGTTGATCTTTGCTACTACCTGTTTATCGTCCTGAAGGCGTGTAATGATGGAGGCAGATTTATGGGCAACCTTATTGAACTTACCACCATGTGCTGTTTCAAAAATAGGTCCGTGTTTGGTCCAGTTGACCAGGTCGCGGGAGGTAGCCACACCCAGCCTGGGCAGTTCACGGTTCCACTGGGTATAGAAAACAACATAGGTTCCGTCTTCGGTTACAGCTACCCGTGGATCCTCTACCCCACCGGGCCACTCGTATTTCTGCTGATCATCTTTGCCAGGGTATAATACCGGCGAAGGCCTTCGGCTAAACTGAATGCCATCAGCACTTTCAGCAAGTCCGAGGCGTGAAGTGCGGAAGCCGATGCCGATGCCTGATTTGTCCTCCGCCCGGTACAGCACATACACCTTACTGTCTTTTACAACAGCCCCCGGATTGAATGTATCGTTGGATTCCCAATCTACCTGCTTTCCGGTAATCGGATCTTTAAAGCGGGTAGTACTGTCAGGGGAAATCACCGGGTTCACTTTCTCCGGTCTTTTAAAACCACCAAAGGCCCATTCGGGCAATCTTCCATTAGCATCCTGTTGCGCAAAAGCTGGCAGCAAAAAAAGGCTAAGAACAAATCCAATAAAATATTTTCCTTTATGATTCATGGCAGGCTGTTGAAAATGATTCGGGGTCTAAAAGGTACGTTATTAAAGTTTTACGTACAAGAACACCAGATCTTAGTCAACGAATCAGCCGCCAGCTTGTTTGGTCATTAAATAGAAATCTATGAATGAGATTTTTTCAACTGCTGCCACTAACCTCCTGCCATTTGATGGTATGGTTTTATACTTTGGCAGCATTATGCCTGGCCCCGAGGCTACAACATATATGCAACAACTGCTTTCCACCATCGATTGGCGCAATGATGTGAATATCATCTTCGGGAAAAAAATCATTACCAGCAGGAAAGTCGCCTGGTATGGGGAGAAACCATTTGCATATACCTATTCTCATTCAACTAAAGAGGCGCTACCCTTTACACCGGAACTTATAGCCCTTAAGGATCTCACGGAGAGAATAACGGGCGAGCAGTTCAACTCCTGCCTGCTGAATCTTTACCACCATGGTGGCGAAGGGATGGGATGGCATAGTGATAATGAAAAATCCATTACACCAGCATCCGCCATTGCCTCTTTAAGTTTCGGGGCGGAACGAAAGTTCAGTTTCCGACACAGGCTTTCAAAGGAAACAAGATCGGTAATGCTGGAACACGGAAGCCTCTTATTGATGAAAGGAACTACGCAAACTCATTGGCAACATTCCCTACCAAAATCTACCCGGGTAACCGAGGCAAGGATCAACCTAACCTTCAGGCATATGGTAGATCAGTAAACTTATTAATGTGATTCTATCGCTCCTATATCACGCTGGTTAGTGATGGCATTATTGTAGATGTCTTTCTTAGGTAAGCCATCCAGCTCAATGCCTTTGTTCACCGCGGGGGATGTTTGGGTAAGGTAGAGATTCTCACTGAAAAGCGGATCTCCCACCAATCCGGCGAGGGAAATGGTTTTAGTGGAGTAATACAGATTGTTTGCCAGTTCCATTGTAGCCGGCGAATCATAATAGGCCGTTATACCAAGTCCGTCGGCATAAAATATATTATTCTTTACTTCAAGGCCCTTCATAGCTGCTCCGTAAATAAAAGTGAGTGCCCCATTATTAACACCTGCACCTTTACTGATATAAACAGTATTATTATAAAGCCTGGTGTTATAAACAGGATTCACACCACCCAGCGTAAATCCACCATAGTTGGTATTCTTACGGGCATCATTATAGGAAATGTTATACTGGAATGTATTGTTTTTTGTGGGGTTGGGTCCGCCATAATCAAACAGCAGGAATCCCTCTCCATCATTCTCCCATGATTGACAATATTGAATTACACATTGTTGCGTTCCACCATCAAGATCAAATCCCCCTCCATCTACTTTTTTAGACCTGTTATGATGTGATTTGCAATATTGAATGGTGATATCAATTGCATCAAAGGCCCAGATACCGATATTGGCATCACCATTTGATCCATTCTCATAAGCTTCTGAATATTCAATGACACCACCATTGAATCCGGCCACCACAATACCATGACCAGTATTGGTTTCGCCCGTACCACTATTATGATGTGCAATTACATTTTTGATATGAATATTCCGGTGGTTGATCTCAGGCCAGTTTCCAATAGTATAGATTCCCGAATGACGGTTATGATGAAAAACAGAATTGGTGATAGATACATTTTCAAATCCCTTACCGGAAGTATGGATCTTAAGTCCCCACATTGCTTCTGACGACTCAACACTATCAACAATAAAATTAGAGAGGTATTCCTTAGTATCCTGGTCCTGGTGGATCATGATTCCTTCTCCTACAAATCGCAGCTGCTTTATAGTAATATTCTCCGTATTGTAAAGGTCTATTCCTTTTAATGTTCCGGAGCCCTGGATCGTAAGGGGTGCTCCGGCCTCACCGGCATCTTCTCTACCGATGTAAAGCACTTCATCGATCTTACCACTTATCTGAAGTATATCACCTGCGGAAAAATCGTGGTTGTTGGCACGACTTATAGACCATGGTTTATCAGGGGTTCTTCCACTATTGGTGGTGTTGCCATCGGCGCTGATATAATAAACTGGAAGTTGAGGGCTAACAGGACTAACCGGTTCTTTGGTTTCAGTTGTTTTGGTAACCTGTTTGGTGCACGACAGAAATAGAAATGCTATTACTAGGTATTTCATCAGAAATTGGAATTGGATTTTGCTACTAACGGTTCTGCTTAACAAAACGGATTCCAATTCCTTTTAATTGTCCTCGATAAGATTAATTTTCAGATTTAGTTTTCCACAATATTTAGTCGTGTTTAAAAGGCTTGATTTTATATATTAAGAATGTGGATTATATACCCCAGCAATGCGCTACCAGCAATGATATAAGCACTATTGAGCTTTGGAAATTTTAATAAAATGACCGTGGAGATTATAGCTATTATGATCATTCGTAAACTCGTAAGTGTTTCCACTGACATTTCAATTCCGACAGCAAATATTATTGCTACGGAAGCAATATTTACCGCATCCAGGAAAGCGCTTATCCATCCGGATTTCCGGATCTTAGGTACCAGTGGATTCAGCAATGCAACAAATAAAAACGAAGGCAGAAATATTCCGATGGTTGCCAGGATAGCTCCCTGCCAACCATTTAACTGCCACCCAATAAAAGTAGCAGTGGAAAGTACAGGACCCGGTGTAAATTGTCCCGCTGCAATAGCATCAATGAGTACCTGTTTACTAAGCCATCCTTTCGAAACCATTTCAGCATCAATGAATCCAAACAATACATAACCACTTCCATAGAGGATAGCACCTATTTTCAGAAAGGAGAGAAAGATCTTTGTATTATCAATATTCATTACAGGTTGCATTACCTGTAAAAAGAAAAAAGGAAAAAAGGAATTAATTCCTGCAGGTCTTCTTAAAGCATATAATAAGAGACCGATAATCCCGGCCCCAAACAAGGCAATGATCTCATTCAATCCGGCTATACAGGCAGCCAACACAATCAGCCCCAGTACAGCCAATTCCTTATTCTTTAAAGCAGTTTTTCCCAGCGAATATGCCGCGCTGAAAATGATGGCCAACACCGCTGGTTTTATCCCATATAGAAATGGTTCCAATGCTGGCAGCTGTCCATAGCTGGCGTATAACCATGACAGTATGGCCGTAATGGTAACTGCCGGTAATATAAACGAGATGCCCGCCACAATCATTCCGGTCCGCCCCCCACGTTCATAGCCACAATGCATAACCATCTCGGTTGAGTTTGGTCCGGGAATCAGGTTTGTTGCACCAACAAGGTCAAGGAAATGCGACTGCTCCATCCATTTTCTTTTTTGCACTACTTCCTGCTGCAAGAGTGCAATATGGGCCGCCGGACCGCCAAAAGCGATGAAGCCCAGCTTCAGAAAAAGCCGCATTATCTCCCCTGGTTTATTGGTTTTATCCATTGATGAAAAACGTTGATGCAAGATAAGAAGAATAAAAAAACGGCCCGGTCGTGTGACCCGGGCCGTTATATTTATCTGCTGTCAAAATTACTGTCCAAACATTCCTTTCAATGCATCGAGTGGATTGTTGCTTTGCCTTGTACTGGCATTGTTACCACCACCTGAAAACATCCCCATAAGGTCTTGCAGGTCAACATCTCCATCACCATCCTTATCGAGCCCACCCTGCATCATCCTGCCCGCCAGTCCCGATATGTCCGTACCTGCTGTTTTTCCACCACTCAGTCCGTTGAAGATATCCTGGATATTGAATCCATTATCATTAGGGTCCTTTGTGCGGTTCACCAACTGTCCGAGTATAACTGGCAAAAGGCTACCTACTATTCCACCCGCCTTTCCCCGGTCGAGCCCAAACTTCTGCATCATGGTTTCCATCAGTCCGCCTGAAATATTCTGCACCACCGGGTTATCATTGGTCACCCCGGTACGGCCGGTGAACATACTAAGGAGGTCTTTCACACCGCCCTGGGCAAGAACGCCCTGAAGGCCATTTTCAATGGACGCAGCTGTTTCCTGAACGGCCTCTTCGTTGCGCTCATTCGGTATATCGGGGTTGTTAATAATAGCATCGCCCGCATACTGCTTAACAAGGTTTAACAGGTTCTCAATCATGTTCAATAAATTTAGGCTCAAAAGATACATTCATTTCTACTTTAAAGAGGTGTTATTGAACGATTAAAACAAATTTAATGGACGTTAAAATGGAGCCCGGATGGAAGGAAGCATTGAAATCCGAATTCCCTAAAACATATTTCCAGCAGGTAGTTACCCATCTCAAAATGGAAAAGATGGGAGGCAAACATATCTATCCGCCCGGTTCCCAAATATTCAACGCCTTTGATAAAACGCCTTTTGAGATGGTTAAGGTTGTGATATTAGGGCAGGATCCCTATCATAATCCCGGACAAGCCCATGGACTCAGTTTTTCTGTTCCCGATGGAATTGCTCCCCCACCCTCCCTGCAAAATATTTATAAGGAACTTGCCGCTGATCTTGGACTCCCCATTCCCAAACATGGAAATCTCGAAAAATGGGCAGAAAGGGGCGTGCTCTTACTCAATGCCGTACTAACGGTGAGGGCCAATGAGCCAGCGAGTCACCAGAAGATCGGGTGGATGGATTTCACCAATGCGGTTATCAGGCATATCAGCGACCAGAAAGAGCATGTAGTATTTTTATTATGGGGAAAGTTTGCGCAGGAGAAACAGGTTTTGATTGATGAAACAAAACACCTGGTTCTGAAGGCAGCCCACCCTTCACCACTGAGTGCACATGCGGGATTTTTTGGATGCAAACATTTTTCTCGTACCAATGAATACCTGGTCAGGAATGGTATTGACCCAATAGATTGGTCATTGTGATTTACTTTCGCGCTATGAAATGGGTAAAAGAGATCTTCGGCAGGCTATGGGCAGTTTGGGCCATCATCATTTTCATGATCACTATGATCATTTTTCTTATCCCCGTTGCAATTTTCTGTATGCCGCTGGAGGAACCAAAACGCACCCACCGTTTCATCCTCTATTCGCGCATATGGATGGCCGTTTACCTGCGATTGATCTTATGTCCGCTTACAGTTAGGGGAAAGGAAAATTTCGCACCTGGACAAAACTATATCGTGGTGTGCAACCACAATGCGCTGATGGATGTGCCCGTGTCATCGCCTGCCATTCCAGGTGGTAACAAAACCATTGCCAAAGCCGAGTTGGCAAAAACGCCCATCTTTGGCATCATCTATAAAATGGGAAGTGTACTGGTAGATCGTAAGAATGATAAAAGCCGGAAGGAAAGTTATATGAAAATGCGCAAGGTGCTGGAGATGGGCCTGCATATGTGCATCTACCCCGAAGGCACCCGGAATAAATCCAATGAACCATTGAAAGCCTTCCACGACGGTGCTTTCCGCCTGGCAATAGATACAAGGAAAGCTATTATACCGGGTGTAATATTCAACACAAAGAAAGTAATGCCGCATGATAAATCATTCTACCTCCTGCCCCACCCATTAAGAATTGATTTCCTTAAACCCATTGAAGTTGGGGAATCGGATACGGTGGAGACGTTGAGGGATAAGGCGTTTAGGGTGATGTGGGAGCATTATGGAGGGATGGAGAGATGGAGGGATGGAAGTGGGAATTATTGCGTGTAGAAGTAACGGGTTCTGTTGATCTTGAGATCACGGAGGATACCCGACTTCGGATTGATGGTGATGTTAAAGGAACGGTACAATCCCACCGGCGTAATATTTATACCAAGTTGCCAGCAATGTAATTCGCGGCTAAGGAACATCGTTAGCTGCTGGATGGAGGCGTTCTTGAAATCATAAAAAGTATTGGCACCCATTTTCCATTTGGGAGTGAGATTAAAATCACCACTTACATTCACACTGGAGTTCACCTGTGTTTCAAATCCCGAATAATCTCTTTTCACCGTTCTGCTGAAGCTGAGTGAATAGGAAAGGTTTACCGACCATGGTATATTGAAATCAGCAAATTCTGCGGGATTATTTCTGATATAATTTAACTGTGCCTGTTGCTCCTCAAGGGTGATCGGCATTTCTGCACTGGCGAGCTCATCCTGCACCTGCTTGGCTTCCTCTGCCTTCTTGCTGGTGAAAGAAGTGGAGATGGCAATATTACCAGAGGTAAGTCTTCCCAATGACTTTCCTCCCCCCGACCATGCATATTCATTAATGCGGTATCCACGCTGATCGATTTTATAGGGGTCCATGCTGGCAGAGGCAGTGATATTAACCTTTTCAAACAATGTACTCCTCGCATAGATACTCAGCGGCGATAAACGGAATGAATCAGCAAGGAAGTTAAAGCTCCCGGAAAAACCAAATCCTTCCAGCAACCTAACCTTACGGATGCCACCTTCAGTTGTATCCTTTTTAGAACGGGTTTTCATTTCGAGGTTGTTATCGAAGGTGAAACTTAATCCCCCGAATTCACCCTGTCCAAATGGTCCATACAAACTCCCCGCATATTTACTGAAAGGAAGCACCCTACCTGATGTATCTACCTGTGTATAATAATAATCCTTACCATTCAGATCGGGCTTGTAGCTCGCGCTTACCGATGGCCTCACCACATGTCTGATAGCCCTCACCTTACTGTTCTTACCAAAGCGGTCGAAGGTTCCGAAGAGTGCAGTATTGAGTGAGAGACTGAAAGCAATATCGCGTGCTGAATAAAATCCTTTGCTGATAGAAGTATCCACACGCTCAGTAACATTGTTCCAGCTCCGGGTAAATTCCTGCGCATACCAACGCTCGGTATAACTCATTCCCGGTGCTATATTGATAGGCCCCAGTGAAGGCAGTGCCAGGGTGATGGGAACATTGTGCTGGGCGCCCCACTGTAAGGTATCAATGAGTTGGGTGAATGAAAAAGCGCTGTCATAAAAAGATACCTGGTTCCGGAACTGTGAGTTAAGGCCAAGTCCAAGTTTCTGGTACCACTTCGACTCACCCACAAATTCTTTAGGCTGGAAGGGATAAAAGTTATTGATGGTAAATGATCCATCCGGCAATCTTACCTGCACTTCGCGTGTACGGCTGTTCTGGTTATGACCGGCGTTCAGGTTAAGGATATATTTATTATCCCAGTTCTTACTATAGGAAATAGTTGAATAGAGCTGGTTCTGAAAATTGATGGTGGGGTTAACAGATGAGAACTGGTTATACTGGGTAGAGCCGGCATTTACACTTGCCTGGAAATTGGTTCCGGGTCTTGCCTTGGCATCTACTGCATGGCTCCACTGGAAGTTGAAACTCCTGTTAACATCAAATTCTTTCTTGGCATCATTGCTCAGGATACGGGTATTCTGAAATGAGAGGTTCATCCGACCTGAGTAGCGATAGCGTTTCCGGTAGGTTGGACTCAGCGCGGCACGCCATCCTCCATATGAATACACATCACCACGAAACATTATATCAAAATAATCGTTCAATACTTTGTAATAACCGAACTGTTCGAGTCCCACCCCAAATTGCTGGTTGGCGGTGAACTGGGGAGCGATTATACCGGAATGCCTTCCCTGCGAGAGCGGAAAAAATCCAAAGGGAATATAAACCGGGACAGGTACCCCTTCAAATTCTGGATGGATGGGACCACTAACAGCGAGCTTCTGGTTTACCAGTTTGAGCTTCTTGGTGCGGAATGCGAAATGGGGTGTATCGAGGTTACAGGTGGTGAAACGACCACGCAGGGCATAGAAGTCGGAAACATTAACTTTCTTAATTCTTTCGCCATAAACAAACATTTCACCCTGCTGGGTGAAAGTGCTTTTGGTGATGCCTTTCTGGGTCTTGAAATTATAGGTGATGGAGTCGGCATCCATATTACTTTCACCCTGGATAAAATGGGGCTTTCCCACCATAGCACCGAGAGAATCTTTGGAATATGTAGCAACTACAATCTGCGCTTCCTGGTCGAG
This sequence comes from Flavihumibacter sp., assembly GCF_036676075.1. Lineage (NCBI taxonomy): Bacteria > Pseudomonadati > Bacteroidota > Chitinophagia > Chitinophagales > Chitinophagaceae > Flavihumibacter > Flavihumibacter sp. Next base: position 425,048 of record NZ_JAKFDQ010000009.1, on the reverse strand, counting down.
TTCAATCTTATATGCAGTAAGATCAAGGTCTTTGTATTTGGTGGTGGCGCTGTTATAAAGTGTTATCTTTTTTGTAGGCACATCAAGCACCATTGAATCGGATGCAGAATAGGAAACGGGGCCATCAAGAGAGTCTTTCGAAATTTTAACATTTAATGTATCGACCTGCTGAATAGTTTTAAGGGAAGAATCCGTCTTGTTAACGGGCGTGGTATCACGCTTTACAGGAATCGTATCTGGCCTGGCTTGCAGAATATTATCGTAAAATTTCTGCGAATCAAAATAATTCGCGGAGGAATGGAGCGTTAAAGTGCAAAGTAGCAGCGTAAAAAGCCCGATCGAACTGTATTTTAAACTAAATTTGCCGCCGTTATTCATATTATTGAATGGGGGCAAAAATAGGGATTCGGTACCCATTAATCAAAGAATATCTTATGATGAAAAGGATCAAGACAAATCTCTTATTATCTGTTGCTGCGGCAGCTCTGCTAATCTTTTCACAAAGCATGCAGGCACAGACGAGCACAAGAAATGCGCTGCGCACGGTGATCATTGATGCCGGCCATGGAGGACGTGATCCGGGTGCAAGGGGACTTATTTCAACCGAAGCGGAAGTAGCACTTTCCATTGCGCTGAAGCTTGGTAAAGAATTGGAAAAGGAGTTCCCTGATACCAAATTTATTTATACCAGAACAGATGATAAACTACCCAGGGGAGTAACCGATCCAAACGTTGCAAACCGCGTTAGGGCAGAGATGGCCAATGAAGCGAAAGGCGATCTCTTTATCAGCATTCACCTTAATGCCGCCGGACAAAAAGCCGGTGGATGGTATGCAAAAAAGATCGTAGGATATAAGAACAGGGTTGTTTATACGGGTACGGGTAAGCGCAGAAGAAAGAAAACAATTAAGCAGCCCATCTATGAATCTTACTATGTTAAGAATACCCGTATAGGAACGGAAACCTATATATGGGCAGCAGATCGCAGTGAAGCGAAGAGTGAATTTATCAAAGACAGCCAGGAAGGCGGTGAAGATGAGCCGGTTGATGACCCCAATAATATTCTCGACCTGAATTCGCCTGAAGCCAGGATCAGGGCGCAGCTATACACGAAGTATTTCTTCCGCAACTCTGCCCTGCTGGCGCAACTTGTTGAAGAAGAGTTTGCCAAACAAGGCAGGAAGAGCTTTGGCGTTAAACAAAGAAACCACAAAGGTATCTGGGTTCTGCAGGCTACCGGCATGCCCAGCATACTGGTAGAAACAGGATTCATCTCCAATAAGGAAGAGGAGGAGTATCTTGTGAGCGAAGAAGGCCAGCAGGAAGTAGTTCAGAATATCCTGACTGCATTCAGAAGGTATAAGCAGGAGCTTGAAACACCAAGAGCCACTTCAGCTACTACCAAGGCCCAATAATTGTATACCTTTGAACTTAACGCTATTCGCATGAAAATTTCTAATGAAACCAAGATCGGGATCCTGGCTATTGTAGCAATCGCATTTCTGGTACTTGGCTTCAACTTTCTGAAAGGCAAAAACCTTTTTGACAAGAACGATAAACTATACGCTGTTTTCCCCAAGGTAACCGGGCTGCTCAATTCAAATGCCGTTTACCTCAATGGCCTCCAGGTGGGAAGGGTTTATGATATTAAAGAGCGCACTAAAAATATCAATGATGGTATTGTGGTGACCATAAACCTGAGCCGCGATGTAAATATCCCTGCTAACTCTGTTACCTATATCAGTGCAGATATCATGGGTACCGCGTCCATGATCATTGAGCCTGGAAATGCAGGTCAGTATCTTCAGGATGGTGACACCATTAATACTGTTATCAAGAAAGGAATGCTGGATGAGATCACGGCTAATATAAATCCCACTATTCAAACCCTTGATGGCACCCTGCAATCTCTGGATTCACTGATACAGGTTGCCGGCACTTATTTTGATCCGGCCACCAAGAATAATTTTCATAAGATCGTTGCTAATTTATCAGCTGCTTCAAATGCAATGAACCGTATGATCACTGCACAGAACAGCTCACTGAACCGATCGCTCGATAATGTGAATACCATCACTTCTAACCTGGCCGCAAATAATGATAAGATCACCGGAACGCTTACCAATGTAGAGAAGGCTACCGGTAAACTGTCCAATCTAGAATTGGAGGAAACAGTGGCAGAGCTGCAGAAAACGGTTAATGGATTGAATGCTGTTATTGCAAAAGCAAATGCTACAGACGGATCACTCGGCCTCTTGCTGAATGATAAGAAACTGTATAATAACCTCGAGAACACAACGCGAAGCATGAATATATTACTGGATGATATCCGCATGCATCCCAAGCGTTATATCAATGTTTCTGTATTTGGCAGGAAAGACAAAAGCACTCCTCTCACAGCCCCACTGGAAGTGGATTCCGTATCTTTAAACGCACCTAAGCCATAATAAAATGAGCTTTACCATAAGGCTGCTGTGGATCGTGATGGTTTTGTTGCCAATTGCGGCAGCAGCCCAGATTACAACACTGCCTCCCAATGATACTACGCAGGTTGTACAGATCAAAAAAGCAGACCGGCTCCGTTACGAAAAAAAAGATTCCCTCACAGAATTGCAGATGCTGGCGGGCAATGTTTTCCTGCAGCAGGATGATACAAAATTTTACTGCGATAGTGCCGTCATCGACCGTAAGAATAATATAGTAGAAGCTTTCGGCAATGTACATATCAATGATGCCGACAGTATTCATACTTATAGCCAGTACCTTATCTATTATTCTGACCGGAAAGTTGCCTACCTGAAAAAAAATGTAAAGCTTACCGACGGAAAGGGTGTGCTTACTACCAATGAGCTCGAATATAATACAGATACAAAGATCGGCACCTATACCAAGGGTGGTAAAGTGGTAAGTGGCAATACAGTGCTTACCAGTGAAGAAGCCACTTATTATGGCGACATGAATGATGTGTATTTCAAAAAGAATGTGAAGATGCGCGATCCGCAATATGATCTCGATACCGATTCACTCTTGTACAATACCGATTCGCAGATCGCCACCTTTGTTACCAAAACGCATATAAGGGCTGATTCGGGGCGAAGGGATATTGTTACATCTGAAGGATATTATGATCTCAAAAACAAGAATGCAAAATTTGGAAGCAGGCCCGTTATAAAAGATGGCAGCACAACGGTTATTGGTGATGAAGTGGGATTTGATGATGTAACAGGTGAAAGTTTCGCAAGGGGTAATGCAGTGTTCCGTGATTCGGCACAGGGTATTGCGATACTGGCAAATGACCTGCAGGCCAATAGCAAGAAGAATACCATGCTGGCCACTATGCGACCGGTGATGATCATCATGCAGGAAAAAGATTCTATTTATATTACGGCAGATACATTGTTTACAGGTCGACTAACCGATAAGGCGAACTTTGAAAATACTTACCTCCGGGATACGCTGAAGCAAACTGTGGTACTTGATGCCGGTGATACAACTAACCGTAACCGTTATTTCCAGGCCTGGCATAAGGTGAGAATATTCTCAGATTCACTGCAGGCAGTATGTGACAGCATGTTTTATTCAGGCGTGGATTCAGTGTTCAGGTTATTCCATGAACCCATTGCCTGGGCCAGTGGAAGCCAGGTGACAGGTGATACAATGCTGTTATATACACGTAACAAAAAAGCAGAGCGCATCCAGGTATTTGATAACGGGATGCTGATCAACAAAACTGGATTAAATTATTATAACCAGTTAAGGGGTAATACCATCAACGGATATTTTGTGGATGGTGCCATTGATTATATGCGGGCAAAGGGTTCATCGGAGAGCATCTATTATGCGCAGGATGAAGACAGCGCCTATGTTGGTGTTAACCGCGCCACTGCTGATATCATTGATATGTTCTTCAGTAAGCAGGAGTTGAGCCGGGTTGTTTTCCGCAGCGAAGTAACCGGTACGATGTCACCATTCAGGCAGGTAAATCATGATGAAATGAGGTTAAGAAGTTTTCAGTGGCGGGATAATCGAAGGCCAAAGACTAAATTTGAGCTATTCGAAGATCCAGTAACTGAACAATAGTATGGAAGTGATACCTACTTTAAGAAACATTATCCGCAAACAACTCATCTCTCCTATCCAGGAATTTATTAAAGACAGCCGGGCTGTTGGAGTTACCCTACTGGCCTGCACCATCCTGTCATTGGTTCTGGCCAACAGCTCTGTTAGTGCAAACTATATCCAACTCATTGAAACGGAATTTCATTTCCCCTCCTGGCTTCATCTCCCCCATTCGATTTTGCACTGGATCAATGATGCATTGATGGCGCTTTTCTTTTTTCTGGTGGGGATGGAAATAAAGCGGGAGCTACTAATTGGCGAGCTTTCTTCAGTAAAAAAAGCTGCTCTTCCTATTGCAGCAGCATTAGGCGGAATGGTGGTTCCGGCATTTATATTCATTGCCCTCAACGCCGGCACCTCTCACCAGGCCGGATGGGGAATTCCAATGGCAACTGATATTGCCTTTTCCCTTGGCGTGGCCTCCCTGCTTGGGGCCCGTGTACCAGTTACCCTAAAGATATTTTTGATGGCATTGGCCATTATTGATGACCTGGGTGCAATCCTGGTGATTGCTGTATTTTATGGGGGAGATATTAACTGGACCTGGTTGCTGGTAGCGGCGGCCGTACTTGCTGTTATATGGATCATCCACAGATTCCGTTACTACAGGTGGTGGATCATAGCCCTGGGTGGAATACTGACCTGGTACTGCATCTTTAACAGTGGTATCCATGCTACAATCGCGGGCGTACTGATCGCTTTTTTGGTACCACTTGAAAAACTGGGCGACTATGAACATAATCTCCACGACCCGGTGAATTTTATCATCCTTCCTCTTTTTGCATTGGCCAATACCGCCATCATTCTTCCTGATAATATGGGAGCAGCACTCGGCACTACTTTGAGCTGGGGGGTTCTGGCCGGACTGGTTCTGGGTAAACCCCTTGGGATCACCATATTTTCATGGGCTACCATTCAGTCTAAATTGGGTGAGATGCCCGGTGGAACCAACTGGACCCAATTGATCGGGATGGGGGCACTGGCCGGAATCGGTTTTACCATGTCGATCTTTATTACCATGCTGGCCTTCAGTGACCTGAACCAACAGAATATTGCCAAACTGGCCATTCTCCTTGGGGCAATCGTTTCAATCATTCTTGGATTGTTATTACTTTATCGCGGATCAACGCAGATAAAAAAGTCTTCGACATAAAATAACCGCCGCCCGCAAAATCATGCAGTAGAAATGGTGGAAATACTGTAGTTTATATTAGATTTATCTAACATTATTAATAACTGCTTTGCACCGCTTTGCAAGTTTCATCCGGTATATGCGTTATTCATATGTATTGATTTCTGATTAGCAACACAGTTTATGTTAAAACGAGAGCGCCAGGCCATCATACTGCATAAGATCAATCTGCATAATAAGATCCTTTCTACCGAGTTGTGTAAGGAAATGGGTGTGTCGGAAGATACCATGCGCCGCGACTTACAGGAGCTTTCGGACCAGGGTAAACTAATCAAAGTACATGGTGGGGCATTATCGCACTCTTTCAGCCAGGTGAACTTCATGCCCAGCACGGTTTATTCGCAGGCAAACAAAGCCATCATTGCCAAAAAAGCAGCGAGCCTCATAAAAGATGGCATGTTTGTGCTTACCAGTGGCGGCACAACCATCCTGGAACTTGCCAGGGCCCTCCCACCCGGATTAAAAGCAACATTTATTTGCGGCAGCATCCCCACGGTGCTGGAATATATGAAGCATCCCAGCATAGATGTGGTGGTAATAGGTGATAAGGTTTCCAAAAACTCGCGCATTACAGTGGGTGCCGAAGCCATCAACCAGATCAGGCGCATCAAGGCCGACCTTTGCTTCCTGGGTGTAAATGCCATTGATCTCCAGCATGGGGTAACCGACAATGACTGGGATGTTGTGATGATCAAAAGAGCTATGATCGAAGCCTCCCAGAAATTGGTCTGCCTCACCATTGCTGAAAAAATGAACAGCTTCCAGCCGCTTCATATCTGTGACCTCGCAGATGTAGATATACTGGTGACAGAACTCAATGCCTCTGACCCATCCATGCAGCCTTATGTGGCTGCAGATATCCAGGTATTATAATGAAATAAATTGCCTATTTAAAGAATATATAGGCAATTATAATGGCCGCGATCACCCCGATAAAATCGGCGATCATTCCAGCCCAGATTGAATAGCGAACCCGCTTGATACCCACGCTTCCAAAATAAAGGGCGATTATATAAAAGGTGGTATCGGCCGAACCCTGAAATATACTGGCTGCCAGTCCGGGGAAAGAATCAGGCCCCAACTCGGGATTTTTGAAGATATCCAGCATCAATCCCCGCGCCCCACTGCCGCTGAAAGGTTTCATGATAGCCACCGGAAGCGCCGGCACAAAAGATGTATCAAATCCAAGGGCAGAGATGGCCCAGGCAAAGGCATTGATCACATAATCAAGGGCCCCTGAATCGCGGAATACCCGGATACCCACCAGCATACCTACCAGGTAGGGAATGATCTTCAGCACTACATCAAAACCATTTTTAGCCCCTTCAATAAAAGCATCGAAAACCGCGACTTTTTTCCAGGCTCCTCCTATTATAAAACTTACGACAATCACAAAGAGCAGCATATTACCCACGATCTTGGAGAACACCTCTTTTGATTCGGGGGAGAGACTGTTCACATAGAAAAGCATCACGCCCACGGCTGCCAGTGCTGCCAGCACCCATCCCAACAATACCAGGTCCCACTTGATCTTCTGCCAGATGCTCACAACAATAACACTGGCGAGGGTGGTCATCAGGGTTCCGATCACACAGGGGATAAAAATGGAGGCGGGCGCAACACTCCCGGCAGAAATACGGTAGGCTATAATAGTGAGAGGTATCAATGTGAGTCCGGAGGTATGCAGCACCAGGAACATGATCTGCGCATTGGTAGCCCTTTCTTTTTCGGGGTTAAGGGTCTGCAGGCTCTCCATCGCTTTGAGGCCAAAGGGAGTAGCAGCATTATCGAGCCCCAGGAGGTTGGCCGAAAAATTCATCACCATCTGTCCCATGGCAGGGTGCTTATCAGGAACCTCGGGGAAGATCCGCTTCATCAGCGGGTTTAGCAGTCGCGCAAGCACATTCACCGCCCCCGCCTTCTCCGCGATATTTAATAATCCAAGGAAGAAAACCATAGTACCCGTGAGCGGAAACGCCACATCAATAACAGATGATTTTGCTGAATCAAAAATGCCATCGGCCAGTTTCTTGAAGATCTCCACATCACCGAAGGCAATGAGCTTAACCAGGGCAACAATAAACGCAATCACAAAAAAGGCTATCCAGACAATATTCAGCGCCATATTAATGAATTGAAGAAACGATTCGGGAAAATAAGGAATCTATCTATCTTTGCGGCCCGAAACAGAAAGAAATACATCTCAAATAAATCAATACATGGGCTTACAAGCAGGTATAGTAGGATTACCAAATGTGGGTAAATCAACCTTATTCAATGCAGTTAGCATCAGCGCTAAAGCGCAGGCAAGCAACTACCGGTTTTGTACAATAGAACCCAATGTTGGATTGGTGGATGTTCCCGATGAGCGTATCGATAAGCTGGCTGAATTAGTTAAGCCCAACAGAACGGTGCCAACACAAATTGAGTTGGTTGATATTGCGGGACTGGTAAAAGGAGCCAGCAAAGGCGAAGGACTTGGAAATAAATTCCTGGCAAATATCCGTGAGGTGGATGCCATCGTACATGTGATCCGTTGTTTTGAGGATGAGAATATTTTACGAGATGAAGGTCCGATCAACCCGGTTAATGATAAAGGAATTATTGATACAGAATTACAGTTGAAGGATATCGAGAGTGTGGAGAAGAAATTACAGCGTACAGAGAAACTGATCCGCACCGGCGATGCAAAGATCAAGGCCGAACTGGAAGTATTAAAAACCTGTTATGCGCATCTTGAATCAGGAAAGAATATCAGGGAGCTGAACCTTAGCAAAGAAGATCGCACAGCAATTGCAGATCTCTTCCTGCTAACAGAAAAGCCGGTGCTCTATGTTGCCAATGTTGATGAAGCGTCTATGCATACGGGTAATAAATATTCCGAGGCATTGAAAGCAGCTGTTGCTGTTGAGGGTGCGGATGTTATCATCATGAACAATAGCATTGAGCAGCAGATCGCGGAACTGGAAGATCTGGACGACCGCGCGCTTTTTATGGATGAATATAAAATGACCGAGCCTGCCCTGAACAAGCTTATCCGCTCGGTTTACAAATTACTGAGACTGCAAACTTATTTCACGGCGGGTGTGCAGGAAGTAAGAGCCTGGACCATCCAGGAAGGCTGGAAAGCCCCACAGGCCGCCAGTGTGATCCACACAGACTTTGAAAAGGGTTTCATCAAGGCAGAAGTAATTGCCTATGAAGATTACGTGCAGTACGGTTCTGAATCTGCCTGTCGCGATGCAGGAAGGCTACGCATCGAAGGAAAAGAATACCTGGTGAAAGATGGGGATGTGATGCATTTCAGGTTTAATGTTTAATAAAAAATGCTACCAAAAACTGGTAGCATTTTTTATATAATTTATATCACACGTGATCTCTCCATCTCTCCATCCCTCCATCCCTCCACTACGGCATTTGCGGCAACAACACCTGGTCGATCTTATGCAACACCCCATTCACTGCATGCCTGTCTGATGCGGCGAAATCAATATTTGATGGTGTTGGATTTACATTGCCTTTTACTGTTTTAGCAAAAGGAAGGCTGGCATCAATTGTTACCGGTGGCATGGGCGTTGGCCCGATCAATGTTTCGTAAGCGCGACTTTCCATATTCGCCTGGAAGATCCGCTGTGCGGGAACACCATTGATGGCAAGAACATGGTAGGCAACAATTCCTCTAACCGTCTGAACCGGCAACATGGCAAATACTGCGGGGTCGGCAGGTAATTTCAGGAAAGTAAGCAATGCCTTGAAAGCATCATCGGTGGGAGCAAAAAGTGTAATATTCGGGAAGGGATAATTAAGCAATGAATCGATCTTGCTAAGACCCTCGGATCCTTCATCTGCACGTGCAATGGCTGCGCGCAAAAAGGACAACTGCGGATCAGCAGCAATCAATCCCTTCATGGTAGTAGAAGGAGGCAGCACTACGCCATATACATCATGGATTACACCATTGGCGGCTAAACGATCCACTGCTGTTACAGGAACATTATTTACATAAGCACCTGTTGCCCTTTTTGATGGGAAGGTGCTCATCTTGAACAGCGGCTGTGTAGCGAGCGGTTGCAATAATGTAGGCATCTGCACATTAGGTGCAGGTAAGCCGGGTATTGCTGCTGATGGTAATGCTTGTGGAATGATATGGTAACTCATGATAGCCCTGAGCTGTGGTACGGGCAAACCATTGATCATTGCCTCTGTAACGCCCGACCTTGCCATGGCTTCATTATCGGGTGCAAAGAGCGTTAACTTGCTTAATTTATTACCCAGCAGATCCATCAATCCCGCTTTGGTCAAACCAAGCTTAAGAAGCGAATACTTCGCATCGGTATCAACTATTTCTCGGATGGTTTGTCCCGATGGATTAGCCGGTTCAAGGGGTTCTGCCTCTTCAATTTTATTACAGGCGGTCTGGCTGAGGAGCATTAACGCAACCAGGGCCATGCCGGTGAATTTCTTTATATATGTAAACATGTTTCTTGATTTGATTTTCAACAAATACGGTACCATCATCAATTAGAAAATATTATATCCAAATGACACATAGTACAATCCACCAACAAAGCTGTTACCAACCGCATTGAAATAATATTGATTGAGGATATTATTACCACCGAGTTTAAGAACAGATTTGATCTTTGGCAGTCGGTAACTAACCTGTGCATCGAGTGTATGAATGGCGCTGATATCACCATTGGCAAAATCACCTTCATAATAGAATGCATCCTGCCACTTGTAGCTAACCATAAAGCCTACACGCTTATCTTTTCCGATACCCGCATTGGAAACAGAAGCATTGAAACGATATTTAGGCGCGTTGAAGAAAGAAATATAGCCTTCCGGAACATCCTTAAGAACATCAGAAGAAAGGTTGGTACTTAAAGTATAAGACCTGTAAAAACGATAGTCAAATCCGATACCAAAACCATAAGTTGTCACATCTTCTTCTATATTGATGGGAACAGAGAAAAAGCGTGTACCCGCCCCCGTTGATTGTCCAACAAGGGTACGTGCGAGGAAATTTGTATACTGTCCATAGTATCCATACATATCTACCAGTAGTTTACCACCAGCCAGCAATCCTTTATAACCTAGTTCATAAGAAGTTACTGATTCAGGTTTAAAGGTTTTGAATGTATGCAGCTCGCTTGGGTTGGTTGGATTGAAAGGCCTGTTGCCTTTAAAGCCATAATAGTCCTGGAAGCTTTCATCACCACCAATTAATTGTACACCGCCACCAATTGCAAGGTCAATCCATTGCTGCTGGGTAGATGGGAAACGATAGGCAGTTTGTGCAGAGAAACGGATATTGTTGTTCTTGGCAACTGTAACCACAACAGTACCTCTTGGGGTGAACTTGCCTTCAAAATTCTGGTTCTTGTCATAACGACCGGAGAAGGTAAATTTCAACCTGTCATCCAGGAAGCGACGGGTTGCCTGGATATAAGCCCCTATCTCCCAGATTTTAATAGGCCTGAGTGAATCGGTAAATAAGGTGCCTTCTGAATTCAATACATATTTCTTATAGTTGGCACCTACCAGGATATCTGCTACAGCGGATGTTACGGGAGAAAGATTGTACTGTCCCTCAACCTGGTAGAGATCTGATTTTTCAATGAACAATCCACCGCCATCAGAAATAGAGATACCACGTATCTGGTCAAACAATTCCTTGAATTGTTTTGAGCCTGGTTCCGGACGACCAACATCGGCAACAGATCTTGCCTGCGTATGTGCGGCCAATTCACCAGCGCCTGCCAGTTTGGAGGCAAGATAAGCCTGTGTATACTGAACCAGCCAGTCTGATTGCTGTGGATTAGGTGTACCATCCGCATTGAAGGTGATGGTAGGTTTCCATGCTTCATTCAGCAATCGGGTAGTAACGGTAGCATTATAAGACTGTCCGGCATTTTCCTGGGTGGTATAACCACGCAGGTACCAGTTATCGTGCTTGAGCTCTGCCTTATATTGACCCATTTTAAAATCGCGGAAAGAATAGCGGTCGCTACCGGTATATACCGAATTACCGGTACCCCAGTTTCCAGCAACTATCGCCTCAACTTTCTCCGTAAGCTTATAATGGAATGCACCGCCGAGCTTAAAGTTCAGTGTGTTGGGATCGATGATATCCTCTTCATTATAACCAGTGCGCGATACATTAATTGGAGAGCCAAGCAGGGTAGAAACATAAGGCGCGAGGAAAGGCGCCTGTGCAGCTACACCCTGCAATACCGCACGGATATCGGCAGTGGTTTCATCACCATAAACATTCACCCCATCATAGTTGGGATCAGTTTCACGGGTTCCCGGAATGATGAATCCATTTCCACTGGCACGGTTGGCATAATTGCGTTTGTCGGCAGCAAGCCAATCCTTTGCCTGGATAAATTCCATATTCAGTTTATAGGCAAACTTGTCTTTGATATTCTCGGCCCAGCGTACAGCCCAGTTATGATAGCTGGAGGCATCACGGTAACGGCTGTCCGTATTCATGATCCCCTCTTTAACCTGGAAGGAAAGACCGGTATATTTAAAAGGATTCTTACTGGTCATCAACAGGGTTCCGTTCATACCACCCGGACCATAAAGTGCAGAAGATGCACCGGGCAGGAGTTCGAGGTTGTCAACATCCAGTTCTGATACGCCGATGATGGCACCCACGGAAAAGTTAAGTCCCGGTGCCTGGTTATCCATCCCATCAACCAACTGGTTGAAACGTGTATTACCGCTTCCGGCAAATCCACGTGTGGTTGGTGTTTTAAAAGTCAATGATGATGTTACAACATCCACACCCTTTAAGCTTCCGACAATATCATAATAAGTAGCTGAAGGAGCGATGCGGATAGCGGCACTGCTCACCCGCTCAATGGAAACGGGCGACTCCAGGATCCTTTCCGGAACACGGCTGGCAGATACTACCACTTCCGTTCCCAGTGATGAAGAAGGTGAAAAACTGATGTTTACTACCTGTCCGCCTTCATTCACAACTACTTCCTGTGATTCAAAACCAATGGAAGAAAAGACGAGTGTGAAAGGAGGCTTTTGAGAGGTATTGAGGGTGAAATTCCCTTTTTCATCTGTAAAGGTTCCGGAACTTGTTCCTTTGATGGTTACAGACACGGCTGGTACCACATCCTGGTTCGAACTGTTTTTTACATTACCCGTTATGGTTACAGTTTGGGCAATAGCAGCAATCGAAAAGAATAGGGCCAACAGCAGGGAGGCGAAATAGCTGTAGCTTTTTCTCATAGCAAGCATTTTAGGTGTGTTAATCTAGGGGCAAAATAAGGATTTATTGCATCCGGCAAATTTTTTTAGGGCGCGGGATGGTAACTTTGTTTTATGGCACAATTTCAATTCCCCGAACAAACTGCATTTTATAAAGGAAAGGTCCGTGACGTTTATACTATTGGCGACGATATTCTTGTTATGGTTGCTTCCGACCGGATCTCTGCTTTTGACGTTATCCTTCCTGAACCCATCCCATATAAAGGACAAGTATTAAATCAAATTGCTGCATATATGCTGGAAGCCACTGCAGATATTTGTCCCAACTGGCTGCTCTCCGTTCCAGCCCCCAATGTTTCTATCGGTAAAAAATGTGTCCCTTTTAAAATAGAGATGGTGGTGAGGGGAAACCTCACAGGTCATGCATGGCGCACCTACAGCGCCGGAAAGCGTTTGCTCTGCGGCGTTAGTATGCCCGAAGGCATGAAAGAAAATGATTACTTCCCCACGCCCATTATAACGCCATCAACCAAGGCGGCAGAGGGTCATGATGAAGACATCTCCAAAGAAGATATCATTGCGCAGGGGCTTGCCAGTGCCGAGGACTGGAATACGCTGGAAAATTATACCCTGGCACTGTTTGAGAGAGGAAAAGAAATTGCCGCCAGGCAGGGACTGATACTGGTAGATACAAAATATGAGTTTGGAAAAATCGGCGATACTATCTACCTGATGGATGAGATCCATACGCCCGACTCGAGCCGTTATTTCTATGCCGATGGTTTTGAAGAAAGACAGTCGAAAGGAGAAAAGCAAAAACAGCTCAGCAAGGAATTTGTGCGCGAATGGTTAATAGCGAATAACTTCATGGGTAAGGAAGGGCAGACGGTTCCGGCCATGGAATCCGAATGGATCAATACCATCAGCAAGCGCTATATAGAATTGTATGAGCAGGTGATCGGCAAAAAATTTGAGCCCCTGAAACTAAGTGATGAGGAAACAAGGAAAGCCATCATGGAGGCGTTGAGCCAACTATAACCTTAAAACAAACAATTATGTCAGCAGACACCCTATTCCGGATAAGCAGCAGCCTTGCCCTGATCGGTTGGATTCTGCTGCTGGCATTTCATAAAACCCTTTGGATCGGTAAGGTACTAACGGGCACCATCATTACTATTTTTGCATTGATGTACACGGGGCTTATCGCTACCAACCTGGGAGCATTTCAGGCCGACAGTTTTAACTCCCTCAATAATATTGAAAGTCTGTTCCGCAACAGGTATGCCCTGCTGGCAGGATGGATCCACTATCTGGCATTTGATCTGTTCACCGGAATATTCATTGTGAACGATGCACGTAAAAACGGAATCGGGTTCTGGCCCCTCCTGCCCTGTCTTTTCTTTACATTTATGCTTGGACCATTCGGACTCTTACTCTACCTTGTATTGCGCTGGTACCAGACCCGGTCCTATTTCATTGATGCAGAATAAACAGGCATGATCAATTACGCCACTACCAATGTTTCGCCCATAAGAAAACTGCAGTTGCAAGCAAAGAGCAGGAACCCCCTACTCTATTATTTTGGCCTGCTGACCTTAGCAGGAGCGGTAGTTTGCGGGGTGATGATTCTCACAACATCCGGACAGATACTTGGCATCAATGCCTATATAAAACCCTTTAAATTTTTTATCTCCATCAGCATATTATCTTTTACGCTTACCTGGTTACTGGTATATCTCAAAAACCAGCGAACGGTAAAGATCTATAGCTGGGTAACCGTGCTGACGCTGGTGCTGGAACTGGTTATCATAACCGGGCAGGCGGCTAAAGGTAAACTATCGCATTTCAATACCAGCACCCCTTTTGATATCGCGCTGTTCAATGCAATGGGTATTGCTATTTTAATATTTACTTTATGGACCCTATCCATTACCGTTCGATTTTTCCGGCAGAAAGATTTTCCGCTATGGATGAGCGATGGCTATAAATGGGGAATAAGGATGGGCTTTCTCTTCTTCGTGATCTTCGCGTTTGAGGGGGGACAAATGGCCGCACTGCTCCGGCATAGCATAGGTGGTGAAGATGGTTCAGCCGGACTCCCATTGGTCAACTGGAGCAGGACATCCGGCGATCTCAGGGTTGCACATTTTTTCGGCATGCACTCATTGCAGTTGCTGCCACTGATAGGATATTATTTCTTCCCGAAAAAAACCACGCTTATCATCATGGCCTTTACCTGGCTGGGTTTTGTAGTGCTACTTTACTGGCAGGCATTAAAAGGATTCCCGCTAATTCCGTAGCTTTCGTTCATCATGAAAAAACTGATCTATATTTTCGGGTATGCATTATTGTTAATGCAGGGAAATTTATATGCACAGGAACTCATTGCGCTGGAAGGCAGGCCTGGTATAAGTTTCAGGGGACTATCGGTAGTTGACGACCAGATAGTTTGGGTGAGTGGCAATAAGGGAACTGTGGGAAAAAGCATTGATGGGGGCAAAAGTTTTGAATGGATGGTGGTAGCCGGGCAGGAGACTCGAGACTTCCGAGATATTGAAGCCTTTGATGAAAAAACGGCGATCATTCTTGCGGTAGATTCTCCCGGTATCGTATTACGTACTACTGATGGCGGGCAGCAATGGGAGCAGGTATACCGCAATGACAGCAAGGGCATATTCCTGGATGCCATGCATTTCCATAGCCGCCAGGCAGGAGCCATTGTAGGCGATCCGCTGGCGGGTAAAATGTTGCTGCTGTCCACAGAAGACAATGGCCAGAGCTGGCAATCACTTGAATCGATAGCTCCCCAGGTTGCAGAAGGCGAAGCCTGTTTTGCTGCCAGCGGAAGCAATATTATCAGCCTCCCCAATAGTTCGCCGATGTTGATAACGGGTGGGATGCGATCCAGAGTTTTTGTGGGTAGCAGGGTGATTGAGCTGCCCCTTGTTCAGGGCCGTAACAGTACCGGCGCCAATGCCATTGCGCTGCGGGAAGGCGGGCGGGGAAAACATTGGATTGTGGTGGGAGGAGATTTTTCTGCCGATAGTAGTCGGGCAGGCAATATCGCCTTCACTAAAAATGGCGGACGATCATGGAGAAGGGTTCATACCCCTCCTTTCGGTTACAGATCATCGGTAGCATATATAAGCCGCAAAAAACTGATAGCGGCGGGTACTTCTGGCGTTGATATTTCAAAAGATGGCGGCCGCGGCTGGAAGAATATCAGTACTACCGGTTACCATGTTGTACAGCGTGCGAAGAAAGGTAAGGCAGTATTCCTGGCCGGGGGAAATGGGAGGCTTGCAAAGTTTGAGTGAGTACAGCTCTAAAGCCTGGCGGCAAGATTTTTTATGCTTGCCCGCCGGGTATAATCCGTATCAAAAAAACGATAGGTGATGATCCCATTTTTGATGATATAAACAGCAGGTACGGGAAGCACTGCACCATTGGATCCATTTGCCTTATTGAAATCGATACCATATTTTTTATACTTCTCAATAACGGGTGCTTCCACTTCAAAAGCAACATCATAGGCCCGCATAATGGCAAGTCCCTTGTCGTGCAGCACGGGAAAAGATGCCTTTGTTTTTTCAACGGTCTTTTCGATATTCTCCTGAATTTCGGGACTAACGGCTATTACTGATGCGCCATTTGCTGTGAGCATCCCCAGACTGTCTTCCAGTTGCTTCAACTGCTTATTACAATAAGGGCACCATTGTCCGCGGTAGAAAAAGATCACCACCGGGCCTTTGGCTGTAAGGTCAGAAAGCTGGATGGAATTACCGGACTGGTCCATGGCGCTGAAGTTGGGGGCTGTGGAGCCAGGTTCAAGTCCCTTAGGCTGGCTGCTTGCAAAAAGAAAAGAACCCAGCAGCAGGAGAAGCAATACCATTTTATTCATAGCCATAATTTTCACAAATCTACGCAGGGAGGGCTGGCTTAAATGTCGGCCAGCCGACCAAAGCCGTTAAATTTGCAGATCATGAATTATTTCGAACTCTATGGTTTTCCGCTATCGTTCAGGGTAGACCAGACGGCGCTGAAGAAGCAGTTTTATGCATTGAGCAGGCAATACCATCCAGATTTTTTCACCAGGTCGGGCGCTGCTGAGCAGGCTGAGGTGCTTGAAAAGGCGGCGATGGTGAACAGGGCCTACAAAACATTCAGTACTGAGGATGGCACCATGCAGTACCTGTTGGAGCTGAAGGGCATGATAGAGCCGGAAGAGAAATTCCAGTTAGACCCGATATTCCTGGGGGAGGTAATGGAGATCAATGAAGGGTTGATGGAGCTGGAAATGGATCCGGAGATGCGGGCATTGGCTGCCAGGGAGAACGAAACCCATAAACTATTAAAAATCATATATGATGAAGTGGAGCCGGTTCTGGCAAATTATCAGGAAGGTACTACTACCGAAAAAGAGTTGTTGCAGGTAAAGGAATACTATTATCGCAAAAAATACCTGAAGCGAATTTTGGACAAGATAGCATCGCTGCGTAATATTGCATCCCGCAACAGTGAGGAATAAAAGCCCAGATGGCGGAATTGGTAGACGCGCTAGACTCAAAATCTGGTTATCGCAAGGTAGTGCAGGTTCGATTCCTGTTCTGGGCACGAGGCCATCTCAATAAAATGAGATGGCTTTTTTTATGTGAGTCCATTTTCCGAAAATGAGCCAATTCCGACCGGCTGATGAGCCAATTTATAAAGAGAATGAGCCAATTATTCAAGTTCCTGTGTCAATGGATTCTTTTCTATCTCTTCGGGTGCGATGATAACTTTCAGCTGATATTTAGCCCCCGCCCCCTTACCCAGACAGAATATGACACCCAGGTTGATCATTTCCTTCAAATCGCGGGTGGCTGTGGGTTTAGATACTTCATTAATACTCATATAGATAGCGTTGGAGAGGGTTTTGAAACGCAGAAGGTAATGAAGTGCTGCCTGGTGGCGGGTGGAGAGTTGGAACTTTTGGAGGTAAAGCAAAACCAGTTTATCGGCCGCGCGTTCAGAAAGCTTATCACTATGTTCTTTCATATATTCTTTGATCAGCACATTTTGCGGGGTCATGTCCCGCAATTTTTTATTATTCTTCATCCGCTGAATAAGCAGGGCTTTTTGTTCGGGGTCGCTCAAATACTTTTTAGCATAAGCCACAGCTTCTGCAAACCTCTGATTAGAAGCACGTTGTGCAGGAGAGAGCTTTACTTTACTCATATCAGGAAAGGGACTTAAATAAGTTTTATTATTATAGGTACGGTATACAAACTCCTTTTTAAAGGAGCCACTCGCTCCGTGGAGAAGAAGATTCTTTACCCTGGGCATTAGAAGTTTTTCTAAATATATTAAAAAATCATCAACCGGGGATCAACCTGGGATCCTCCGGGGATCCTCCGGCATAATTTTAACCGAGGCCCCACCGAGAAGGCACCTAGCTCGCACCAACCACCCTTATTGGCTCATCGGCCGGAATTTGGGGTTAAAAAAATAAAAAAAATGGCTTTCAACCCAAAAACCAACCATACTTCCGATAACCAAAGCGTCTTATGTACTACTAATATTTTTAGTATTTTTGGGATGTCAAAAATGCTTATGCCCTATTACCTTGTAACCATAATTACCCATAACAAAAAGAAATTCGAAGGCATCAAGGAGAATCCATCCGATGATATGGATTTCATGTACCGGCATTTTTATCACCTGGCTATTAACAGCCTCGGTAAGGAGAATATAATCGGATATGATTGCGTAATGGTGAGCACGCTTAGTAATGTATATAAAGCACACCAGAAAAAGAACCAGCGCGACCGGCCCCGGCGTTATGGATAATAACATATTTTGAATTCAGGCATTGTATGCAGTTTTAGTACTAATTTGAACGACGCCCTCAGGCACCCTGCATGCAGCATAACATTATCGAATACATATACCTGGTATTAATTATCCTGGCACTGGTCATGCTCGCCAATAAACTGCGACTGGCCTATCCTATCGTGCTTGTACTCGGCGGACTGGTACTCAGCTTCGTGGCAGCATTTTCAAGGATCACCATCGACCCCGAATTGGTATTCTTTATTTTTCTCCCTCCCCTCCTCTATGAAGCTGCCTGGCAAACATCCTGGAAAGAATTCTGGAAATGGAGAAGAGTGATCGCAAGCTTCGCCTTTCCCATCGTTATCATTACCTCAACCGTAATCGCCTTCGTTTCCAATGCCCTCATCCCTGGCTTTACACTGGCACTGGGATTTCTGCTGGGAGGAATTATCTCTCCCCCTGATGCAGTATCGGCAACAACCATCATGCGACAGGTGAAAGTGTCTAAATCACTGTTAAGTATAATCGAAGGGGAAAGTCTGCTGAATGATGCCTCATCGCTGGTGATTTTCCGATTTGCCCTGGCAGCCGTTATTACCGGGCAATTCAATTTACAGGATGCAACAACTGATTTCTTCCTCGTAATCATAATGGGCATCATCATCGGTGTACTGGTAGCCCTTGTTTTCTATGGCATCCATAAATGGTTGCCAACTACTACCAGCATTGATATTGTACTCACACTGGTTACCCCTTACTGCATGTATTATTTTGCGGAACATTTTCATTTTTCCGGTGTACTGGCAGTAGTGAGCGGGGGACTATTTCTCTCCGGTAAAAGGCATATCATCCTGAGTTACCGCAGCCGCATGGAAGGCGTGAATGTATGGAGCAGCCTTGTTTTTGTGCTTAACGGATTTGTATTCCTGCTAATAGGTTTACAACTGCCAACCATTATCCAACAACTTGGTGAAACAACGCTGAGCAGTGCCATCCTCTATGGATTAGCCATTTCAGTTGTCTTAATGCTTACGCGACTGCTATGCACCTTTGGGGCTGCACTATTCACGCGCATCATGAGTCATTTTATTACTGTTGCCGATCCTAATCCAGGCTGGAAAACACCACTGGTGGCGGGCTGGGCCGGTATGCGCGGCGTGGTATCCCTGGCTGCTGCACTGTCCATTCCCCTGCTCACCAATGAAGGCAATCCCTTCCCCCATCGAAACCTGATCCTCTTCATAACGTTTATCGTTATACTAATGACGCTGGTATTGCAGGGAATGACACTTCCCTGGCTGATAAAGAAGATCAACCTGGAAGATAAATTTGAAACCATCCCGGAAAAAACACAGGAACTGATCATACAAAAGAAAATGGCGCTCTCCTCGCTTACTCTCCTGGAGGAGAAATATGAAAAGGAAAGATTGCAAAACAGTCACCTCATTAATTTGTACGAGCGACTAAAAATTGATCTTGACTTTTTCAGTCACCATCTCTCCGATACAAATCTTCCGAAAGGAAATACACAGGCACAGTTTCATTCTGTTTACCTCGATCTGCTGGAAGCACAGAGAAAATTACTTACCGATATGAACCGCCAGGCCGAATTTGATGAGGACCTGATACGGAAATATTTTTCGCTGATCGATATTGAAGAATATAAACTCCGCGAGAAAGGTGTATTCCCGCAGATCAAATAACAGGATCATTTTCCTTCTCTTCTCTTTCAACTGTGATGGTACAATCGCCGATCAATGCAGCAACCGCACCTATAGCTGCCAGTACGGGGGCTATCAGTGTTCCTACAACGCCAATGGTTAGGGGAAAACTCATCAGTTCCTTACCTGCCTGATCGTGTATGATGATCTTTCTTACATTGCCTTCGCGGATCAGTTCTTTTACCTTGTTAAGCAATGCTTCACCATTTATCTGGAATGACTCTTTTGTTGTTGGCATATTAATATGTTTGATCTGATTTCTTTTGCAGTTTTTCGAGGGTGAACCTCAGCTTATCTTCCTGCCCGTCAATCCGAAAATTACGGGGTGTAAAAATTCCTCCAAAGATACCACCTATTACACTTGTGGGTGCTGCAACCCCCACTGCATATACAACACCTCTTCCAATTGCACCAGGGTCGGGCCCCTCCTCATCATCTATCCCATACTCTGATTCATATGTTTCTTTCCCAACATAATAACCACCTATCAATCCTAATCCGCCACCCGTAGCCATCCCCCTTAAGAATGCCTTTCTCTTCACCTTTATTTTACTGATGCTGGTAGTATGGACGGTATCCAGAATCATGTTTGCCCCTTCGTGCCGGCGCTCTACCTGCAGAAATCCATAATCGAGAAATCGTATCCCCCTGAATGCTATTCTCCCTCCTTTCTCTTTAATGATCCAGCCTTTAAAAACATAATCCATCAAGGGAGGAGCGCCGGGGAAATAATCATTGTCCTGTGCTGCAACAGTGAAACCCATCAGCACAAAGGCGAGGGGTAGAAAATATTTCATCATCCAAGGTTTAGGTATATAAAAGTTACAAATAATATATCGGTAAAAGTAACGGCGCTTCCAGTGTTAACAGGGTTTTAAAGGGATGGAAGGCAATTATCATTTGTGAGCCGTCACCTCCAATCCTGATCAAAAACATAAAAACCGTTGACTTTTCTCATGCTTTTCCGGTTGAAACATCGGTCACTTTATGGGATCAATATCAACCCTGTTAAATACCTTTTTTATGGCTATCAAAATCACCGAAGAATGTATCAATTGTGGTGCATGCGAACCTGAATGTCCCAACAACGCGATCTATGAAGGTGGCGCCCAATGGTCGATTGCTGACAAGACCTCTGTTACCGGAACCTATGTATTGATGGATGGCTCCATGGTAGATGTGAAGGCGCGTTTTCCGGCGCTTGCAGAAGACACCTATTATATTGTTCCCAACAAATGCACCGAATGCCAGGGCTTCCATGAAGAACCGCAGTGCGCAAGTGTTTGTCCGGTTGATTGTTGCGTTCCCGATGAAGCCTACCAGGAAACAGTGGAGCAGTTGCTTGCCAAGAAGGAAGCGCTTCACCCCTGACAATGCAGCATAAATTATCATTATGGATACTATAGAAAAGCAGCGTGAAAAGATCGTTGCAAAGAAAGAAGTGGACCATATTGTGGTTCGTTTTTCAGGAGACTCGGGAGATGGTATGCAACTTACCGGAATGCAGTTCACCGATACTGCCGCGTTATATGGAAATGACCTCAGCACCTTCCCCGATTTCCCCTCAGAGATCCGTGCCCCGATAGGCACGGTGGCCGGCGTTTCGGGCTTCCAGGTGCATTTCGGCAGCAGGGAGATCTTCACGCCCGGCGACAGCTATGATGTGCTGGTTGCCATGAATGCCGCGGCCCTGAAAGTTGACCTGCCAAAGCTTCGTAGAGGTGGCATCATCATCGTTAATACCCAGGGCTTCGATAAGAAAAACCTTGGACTGGCGAAATATCCGCCGGATGCGGATCCACTTAATGATGGAACCCTTAGCAACTATACCATCCATGCCATTGATATCACCAAACTCACCAAAGAATGCCTGGTAGATTCTGGTCTGGGTACCAAGGAAGTGGAACGGTCTAAGAATATGTTTGTACTGGGTTTGCTATTCTGGATGTTTGATAAGGAGATGGATCATACCATAAAATTCATCAACGATAAGTTCACTAAAAAACCAGAGATCGCGGAAGCCAATATCAAAGTACTGCAGGCAGGATGGAACTACGGCGACAATACCGAGATCTTCACCACGCAGTTCAAGATCGGTCCGGCAAAATTACCCCCCGGCACTTATAGAAATATAACCGGCAACCAGGCAATTGTAGTGGGACTGCTGGCTGCTTCAGAGCAATCAGGTTTGCCCCTCTTTATAGGGTCCTATCCTATTACACCCGCTACTGATATACTGCACGAGCTATCCAAATACAAGGGCAATGGAGTAAAGACCTTCCAGGCCGAAGATGAAATAGCCGGCATCGCATCTGCTATTGGCGCTTCTTATACCGGAAGCTTAGCCGTTACCACTACATCAGGACCTGGTATGGCGCTGAAAACAGAAGCGATGGGGCTTGCTACCATGCTGGAGATCCCGCTCCTTATTATTGATGTACAAAGAGGCGGACCATCAACAGGACTTCCTACTAAAACAGAGCAGTCTGACCTGCTGATGGCCATGTTTGGAAGGCATGGAGAAGCGCCGTTGCCGGTTCTTGCTGCCAGCACTCCTTCTGATTGTTTCAATACTGTTTTTGAGGCTTGTAAAATAGCTGTTGAACATATGACCCCGGTGATATTGCTGAGTGATGGATATATAGCTAATGGCTCTGAGCCATGGCGTTTTCCCAATGCAGAAGACCTCGGAACAATCAGCAACAGCTTTTTGCAGAAGGCTAATGGTGCCGACGAAGAACTGCTGCCATATAAGCGCAATGAGTTGTTTGTAAGACCATGGATAAAGCCGGGCACCAAAGGACTGGAGCATCGCATTGGTGGATTGGAGAAGCAGGATGAAACAGGAAATGTTTCCTACGAAGCTGCCAACCATGAAAAGATGACCATGCTTCGTGCCGCAAAGATCAGGGCCATTGAAAATTTCATTCCACTTGCCGCGCCCGATACAGGTGCGGATCATGGCCGCCTGCTGGTACTGGGATGGGGATCAACTTATGGTGCAATAAAAACAGCGGTGAAAGAATTGCTTGCCGAAGGTGAAGATGTTGCGCATCTGCATCTGCATCATATCAATCCATTCCCAAAAAACCTCGGTGAACTGCTCAACAATTATGACAAGGTGCTGATACCTGAAATGAACAGCGGACAATTACTGCAGCTCATCAGGGCTAAATACCTGGTGCCAGCAACGGGATTGTCTAAAGTGCAGGGACAACCGTTTACTACTGCCGAAATAAAAGAAAAAATGCTCCAATTACTAAAAGCATAAACTATGGAAACGCTCACATTAGAAAAGCCTCAATCGCTTACAGCAAAGGATTTCTCGAGTGATATGGAAGTGAAATGGTGTCCGGGCTGCGGCGACTATTCCATCCTGAAGCAGGTGCAGACTGTATTCCCTGATCTTGGCATTCCCAAGGAAAATTTCGTGTTCATTTCGGGTATCGGATGCAGCTCGCGGTTCAGTTATTATATGGATACCTATGGTATGCACAGCATCCATGGCCGGGCCGCGGCAATAGCCTCCGGCGTGAAGGCCGCCAACCCTGAACTCAGTGTATGGGTGGTTTCGGGTGATGGTGACAGTATGTCTATCGGTGGAAACCATTTTATCCACCTGATGCGAAAGAATTTTGACATCAATTACCTGATGTTCAACAACCAGATCTACAGTCTTACCAAAGGACAGTACTCTCCCACTTCTGAAAAAGGAAAGATCACCAAGACCAGTCCCTACGGATCTATTGAAGAACCCTTCAATCCATCCGAGCTGGCCCTTGGAGCAAAGGCAAGTTTTGTAGCGCGTACCCTTGACCGTGACCCTAAACATATGCAGGGCATATTGAGACGTGCACACCAGCATCGCGGAACATCTTTTGTGGAGGTTTACCAGAACTGTCCGGTTTTCAATGATGGTGCTTTCTTTGCTTTTTCAGATAAGGAAACAAAAAAAGAAGAAGCGTTGCAACTGGAAGATGGCAAGCCGCTGGTATTTGGAAATGATGAAAATAAAGGCATTATCCTGGATGGATTAACACCTGTTATTGTGGATCTTAAAGAGGGCGGCCGCGGCAGGGATGAATTGTGGATCCATGATGAAAAAGACAAGACCAAGGCAAACCTGATCGCAAGGTTTTTTGATACGGCCTTTGATGGCCAACATTTTCCGCGGCCCTTTGGTGTGATGTATGCGGAGGAGCGCCCTACTTATGAGGATAATATGGCTGCCCAGATAGAACTGCAAAAAGAGAAGAAGGGAAAGCAGCCCTTACAAAAGATACTGTCGGGAGATAAAACCTGGACAATTTTTTAGCGAAAAATGCTATATTACCGAAGCTGCCAGCAGGTAGCTGCCAAATAAAAAAGCTGCATATGGGTTCCGCTTCACTGATCGCACTGACCCTCGCTGCCGTACTCTTTTCTGCCGGCGGCATACTGATAGCAAAACTATTGGTGAAAGGCACCGTCAACCCCCAGAAGGGACAGGCCTATGAATGTGGAATTCCAACAAGCAGTTCGCCATGGAACCAGTTCAATATCGGTTATTATCTTTTCGCACTCATCTTCCTGATTTTTGATGTGGAACTTATTTTCCTCTATCCATGGGCGGTAGTTGTAAAAAAGATGGGGATGGTAGCACTTGTTGAGATCGTTGTATTTCTTTTCATATTATTCATGGGCTTTTTATATGCCCACAAAAAAGGAGCCCTCAAATGGATGTAAGAGAACAGATACGGGAAACGAACAAGGATTTTCCAGGACAGATCCACCCCGTACCAGGTGGAGGCATCGTGGTAAGCAAGTTCGACGACATTATAAACTGGGCCCGTTCCAATTCACTCTGGCCACTAACCTTCGCCACCAGTTGCTGTGGTATCGAGATGATGTCTGTAGCATCATCCAAATATGATTTCAGCCGCTTTGGATTTGAAGTGGCCCGTGCCTCACCAAGGCAGGCCGATGTTATCATCATTGCAGGAACCATCGTCAACAAAATGGCGCCGGTACTGAAGCGGCTTTATGACCAGATGCCCGATCCCAAATATGTAATTGCCATGGGAGCCTGCGCCATCAGTGGCGGCCCCTTCTTCTACAATACCTATTCCGTTGTTAAGGGTGCCGACCATGTGATACCGGTGGATGTATATATACCTGGTTGTCCACCCCGTCCTGAAGCACTGCTGCATGCATTGATCGCATTACAGGAAAAGATCAAAAGCGGGTTCACCAGGGAACAGATCCGCGGAGAAAAACCACAACCATGACCAAAGAATATTTCAGGGAATATTTTACTGCACTCCTTCCAACCGCCAGCTTTGATGAAAGCGGCGAATGGCTGAATGTGCAGATACAGCCGGAAGAGTGGCGAGGCTTTGCCCTTGAGCTGCGGCAGAGCGAGCTTAATTTTAATTATCTCTTTTGCCTTACCTGCATCGATTGGAAAACGCATCTCACCATGGTTTACCATTTATCGTCTACTGTACACCGTCAGACGGTTGTAATAAAGGCAAACCTCAACCGTGATAGTCCGGAAATAGAAACTGTTTCTGATATCTGGAGAACAGCGGAGTTTCATGAACGCGAAGTATATGATCTGTTCGGGGTGAAGTTTTTGAACCACCCCGACCTGCGCCGGCTGATACTGGAAGATGATTTCTCCGGCTATCCGCTGCGTAAAGATTTTGAAGATCCCATCAACATGATCAAACTATAAAAGCGCAAGATGTATACCGAAACACAGATAGTTCATAATAATACAAAAAAAACTGTTGACGGCGCGCTTGATGGTACCGGGGAAATGGTGATCAATGTTGGTCCGCAGCACCCTGCCACCCATGGTGTTCTCCACCTGGTGATAACACTTAATGGTGAGACCATCAAAAAACTTGAACCGCATCTTGGTTATATACACCGCTCCATCGAAAAGATGTGTGAGAGCCTCAGCTACCGGCAGTTCATTTATGTTACCAGCCGGATGGATTATCTCTCTTCCCATATCAACAACCATGCATGTGCGTTAACCGTGGAGAAGGGCCTGCAACTGGAGATCCCGCCGCGTGCGCAGGTGATAAGGGTACTGATGGATGAACTCACCCGCATCGCTTCCCATGAACTATGGTGGGGCGCTATGGCCATGGACCTGGGTGCATTTACCCCCTTCTTCTATGCCTTCCGTGAAAGAGAGACCATCACCGATATCATGGAAGAAACCTGCGGGGCAAGACTCACCATGAATTATATGGTGCCGGGTGGTGTGATGTATGACATCCATCCGAATTTCCAGCGCAGGGTAAAAGATTTTATCACGCTGTTCAAGAGTAAGATCGACGAATACAATGATCTGGTTACCGGTAATATCATTTTCCAGAACAGGATGAAAGGTGTTGGCAAGCTATCTGCTGAAGATGCCATCTCCTTCGGTTGTACCGGACCGGTAGCCAGAGGAAGCGGTGTAAGATCTGATATCCGGAAACTGTTTCCTTACGAGGTATATGATAAAGTGGAATTTGATGAGATCCTTGAAACTGAAGGCGATTCCTTTGCGCGCTATATGGTCAGGATAAGGGAAATGCACCAGAGTGTGCGCATCATTGAACAACTGATCGATAATATTCCGGAAGGAGATTTCCAGGCCAAAACAAAGGCAGTGTTGAAATTACCCAAGGGTGAATTCTATACCCGTGTTGAAACGGCTCGTGGTGAACTGGGCGTATATATAGTTAGTGAAGGAGGAACAACACCATACCGCATCAAGTTCAGATCACCCGGCTTCTCCAACCTATCGGCACTGGAACATATGGTGGTGGGAAGTAAACTCGGCGACCTGATGGCAACCATGGGAACCCTTGACCTCGTAATACCGGATATAGACAGGTAAACAAAAAAACAATTAGCGATGTTCAGTTTAGAAGGCCTGACCAATTCTCTGCAACAATGGCTCAACGCGCATTTCAGCAGCACCTGGGTGCTGGTGATCGAAAGCCTGCTGGTGATACTGCTGGCCATTGCCTTGTTTGCGATACTGGGATTGGTGCTGGTACTCATGGAAAGAAAAGTAGCCGCCCATATGCAGATCAGGCTGGGACCAAACCGTGTTGGTCCGATGGGAATGTTCCAGACCACTGCCGATACCCTTAAGCTGATCATGAAAGAAGGACTCACACCCGATGGCGCAGATAAATTTCTTTTTAACCTCGCTCCTTTCGTGGTGATGATCGTGGCCATGCTGCTGCTGGCTCCTATTCCTTTTGCACAGAATTTCCAGATCTGGGATATCAATATCGGAGTGTTATTTGTGTCGGCGGTCTCCTCCATTTCCGTGATCGGAATACTGATGGCGGGATGGGCCAGTAATAATAAATACTCCCTGCTCGGCGCCATGCGAAGTGGTGCACAGATCGTGAGTTATGAATTATCGGCGGGACTATCTATTATAACGATAGTGGTGTTAACCGGCAGCCTGCAACTATCTGATATCGTTTCATCGCAACAGAATGGATGGTGGATATTTAAGGGGCATATACCGGCATTTATCGCATTCGTCATTTTCATAATTGCTGTAACGGCGGAGACTAACCGCGCACCATTTGATATGGCAGAAGCGGAGTCTGAACTAACGGCCGGATTCCATACAGAGTACTCGGGGATGAAGTTTGCTCTTTTCTTCCTGGCAGAGTATATCAATATATTTATTGTTTGTGCTATTGGCGCAACGCTGTTTTTGGGGGGATGGATGCCATTGCATATTGGCAACCTGGAAGGCTTTAACCATATCATGGATTATATCCCTTCTTCTGTTTGGTTTTTTGGTAAGGTCTTCTTCCTGATATTCCTGATCATGTGGTTCAGGTGGACCTTCCCGCGGCTGCGGATCGACCAGCTCTTAAACCTTGAATGGAAATACCTGTTGCCGATCAGTATGCTGAATCTTTTGCTGGTAACGATAATGGCAATTATGGGATGGCATTTTTAATGCTTTCAAAAAACGCTCATGTTTATAAAAGAATATATATCGGACATCTATCATGCAGTGAAATCATTGCTGACAGGGATGAAAACAACGGGTGGTTATTTTATTCGTCCCGGTGAGATCATCACCCAGGAGTATCCCGAGAATCGCGCTAACCTGAATCTCTCCGAGCGCTTCAGGGGTGAGGTGGTAATGATCCACGATGAAAACAATGAGCATGCCTGCACTGGTTGTACGGCCTGCGAACTTGCTTGTCCCAATGCCACCATCAAGATCATCACCAAATTTGATGTATCGCCGGAAGGCAAAAAGAAGAAGGCCATAGACACATTCGTGTACCACCTTGAGTTATGCACGATGTGCAATTTATGTGTGGAAGCTTGTCCCACGGATGCCATTAAAATGGCGCAGAACTTCGAGCACAGTGTTTATGACAGGAGCAAACTGACCAAAAAACTCAATCAACCAGGATCAAAAATAAGGGAGGGAGTAGAATGAATGCAGCAGCTATAATGTTTTACATCATTTCGGCATTTATCCTTGGAACAGGAATACTTGCCGTAACCACCAGGAAGATCTTCCGCTCTGCCATCTGGCTCTTGTTCTCACTGATAGGCATAGCCGCTTTGTATTTCTGGATGCAGGTAGAGTTTATTGCCGCGGTGCAGATCATTGTATATGTGGGCGGCATTGTGGTGCTGATCATTTTCTCCATCTTCCTGACCCAGCGTTCTGGGGCACAGATGCCGGCACCTGCGGCGAAACGGAATATTTTTGCCATCCTTGCCGCGCTTTTTGGATTTGGATTTTCTTATAACCTGATCCGCGAATACGAGTTCCCTGCCACCGCAACGCAGCCATTTGTGGTGAATGTTGCCGATATAGGAGAAAGGATGCTCAGCCTTACTGAACACGGATTTGTACTACCCTTTGAACTGGTTAGTATGCTGTTGCTGGCAGCCATGATAGGATGTATCGTGATCGCCATGAAAATTCCGGAGAACAGGAAGGGACAGATCATCTCCCCTCCCCATGCAACAGATATAGAGATCAACCCGGTTCCTGAACCCCAAAAAGAAGAAGTACTATGAGCAGCATTCCCTTAACGCATATATTGTTTGTGAGTACAGCCCTCTTCTTTATAGGGATGTATGGGCTCTTCACGCGGCGCAATATGATCACGATGCTGATGAGTGTTGAACTCATCCTGAATAGTGTGAACATCAATTTTGTGGCCTTCAACAAATACCTCTATCCCGATAAGCTGGATGGCATTTTCTTTTCGCTGTTCATCATAACCATTGCTGCTGCAGAAGCGGCGGTGGCTATTGCCATTATCATAAACCTCTACCGGAGTCACCATTCCATTGATGTGGAAGATGCAACCGAAATGAAATACTAGTATATGAGTACTTACCTGTATATCGCATTGATTCCCCTGCTGCCGCTGGTGAGCTTTCTGTTGCTGGGATTATTCGGCAGGAAATATTTCCGATCATCGGCAGGCATTATCGGAACAATGGCCCTTGCTGCCAGCACCATCATTTCATTCGCGGCAGCCTACCAGTATTTTTTTATAGATGGACAGGCGGATGGCATTTATCAGAAGATCGTGCCCTTCAGTATTAGCTGGCTTCCTTTCAGCGAATCGCTTTCCATTGATATGGGGGTGCTGCTTGATCCGATCTCCATAATGATGCTGGTGGTAGTGAGTTTTGTATCCCTGATGGTGCATATTTTCAGTTTGGGGTATATGAAAGGAGAAGAAAGATTTAGCACATACTACTCGTTTCTTTCGCTGTTTACTTTTTCGATGCTGGGCTTGGTACTCTCCTCCAATATATTCCAGATCTATATGTTCTGGGAGCTGGTGGGTGTATCGTCCTTCCTGCTTATAGGATTTTATTTTGATAAGCCAACAGCTGTTGCGGCAGCCAAGAAAGCATTTATCGTTACGCGGTTTGCCGACTTTGGATTTCTGGTAGGCATCCTCATATTATCATACTACAGCAATACGCTTGATTTCCCAACGCTGATAGAGAAGCTGAGTGATCCGGGTTCAGAAGCATCCCTTGCAATCAGTTCTGCCGGATTTTTAGGGATATCTGCCTTTACCTGGGCGCTGGCATTGGTGTTCATGGGTGGTGCGGGTAAGTCGGCCATGTTCCCTTTGCATATCTGGCTACCCGATGCCATGGAAGGTCCAACTCCCGTTAGCGCATTGATCCATGCCGCTACCATGGTGGTGGCAGGTGTTTACCTGGTAGCAAGATTGTTTCCGGTTTTCTCCACCAATGATACGGCGCTTACGCTTATCAGTTATACCGGTGTAATATCGGCGTTTATAGCTGCCATCATCGCATGTACCCAAACCGATATCAAGAGGGTGCTGGCCTATAGCACCATGTCGCAGATCGGGTATATGATGTTCGCATTGGGGCTTAATCCGGAGAGTGGAGATAATAATCTGGGATATATGGCCTCCATGTTCCATCTCTTCACTCATGCCTTCTTCAAATCATTATTGTTTTTGGGTGCCGGAGCAATCATTCATTTTGTCCATAGCAATGATATGCGTGATATGGGGGGATTAAGAAAATGGATGCCCCTCACCCATGCAACATTTTTGATCGCCTGCCTGGCCATTGCAGGTATCCCACCCTTTGCCGGATTTTTCAGCAAGGAAGAGATATTACTGGCGGCATATGATTCAAATATGACCATCTATTTTATTGCCCTGATAACCGGTGCACTCACTGCATTTTATATGTTCCGCTTGTATTTCTCCATATTCTGGAACAAAGACTCCACCCATACTGCACATCATGGTGAAGGTCCGCTAAGCATGAAGGTACCCCTGGTAATTCTGGCGATCTTCACGCTGGTAGCGGGACTGTTGCCTTTCTCTGAATATATCACGGCAAATGGTGCACCCATCGAAACCCATATCAACCTTGGGTTCTCTATAGCGCCTGTGTTACTGGCCATTACCGGAACCATACTTGCGGGCTGGCTTTATAAAACACCGGGAGATAAGCCTGCAAAACTTGCGGCCGCAGTGGGTGGATTATATCGCGCCGCATACCACAAATTCTATATCGATGAGATCTACCAGTTCATTACAAAGAAGGTGTTGTTTAACCTGGTGGGGAAACCTGCAGCCTGGTTCGACCGCAATATTGTGGATGGCAGCATGAATGGGATGGCTGCAGTTACGGCAAAGATCTCCTGGCTAACGAAAGGGATCCAGAGCGGAAGGGTTCAGAGCTATGCCCTCTGGTTCTTTGGCGGCGTGGCGGCATTAAGTGTACTATTCATCTACCTGTGGAAATAAAATATAACCATGAACCTCACATTACTCATATTAATTCCCCTGCTCACTGCTGTGGCCATCCTTTTCAGCAAGGAGCTGAAGCAGGTAAGAGCCATTGCACTGGGTGGAGCGCTAATACAACTGTTGCTGGCTTTTGCCTTTCTTTATTTATACCTGCAGGCAAGGGCTGGCGGAAATAATTCGCCCATGTTGTTTGAAGACAACTATGCCTGGTTCACCGCCCTTCATATCAACTACCATGTGGGTGTGGATGGCATATCACTCGCCATGATCCTGTTAACTGCCTTTGTGGTGGTTGCCGGCGTGCTGGTATCGTGGACCATGGAGAATATGAACAAAGAGTTCTTCTTTTTACTGTTGTTGCTAAGTCTTGGCGCCTATGGGTTTTTCATCTCCCTTGATCTCTTCACGATGTTCTTTTTCCTGGAGCTCTCCGTGATTCCAAAGTTCCTGCTGATCGGCATCTGGGGCAGCGGTAAGAAAGAGTATAGCGGAATGAAACTGGCACTGATGCTGATGGGTGGTTCGGCACTGGTGTTCATTGGACTGGCCGGACTCTATTTCAATACTGCGGTTGCAGGTGGCAGTTATACATTTGACCTCATGGAAATTGCAGCTCTCGATATTCCGGTTGATGTACAGAAAATATTCTTCCCCTTTGCCTTTTTAGGCTTCGGCATATTTACCGCCATCTTCCCCTTTCATACATGGGTACCCGATGGACATGCTTCCGCGCCTACTGCGGCATCAATGTTCCTGGCAGGCATCTCCATGAAGCTGGGAGGTTATGGTTGTTTGCGGGTGGCGACCTTCCTGATGCCCGAAGGTGCAGAAGCATGGAGTTGGGTCATCATTTTATTATCAACCATCGCCATCATTTATGGTGCCTTTGCCACCATGATGCAGACCGACCTTAAATATATCAATGCCTATTCTTCTGTGAGCCATTGTGGATTTGTATTGCTGGGCATCGGAATGCTAACACAAACATCCATCACCGGCGCGGTGTTGCAAATGGTGTCGCATGGATTGATGACGGCCCTTTTCTTCGCCGCCATTGGGATGATCTATAGCAGAACACATACAAGGCAGGTGGCGCAACTGGGCGGATTATTGAAAGTGATGCCCTTTATTTCATCGGTATTCGTGATTGCAGGTTTATGTTCACTGGGCTTGCCCGGTTTCAGTGGATTTGTTGCTGAGATGACCGTGTTCATGGGCTCCTGGCAGAATCCCGATCCATGGTACCGGCTGGCAACCATTCTCGCCTGTGCTTCCATTGTTGTAACTGCTGTATATATATTGAGGGCCACGGGCAAAACCATCATGGGGCCAATAAACGATAACCATAAAATGATTGGGGATGCCGGGTGGAATGAGAAACTGGCGGCAGTACTGCTGATATCCGGAATAGTGGTGATAGGTGTAGTTCCATTCTGGTTAAATGACCTGATACAGCCCGGAACAACATTGATCATGACGAAATTTTTCAAGTAAGCGAAAATCCAACGCGATGAACGATCTATTGATTATAATGAAACAGGAGCTTTTGCTCACCCTCATCATCTTTGTGTTGCTTACACTGAAGATCGCGAAGGATATGGACAATGGTGCTTTCCTGAACCTGGTGAACCTGTTGCTGGCCATAAATTTTGTTGCTGGATTTTTGGGAAGCATGGAGGGAATGCTCTTCAACGAAATGTACCATACCAATTCATTGATCATCCTCGAAAAAAATATACTTAACCTCGGAACCCTTATCATTTCGCTGCAATCATGGAGCTGGCTGAAAGACCATAAACATGTTGCGGAGTTTTATATTCTTTTGTTGTGTACGCTGCTGGGAATGTTCTTCATGATATCGGCAGGCAACCTGCTGATGTTTTACCTGGGCCTTGAACTATCTACTATTCCCCTTGCGGCCATTGCAAATTTTGACCTTGCCAAAAGGAAGAGTTCAGAAGCTGCGATGAAACTGATCATCTCTTCTGCCTTCTCATCGGGGCTGTTGCTATTCGGTATCTCGCTGGTATATGGAAGTACCGGAACATTAGGCTTTGCGGGCATAGCAGCCAGTTACAGTGCTGATCCGATGCAGTTGTTTGCCTTTGTTTTATTGCTGGCAGGCTTTGGCTTTAAAATATCTGCCGTGCCATTTCATTTGTGGACGGCCGATGTATATGAAGGAGCACCGGTAGCGGTCACCTCCTATCTTTCAGTTATATCAAAAGGAGCCATTTTATTTGTACTGGTGCCGGTGCTTTATACAGTATTCAAGCCCATTGCAGAAAGCTGGTACAATATGCTGTACCTGTTATCGGTTGTGACAATTATTGTAGGAAATCTCTTTGCCATCAGGCAGGAAAACTTCAAGCGATTCCTTGCATTTTCTTCTATTGCGCAGGTAGGTTTTATTCTGGTAGGTATAACCGGTAGTTCGTCGGCAGGCAGCAGTGCTGTTGTATATTTTGTGCTGATCTATATCTTTTCCAATCTCGCTGCCTTTGGAGTGGTATCGTTTGTAAGTGCCACTACTGGCCGGGAAGGAATAAGCGATTATAAAGGATTCTACAAGACCAATCCTGTTTTGAGTTGGGTACTGGCCATTGGGTTGTTTTCACTTGCCGGCGTTCCACCAACAGCTGGATTCTTTGGTAAGTTCTTTTTGCTGCTGGCGGGTGCGGGTAAAGGCAACTATATTCTTTTAACGATCGCTGCGCTGAACATGATCATCTCCCTTTATTATTACCTGCGAATTGTAAAAGCGATTTTCATGGACAGCAATGATCATCCCATTGAAAAACTTTCGGTACCTGTATTTCCAAAGCTTGCTTTATACCTCTGCCTGGCGGGGATAGTGTTCACAGGTTTTGTACGTTATGTGTATGATTATATTCAATCATTGAGTATTGGCTTTTAAAAAGATCTTATGGCTATCAATAAAAATCATGAGTTTGAGGAACTGAATGGCATCAAATGCGCCATAGTGGAAAAGAATGCTTCTAAAGAAAGGCTGGCATTTCTTAAGCCATTGCTCGAGTTCAATAAGTATGAAGTGGTTGCCATTCCAACGCCGGTAAAGGCAGCACCAGTAGCGGCTACTCCCGCCCCTGCAGCAGCACCAGCTCCTGCAACAGCAACAACAGAAGCAGCTCCTTCAGCAGAAGCAGCAACACAAGCTCCCGCGGCAGAAGCACCAATTGCTCCGCCACCGCCGCCGCCATCAGCACCGGAAACCTATACCATTGGCGTTACCAATGTAATGTTCAACCCTATCAATGCCATTTTCGGGCGACTGCTAAAAACCCCCGATGGACATATCGTTACCCTCGCCTACTGGCAGCAGAAAGAGGCCGTATCAAATGATGAGATCCCTTATTACGACAAAGCATAGTTGCTCACTAACCCCCGTTCAATAAGAAAAGAGGCTGTCTGGTTAGACAGCCTCTTTGGTTCAGGGCCTTAGGGGAATCATAGGGAAGTAAGTGTACGAAGGCGATCCCACTTTTCCTTCTTGGCTTCATCAGCCTGCTTAAGGAATGATTCGGCCAGTACAGGGTCTTTGGCCCTGATCATCTGGAAGCGGTTCTCATGGTACATGAATTCAGCTAATTCCATCGTTGGCTCTTTTGAATCAATTACAAATCGTTGTCCCTTTGGCTTGGAAGGATTATAGTGGAAGAGCGGCCAGTAGCCAGACTTAACTGCATTCTCCTGCTCTTCAGCACCATGTCCCATATCAATTCCATGTGCAATGCAATGTGCATAGGCAATGATCATGGATGGTCCGGGGAAAGCCTCGGCCTCCAGTATGGTCCGGATGGTATGGCTATCATTGGCTCCCATCGCAATTTGTGCTACATAGGCAGTGCCATGGGCAATGGCCTGCAGGGCAAGGTCTTTTTTACCGGTACTCTTACCATTCACCGAGAACTTGGCACTGGCACCGATGGGTGTTGACTTGGATTTTTGTCCGCCGGTATTGGAATAAACTTCTGTATCCATCACGAGGATATTTACATTCTCGCCAGTGGAGAGTACATGATCAAGTCCGCCGTATCCAATATCATAAGCCCATCCATCCCCACCAATGATCCACATTGATTTTGCTGCGAGGAAATCGGCCAGGTGCATCAGGTTTTTGGAAGCAAATGTTGGATTGGCAGAAAGCACCTGCTTAAGTTCTTTTATACGTTCAAGTTTGGCTTTAATATCGGCTTCCGTAATTTCCGGTGCATTCACCAGTTCATCCACCAGGTCTTCACCGATCTCTTCCTTCATCTGGTGCAGCAGTGAAACGGCATTATCACGTTTACGGTCATTCGCCATTTTAATACCCAGACCAAATTCGGCATTGTCTTCAAAGAGGGAGTTGGCCCATGCTGGTCCGCGGCCCGCCTTATTCATGGTCCACGGTGTTGTTGGAAGGTTGCCACCAAAAATAGAAGAGCATCCAGTAGCGTTGGCAACAATCATTCTTTCGCCGAACAATTGTGTGAGCAGTTTGAGATAAGGTGTTTCACCACAGCCACTGCAGGCGCCTGAGAATTCAAACAGCGGCTGGAAGAACTGAGATCCCTTTACTGTATTGCGGTTCACCCTTTCGCGGGCAACTTCAGGGATGGTGAGGAAGTATTCCCAGTTTTGGATTTCTGCTTCCTGTATTCCACCTTTCTCATAAAGGTTTACTGCTTTATGGTGTTCGTCGGTTTTGCTGGTGATAGGACACACAGCAACACAGAGATTACATCCTGTACAATCTTCGGTAGAAACCTGGAGGGTATAGGCCTCTGTTGTTTTATCCCACTCCTTACCTACCGGGTCCATATGTTTGAAAGTGGATGGCGCGGATTCCAGTAATGTCTTATCATAGATCTTGGCGCGAATAGCAGCATGTGGACAGATCATCACACATTTATTACACTGGGTGCATAAAGATGTATCCCAAACCGGAACAGCATCTGCGATATTTCTTTTTTCCCACTGCGTGGTACCGGAAGGAAATGTACCATCAACCGGGAAGGCACTTACAGGCAGGTCGTCGCCATTACCGGCAATGATCTTACTCAATACATCTTTCACGAAATCGGGTGCTGCATCGGGCATCATGCCTTCTAGCGGAACATTACCAATTTCAAATCCGCTATAATCGATCTCGAATAAATTGGCCAGGGTCTTATCAACGGCTTCATAATTCTTCTGAACTACTGCCTCACCCTTTTTCCAGTAAGATTCATAGATGGCTTCCTTGATCTTGGCGATGGCTTCTTCGCGGGGAAGGATATTACTGATGGCGAAGAAACAGGTTTGGAGGATGGTGTTAATACGTGATCCCATACCGGCTTCACGGGCAACAGCATGCGCATTGATAGCGTAGAATTTCAGTTCCTTTTCTACTATCTCTTCCTGGATCTTGCGGGGTAGTTTTTCCCAGAGTTCTTCTTTATCATAAGGAGCATTCAGCAGGAAGGTAGCGCCTTTCTCTGCATCCTTCAGGATATCGTAGCGGGTGAGATAATTGAAATGATGGCAGGCAATGAAATTGGCTGAATTGATTAGGTAGGCACTCTGGATGGGATGTTTACCAAAGCGCAGATGCGATACCGTTAGAGAGCCGGATTTTTTAGAATCATAGACAAAATATCCCTGTATATAATTATCTGTTTTGGTTCCGATGATCTTGATAGAGTTCTTATTGGCGCTTACTGTACCATCGGCGCCCAGTCCAAAGAACAGTCCCCTGAACAGGTGTTGCGCATCAAGGGAGAATTGCTTGTCATACTCGAGGTTGAGGTGGGTAACATCATCGTCGATACCAATGGTGAAATGTTTTTTAGGAGACTCTTTCTGCAGCTCGCTGAAGATGGATTTAACCATGGCGGGCGTAAATTCTTTAGAAGAGAGACCGTACCTGCCGCCGATGACGCGGGGATTGAAATCAGAAGCTTCGGCATTCAGGGCGTTCACCACATCCATATAGAGTGCTTCACCAATTCCATTGGATTCTTTGCTGCGATCAAGCACGGCTATAGAAGAAACCGTTTTTGGAATAACGGAAAGGAAATCTTTGATAGAGAATGGACGGAACAATCTGATGATCAATACGCCGGTTTTTTCACCACGGCTGTTAAGATAATCGACCGTTTCCTTCACTGTTCCTGATCCGGAGCCCATGATAATGATCAGCCTGTCGGCTGCTTCATGGCCATAATATTCAAAAAGCTGGTAGCGCCTGCCGGTGAGGGTGAAGAGCAGGTCCATTTTTTCTTTAACGATCTCGGGTACACGATTATGGAAGGTGTTGGCTGCTTCCCTGTTCTGGAAATAGACATCGGGGTTTTGAGCAGTACCGCGGATAGATGGATTATCGGGAGAGAGGGCGCGACTTCGATGGGCATTCACAGCGTCAATATCTATCATCGCTTCAATGCTTTCATCGGGAATAACTTCCAGTTCTCCGAGTTCATGGGAGGTACGGAAGCCATCAAAAATATTCATGAAAGGGATCCTTGCATTGAGGGTGGCTGATTGGGATATCATGGCCATATCCATTACTTCCTGGGGAGTATTGCCGAATAGCATGGCAAAGCCAACTGAGCGAACGGCCATTACATCAGAATGGTCGCCGAAGATGGAAAGCGCATGGGTTGCCAGTGTTCGGGCAGCAATATGAAAGACGGCGGGCGTGAGTTCACCGGCTATCTTATACATATTAGGGATCATGAGCAATAGGCCCTGTGAGGCAGTGAATGTGGTGGCAAGGGTTCCACCTTGCAGTGCACCGTGAACAGCGCCAGCAGCGCCCGCTTCGCTTTGCATCTCCATTACGCGGGGAACCTGTCCAAATACGTTTTTCATGCCTTTGGCACTCCATTCATCGGCCCACTCGCCCATGGTGGAAGAGGGTGTGATGGGATAGATGGCACAAACTTCATTTGTTTTATAGGCTATATAGGCCGCGGCTTCATTTCCATCCATAATGGAAAGTCCCTTTTTCTTACCATTGGTAAATGTTGCCGGAGCCGGAATTGCAGCTGTTTGCATGTCTTTCTGGTTTGAATTATTCTGAACCGGAAAGCTAGCCAACTCCGGAACCGTAAAGCATGACCTGGATCAGTTCCAGGGCTGTTATTTGACGGTTCGGGTAATGATAATTATAAGGTCAGGGAGGCCCAGGCCAGGTTAGCCATGGGCAAAACGAGGCTGGTTATTACCAAACACGGTGCTTATTGCCCTGTTTAATATCAGCAGGAGATCATCGTAGGTATTAGGCTTCACGAGGAAGTCGACCGCGCCGGAGTTAATACTTTCCTGCATATCGCGCTCAGCGCTTGAAGTACTAAGGATGAAAAAGGGGATATTCCGGAGCTGCGCCATTTTTTTACTCATTTTCAGCGCGCCCAGTCCATTCAGCTTCGGCATATTGAGATCGGCGATAATGATTCCAGGGAGTTCCTCTGCGGGCCTGTTGGAGAGCCCTTCCATCAGTGCGGTACCGTCAGTAAAAAAGCAGAGATCAAAGCTCTGATCAATGTCTTTGAGTACTTCCATGATCAGGAACCTGTCATCTTCGTCATCATCGGCCACAAATATTCTTAGAGGTTTCATCCGGAGCTTTTAGTTGAAAATTTAGTGGTACAAATATCGTAGATACGCTTCTACATTGTTAAACAAAAGCTTTGCCATATTCTGAATTCACCCACTAATATACAAATAGTACCCCAATAATTTTTACACATCTGGTGGTATGCTCTTTGGATAAGGATTTAAAAAGCAGCAAATGAAAAAAGCCATATTCCTGGCCCTTCCCGCCATGCTTATGATGGGTGTGTTTACCCTGACCGGCTGCGGCGAAAGGGCTGACAAGAAAGTTGAGGTGAACAGTGGGCTGAGTGCCCAGGATTCACTGAACGCAGCAAAATATGCCCAACCTGCATCAGACTATCCCCAGCGTAATACATTATCTAAGACCGGCACCGGGCCTGATTCTTTACATACAGTTACGGATTCATCCTCCAAATCGGTGGACAGTGTCAGGAAACCCAGGAATTAAATTCTCAATTTTTACCTCATGGAAGCACAATACATTTATGAATCAAACGGCCTTACACTACTGGAGGCCCGTGTCCTTTTTCGTTTGGCCAGCCGGCGCTTACTGGATGTGAACAACTGGCATAAGGTATATGGTGAACCCTCTACCCGTTTTTCCTTACTTACCAAAGATGGAGATCCGGTGGAAGGGCCCGCCGCCAGTGGCAACTATTTCAACCTGCCAGTATCGCAAAAGGGAAGTATGGAAAGTAATAATACTCTCTATGCAGAGTTTGAGAGTATCAGAAGGTCGGTTGATAAACTTACCGATGAAGAATCTATTTCTATTAAGGTGAGGGCTACTCCGAAACCAGGCAATGCTTATAAACTTCAGATGACACCTCCATCTGCTAATTTTATACTACACCGGAAGGGTACTGTAATCAGTGCATTTTTGGTGGCGTTCACTGATTTCACCAAAATGCATTGGAAGAACCTGACAGTCGGGTTGATGAACCATGTCTCAATAAGCTGAGTTGGTTAATTATACCTGGAGGGCGTATAATTTAATTTCGGCCGACTTGCCCTTCAACTCAACATTCCCCAGGAATTTTACCTGGAAATCTTTCAGATCACTGAGTTTCAGGAAGTCTTCTGAGAGAAGGAACTTTTCATTGAAATCATTGCAGGCCGATCTGATGCGGGCAGCAGTATTCATGGTATCGCCACTCATAGCAAGGTCTTTCTTGACCAATCCGATTTCGCCAATCGTTACCATACCGGTATGAATACCACATCGGAATTCGGGATTGATCCCATATTCACGACGGTAATGGTCTCCATCCTTCTGTACCAATCTTCTGGCTTCTACAAGCGAGCGGATACATCTCTTTACATTTTTGGGATTGGTTGTCCAGGATACAACGATCTCATCTCCTACATACTGGTAAATGATGCCCCGGTTTTCAACTAATGCAGTGGAGAGGTCAAGGATAAAATCGCGTATAAAATGGAAATAAGCCTCGTGTCCCAGCTTTTCTGCTATGGGGGTTGAATCTTTAAGGTCGATGAACATAACGATCCTATTCTCCTGCTGTGGTGTGCGATACCTTCCTGTCAGGATCCGGAAGAAGGTGCCGGGAGCATATTTTTCATACACTTCATACATCACCAGCGTTCCAAAATAAACGATAAGCCAGAACACGAGTTTAATGATGAACCAGTTGGTTCGGAACATGATCATAACTGCTGCAGGAACCGCATTAAAAAGATTCTCCTGGTCGTTGTACATGAGGTGGATGGTTCCGATAAGCAGGCAGTAGATCAGTACAAATCCGAGAATGAGTAAGCTGCGGTATATAAAACGAACGAAGAATCCTTTAGAGAAATAAATATTACGAAGCTTATACACCATCAAATATGCTGTTGCAAAACTCAGGAAGAAAACCACTACTGTTCGCCATAACAGAAGGCCCGGGTCAACAAGATGTGGAGCAATTTTTGGGATAAAAATATCATCAAAGGTCATCACC
The DNA here is from genome assembly GCF_036676075.1 of Flavihumibacter sp. Lineage (NCBI taxonomy): Bacteria > Pseudomonadati > Bacteroidota > Chitinophagia > Chitinophagales > Chitinophagaceae > Flavihumibacter > Flavihumibacter sp. Next base: position 384,100 of record NZ_JAKFDQ010000009.1, on the reverse strand, counting down.
AAAAACAACATATCAACAAGGGTCCAGAAGCAAGCCGTTATCAATACAAGCCTGAAACGGTAACGCTGCAGGTTGTCTCTGAACAATTTGAATATATCAGGCAAGGGTTTGGCTTTCTTTTAGGTAGTTATATATGGCGGTCTGGGAATTAGTATCAGCGACCGGTGTCGGGTAAAAAACATTACTATTCAACTCATCAATTTCAACAGCCCGGTAATTGTCGGCCCACTGGATACTAAAATAGTCAATTAGCTGTTTACGGCAATCGCGGTCAGAAATCTTCGCGCATACCTCTACCCGCTTGTGCAGGTTGCGGTACATCCAGTCGGCAGAGCCCATGTAAACAACAGCTTCCTCATCAGTACCAAAAATAAAGATGCGGGAATGTTCAAGGTATCTTCCAACAATCCTTTTTACTTTGATACGATCCTGCAGAGCGGGTTGCCCCGGCACCAGGCAGCATATACCTCTAACAATCAATTGAACCTCTACGCCTGCCGCGGCAGCTTTATAAAGTTTCGCGATCATATCTCTTTCTTCCAGTGAATTGACCTTAATGCGTATGAGGGCTTTCCGGCCTTCTTTTGCTTTTTGAATTTCTTTGCTGATCAATTCATCAAATGCATCAACCATATTAAATCCAGCCACCAGAAGTTCTTTAAAAGCGGGCTTTTCTACACCGGGTTTGTGTTTACCTGCCAGGTATCCAAAGAGCTTGTGTAACTCATCCCCTATTTCTTTTTTAGAAGTAAGCAACACATGATCGGTGTAAAATCTTGCTGTTATTTCATTGAAATTACCGGTGCTGATCAGGCAATAATCTTTGTTACCGGTTGGTGTTCTCATCCGGATGAGCGCTGTTTTGGAATGTACTTTAATAGCAGCGGTACTATATACAATCTTAACGCCGGCCTTTTTTAGTTTTTTGCTCCACGAAATATTATTCTCTTCATCAAATCTTGCTTTAAGTTCAACTACGGCAGTAACCTTCTTGCCATTTTGTGCGGCACTGATCAATGCATTGGCGATATGTGAGTTGGCTGCAATGCGGTATATGGTCAGATAAATTTCCGTGGTATCCGGATGAATGGCGGCCTGGTTAAATAAAGCGAGTACAGGATTATAGCTCTGGTAAGGAAGATGCAGAAGGATATCTTTCTGACGGATCGCATCAAAAATATTTCCGCATTCCCAGTTGGCACCTGACCTTAGGGGTGGCTGTGAAACTGCATTAAGTCTCTTTCCAAAATCGGGAAGATCTATGAGGTGCTTAAGACTATGATACCTCCCACCGGGGAACATCTCTTCTTTTTTCAGGCCGAAAGTATGTCGTAATTCTTTGCGGATATCTTCCGGCATCGCTGCTTCATAAAGAAGTCTTGATGGCATTCCGGTTTTACGCTTACTGATCGTTTCCTCCAGTTTTTTAAGCAGGTTGCCGGTGAATTCATCTTCCAGTTCGAGGTCTGCATTCCTTGAAAGTTTAAAACTATAGGCGCCCGCAGCGATATAGCCGGGGAAGAGACAATAAAGATTTTCCCGGATCACATCATCAATGAAAGCGATATGGTCCTTACCATTCAGTTCTGGCAATTCAATAAAACGGCTCCCATCTTTAAAGGGGATATTGACAACGGCAAGATGACCTGAACCATCCTGTTCACTTTTTAAATCGATGATCAGGTAGATCTGGTCATTTTCCGGAACGAACCGACTCACATCTCCCTTATACAAAAAAACCGGACGCAGAAATGAAAGTATTCCCGCGTAAAATTTCTCCTTAATGAATTCTATATGTTCCGGAGCAAATGATTCTTTGTAATAGAGATGAATACCATTTTCCTCCAACTCAGGCAATATCTGTTCCTGTAATATCCTGCCATAGTTTTCGAGCTGACCATTAATTTTCTCATACATGGTATGTTGGTTCAGCTGAAGTGTATCGGGCAGTTTCCGCGCTGCCATTATAACGGGGTAGCGCACACTAAAGAATTCATCCAGGTTGGAAGAATATATGGAAAGAAATTTTATGCGTTCATATAGGGGAAGATCTCTATTGGTGGCTTCGCTGAGCACCCTTTCATTAAATCCAAGCCAGCTTTCGTCTCTGCTGAAATATTTCATTTTATGTAGTTCTTATAGGGGGAATTGTGGCGTGTTGGCGGATGCATCGCCTGCCTGTTGTTTCCATAATATTGCTATGATAAAGGCAATGACCGAAACGATGATACCAATCATGAATACATTATAGGCAAGGCGGATCAGGCGATATTTTCTTCCCAGTATCACACCCAGGTAATAAATATCATCAACCACAGAGCCGTAGATATAATTGGGATCTTTCATCATTACGCTCATGGCCCATTTGTAATCTTCATGAGAGGAGCGGTAGAAGTTTCCAAAGAAGAGCAGGTTGGTCTTCTTGGAAAGAACATCTTCTTTTATGATAGCACCCTGCGACATTTTGGGTCGGGTACTAAGAATGGCTACAATAATAGTAACGACTGAGGAGGCAAGGAATATCAGGGTTGGAATGGTTAAGTGGGGGTCCACTTCCAGCCTGCGGAGCAAGACCGATAGAATGATGGAAATGATGATGGCATTCACGGAGATCAGGATATTAGCCTTACCATCGGCCATGGCACTAAGTTCCATATGGTTCTCAGAAGTAAGGCGTAACATGGTCTGTATTCCCTTGTTAATAAAGGATAGGGAAGTTTTATCATTATCGCCCGATTTCGCCTGTTCCTTACCCGGTACAAAAGAGAACTTTGCCTTCTTGCCGCTTTTATCGGTTACTGCTATCTGTTGTTCGTCAGTCTCAACTTTCTGATCATTACCTGAAAACTTGTTGATATTATCTTTAAGGCCTGCAGAGAGTTTTTCCTGGCAATATTTTGTAAAATAAAAATGATCTTTCAGGAATTTTGATGTTGTTTTTTTCCAGCCCTTGGCTTCATAACCATGGGTCTTTCGCATCTCCCGTTTGAGATTGGTATTGTTTTCAAAAAACTTGTTAGTTGCAAGTTCATACATATCGGCATCACACAATATTTCCTGTACCAGGTTTGTTGGATGACGGGGAATCTTGGTAGCAAGGATGCAATCGGCAATTCCATCCACCATTTCCTGTAAGGCTTCTTCAGCAGCAATGTAGTCTGTGAAGAAATTGCGCATCAGTTCAACGCTTTTCTCTTCATGAAATTCAGGTTTTGTGAGAAGGTAACCGGTATCATGAAACCATGCGGCGCAAAGAAGGATGCAGTGGTCTTTTTCTTCCAGGTTATAATGTGCCGACATTTCATCACAATAACCGGCAACGCTGGCTGCATGCTCAAGATCGTGGTAATATAATGCGCGGTCTTTATGGGTTTCGTACAGATTGGTAACATATTTCTGTACATTTTCAATGATCAGGTCGTATTTCATATTAAAATGTAAAGTTAAGTTTGGTTCCCAGTGACATATTGATCATCCTGTCTTCTTTTGAGAAGCCCAGCAATGCACTCACCATCATCATGTCAAAGGGAAGGAAATAAAAACCACCACCATAAGAAGGATGCCAACGTCTGGATTCTTCTCCCTCATACCATACCCGGCCAATTTCGGCGAATCCAATGGCGCCCACTGTTCCGGGAAGGATATAAGATTTCAGATTGAACAACCGAAGCCTCATTTCCATTCCCGTGTTCATATAAGAGCCACCGGCAAACCTGTTCTTCCGGAAACCACGAAGGTAGTTGTTAGCACCCAGCGACATTGCCTGAAAGAATTCATAGTCTTTTGAAAGGATCTTTCCACCACCTACCCGGAACACACCAACCACTCTTGGTTTTCTTTGTACACTGGTATAAAGGGTTAGATCAGATTTCAGGGCCGTATAGTTCTTTGAATGAGAACTCATTCCCAACTGGCTGGTAAACTCTGTAGCCCAATCTACCCCCCTTGTGGGGAAGAAATCATTATTCAGATTATTGATCAGCAATCGCAGGGTTGCACCCGCATATGCCTTATTATTATGTAAACGTATGCTGTCTAATCCAACAGCAGCGGGATGTTCCAGTATCTTTCCCTCATTGTCATTCTGGTTGATCCAATAATGGTTGAAAGTGGGGCCTGCCAATACCTGTAATAAATTTCCGAAATATTTCTTACGAAGAAATACATTTCCGGTAACCATATTGTAACGGGTGCGGTAATAACGAATATTTTTGTCCTGGTCGTATTTAGTGTTATTTCCTAATCCAAAGAAATTATTCAGCGTTGGATGAACATAATCTCCTTCCACTACGATATCTGTATTTTTTAAGGCGTCTATGAAACTACCTCTGTAATTCATCTGGTAAGCACCGTTTGACACGGCATAGAGAAACCTGAATTTCTGGTCATACTTGTAAGGCTCTTTCCGGAAACCATGTTTCTGTAACCAAAGTCCCGTGCCTATCATAAAGCCATCCTCATTGTTAAACCCGAGCTGGATACGTGGATACTTTGAAATGGGATACTTAAATTCCACAGCTTTAAAAGCATTTACTTCAGGGTTATCTGAGAGACGAAGTTTTACGTTACCGTCATCGAGCACACGGTTTCCTTCGGGTTTGAAATCATAGATGAACACGCGCGATCTGCCTTTGATATCAAATGAATCCACGCCTTTGCCACCAATCAGTCTAAAGGAGATATTACTTTTAACCTCCGGATCAACAATAAAGATATCATCTCCGTTAAAACCATAGATCCTTACATCTTTTGTGATTTTGGGGTCAAAGGTGCGGGTAAACGTTGTGTAAATGGTATCGCCATCTTCTTTAGTATGGTAAACATTCACTTTTATTTTTTCATCCGCTTCTTCGATGTGAATGGTCTCCTTAAGGTTTGTGCCAAGAACATTCACATAGGAAGCCAGGAAATCGTAATAATCAAGTGCTTCTTTATTGAGAATATCACGTCTGCTTTTCAGGGTTTCCTTCATAATATCACCACCAAAGGCAACTACTTCTTCCGGCATCTTATTCACTGCAGAATCAAGCACCGCATCGGTAACTTGTTTTTGTACATACTGGCTTATGCTATCCCATTGTTCGCGGTCGAGCTGGTTGAGGAAGATGCGATCAAAATCGCGGGCAGAAAATGCCAGGTATTCTTCTTTCGGCATTTTCTTAATAAAGCCTTTCAGGAAAGGCATCCTGTTACGGGCCAGGTACCAGGGTAATACACCATCAGATTTGAACATGGCAATATCCCGATCGCGGGGAATAGGACGATAAACATCATCATTTGTCTTAACCCATTTCCACTGGTCAAAATGGCGGTCCCAATCTGCGATCAGCATATCGAGCAATCTCGCTTTCAGGGTTGTTGGCTGATCGATACTGTTCTGTGGTTCTTCAATAATTTTGGTGATCACTTTCGCTGTACTCTTGTCATCATCAATTTTATCCAGCGGATTCGTTTTTTCGAGGAAAGCGATCTTATCTCCCATCACTCCGCTATATTGGCCGAGATAGGATGTTTTAGGAATATAATATAACTGAGGATTGGCAACTGTTACACCAATTGCCTGGGCAATGGGAGGAACAACAAGAGGGGCATAGGGATGGGAGGCAGAGATCATGTCCTGCACGATATCTTCTCCAAATGTACCTCTCAGGTTAGGTGGAATGGCCTTACCCGGATCTTTGTCGATAGTCCGGAGTTTGTATTCAACACCATTCTTATCAGTAAGATTCAGGCTCTTGGTTTGTTTACCACCACCCATGCTTTCCACATCAAAACCGCGGGGGTCCTGCCGCACATTGAAAACTTTCATTTTAACCGGTGTACCCCACTCCTTCCGGTAGTTGGTACCCAGCATCCAGCGCTGCATCGGTTTTGGATCATTATACAATTCACTCGCAATTACCAACACAGAATCAGGACCATCATAATAAACAACTTTTGCTGTACCGCTATCGGTTTCTGGTTTATTCTCAACTGTGAAATTCAGGAGGGCACCTTTATGCGCCATATGAATGGAATCGGGTTCCACTTCATAGAAATTAGAATATACATTCTTATTTCTGGCCACTTCCAGAACAGCAAAGCCAAGCTTTGAGGATGTAAAGGTTGAATATTTTGAATTGGAGACACGGGTAGTTTTGCAACCGGCACCGCTAACGATATAGTAATGGGCGGTATCTTTTATTTCCTGGAGATTGTGTTCATGACCATGTACAAATATAACATTGGGATGTTTTTTCATAACTCCTTCAATGCTATTGATCATTCCATCATACTCAGGATGTTTCATATCCTGTGGTGTGCCGAAAACACTGCGGGCTATCGGGTATACAGAACCGAGTATGGGTAATGGAATATATAACTTCTTATTAAGATCGGTAAAGGGAAAAAGGTGTTGCTTCCAGGTAAAAAATCCACCATGAATACCATTACTTCGGAAAGGATGGTGTGCAGCAAAAATGATCAGCTTCTCACCATTCTTGTCAACAATATCCTGAAGTTCATTTAATACATCTTCACGGGTCTTAGTTGGACAATCAGATTCGATAGTAGGTTTGGAATTGGTATGTATCCACCACTGGCTGTCAAATAATACCATCATCACATCTTTATTCAGATCAACTGTAACAGGCCCCGGACAACCATCTTCAGGTTGGAAATGTATTTTAGGATCATTGAGGGAGCGCACATACTGTTGCTCACGAACTACTGCATTCCAGCCATTAGGGCTTCCATTGTTCCAGTCGTGGTTGCCTGGAATCATATAAACCGTTGCGCCACTATTCTTTGCAATGAGTAATTGCGAATCGAGCTGAACCTTCGCTTCCATATAGGTAAGCATTTGTTCATCAGGCAGACCATCTTTATATAAGTTATCACCGAGATATAATACGGTGGTGTTGCTATCAAGTTTGATATTCTTCTTTACAGCGTCTACTACCGGCTGCCTGCCATTTACCAAGGCACCAGCATCTCCTATCAGGACGATCCTGGTTGTTATGCTATCTGTTTGAGCGAACAGTGATAAATGGAAAAAAAGTGCAGTTAAAATGATTAAATACTTCCTCATGGTTTTGCATTATAAGAATAGAAAAGAACATTGCCTGTTCCTATATCAGCCGATTCATTGGAGATGAAGAGATCTCCTTCCTTACTGAAACTAATTCCTTCTGGTTGTTTATAATGTTGTTCATTTACTTCATATGCTTTTAATGGAGTGCCGGATCTTTCAGCTACAACAATCATTTTATTAATGGCCGATACAATAAAAAGTTCGCCCGTTTTAGGATGTAATGCCGCTGCGCTTGGCTTAAATTTCATCTTTTTTTTACCTACCATGCCGGCTATTGATTTTACATCAATCATAAAACCCTCTGCATATACCTTGTTGGCGGGATCAAATTTAATTGCAGTAAGGGCCGATTTTTTATCAGATTCACAATCCTTACAGATGAGGTATAAATTCTTATCGGATGAATCATAATAAAGGATCTCATATTCGCCTTTATACGTTTCGGGTATCTGTGATTTTGTGACTGACAATGAATCATAAGAAGCAAAGCGAATAGTTAGGATACTACCATCACTAACCAGCACATAAAAGGTACTGTCTACCAGTACCACATCTTCATAATCGCCGGGAGGACCAAACTTCCACATACCGGAAGAATCGGGTTGATTGAGTCGTACTTTATGAAGAAAGCCGAATTCATCATTGATGGCAAAAAGAGAAGTGTCCTTGTCGTAAAATGCGATTCCGGACACTTCTGAGAGTGATAAAGGGAGATTGATCAACAAGGGGTTTTCCAGATTATATCCATTGATACTATGCATAACACGACCATTCCCGGGCTTTTCCTTTTTTCCTTTTTCATCTTTTACAGGCTCACAGGAAAATAGTAAAAGGCTTAACATTAAGGATATAAGTCCTATTATATAGTTCAATGGATTAATATGGTTGGATGAAAATTTCATGATCCAAAAAAATGGCCTTCACAGGCCATTTAAAGTTTAAAAAGAGATTTATTAGTCCTGTTTAACTTTCTTGCCGTCTTCGTCTATCTTAGTCTTCGTATCGCCATCCTTGATCTTTATATCGCCATCCTTTTCAACTTTCATTTTGTAATCGTCGCCTTTGATCTTGTATTCATCTTCATCAGCTTTGATCTTCAGATCATCAGACAGGATATACTTTCCCTCACTGGTACGAACGATCTCTCCATTTACAACTTTTCCGTTGGCACCATACAAGGTATCATTTGATCTTGTGTCAACATAAAAAGTAACGGGATCACCAGTTTCTGCATTAACCATTTTACCGGTTGCATCATCTTTTTTTACTTCGATTGACTTTCCTGTTTCCAGGTCTACATAAGTAGCTTTAGAATCACTGCACGCTACAAATAAAAATGAACCTGCGGCGATTGTAAGGAAACTAAAAATTTGCTTTTTCATATTGTAATGATTTACTTGATTAAATAATAACGGGTATAAATTAACTGGATTTATTACCCTTGAGCATACCGATCAGCAGGAGTATAAATACTGCGCCACCTACGATCCAAACCCATGGTTGCATATACCAGGTTGGTTCTTTTTTAATATCGATATCAACATCGAGACCTTTATCCTGGGCAAACAAAACCAGGCTTGTCAGCAATCCGGATACACCAAGAATGGAGCTTTTAAAGATGTTTGAGATTTTCATTGTTAGTTGTTTTACCCAACAATAAAAAGAATCAGGCCTATTATGTATTAAGCCATATTAAGGTACAAAACTGTAGAATATAAACCCCACCTATTGCTTTCTAACCCTAATTAGTGTTCATTGAGGAAATGTTTACACGATATTTTAGGTGGTTTCCTGTTCAGCAGCCAGGATATTCTCTATACCGACTAGTAATGCATCGGGGGTAAATGAAATGCTGCTGATACCCTCTTCCACGAGGAAACGGGCGAATGCGGGATCATCGCTGGGTGCCTGTCCACAGAGTCCAACCGGTATTCCTGCAGCCCTTCCCCTCCTTATCACCTGGGCGATCATTTCTTTAGCGGCAGGGTCCTGCTCATTGAAGAGCCCGGATATTATAGATGAATCGCGGTCTATGCCCAGAGTTAACTGCGTTAGATCATTTGATCCGATGGAGAACCCGTCAAATAATTTTGCAAAAGTTGCGGCCTGGAGCACATTACTCGGAATTTCTGCCATCATATATATTTCAAGGGCGGGATCTTTTTTCCGGTCTAGCCCAAATGCTGCCATTACTTCCAAAACCTTCTCACCTTCCTGTACGGTTCGGCAGAAGGGTATCATGAGCTTCAGATTTGAAAGGCCCATTTTATTTCTGACCTTCTTCACCGCTTCACATTCTAGCCTGAATCCCTCGCGGTAAAGATCGTTATAGTACCTTGATGCACCTCTGAAGCCCAGCATTGGATTCTCTTCATGGGGTTCAAAATATTTTCCCCCTATCAGTCCTGCATACTCATTGGTCTTAAAATCACTCATTCTCAGAATAAGCGGCCGCGGAAAGAAAGCCGCTGCAATAAGGGCTATTCCCTCGGCCAGTTTATCAATGAAATAATCCCGGGGGTTTTCATAACCCATTGTAAGGCGGCTGATCTCCTTCCGCGTTTGTTCGTCCATTACCTTTTCGGGATTAACCAATGCCATGGGGTGAATCTTGACTGAATGTGTAATGATAAATTCCATCCGCATCAATCCCACCCCGTTATTTGGATAGAAAGAAAGTTGAAAGGCTTTTTCCGGATCGCCCAGTATCATCATCACTTTAGTATGAAGGGGCATGTCAATGGCTGACAGATCAATGGTTGTTTCTTCCCAGTTGAGTAGTCCCTCGTAAATGAAGCCGGTCTTGCCTTCGCAGCAGGAAACAGTGATCTCCTGACCGTCCTGAAGTTTTGAGGTAATATCATTACAACCCACTATGGCGGGTACGCCGAGCTCCCTGGCTACAATAGCGGCGTGACTGGTTCTTCCGCCTTTATTGGTGATGATGGCCGCTGATTTTTTCAGGATGGGATCCCAGTCCGGACTGGTATTATCAGTTACCACTATTTCGCCTTCCTGAAGTTTGAATGCCTGAGAAGGATCCGATAATAGTCGTGCCCTGCCTTTTGCTATTGATGAGCCCACTGCTTGTCCACTGGCGAGTACTTCTGAATGTTCTACCAGTTTATACTGGGTCATATGGGCAATATTCTGTTTTGACTGAACAGTTTCGGGCCGGGCCTGCAGAATATAAATGCGGTTGTCTTCACCATCTTTGGCCCATTCAATATCCATGGGCCTGTTGTAGAGTGATTCAATATCGAGGCACCATTTACCGAGGGTAATGATCTCTGATTCTGTGAGTACAAATTGCTGCTGCTTTTCGGCTGGAGTGATTTTCGAAACGGTACCTGTTACACCGTTCTCATCTTTTTCATAAACCAGCATGATCCCTTTATCGCCTTTCTTTTTTTCAAGTATGGGGTCAAGGTTTTTCTTTAGTGTTGGTTTGAAGAGCAGGAACTCATCAGGCGTTACCGTGCCCTGCACAATGGTTTCACCGAGTCCCCATACTCCACTGATATGGATAATATCCCGGAAACCTGATTCGGGTTCGAGGGTGAAGGCAATACCTGAGGCGGAGAGGTCAGACCTTACCATTTTCTGAATACCGGCGCTGAGAGCAACCTGTGAATGGGCATAATGATGGTGTTCGCGGTATTTGATTGCGCGATCGGTGTACAGCGATGCATAACAACGTTGAACAGCTTCCACTACTTCCTGTTCGCCGGAGATGTGCAGGTAGGATTCATGCTGCCCGGCGAAACTTGCATCGGGAAGATCTTCAGCGGTAGCACTACTTCTTACGGCAACTTCTTTACGGGTGCCGGAAATCAATTCGCGATAGGACTGTGCAATTTCACCACTCAGGTCGGGGGGCATTTGCGCTGAAAGAAAAAGTGAACGGATAGCAGCGCCGGTTTCTCCAAGGTTATGATAATCGGTACGGTCTAAACGGGCCAATGCATTGGCAACCGGCTTTTCCAACGCATTATAGGAAAGGAAATACCGGAAGGCCATAGCAGTTGTGGCAAATCCATCGGGCACCATTATTCCGGTAGAAGATAATGACCGGATCATTTCTCCCAGAGAGGCGTTCTTACCTCCCACCAGGGCAACATCTGTTGCTTTGATATCCTTAAATGGTATGGTAAAGCCTTTCATTGCTTTTTCACAATTTAGCTTATTCCTTACCGATACCCGATGATGACCGTCACGCCCATGGGTGAACTTTCTCAATTCATGGCGGCAAATACTCAACCCATACTTAATGGCATTTACCGCAGTATCAGTTCAGCTTAATTTTCCAGCTTAATTATAAACCTGATTAACCATTAGAAATTATCAACATGAAAAAGAAATTCCTGACAGCAGGTGCATTGGCGGTATTGTTAGTAACAGGTATTGTTGCCTGTTCTGACAGTGCCGGCAATACTGCAAAAGTTGCTGAAGCACCGGAAGAAGACATGCTTACAAGGGGAGAATACCTGGTGAATGCAATTGGCTGCGATGACTGTCATACTCCAAAGAATTTTGGTCCTAGGGGACCAGAACCTGATATGGCAAACCGATTTGCCGGTCACCTGGCCGACAGGCCCACAGGCCCTATCGATACTGCAGCTCTCTCAAAAGGATGGGCTTTATTCGGACCAGAACTAACGGTGGCTGTGGGCCCATGGGGTGTGAGCTATGCCGCTAATATCAGCTCAGACAGTACGGGCATAGGTGCATGGACGTTGGAGCAGTTTACCAAGTCACTCCGCGAAGGCAAGTATAAGGGACTTGATAATAGTCGCCCATTACTTCCACCCATGCCCTGGTATAATTTTGCGAAACTGAAGGACAATGATATTGAAGCAATTTTCACTTACCTGAAAGCATCCAAACCAGTAAAGAATGTAGTTCCTGCTTATAAGCCATTAAGCGCTTTATAAGACGCTACTTTTCATTGTGTGTGGCCCCATTTTTATGGGGCCTTTTTATTGGGTTAGATCGCGCAAAAAAAAGACGCCATGCACTTTAAAATGCAGGCGCCTTTTACACCAATCACCTATTACTACACTATGCCACCATAGCTTCTTCTGTTAATCCTGATTGTACTTTATTCCATCTCAACAGGGGTAAACCAGCAGACAAACGGTCTACCAATTGTTCAAATACTGGATAAGGTAAAGTGGAGCGGACAGATAATAACCAATCTGCGATCTCTTCATCATCCATATCCTTCACCATCCAGGTGCAGAGACTCAGCCATTCGGCCATTGTTTGCCGCCCTTCTATACGTTCCTGGATTTCCTGCAGATCTTCATCGGTATAATATGACCATAAAAGCGGGTTCAACATTTCTTCCTGCATCTTCATACTAAGGATCACCTGTTCGGCAAATCGCCTGAAACCAGCAGACAGCATATTAGCTGCGGACTTAACCCTGGACTTAGATCCTTTTGCATCTTCAATTCTGTTCATACGACGAAGGAGATTGTTCGCAGGTGAGTTTCTGCCATAGGTTTCTGCGGAGAAACATTCCGGCGCATTTTTATGATAGCGAAGAATGGCTGGAATAATATATCTGCTTTCTTCCTCGGCCTGACGATGACAATCGAGCACCAGCTCAGTAACCTGGTCAAATGTTTCCTGAACTTTAACAGCATCTGAAAAATCAGTGAACTGTATCAGCAAGCTGGTATCGAGCAGCAATGAACGAAGAGCTGCATGAGATGACTGAAAAATGTTGAACCTGCGCATGATCCTTAGTTTGACTTTTGTTTGTATTCAAACCCTTCCAAAATGAACTCCGTGAGTTTGTCGTGCTTTAGGATCTTCATCCTGGTTGGGTAATAACCTGATTCCTGGAATTTGGCGGGCTGTGGAATAGCCCTTTCAAAGCTGGCATTATCCAGAATAAATTGCCGCGTGATCATTGGCTCATAAAAGGTAACCTTACCGTTATAAGAACCCATGATAAATGTTTGGGTGAATGGTGCTCCATTCAATTCGGGTGAGGTAACATCGATCCAATGCCTTCCCATCTGAGGAACTCCACCAGGAGGAGAAAAATAATTCAGGGGGAAATATGCCTGGTCGGGCACATTGTTGAAACCATCCGGATTCACTTCAAATGGTGGAATAGCAAGCCGTGCAGCTTCATCCATCATGTAATAATGAAAATCGAAATGTGGAATCGTGTAAATGGGATCGGGCTCATGACCTGAAGGATTCCAATCGAGGCCCACATGCCTGAATGGTGTTGTTGCAATAGCTTTCGGATGAAGCTGCAGCGTTACACTGTTGGAATGATCATGATGACCACCGCCTTCATTGTCGGCCTCAACGGGAACATTCGCCATTACATCATCATCAATTGCAATTGCCAGTTTCTCAGGTGTACCCTGTTTAGACAATTGGATCCAGGTGAATGCCTTTCCCTGGTGGTAATTCACCACGGGGCCTTTGAAAATTCCACCGAAATTGTTCTCATCCTTTTCACAGGAGGTTAAGCCGGTAATAGCTCCGCTTAATAACACTAATAAAAAATACTTCTTCATACTGATCGATTTAAGGGTCCCGGATTTTAGTCCGGGGTTTTATTTGGTTTGGTTAATAAATCAGGGGGTCTGCCAATACTTTTTTTGTACCTGAATTTGTAAGCAATATCTCACTCACGAATCCTGCTGTAAGGCGAAGCGGGTCATAGGTTTTAAATTCACTTGCCAGTTCCTCCACGCGGCGACGGTAAGTATCATTTACAAGGATCATTTCAACCGCGCTGCGGATCTGCTGAGGCCGTGGATTTTCTGTCTTCAGATCAATACCCAATTTGAAATAGCCGATCCTGGCATTGATCTCATTTTTGCCTTCATGAACACCTGCAACAACCATGGGTAGCTGATGATCGATTCCCAGCATCACGCCACCATATCCGCCATTGGTAATATATACATCTGTATAGGGCATGATGTCATTAAAAGGAATAAAATCTTCTATGATGAAATTGGAATCAGGAAATTCATTACGCAGTTTATCTGTATCGCTTCCACCAGTTGTTACCACCACCAGGAAATTAGATTTCCTGAATGCATTCAGTGTTGGCACCAGCAGTTTGTTTACATCTTTCTCAACAGTTCCCTGCGTTACCAGTACTACCCTTTCGTAGGTATTGAGACGGGGATCAAACCATGTTTTTTGTGTCTGCTTTTTATTGTAAGGAAGAAGTGGCCCAATAAACCGAACATTCTCGCCGAGGTCACTCCGTTTGTATTCAAAAGATGGTGTACCGCTTTGAAGCAGCAGGGTGCTTTTGCGTACCATCATGTCAAATACATTCTCTTTCTGGTGAGGTATGAAATGTTCATCAAATATCTGATGCATCAACTCATTTGATTTACGGAACAACACCTTGTCGGCAAACCAGCGAAGCATAGCCTGCCTGGCACGGCCTGCCAATCCTGTGGCGGGATGCATTGCCAGGCCGGATGGTGCAAGATCTTTTGATGTTTCTGCAAGGGGCATGATACCTATAGAAAGGACGGGTATTTTCATTTTATCTTTAACAAAAGGAATTCCGGTGAACAGGCAATCTGCAATAAGCAGGTCAAAGGGAAACTCAGAATAGATATCCTTTATATCGGCATAATATTCTTCACCCCTGCGGATGAAAAAATGCTGGATATCGAAATTAAGTTTGCTGATCTTTCCTTTAATAAGCTTTCGTTCCGGGAAATGACTTTCCACCGTATCATTGTTTAATTCCATCGCTTTGTTAAAAGGATAATAAGGAATTTCAAGCCTGCGGATCTTGTCGGCGTAAAGGGCAGAACTGTACCAACGTACATCATAGCCCTGTTCTCTGAGGAAAACTGCCAACCCGGTGAGGGGGTTGAAATGCCCGTCGGCCGGCACATTGGCAAAAAGGATCCTCCTGGATGCTCTGGTCATCTTTAATTTCAATTGATAAGGTTATTAATAGGATACAATATTATATCCATTCATACCGTAAGGAAAGCAGTTCATACATGAACCGGTAAAATGCATGATTCAATTGTTATATTTGAGATACAGTAATTGTGAGACCGTTGAAAAAAATTGCCTGTATAATTTTGATTCTCCTGCTTTGTTCAAACAAGGAATTGGTTGCACAGGCTGCACGGCAATATTCCTTTACACACTATAACACTGCTAATGGACTTGCATCCAACCAGGTTTATAATATAACTCAGGATAAGTTGGGTTTTGTATGGCTGGCAACCGTAAATGGATTACAGCGTTTTGACGGGAAAGAGTTTATAACGTTCAGACATAACCGCAATATTGCAGGATCACTACCATCCAATAATGTGGCAGGAATATTTTCGGATAGTAAGGGAAGGTTCTGGGTGGTGAATGATGACAATAGTGTAGGACTTTTTCATACTTCCACATTTGAGTACCAGAATGTACCGGTTAATGCATCCCCTAAAACCTATAATATTTTCTTTCCTTACAGGTTACTGGAAGACTGGCGGGGTAAGATCATCCTGATGATCGTTACACAGGGGATCTTTGAGCTGGATGAAAACTCAATGGTCTTTAAACCTTCATCTCTAAGGGTACCCGAGAAATGGCATGTACTGGAGCTTGCGGCTGACAATTACAACAAATGTTATTGGTTGGGAGCTGATTCCGGAATAGCTCGAATTGATCCATTATCCGGAAGAATTTATACAGCTTCAAATAATACTATTAAAGACCCGATACTTGAAGCCTTTGGAAGGTTGGAGAATGTTGGCGGTATCAGGCCAGCGGTTGGGGGAAAAACATTCAGCTGTAATAACTGGCCACGCAATTCGGGTAATCCGCTTTTTCATTGGTATGACAGGCAAACAAGAAAGACCACTACACTTAATATTGGGAATTCACTCTTTCCCGGATACCATGAAATCAAGGGGCAATTTATTCAATCAAACGGACAGCTATGGGTCTATGGCCTGCCCTTTGCGGCATCTTATGATCCTGAATCAGAAAAATTAAATGTTATCGGGCAATCGGCAGCACAGGGATCACAACTGCGGTTTGACAATACCCATGACATGTTTGAAGACAGGCAACAGAATCTATGGATCGCCACCTCCGATGGTGTATATGTATTCAATCCCGTATCGCAACCATTCAACGCTTACCATCTGCTGCGCCCCGGCGCCACGCAGCCCAAGGAGGGTCCGGTTACAAATATTGTTCAACTCAGTAATGGAAATATCTGGGTGGCTACGTGGGGCAAGGGATTATATTCTTATGACCGGAATATGGCTCCTATTGCAGTTCCTGCTGCATTGGATAAATGGAAGGATGTATTGACCATCTGGTATATACACCAGCATAGTAAAACGGGGTTGGTGTTTATGGGAGAACAGGGAGGCGGACTTAAGATCTATGACCCCAGAACAGGAAAACTTTGGAATACATTGATGGAGGTATTTGAAAAGCGAACCATCCGTCAGATCACGGAAGATCATGAAGGCAATCTATGGTTCGGAACCCAGGGCGGACTGCTGGTGAAATGGGATCATGCGGAAAGTGGTGGCAACCCGGAGAAAGGGTATTCATCACTTATGCGTCTGGCCCTAATACAAAAGTTGTATACCGATACAGATGGAACGATTTGGATTGGGAGCCTCGGAAGGGGGCTATACCAACTTGATCCAAAAAAAGGAAAGATCCTTGATCATATTACCAGCAAAACGGGTGAGAACTGGCAACTCTGTACCGACTCTCCAACAGATATAATCCGCTACAATGACAGCCTGTTGATTGTTGCAGGTAATTCAGTCTCCATCCTCAATACAAAGAACAAAACATCCCAAATCATTTCCCTCGATGAGGGATTGCCCTCTAATACCGTTCATACAGTGCAGAAAGATACCAGCGGGATATTATGGCTGGGATTGCAGAATGGACTTTGCAGATGGAATTTTGAAAAAGGCAGGTTCACCCTTTTTGACCGCAGGGATGGAATCAGTTTTGATAATTTTACTTCAGGCGGAGCCTTTTCGCTCAACAAAAAACAACTTGCCTTCACAACGGGTCACAACTTTCTTGTGTTTGATCCATCCAGGGTATTGAATGCAACTGCTCCACCTAAGGTTACCCTAACTGATCTGCATGTGATGAACCGTCGTGTGCCCATTGATTCTATTTTACAGGAAGGTGAATTAAAACTGGATCCACAAAACAATTCTATTACTATAGATTATGCATCCCTTCAATTCCTTGATCATGACCAGTTAAGTTTTTATCACATGATGGAGGGGCTTGATAAGGATTGGGTAAAGTCGACCACCAACAAAGCCATTTATAATTATCTCCCTTACCGCAATTATACATTCAGGGTAAAATGTGTGAACGGTGATGGCGTTGACTCACGCGAGATCACCTCCCTTGACATACAGGTAAAGCCACCATTCTGGCGATCTTACTGGTTTCTGGGGATGATGGTGTTTTTGGGAGTTGGCTTTCTTTACTGGCTCGACAAACTAAGGATGCAGAAGTTAAGGGCAACCGAGAGTATACGCACAAGGATTGCCACCAGTCTCACGGAAGACCTTAGCAATTCACTTAGCAGTATAAATATTTCAAGTGAACTCGCTAAAACAAAGCTGGAGAATGACAGTCACCGTACCCGTGATTATATCCACCACATCAGCGAAACAAGTAACCGCATGACGCAGGCCATGTATGACATGGTATGGAGCATCAACCCGCATAATGACCAGATGCATAAAACTCTGGAGCGGATGAAGCATTATGCCACAGAACAGGAATCGATCTATAATATTAATATCACAATTGATGCAGACCCGTCTATTGCGGAGAAAGAATCGGATATGGAGCATCGTTATGAACTCTTATCCATTTTTAAGGAGGCTATTGCAAATGCAGTGAAGCATTCCGGGGGAAAGAATATACATGTTCAACTCCGGTTGAGAAAGCAAAAGCTATTGTTACTGGTTCAGGATGATGGAAAAGGATTTGAACTCACAACTGTTGCAAGGGGAAGAGGCATCAATGATATGAAACGCCGGGCGGAAGCAATTGGCGCGCAACTCAGCATACTTTCAGAGATCAATACCGGAACCCTGGTAAAGCTGGAAATGAATCTTAAGTATTAAAATTATTTTCCCATCCATTTTTTAAAATCGCTGACCTTTTCCCTGCTGATGATCGCTTCTTTGTCAACGGCGGGAAGCAGGTTCAAGAGAAGGCGGTTACCAAAATAATCGTGGATCTGGTCAACGCTCTGTATTGAAACATAAAATGAACGGCTGATCCTGAAATATCTTGCGGGGTCAAGCATCTCTTCGAGTTCGTCCATAGTATAATCCACAATGAATTTTCGGTTATCATTGGTTTTGAAAAAATTGACCCTGCCATCACTATAGAAGTAGGCTATATCATCAACCTCAACGCTTACCAGTTTCTGTCCCTGTTTAACCAGGAATCTTTTTCTGAACTCCTTGGTCTGAAGGCGTTGCTGTAGTTCCTTCACCAGGTTATCGACGTTGATGTTTGCCGGAGCATCTGTTGCACTCAGCAGTTGTTTCATCTTACGGTACTTGTCAAGGGCTGCTTCCAGATCTTCTTTCTGAACGGGCTTGAGAAGATAATCAACGCTGTTTACCTTAAAGGCTTTCAGCGCATATTCATCATAGGAAGTGGTGAAAATAACGGTACTGTTCACCTCCACCTTGTCGAAGATCTCAAAGCTTTGGCCATCGGCCAGTTCAATATCCATCAGGATAAGGTCAGGGGCTTTATTGTCCTGCAGCCATTTTACAGATGCACGGATGCTGTCAGTTATTCCTACAACTTCGGCGCCTGCATCAACGGACTGCAGGGTTTTCTGGAGTTTCCTGACAGCCAGTTCTTCGTCTTCTATGATAAGTACTTTCATAGTTTAAGTATTATAGGCAAAATAAGCTATTCGTTAGTATGTCGCAAACCCCAATGGCACCACTTGTAAAATTACCGTCATGAATTGAGTATGGTTATGCCGGCTGGATAAGCGGTACGATAACCGAAAACTCCTTACCATCATCCCTGATCATGATCTCCTCCTGTTTCATGAGCCGGTACTTATTATGAATATTGTGGAGGCCAACTTTAGTAGAATAAACCCTGCGGTCTTTTCGCTGAAGGTTATTGCTCACTACCAGTTTATTACTATTGGTGGTGAGGATCAGAATGCGGAGTGGGCTGTCGCGGAGGATCATATTATGCTTAACGGCATTCTCCACCAGCATTTGAAGCGTGAGTGGTGGAACCAGGGTTGCCAGGCTGCGGTCTGTGACCTTTATTTCCAGCTCCAGTCCGTCGCCATAGCGGGTTTTAAGCATGTGGAAATAAGAATGGATGAATTGCAATTCTGTTTCGAGGGTGGTAAGTCCATCTTCGTTTGTTCTAAGGAGGTAGCGATATACCTTACTCATTTCATCCAGGAATTTCTCAGCTTTTTCGGGATCTTCACTAATGAGAGATGAAAGGGAATTGAGGCTATTGAAAAGAAAATGTGGATTTACCTGTCCTTTCAATCCTTCCAGCTGGCTTTGAAGGTTTTCTTTTTTAAGTTGTTCGGCTTCATCTACAAGATTTCTCCATTTATCGTAAAAGGCGGCTCCTTCATTAAAGCTGGTGGCTATAAGGTTACAGGCTGCGCCTATGGCAAGGGCCCATAGATAAGAAGTCATATTGATATTATACCCCAGAAACTCAAGGTAATCATAACCCCAAAAAAGAATGCTGATACCTGCAACCATTATCAGGATAAAAAATGCAAGTCCTAAGAGAATTCGCCGGAAGCTCTGGCTATATTTTGGGTACTTGTGAACGAGGATGGTGGCTATCATTCCACAGGCCACGTACACCAGGAAAATCACTGATAAAGTAATAAGGGTAGCTACTGTGAAACCATATAATGAATCAATATAGGCCTTCCCAAAGATCATGAAGTTTATGGCTACTGCAAAGGGTGGTAACAGCAGCAGTGCGATCCATCTTTCTTTGGTGGAATATTGTAAAAATGCCATACTGTTTAGCATAACCGCGCTTTGCATCAATATACGGGATGCCCAACCCGATGGAAGATGAAACCGGATGAATTGGCAAAAACGCGGATGAATTGTAAAGGTAAGGCTAAAGATCAGCCTCCTTTGGCGGTTTGTGTTGAGTAAGTGCTCTCAAAGATCTTGTCGGCATTACCTGCCTCAAAGCCTTCGCGCCGGTGTTCGCGCTGAACCTGATGGCGGGGAAGATGGGCAAATTCATCCAGCAATTTCCTTTCGGCAAATTCAACATAAGAGCCGGCAATATCCTGTTCCTGACCATCTGCAAAAACGGCCTTCACCATTCTTGCAACGGTTGATGACTGGGCCAGCTTTCCATCCGGACTTGTTTTAATTACACCACCCGAATCATTAAGTTTGAAACTGTTGCGCAGAAGAAATGCGTTGAAGCCTTCCATGGTATCATAACCATTCGGGAGATTATGAACGCTAACAGTAAAATGATTCAGGTAGTAACGATTATAGATGACCCAGGCGGCGTATTCACTTTCAGTGGAAAGCATTTTAAAATCTTCCCATGTTGGTGTACGCCATAGGCCGCTGTGCAAAAATTCATCCACAGCTGCCGGGTTATCAAGATCGATCTTATCAACTGGATCCGAGGTTACGGTATCGGTATAGGAATGAATTACCTGCCGGGCTTCGGCAGATAATTCATTAACCCTTAATTCACTGATGAAAATACGGGGGAACTCAGGTGAAGGTGGCGCATACCAGAAGGCATCCAGTTTTTTCTCAGGGAAAAAATAATGATCCATTTTCTGGTATCCGTAATGCAGCCAGATCTTTTCGAGGGAGGCGATGCCAAGGTTGGGAACACCCATTGTGCGAAAAGCTATATGATCATTCTCGATGTCATTGGCATTGGAGATCATTCCTTCCCTGATCATGGCATCAATTACAGCCTGAACATCAGGCACCCTTTCCTGGTAGCGGCGCATCAATCCTGATAACACTTGCTGCAACCCTGTATAATCCCTTTTCATCTGGTGTATATTAATGTTGACTTTGATAAAGGCTTCCGTTCTTAGTTTTAATGAAGGCTTCATAGGAAATTTCTTCCTGCTTGATAAAGCCCTGATTTGCCAGGGTTCCGTTGGCAACCATTTCCACCACTGCTGCAACAGAAGCGGCGGTAGTCCAGCTAATGGCACGCCATTCTTTTCCATGGATCAGGATCGGATGATAAGCATGATAGAATTCTTCCCTGGCCAGCTGGTCACCCTTCCATCCTTCCACAACAGCATATACATATACAACATCTTCGCGAACCGGTGGTTTTGCCTCGGTCAATATTTGTTCCACCAATTCCCGCTTTTCTTTTAAAATCAGTTCATACAAGAGGAAGCGCATGAGTTTGGCATGACCGGGATATCGCATGGTTTTGTAGTTAAGGGTATCTACTTTTCCTGCCAGTGTTTCGCACATGGTACCCAATCCACCACTTGTACTGAAAGCCTCGAACTCCTGCCCTTCTATATTGATCATTTCAATTCCTTCCAGGGAGGGCACCATTTTCCTTTCACCGTTATGGATCACTTCAGAATCATTGATATATTCATTGATAACCCCGGCAGGCGACCAGGTGAAGGAGTAACCCATGAGACCGTTGGGATAACGGGGAAGCGCTCCTACCCTCAGTTCCACGTCACGGAGTTTGGTAAAGCGATTATAGAGGTCGGCCCCAACGATGCCGATAAAGCCGGGTGCGAGTCCGCATTGGGGAGCCATCACCCCTTTAGATGTTTTGGCCATTTCGCGGATCGCCGCTGTGGTGGGTACATCTTCTGTGAGGTCAAAATAATGGATCCCGAGTTTATGAGCGGCTTGTGCCACTGGCAGATTAAGGTTATAGGGAAGACAGGAAACGACAGCATCCTGCTTAGAGAGAAAAGCCTCCAATTGGGCGGTATCCTTAATAGAACCCGTTTCAACTGCAAAAGAAAGATCGGTGGCGGGTCTGCTCTGGTCAAAGCCAGTTACGGTAAAAAGATCGCTTAGCAGGGTTCCAACCAAAGAACCAACCTTGCCAAGTCCAACGACAGCAACGTTTTTCATTATTTATATGTTTAATATGTAAGTATACGAAATACAAAAAAAGCAGCAATGATAGATCACTTAGGGTGAAGAATCATTTAAAGTAAGAAAGCTTTGAGGGGGATCTTGTCAGGGAACATTAGCACAGGCGGACCGTAAGAAGGCCAGATATGCACCGAATATGTTTACAATTCTGTTCATGCCTGTGAAAAATGTACTTTTGTTTTACGGCATCGAAATTAAGGGATTTGAACAAAAAAAACCCTTTGGTTCAATTATATTTTACTACCTTTGCCAACCTTTAAAAAAGGTACTCATGAGCAGCAGACGGGAATTTGATATTGCTTTTGTGGGGTTGAAGCCCGGAATTCATGAGTTTGAATATTCAGTTACAGATAAGTTCTTTGAGAACTATCAGCAGGCAGAAGTCCGCAATTCGAGGGCTCATGTAAAATTGAGTCTTGATAAGAAGAACGGTTTCATGTTGCTGAAGTTCGAGATCGGCGGAACGGTGGAAGTGAATTGCGACCGGTGTGGAAGCACTGCATTACCCTGGACCCTTTTCGATGAGTTCAATATAGTTGTAAAACTGGTGGAGAACCCGGAGGAGATGAATGGTCAGGAAGAGGATCCCGATGTATATTATATATCGAGGGGAGAAAGTCACCTGCACGTTGCCGATTGGATCTATGAGTTCATTGTACTGAGTATGCCTATGCGCCGCATGTGCGCCGAGGAGGAAGCCGGAAAGCAGCCTTACTGTAACCAGGAGGCGCTTGAAATGCTCCGCAAGATGGAAACGGAAGAGACCCAGACAGATAATCCGATCTGGAAGGGGCTGGATAAATTTAAGGACCTGGGAAATTGATTTTTGTATATAATAAACTGTTGAGATATGCCAAATCCGAAACGCAGACATTCACAGCAGCGTAGTGCCAAGAGAAGGACGCATTACAAGGCCGCTGCAGCTACCCTGAGCACAGATAGCACAACTGGTGAACTGCATGTACGTCATCGTGCACACGTGAGCGAAGGAAAATTGTTCTACAAGGGAAAGCTGGTGGCTGAGAAATCACCCATCAAGAAATAATTAACCTGTATACAATTGTATAGTTTGCCGGAGATGAAAATCGGTCTGGACATGATGGGTGGAGACTTCGCGCCGCTTGAAGCGGTGAAAGGTCTTCAGCTTTTCCTGTCAGAACACCATTCTCCGGCAAATATTGTTTTATTCGGTGATGAAGCTTCCCTGAAACCATTACTGGAAGAATACAGGATCCCCTCCGATAATATTTCAATTGTGCATGCCCCGCAATTAATTGGCATGCATGAGCACCCCACCAAGGCGCTGAAAGAAAAGCAACAATCCTCCATTGCAGTAGGGTATTATTATCTTGCCAATGGTAAGATCGATGCATTTATAAGTGCAGGCAATACAGGTGCGATGCTTGTTGGCGCACATTACAGCCTCAAACCAATTGAGGGGGTATTGAGACCCACCATTTCCACCATCATTCCTAAGGAAGATGGTAAAACCGGTTTATTGCTGGATGTGGGTCTGAATGCAGATTGTAAGCCTGAACATTTAAACCAGTTTGCAATTCTGGGAAGCCTTTATGCCAAGCATATTCTTGGTGTGGAGAACCCAAGGGTTGGATTGGTGAATATCGGGGAAGAGGAAGGAAAAGGTAATATCCTGGCACAAGCCACCTATCCCCTTCTTAAAGAAAATACGCAGATCAATTTCATAGGTAATATTGAAGGGCGCGATATACTGGTTGACAAGGCCGATATCATGGTATGTGAAGGCTTTACCGGTAATATCATTCTTAAGCTGGCCGAATCATTGTATGAGGTTACCAGCCGGAAGAATATTCAGCATGCTTATTTCGATCGCTTCAATTTCGAGAATTATGGCGGCACTCCCATTTTAGGCGTTAATAAACCGGTTATCATCGGTCATGGAATCTCCCATTCCACTTCCTTCAAAAACATGTTGCTACTTGCTGAAAAGATGATTGAAAGCAAGCTTTTGGAGAACATGCAATCAGCTTTTCGCCAGGACAGCACGGAGGTATAAAAAGAGATCCCGGCCGGCTATCGGAAAACCGAATCTGCCAACCAGGATCACCAATATTGAATTTAATAATTATTGACTTCTCTTATAAACCCTGTATTCACGGCCTTGTTCAACACGACCTGATTTACGGTCACTGGAACGTCCGATAGTATACCCGGTACCAGCTCCAACCACTCCACCAATCACGGCACCGCGGGCAGGCTTTTTACGATCGATGATGGCACCGGCACCAGCTCCGGCAACACCGCCAATGATGGCACCTTTGGCGGCATCACTTATGCCAGTAGGCTTTTGTGGAACCCTCGCGGCACTTTCGTTATTTATCGAATAGTTACCACTGTTTGAAGAGCGGTAATTAGAGCTTTTCTTGGTTGTAACTTTTGCACGCTCCACTACAACGGGTGCAGGCGTAGCGGCTACTTCTTTTTCTTCGGTTGTACCTTTTGTACCGCAGGCGGCCAGAAAGGCAATTGCTGTTATTGAGTACATTAACTTTTTCATGGTACTTATTTTAATAATTGAATACATACTGATAATTCAATTAGCGGGCCAACAGTACTTAAAAACGGTTTACAGAAGACAACTTAACATTTCTACTGACTTCTCTTAACGCTTCCTAAACAGTTGTTACAAATCAATCAAAAACTACATTAACTTTCCTTTTAATTTCTTCGCGCCTGTTCATTTATTTATGCAATATTTTCTATCATGGTTCCAGGATTTTTACCAGCATACAAGTAAACCTTACCTTTTATGTTGTACGCTATTTGCGGCCCTGTTAATCGTTTTAAATTATCGATTGGGCATAGAACCCAAGTGGTTGCACAATCTTCCCAATCGACCCACTAAGTTCATTGGTTATTATTTACTTTACCTGACGGCATTTGCCATCCCTTACCTGCTTTACTATTTATTGGCAGTGCCTGTAAATAATTCCACTGTAATAATCATTCTAATATTATTGGCTCCGGCTGTTTTTGCCATCAAGGTAACTGCCGGAGGATGGAAAGAATTGATACAGGGATGGCATCCGGGTCATAAGGGGTGGTACCTATCGATCATAGCTGACTGGCCGCTCCGATTATTGATCACAGTTAGTTTATTATTTATCATTTATAGTTTTCTTCCCCCATCTGCAAATAAAGGGAGCGGGTTCCTGAACGCACATGGATTAAGTGATTCAATTCCCTCATGGGGGGCCTATGTTTTGTTACTCGCATTGATGGTCCCACTTGTTGCATTTGCTGCAACGCAATCCGATTTCCTGAATACATATCCAAAACTTAGAAACATTTCCTTTCTTGCACCAGCCGGGCCATCGTGGTGGCAAAAGTTACTATATGAAATTTCTTATGGGAGCGATTTCTTTACTATTGAAATTTTTTTCAGGGGATTCCTGGTTGTTTTATTTAGCCGTTATGTGGGCCCTGCAGCCATACTTCCTATGGCAGTTTTTTATTGTTCCATACATTTTGGAAAACCGTTGCTGGAATGCATTTCTTCCTATTTCGGGGGAATGATCCTTGGCATAATTGCCTGTTATTCCCACAGCATCTGGGGTGGTATACTTATCCATCTTGGACTGGCATGGATGATGGAAATTGCCGCCACGGTTGCCATAACTTTGCGTCATCATGAATATTGATATAAGCAGCGAGATAATATTTCGTACTGCAAGAAGTGGCGGCAGTGGCGGACAGAATGTAAACAAGGTGGAAACCATGGTAGAGGGGCGTTGGCATATAGATGGATCCACCTTCTTTACTGCTGAGCAAAAATTATTGCTCCACCAGAAATTGAGGGCCCGTATCAATGGAGAAGGTTTTTTGCAGGTGCGATCACAGGCCGACAGAACACAACTGGGTAATAAGGCGATCGTCATCATCAAGATGAATGAATTAATTAAAGAGGCTTTTCGTAAGAAGAAAAGCAGGATAGCAACAAAGCCGAGTGCCGGATCCAAAGAAAAAAGAATTGAACACAAGAAGCAGAAGTCGCAGATCAAGCAATCCAGAAGGAGACCAGGCCTTGGTGATTAGTTGGGAGCCGGTGAAATAAAAAAAACGACCCCTGGGTCGTTTTAATAAACTTCTCACCTGTAAGCCGGATTCTGTTCCTGCCCGGGTTTTACCCCGAGCAAGCCGCCACCATTTATCTGGCCGCAACATTACTATTGCGATCTATCTGCCTACCCTCCGGCGTTGGTCCTTTCGGAACCATCGGGCGAGCCGCCCTCAGCCACCGGTTTACATGGCATTTCAGCATACAAGGTTTACCCCCAACCGGCATTACTGCCGGCTACCGTAGGCTCTTACCCTACGTTTTCACCCTCACCGGTTTCGCCGAAGCGAAACAGGCAGTTATTTTCTGTGGCACTTTCTGTGAACGGTTGCCCGCCCCCCGGCCGTTAGCCGGTGTATTGCCCTATGCTGTCCGGACTTTCCTCGTTACATGAAACATGTACCGCGGCAGCGCGGTGAGAAGCCTGTAAAGATAAGAAGAACTCAGTACTGAAAGTGGATCTCAGTAGCCCCATACCCATAGTTGGGATGGTATTGGTTCACGAAATATTTTACCTGGCTACGGTGGCGAAGCATATCATGGATCTCATCGCGAAGCCGTCCACTTCCAACCCCATGGATGATGGTTAGCATGGGCTGGTAGTGCGCCAGTGCAAGATCAAAGTATTTTTCAAACTCCTGCATCTGCATTTGTAAGATTTCGAAATTGCTCATGCCTTTCCAGTTATCGGAGAGCTTCTCCATATGAAGGTCCACTACTGTACGCGCAGGAGGAAGATGCTGGCGCGCCTGGGAGGCTTCATAGATCTTATAACCTGCAGCAGCCAGTTTACCCAACTCCATTTTTTCCTCCTCCACCCGCGCGGGGTAATCTTTGAAAAGCTGGTAGGAAAATGTGGGTTCACCTTTCTGCTGTATCTCCTGGATCTTCATGAAAACCTGCTTCGGTTTCAACTTCAGGGAAGCCTCAAAAAAGGGAGCCTTTTTCTTATCGGGACTAAGTAAAGAAAATTCGAAATGGTAAGAAGGACTATCATTAAGATCTGCAAAAGGAATGTCATGCAAATAGAAATCCTGGAATGCAAGAATCTCATTGCGCAATTCAAAATCTGTATCGCCAAAATACTTCAGCTGATAGGTAAAACTGTACCCTGCATCATTCTGGTTATGAAGGTGGATCTTAAGATCTGACACCACTTCGTCACCAAATTCATCCGCTTCAAATTTCGGAATAAAGGTGATCCAGACCCCGTTAGGATCGCGGCGAGGTTTCTGAACGATCTTCTCTTTTGGTACCTGGTCTATAAAGGTCTTGGGCTTTGGCTTTTCCTTTACCAGCTTCTGTTTAGAAAATTGTTTGAAATAGGGGAAATCAAGCTGGTCAGTATATGCCGGGAATTTAACACCCCGAACATCCACCATCACCATCTTCTCATTTATTATTTCCACCACTTCCCCATCCTCATTGGTAAGACGTACCACCACCTTATCTCCAACTTCAAATTTCATGTAGCAAAGATAAGGCCCGCGAATGGTTTATGGATTAGTTGCCAGCTTACTCTTCCGGTAGCCGTAAAGGAAGTAGAAAGCGAGGCCCACAGCCATCCAGATAAAGAATACCAACCAGCTCTTTGCAGGGATCTCAATCATGAGGTACATACAACATAGCATGCCCAATACAGGGATCAGCGAATAATTTCGTAGAAAAGAAAATATTGCCATCAGCCACGATGTGAACATGAAAACAAGGAATAAAATCTCCTGGTATCCTTCATCGCCGATATTACTAACCGCTTCGGCTATACGATGGCGCCAGAGCCAGGTAAAAGCAATTACTATAACTGGTATTATGAATTTTGCATTAATGTAAGGAAGGTTAAACTTCCCGGGTTTATTGGCAATGCGGGGTAGCAGCAAAACACCACCACAAACCAATACAAAAGCAAACAGCGTTCCTATGCTGGTAAGGTCGGTCATCAGTTTATCATCCGCGAACAATACCGGTATACCCACTACAAGGCCGGTTATGATTGTTGCAAACCATGGAGTCTGGTAACGGGGATGGATCTTTGAAAATGATTTGGGCATGAGTCCGTCGCGACTCATACTCATCCATATCCTTGGCTGCCCGATCTGGAAAACAAGCATAACACTGGTTGCAGCTATAACGGCGCTAATGGAAACGAAGGTTCCGATCTTCTGCATATTGATCTTGTCAAAAACAAATGCGAGCGGATCAGTAACCCCTTCAAATTCTTTGTAGTTGACCATACCTGTAATTACAAGTGTGGTGATTACATAGATGATGGTACAAATAACAAGGGAGTAAATCATCCCCCGGGGCATATCGCGCTGAGGATTGGAACATTCTTCTGCTGTTGTTGAAATAGCGTCGAACCCTATATAGGCAAAGAAAACGGCAGATACCCCTTTAAGAACGCCTGTCATACCATTGGGTAGGAATGGGCTCCAGTTACTGGTTGTATCTTCCGAAAAAATGATCCACAAACCAACGGCGGCAATCAGTAAGAGAACCACGATCTTCAATCCAACCATGAAATTTGCTGTATTCTTACTTTCCTTAATACCTATATAGGCCAGCATGGTCACCAGGATCACAATAAGGAAGGCAGGCAGGTTCACTACAAAAGGTATACCCATGATTTTTGGGGCAGTTGCATATACCATGGCATCTGTTGGTTCACCTGCAGCCAATGCGGCCTGGTAGGCCGACTTTGCTGTTTGGTAACCTGTTGTGAGGTATGCCGGAAGATCGATGCCCAGCACATTATGCAGAATATTATTGAAATAAGAACTCCAGCTAATGGCAACAACAATATTACCGATACTGTATTCGAGAATAAGCGCCCAGCCGAGAATCCATGCGACCAGTTCTCCAAAGGTTACATACGAATAGGTATAAGCGCTACCGGAAACCGGAACACGCGAAGCAAATTCAGCATAGCAGAGTGCGGTAAATCCACAGGTAACTGCGGTGATAAGAAAAAGAAATATTACACCCGGTCCGCCATTGAAAGCGGCTGATCCTATGGTAGAAAAAATGCCCGCGCCAATAACTGCAGCGATGCCCATCATGGTGAGGTCGCGAACATTCAGTACTTTTTTCATTCCTGACTCATGACCATCGGATAGTCCCTGCTCGTGGTCGCGTATGATCTTATCTATGGATTTTTTTCTGAATAAAGAAGTCGGCATGCAGTTGGTTTAGTTGGCCAAGATATGTAATTATTGAATCAGGTAAGAGCGGGAAAGAACGGTTTTTTTGTTCAGTAATCGCGTTGAACCAGGAATTGAGCCAGTTGCTGCAGAGGTACTTTGCGCTTACTCAATACCGCTATATCATCAAGGTGTTTCAGGGCTGCGTTGAGATATTTGTCCTGTAACTCCCTTGCCCAAACATCTACTCCACAACTCCGGAAAATGGATAACACTTTCTCCACTTTATCAGGAGGATTTGAATCGGCGAGTGATCGCAGTTCGGCAAGCTGGCTTTCACTGGCCGTTTCCATCGCCCTGATCAACAGGAATGTTTTTTTGTTGGCGAGGATATCACCACCTATTTGTTTTCCAAACTTGGCGGGGTCACCGAAGGCATCCAGGAAATCGTCCTGCACCTGGAAAGCTATTCCCAGATTCCGGCCAAATTCATATATATGATGGAGGTTGCCCTCTCCTGCTCCTCCGAGTAAGGCCCCTAATTTCAGGCTGGCGGCAAGGAGAACGGAAGTCTTTAGTTCTATCATATTAATATAGGCATCGAGGGAAACCTTTTCAGCCTTTTCAAAATCCATATCAAGCTGCTGCCCTTCACATACCTGCCTGGCAGTGCGGTTGAATAACTGGACGATTCTATGGATCTGTTCAGAGCGGATCTTGTTCAGATATTCGTAAGAAACAACCAACATCACATCCCCCGCAAGTAATGCCGTGGGCTCACCATATTTATAGTGAACAGTCTCCATGCCCCTTCGCAGGGGTGCCTTATCCATAATATCATCGTGGATGAGTGTGAAATTATGGAATAGCTCAATTGCATTGGCTACATGCCATGTATTGGGGTTTATCTCATCGAAAAGTTCATTGCCCATCAGACAGCAAACCGGGCGGATCCTTTTTCCACCCAGTCCCAGGAAATAATCTGCCGCACCATATAAGGAGGCAGGATGTTCCGGGAAATGGGATTGCTGGAAACGGGCTATAAAATCTTTTGATAATTCTTCAAAGGAGTGCATAGAGGTATTATTGCGAAGGGCTAAAATAGTATATTACCATCTAATTGAAGCCCCATGTTCGAAACCGCCATCGAAAATGTATCAAAGTTCACCAGGCCACTGCATACAATCGCCAGGTATCATAACGGCATGATCGTTCCGGGGGCATCCACTTTCTTTTTTGTAAATGACAAGGGAGCCGCTATTACCTGTAAGCATGTTGCCAATATGATCATTTCCGCAGATAAGATCAACAATGCCTATAACGAATATAAATCAGAGAGAAACCGGCTCGCAAAAGATAATAAATACCCGCAATTCCTAAAAAACCTTGATAATAAGTACAAGTATTCCAAGGAAACCATGGTTCAGTTGAAAACCAATTTCCGGAACAGCTTTGACAAGATCGCCAAGATCGATATACATATGCATGCCACGCAGGATCTTGCCATTCTTGAATTCAAAGGATTTGAGAAAACATTCTATAGTGGTCATGCTATTTTCAAGCGCAACAATACCGGCATAAAACAAGGCAAATACCTTTGCCGGCTTGGTTTCCCTTTCCCCGAGTTCAATAATTTCAAACACAATACTGAAACAGATAATATTGAGTGGACAACTGAGGGAAAGCAAAATTCACCCATCTTTCCTATCGATGGGATTGTAACCCGCTTTTTGGGTGAACCCCAGGGAGGTCATACCGGCATAGAGCTGAGTACACCCGGGTTGAGGGGACAAAGTGGGGGTCCTCTTTTTGACCGGGATGGAATTATTTACGGAATGCAGTTCGCAACCAAGCATCTTCACCTTGGCTTTGATCTTAATGGTAAGGAGATCATTGATGGGGGACATAAAACGCAGGTATCAAATCATCCCTTCCTGCATGTAGGATTATGTGTACATGTGGCAATCATCAAAGATTTCCTTAACCAGCATAATATTCCTTTTACCGAGGGGGATTAGCCAGGAAATTATCTGCATCACGGTAGGCTTTTATGAGGGCGAGTTCACCCTCTTTACCCTTACCGGCATTGCCATGCTCCATGCCAAGAATACCCTTATATCCCTTTGAATGGATATGCCTGAAAATGTTACGATAATTCATTTCACCCGTGCCCGGTTCATTACGGCCGGGATTGTCACCAATCTGGAAATAAGGTGTTTCCGACCAGGTTTTATCAATATTTGCTATAATGTTTCCTTCGTTACGCTGCATATGGTACATATCAAAAAGAAACTTGCAGGATGGGCTTCCCACTGCCTGGCATATCATATAGGTCTGATCAGTATGGCGAAGGAATAGATCGGGGTTATCACTCAGCGCTTCCAGCACCATCACCAGTCCGTGAGGTTCAAGTATGTCAGATGCTTTTCTAAGCGCATTTATCACATTGACGGTCTGGTATTCATGAGAAAGGCTTCTCTCATAATTTCCAGGAACAACCGTCATCCATTTAGCACCACAGCGTTTAGCCACTTCAACTGCTTCCTTGCAATCTTTGATCATGAGGTCAATAAATTCCTGCTTCCCTGATGTGAGGGAGGTTTTCCAATGCCAGTTTTGAGAAGTGATAACAAATACGCCCATGCGCATACCAAGTTTCGCGAGGGTTTCACCGATCTTCTTTTGTTGTTCTACTGAGCGACCCATCATACCATTGTCTTCAATGGAACGGAACCCCACACTGTGGGCAAATTTGATCTGTTCAATAAAATCATCACCGCCATGGTTTTTGAACATCCCGTCGTGGAAAGCATAATCGAGGTTAAAAGGCTTTTCGGAAAAATTACTTGTGTCTGTTTTTCCTTTTGCCGCTTCTGCCACAGTTGATGTGAACAGTGCGCCACCGGCAAGTAATGACTGATGAACAAAATCCCTTCTTTGCATGGCAATTGAATTTGAGTCTTAAATTTACCGGAATCCAATCCAATAAAAATAAAATATTGCTCCTTAAGATAATTTTGAACGCAGGATTGTTAATATCCTTTTATAACCTGGAAGCGCAGCCGAAAAAGTTTAGCTATTCTGCCAGCAAAATGGGATCTCCCTTTAATATCATTTTGTATTCAACTGACAGCTCTATTGCCAACCAGGCTGCTGATGATGCATATAAACTGGTGGATTCACTGGTTTATATTTTCAGCGATTATATTGACAGCAGCGAACTGAATCGTTTGTGTGCGGGAGCAGGGCGGGAAGAAGCTTTTATTGCCTCCCCTGCCCTCTTTGAGATTCTTGAAATTTCAGTAGATGCATCCCGAAAAAGCAAGGGGAGTTTTGATATTACACTTGGTGCTCTCACCCGCCTTTGGCGCAGGGCCAGAAAAGAGAAGAGCTGGCCATCAGAAAACGAGGTACAACAGGCCCTTGCAGTAAGCGGTTACAAAAAAATAAAGCTGGATAAAGCAACCAGATCGGTATGGCTTACCCAGAAAGGTATGCTGCTTGACCTGGGAGGAATTGCCCAGGGATATATTGCGCAGAAAGTGATCGACAACCTGCGCGCCAGGGGAATAAGCTCTGCGCTGGTGAATGTGAGTGGAGATATTGTTACTTCGGGTAGTCCCCCCGATAAAAATGGCTGGACCCTTGCCCTGGCTGTACCAGAAAGCCGGGATAAAATACTGGAGCGCACCATCAGTGTATCGGGAAAATCTGTTACTACTTCTGGAAACGCTTTTCAATTTATGATACATGAAGGAAAAAAATATTCACATGTACTTGATCCACACACCGGCTATGGTCTCACTTCAGGCAGAACGGTAACAGTTATTGCAGACGATGGAATAAAAGCCGACTGGCTTACCAAAGCATTCAGCCAACTCTCCTTTTCTGCTGCAAGGAAACTCGCGAGGCAGCAAAATGCAGAATTCATCATTACCGAAAACAAAAAGGAAAAAATACGCAAACGATTGAGCAGGGGTTTTGCGTCATTCTGGACAACTGTTAAATGAACACTTAAGGAAAATGAACTAAATTGGTTTTTTTAAACAAGCAAGATTTTGAAAGACCTTTTGTTATTTATTGGCGGCTCCCTAATTACGCTCACTGCTGCCGCCCAGAATCCCGTTGATTCTTTCCGTACCTACCAGCAACTCATTCCGGGTAGTTCAATAAGTTTTACCATGGTGCCTATTGCGGGTGGATCCTTCAAGATGGGATCTGATGCCACGGAGAAAGGGCATGAAACAGATGAAGCACCAAGGCGGCAAGTAAGTATATCTCCATTTTGGATGGCATCAATGGAAGTTAGTCGCGATGCCTTTGATGTTTTTTATAAAGATGAATCCATCAGCCAGAATTCTGATGTGGATGCTATAACAAGGCCAAGTCCGCAGTATATAGATTTTAGTTTGGGAATGGGGAAAGAAGGAGGCTATCCTGTAAACAGTATGAGCCAGCAATCTGCCCTTATGTATTGCCGCTGGCTCTATAATAAAACAGGAATATTTTACCGCCTGCCTACAGAGGCAGAATGGGAATATGCCTGTCGTGCTGGGAGCAATGAACGTTACTTTTTTGGATCCGACGAAAAAGAGCTTGACCAGTACGCCTGGTATACCGCCAACAGCCAGAATAAATTCCATAAATCGGGAACAAAGAAACCGAATGCATGGGGGCTCTATGATATGATAGGAAATGTTGCCGAATGGACCCTTGACCATTATTATCCTGATCCGCAGGAAGCACTTACTGATAAAGTCAAAGACCCTAAAACAACATTTAATGCTTCGCGTTATCCCAAAACATTAAAAGGTGGAGGCTACAACAGTGAAGCAACGGAGCTTAGATCAGCTAACAGAATAAAATCAATTGCAGCCTGGAACCGCCGTGATCCGCAGATACCAAAAAGTCCCTGGTGGCTTACCGAAGGCAGCTTTATTGGCTTCCGGATTATCCGACCGTTGGAACAACCATCGCCATCTGCGGCAAATGCATTTTTTGATGAATACCTTCAACATTAACTTAGATCACCATAAACAACAAGCAAGATGTCTAACGATGCCAAAAACCGTTCAAATTCCCGCCGGGAATTTGTAAAACAATCCAGCCTCCTGACAGGTGGAATTATTGCAGCCCCACTGATGTCACATGCCAATTTCTTTTCCGGTAGTGATGATACTATTAAAGTGGTATTGGTAGGATGTGGCGGAAGAGGAACCGGCGCTGCTATCCAGGCGCTTCTTTCGAAGCAGAATGTTAAGCTGGTGGCGATGGCCGACGCTTTCCGCGACAATATCGATAATTGTTATAAAAGCATTGGGGAAGAACTTGCTGATAATGCAGCCATCCTGGCAAAGATTGATGTTCCGGAAGAAAGAAAATTCACAGGATTCGATGGATACCTTAAAGCCATTCCACTTGCTGATGTAGTAATACTTTGCACTCCTCCCGGTTTCCGTCCCATTCATTTTGAAGAAGCTATCAGGCAGGGAAAACATGTTTTCATGGAAAAACCTGTTGCCGTTGATCCTGCTGGTGTTCAGCGTGTATTAAAGGCAGCTGCTGTGGCGAAGCAGAAAAAACTGAATGTGGTTGTAGGTCTACAGAGACATTACCAGAATTCTTACCGCGAACTTTTCAAACGTAAGGACCAGATAGGTGATATTACTTCCGCCCAGGCATGGTGGAACAATGATGGTGTATGGGTACGGGGACGTAAAGCTGGACAAACAGAAATGGAATACCAGATGCGCAACTGGTATTACTTTAACTGGCTATGTGGTGATCATATCACTGAACAGCATATCCATAACCTTGATGTAGTAAACTGGTTTAAGGGAGCCTACCCTGTTAAAGCCCAGGGAATGGGTGGAAGACAAGTCCGTAAAGGAAAGGATCATGGTGAGATATTTGATCATCACTTTGTAGAATTCACCTATGCTGATGGTACCATACTGAATAGCCAGTGTCGTCATATTCCGGGCACTATGAGCCGGGTAGATGAATTGCTTATCGGAACAAAAGGTAAAATACATTGCGGTGCAGGTATGATTGCCGACAGCAAAGGAAAGACCTTGTATAAGTTTGATTCAAAAACAGAGAATAATCCTTACCAGACCGAACATGATGAATTATTTGCTGCAATTGCCAAGGGTCAGTACAAATTTGAAGATGCTGAAAACGGGGCTTATAGTACAATGACATCCATACTTGGAAGAATGGCAACATATAGTGGTCAGATCATTGATATGGACAAGGCACTAAATAGTGGTCTTGATATTATGCCCAAAGCATTCGCCTGGGATGCAGCACCACCGGTATTGCCAGATGCAGATGGATTCTATCCTATCGCGGTTCCTGGTAAAACAAAATACATTTGATATAAATAACTATCTTGAACAATGCCCCGTAGTGAAAGCTGCGGGGCATTTTTAATAGAGACCGATGACAATAGACCTGATTCGTGAGATATGCCTTTTACTGCCTGCTGTTACAGAAGACATAAAATGGGAAACGCATTTATGTTTTAATGTGGGGGGTAAAATGTTCCTGATCACATCACCTGATGAGGTACCGGTAAACGCAACTTTTAAAGTGCCTGAAGAATCATTTGAAGAGTTGCTCGACAGAGATGGTTTTAAAATCGCATCACATCTGGGAAGATATCATTGGATTGAAGTAACGGATATTAGTAAACTTTCGGCAAAGGAATGGCGATTCTTCATTAACCAGTCATACAAGCTGGTGTTGGATAAATTGCCGGTAAAAGCCCGCAAGTCACTTGGGGTATAGGCAAAAAAAAGGGGCCAGTATAGAAATACAGCCCGTTTTATAATCCAATATCCTATGAAAAACCTACACTTATAATTCAAACTCCGGGCCAGAGGGGTTACCCTCGGTCAGGATGTGCAAATGCTAAGGATTTCGCGGAATTTTTTACCAGAATGTGGAAAATCATGCTCGAACAATTCCCCATAATGAACACAGTGCAGATTGATTTCTTATATTCAATTAAATATAATACCAACTTACCATAATGAACAGACGCAATTTCCTTTGGAATGGATCACTTGCCGGATTAACCATTACCACCCTATCATTTGGATCCTGTAAGGAAAATAGACAATCCGGGGTCGATTCTGCTAAGGCAGGCCAAACAGCACCTGAAGATAGCTTCCCATTAATGGAAACAACGATCGATGAATTACAGCAGAAGATGAAGGAAGGCAGCATGACCTCGGTATCCATCACGCAGTTGTACCTTGACAGGATCCAGCAAATTGACAAGGGGGGCCCGAAATTGAATTCAGTGATCGAATTAAATCCTGATGCCATTTCAATAGCAGCTGAAATGGATAATGAAAGAAAAGCTGGCAAAATCAGGAGCAGCCTCCATGGTATTCCTGTTTTGATCAAGGATAATATAGATACGGCAGATAAAATGCAGACTACTGCCGGGTCATTAGCATTGGAAGGACATATTGCAAAGGAAGATGCATTTATAGTAAAGCAACTGCGACTGGCCGGTGCCGTTATACTAGGTAAAACAAACCTTTCTGAATGGGCCAATTTCAGATCCACCAGTTCCTGTTCGGGCTGGAGCAGCCGGGGTGGACAAACAAAGAGTCCATATCTTCTTACTCATAACCCTTGTGGATCAAGCTCAGGATCAGGTGTTGCGCCATCCGCAAATCTTTGCGTGGTGGCAATTGGAACGGAAACTGATGGATCAGTCACCTGCCCTGCTGCAGTAAGCGGAATTGTTGGACTTAAGCCAACAGTAGGCTTGCTTAGCCGAAGTGGTATTATTCCTATTTCACACACACAGGATACCCCAGGTCCCATGGCCCGAACAGTGCGGGATACAGCAATACTTTTAGGCGTACTTACAGGTATTGATGAAAAAGATGAAATAACAAGAACCAGTGAAGGGAAAAAACTGG
The DNA here is from genome assembly GCF_036676075.1 of Flavihumibacter sp. Classification (NCBI taxonomy): domain Bacteria; kingdom Pseudomonadati; phylum Bacteroidota; class Chitinophagia; order Chitinophagales; family Chitinophagaceae; genus Flavihumibacter; species Flavihumibacter sp. The sequence continues at coordinate 346,679 of NZ_JAKFDQ010000009.1, read as the reverse complement.
AGGACTATACCAAGTTTCTTGACGCAGAGGGGCTGAAAGGAAAAAGGATAGGTATTGAGAAAGAATTTCCGGGAAAGAACCATTATATGCATGCTCTGATCGCGAAGGCAAAAGAAGTTCTGATTGCGAAGGGGGCTGAAGTGATAGAGGTGAGCTATCTAAAGCGTATCAATGACCTTGGCAATGATGAGTACAATGTATTGAAATACGAATTTAAAGCAGGCTTAAATAAATATCTCGCGAACGCAAATACAAAGATCAAAACACTAAAAGAAGTTATCGAATTCAACAAGGCCAATGAGGATCGTGCCATGCCATATTTTAAACAGGAAACGCTGGAAGCATGTGAAGCATTAGGCACACTGGAATCCAAAGAATATAAGGATGCATTAAAAAAATCACATAAGGGATCGCAAGCCATCATAGACGGGATACTCAAGGAACATAATCTTGATGCCATTTCAGGATTAACAATGGGTCCAGCATGTAGTATCGATCTCTGGTATGGCGACAGGTGGGGCGATGTATTCCTGACCGCGCCTGCAGCATCCTCGGGCTATCCACATATTACTGTACCCTGCGGAATGGTATATGGACTGCCGGTTGGTATTTCCTTTTATGGTGCGGCTTATTCTGAACCTACCCTCCTGTCTATAGCCTATTCTTATGAACAGGCAACAAAAAACAGGCAACTGCCAACATATAAAACACAATTAGAGCCTCTTTCTTAATCAACACCTGAAATATAATCATATGTCTACGCTAACAATCATTATAATAGTTATTGTATTGATGATGCTGCTATTGGTTTTCTTATATAACAAGCTAACCAGGTTGCGGATACTTGTAAGGGAAGGATGGAGCGGCATAGGCACATTCCTGCAACAGAGAAATGATCTTATTCCCAACCTTGTGGAGACCGTTAAAGGTTATTCTTTACATGAAAGCAGCACGTTGACAGAAGTAGTAAAATGGAGGAATAGAAGTATGCAGGCAGGAACGCCGGCAGAACAGATCGAGGCAACCAATGGCATGAACAGGGCCCTGGTAGATTTTTTTGCATTAGCGGAACAGTATCCTGACCTCAAGGCCAGCCAGAATTTTATCAACCTGCAGAATGATCTGACAGAAATGGAAACAAAACTGAACCAGAGCCGCAGATATTATAATGGTACCGTTCGCAATTACAACCAGTCTGTTGCAACATTCCCCGGAAATATAGTTGCCGGAATATTCGGTTTCAGAGAAGAGGTTTTCTTTGAGGAAGAACCCACAGCCACCGCAGTACCTAAGGTCAGTTTCAGGTGATATATGAGAACTCAATTTCATTATAATCTTCTACGCAGTCTTTTAGTAGGATTGCTTTTGACAACAACGGTTTGCGCGCGTTCACAGTTTGCCATTTCAGAAATATCAGGCAGGTTTATCAAGCCGGCTGATTATGATAGTATCATTCTGGAAAAGGCAATTATCATAGGCTCACAAAGAGCCTTAACTGCTGAAGAGATAAAGATTAATTATCCAAAATCAAGGAGTCGCTTTTCTGAGTTATTGCAGGCTCTATTACAAAACCCTTACACCAATCTTGATAATAAATACACAAATACTTCCGTAGGCAGCAGCGGTTTCCAAAAAGCAAGACAGACCTATCTTAAGACTGCAGCAGAAGCTGTTGAAAGAGCGCTTGAATACCCCGATAACTTTTATCCTCTTTTTAAAAAGGACAACAGCGACCGTATCCTTTCATTTCATTCTGAAATCAGGATCGAAAAAGATGGAACAGTAAAAGTCAGCGAATTCATAAGTGTATATAATGGAAATGGCAGCGGTGAATCTGTCAATGATGATATAAAAAGAGGCATTGTGCGCGATTTTCCAACACGCTATCGTAAACTTAATGGCCTTTGGACGCGAACGGGTTTTGACCTGAAAGCTGTACAAAAAAATGGTGCGCCGGAACCATATATCAGCGAAGCATTGTATAATGGCAGCCGTATAATGATTGGTCGCAAAGACCTGTTGCTGCCAGAAGGGAAATATGATTACCGTATTGATTATGAAACAAAGCGTCAGCTCATTTTCCATCCGGACAAGGATGAATTTTATTGGAACGTAAACGGCAATGGATGGGTTTTTTCTGCAGACAGCATATCATGCAGTATTCTTTTTCCGGATCAGTCCGGGATTTTTGAATGGAACTGTTATACTGGTGTGCAGGGAGCCACCGAAAAGGAATGCATTGGTATGCTTGAGAATGAAAGGTCTATTCATTTTTGGGGTAAGCGTCGCTTTGAATCAAGAGAAGGCCTCACCGTTGCTGCGAGTATTAAAAAGGGTGTATTGTTGCCCCCCGGCAAGGCAGATAATTTTATTGACCTGATCATCAGTAATTATATAATCCCGGTGTTATTATTACTGCTCAGTGGTTTGTTTTTGTTTTATTACAGAACATGGAAGCGCAGGGGCCGCGATCCACTTAAAGGCACAATCTACCCACAGTTTGAACCTCCTCCTGCATTTACTCCGGCAGATACGGGATATTTACTGGAACAGCAATTCGGATCGCACCTGTTTGCTGCGACCCTTGTAGATGCTGCAGTCCACCGGGAACTTGAAATTGATGTTAATAAAAAAGGAAAGATATTTCCTGTAACAGAATACCGGTTCAATAAACCTGAATTGAAGGGAGAAAAAGAAACTCAAAATATGCCTGCTGACCGATATGGATTTAATATTGAAGACATTTATGGGGAAACAGCTTCAAAAGGAACTTATAACAGCAAACTCAAAACACTTAACACGAAACTTGAAGAATCATTAAAAAATCGATTCCTGATCCGCTCGGGGAGAAAGAATAGTTTCAAAGGCATGTTTGTTCTTAACAAAGGTTATTTATGGTTGGGTGCAGCTATCCTGGTGCTGGCAATTATCCTTGCCTTTATTTTCAATACTGCCTATTTTTCTTTGCCGCTTGTTTACTTCAGTATAGTAATGATCATATTGATGATAATTGTGCAGCTTGTTTTCTCCAGGATAATGAGTGCATATACCGAAGAAGGTAGAAATATTACAGATCATATAGAAGGATTCAGGATCTACCTGAAAGAAGCTGAGCAAAATATTTATAATCAATTGACACCTCCCGAAAAAACGCTGGATCTTTTTGAAAAATACCTTCCTTATGCCATTGCATTAAAAGTTGAGAATGAATGGGCATCCAAGTTTGATAAGATGCTTCAGGACGCCATAGCGAGTGGATACAAACCTGCCTATTTTCATACGGGAAGTAGTTTCGGCAGAAGTTTCACCATGGGCGATCTCAGCAAGAGCATATCATCGGGATTAACGGGTACTATTTCATCTGCGTCAACTCCCCCGAGTAGTAGCAGTGGTGGTTCGGGAGGTGGAGGATCCAGTGGCGGAGGCGGTGGCGGAGGCGGAGGCGGTGGATGGTAGCCTCTATTTACCTTTCTGAAGGAATGCCTTGTATTTCCCCATTGGTTTTTTCTCCGTAATCGGAGTTTTGCTGCTGGTTTTTTTTGTTGCAGATGGTTTTGCGCTGGAGCCGGTTTTCGCAGGTGAAGAAAGCTTTTTGGCTGCTTTAGCTTTCTTTTGAAAATCTGCTTTCTTTTCAGCAAGGGAATTTCTTTCAGGAGATGATTTTCTGCTGGTGCCTGCATTTTTTCCTGAGCTCGTTCGTTTCGTTTTATCTGGTCTTCCTTCCTTTTCGCCGGATCGGGTAAAACTGGCTTTCTTTTTAGAACTTGTTGATTTTGTAGCGGGCTCCCTGAACTTCGGATGCTTAACTGCCTGGCCGGAGGAATCTTTAACAGACTCCTTTAGTAGTGTGATTTCGGCATCACTGAGATAACGCCATTTGCCAGGGGCTAGTTTATCGATGCGAACATTCATGATCCGGACCCGCTGTAATCCCTCAACATTATAGCCAAGGAACTCACACATCCTCCTGATCTGACGGTTCAATCCCTGCGTTAGTACGATCCGAAAACTTTGCCTGCCGGTAACTACAACCTTACAGGGAAGTGTAACCGTACCAAGCATTGGAATACCTGCTGCCATCTTTTCCGCAAAACCGGGGGTGATAGGCTTATTGACCCGAACAATATATTCTTTTTCATGTGCATTGCCTGCCCGCAGGAGTTTATTGACTATATCTCCATCATTTGTTAGAAAGATGAGTCCCTCAGAATCTTTGTCAAGCCTGCCGATCGGGAAGATCCTCTTGGGAAAATTGATATAACTGATAATATTTCCTTTTACATGTTCCTCTGTGGTTGTTGTTATTCCGAGTGGTTTATTGAAAGCGATATAAACCAGTTTCTCCCTGTTATCCATGGTTATAAGGCTACCATCTACTTCAACCTGGTCGCCGTGCTTATAGCGATTACCCAGGCGGGCTGGTTTATTATTGATTAATACTCTTCCTGCTGTGATCAGTTCATCGGCTTCCCTGCGCGAACAATAACCTGTATCACTGATAAACTTATTGAGACTGATAGATTGGTCCATTTCACAAAGATACCTTCAACAGGGTGATTCCATTCAATGTTTCAGCTGATACTGCTCAATCTAATTGTCGCGGAATTGATTAATCTTTATCAGATGCCAGAATCAGTTCCCCCTCCTATTCAGCGCTGGCTGCAAAACTGCGGCGCTGAAGTAATAGTAAAACCAGGTACAATAGAATTAACCCAGGCAGGAAGAATGAAAACCTCACCTGCACAAAGCCGTTGGATGTCGTTTAAGGCCAAACAGGAATTTAGTATTGATCCACCTGCATTTTCCTGGCATGCCGTGATAAGCATGCTGCCATTCCTGAAAATAAGGGGTGAGGATAGTTTCAGCCGGGGGAAAGGAAGAATGAATATCAAAATAGCGGGTATCATACCCATTGTAGATGCCAGCGGAAAAGAGATCGATGAAGGATCCATGCAGCGCTATCTGGCAGAGATCGTATGGCTTCCCTGGGCTGCATACAGTCCATATATAAAATGGGATGCTATTGATGATACCCATGAACTTGCCCGGATGGATTACAACGGCACATCAGGTGAAGGAATATTTGAGGTCAACGATGTTGGTGATGTCATTGGTTTTACCACCATGCGCTTCAGAAAAGAAGGCAAACAACAAGTGAAATACCCCTGGATCATTAAAAATACAGAACACTCAATAATGGGAGGAATCCGAATACCCATTAAGTCCACAGTCACCTGGGAATTAGCGGGCGGAACATTTACCTGGTTAGAATTAGAGGTTACAGCATACCAAATTCTGCCTTCCTGACTTAAAGATCCTACTTCTTTTTCCTGCTCTTTTTTGCGACCCTTTGGAGGTGTTCTCCAGAACCTGTATCTTCTTTTAATGCTGTTGTGATGACCCATTCATAATCGAGCTGGCGTTTATCAAGATTAGCCGCCACTACCCTTATGCGAATTTTGTCGCCCATACGGAAAGTGCGACCACTTCGCCGGCCCGCAAGCATATAATCTGTTTCCACATGTCGGAAATCATCGTATTCAGACAAACTTGCAATGCTTACAAGCCCTTCGCATTTATGTTCTACTGTTTCAGCCCAGAAACCAAAAGAAGAAACGCCACTGATGACTGCATCAAATTCATCTCCCAGGAAATTCTGCAGGTATTCTACCTGTTTATATTTGTTACCTGCGCGTTCTGCTTCCATGGCAGCACGTTCGCGCTCACTGCTATGTTTGCATTTCTCTTCCATCTTTTTATCGGGCTGCACCTTACCATCCAGCAACTCCTGCAATACTCTGTGAACCAGAACATCGGGATACCTCCGTATAGGTGAAGTAAAATGACAATAGTGTTCAAACCCCAGCCCATAGTGTCCGATATTCTTAGTGGTATAGATAGCTTTCGCCATGGTGCGGATCCCCAATTGTTCCAGTACATGTTGCTGAGGCAGACCCTGTACTTCTTTCAATAACTGGTTAAAAGATTCTGCAATTCTTTCAGGTGATTTCGTATCAAAACTATGTCCGAATTTGCGGGCGAACGCAGCAAAAGGAACAAGCTTTTCTTCATCCGGTTGGTCATGTACCCGGTAGGCAAATGGGATAGCTTTCTTGTTTTGCTCAGCCTTTGTAACATGTTCCGCAACCGTCCTGTTTGCCAGTAACATGAATTCCTCAATAAGCTGGTGTGCCTCTTTACTTTCTTTCACCATGATGCCAATAGGCTTGCGGTTTTCATCCAGTTTGAACCGCACTTCCTGAGAGGAGAAATTGATCGCACCTTTCTTGAATCGTTGCTTGCGGAATCGTTGCGCAAAATTATTCAACAATAAAACTTCTTCTTTATAAAGTCCATCACCGCTTTCTATTATCTCCTGCACTTCTTCATAGGTGAAACGATGATCGGAATGGATGATTGTACGACCAAGCCAGTAATCTTTTACATCACCCTTACCCGATAACTGGAAAATTGCCGAAAAGGTGAATTTATCTTCATGTGGCCTAAGTGAACATAGTTCATTTGAAATTTTTTCTGGCAACATGGGATTGACACGATCAGGAAGATATACAGAAGTTGCGCGTTGATAGGCTTCCTTATCCAACGCGGTATCCGGTTCAACATAATAACTCACATCGGCAATATGTACACCAATCTCATAGCCGTTTTTAAGTTTTCGGATAGAGAGGGCGTCATCAAAATCCTTTGCATCCACAGGGTCAATGGTGAATGTGAGAACTTCCCTGCAATCACGCCTTTTCTTGATCTCCGTGGCAGATAGCAATTCCGGAATGCGGGCAGTTTCTTCAAGAACATCTTCAGAGAATGCCATTGGGAAACCATTCTCCATAATGATCTCTTTCATGGCCAGATCATTTTCTGCCTGTTCCGCCAATACTTCCACTACTTCACCGGTTGGTTTCTTATTAAGTTCCCACTGAACGATCTTAGCTATTACCCTATTTCCATTTTCAGCCCCATTCAGGTTAGCAAGCGGTATATAGATATCCGGCATAGGTTTATCGCTATCTGAAATGAAGAAAGCAAAAGATTTGCTTATTTCTATACGCCCCATGAATACATTCTGTTTGCGGTCGATCACTTCGGTAACCACTCCCTGCATACGCGCGCTTCTTCCTGCTGACTTCGTAATCCTGACGCGAACTGTATCACCATGCATGGCTGTATTGAAATCGTTGGGCCTGATCAGTATATCCTGTTCGAGCTGGTCCACAATTACAAAGCCCATACCGCTCCTGGTAATATCAAGCCGTCCACGAAATTCATTTGCTGCTGTGGATTTAGTTTCTGAACCGCCACGTGATTTCTTTCTGGAATCCTTCTTTTTACTCATCGTTTTTTTTATTAGGCACTTGCAGAAAATTGCTTAATAAATGTACCGATTAAACCTGTAAAGCGAGCATCATCATCAAACAAAAAACGCATCTCGATCGGTATAACAAAAAATGGCAATGCCTGTAATTCCTGTTCAAATTTTTTCAATCTTACAGCATCTTTTTCTGTAGTCAGGATGATCTTATGCTCTGTATCCATTTCTTCAAACCTGCGCCTGATCTCGTTCAGGTCATCGATAGTGAATATATGATGATCTGTGAATACCAGTTGTTCATAAGTGCCCGCCACATCAGTAAGCAAGCGTTTAAGTGGTTTGGGATTTGCAATACCCGTTACCAACAGCACTTCAACATCATTGGTGATCTGGTAATTACTACCATTAATAATATGATAAAGTTGACCATAACGGATGGTTGAAAAAAACAACTGCTGATGCGGCAGAAGTGCAAGTTCATTTTTGATCTCGAACGCTTTTGAATCATCAAGATCAGCAGCACATTTAGTAACCACCACAATATCTGCACGTTGCACACTACGTCTTTCATCCCTCAGGTCACCCGTTGGCAGGTACCAGTCGCGGGTGTATAAATTGTTGTAATCAGTCAGCACAATATTAAGTCCGGCTTTAATAGCGCGGTGCTGGAAAGCATCATCCAGAATAATTGCCTGGGTTTCGGGTCGGTCATGCAGCAATTGAGGAACAGCAAGTACCCTTTCCTCGCCTACTGCAACTGCCACCTGGGGAAATTTCTGGTAGAACTGCATTGGTTCATCCCCAATTTCAAGGGCAGTTGAAGAAGGGTTGGCCAGTGCATATCCTTTGGTCTTTCGTTTATAACCCCTGCTAAGTGTTGCAAGTTTATATTGGGTGCCAAGCTTTTGGAGCAGGTATTCCACCATCGGCGATTTTCCAGTACCTCCCGCTGCCACATTACCCACGCAAATGATCGGCAGTGCAAAAGAAGATGAAGGGAGGATATTTTTATCGTAGAACCAGTTACGGATAATTATAGCCGCCAGGTAAAGCAGTGAGAAAGGGAATAAAATGATCCTAACCGGTTTGAGCAAGGGAAAATTAAAATTCATAGATGGCATCAGGTGTTAGGCAGTAATTTAAAGGTACATCAAATTGGTCCACACCCGGTATTGCCGGCTCAGCATCAAAATATGAAAAGCCGATACGGATAACATCTTTCCTGCATCTTTCAAGGAATCGGTCATAAAAACCTTTGCCATAGCCAAGCCTGTAACCCTTAGTGTCAAAGGCAAGTAAAGGCACCAGCACCAGGTCTATTTCGGTTGGGGAAATATATCGGCCATCCACAGGTTCTGCGATACCATAACGGTTCCTGCGGAATGTGCTTCCCTCTTCTACCAGTATTGCCTCCATGGAATGATCAGTAAAATCACAAACGGGATATGCGAGCTGAAGGGATGGAATTCTGAATTCGAGGAAATCCGTAAAGAGGAAACTATTTATTTCTCCCCGTTCAGGCAGGGGCCAATAGGATAAAACAGATTGAACATGAGGAGCTATTTCGAGCTGCTGAAACAAAATCAGGATCAGGTCATCAAATTTATTCCTTTCACTAGCGCTCAGGGATAAGCGCTTTTCCGAATAATATTTTCTTAATGCTTCCTTGGTCATATTCTTTGCATTAATGCAGGACGGAGTATTGCTGCCTGCTCCCGTATAAAACCAGCGTTGCAGTCTTCATTAAATGGAATGGATCCAATGATGGGAAATCCACTCCAGTCAACGATCTCCTGTTCATACTGCATGTACTGGTCATTAAATACCCATCCCATCACATTAATGTTGTGGCTTTTGCAATATGCCGCGGCCAGTAGTGAATGATTAATGCTACCCAGGTAATTTCTGCTCACCAGTATTACTCTTGCATTCATATGCTGAATGAGATCTGCCATGAACTCATTTTCATTCAATGGCACGAGTAAACCACCTGCGCCCTCAATTACAAGTGGCCTCTGAGTATGGGGCATCAGCTTTAAAATTCCTGCACAGGTAATCCTGATATTTTCCTCACGGGCAGCAATATGCGGTGATGCAGCCATTTGCAAAAGGTATGCCTCTGGATGTATGATATTATCGCCTTGGGTTATTCTGGACGAAACCCATTCCCGGTCTGTTCCGCCTTCAATACCTGCCTGAACGGGCTTCCAGTAATCCCCTCCAATAGCTTCGGTGATGATAGCAGCAACAACTGTTTTACCAATGCCCGTACCGATACCCGTTATAAATATGGGTTGCTGCATGGTATCAGCGATTTATGAAGAATGAAAATAAGGTTGTTCCGTAATTCCGCTCCTGAACAAATTTTTCGAAGTCGGCATAATTATTACGCGGGGTGTGTTCGAGCACAAACATTGCTCCTGGTTTTAGCAGACCATGCTCTACGATCTTGCGGGGGAGATCATCAATTGTAGCCAGTGCATAGGGTGGCCCGGCAAAAATAAAATCATACTGATCATCACAGGTTTCTATGAATTTGAAGACATCCATTTTGATCACTTTTACACCGGTAAGCCCAAACTCATTTGCTGTTTTCTTTATGAATTCATGCATAACCGGATCCTTTTCAACAATTGTCTGGTCTGCAGCTCCACGCGAAGCCAGCTCAAAACTGATGCTACCAGTTCCCCCGAAAAGGTCAAGTGTTTTGAGCCCTTCGAAGTCAATGTTATTCTGGAGTATATTGAAGAGTCCTTCTTTCGCAATATCAGTGGTTGGTCTTGTATGTGGCATTTTTGCCGGTGGATTGACCTTTCTGCCACCGAGCCTGCCGCTGATTATACGCATGTGGCCATTTGTATGAGCGGGGTGAAATAATGTTCTGGCTGGTCCTGCAACAATGCTCTGTCGAGCTGAACCGAGTCCGGGAGCTTTACCGTATCCAGGTTCCGGATATATTTATACAATTCGAGATAGAGTGCCGACTGAACATCTATCCATCCATCAAGTGTTACCTGTACCGTTTCGGGCGACATATTAAATTGCTCGAGAGCTGATAAGAGAAAATAGCTGATGTCTTCAGGAACATGGTATTCATATTGCTGAAGAAGAAGCCATTCATCGCGGCGGATGGCCATTGCCACCCTGTTGGTTTCAAACATCAGGTATGCCTGTCCGATAGTTGGGTCTTTAGGTAGCCCGTCGAGCCATTTGATCCAGAGGGAGAAAAAGTGCCGGTGCCTCACTTTATTATTAGCATCTGAAAGTGCATGATACCAGCTGGTTGGAACACGATAGATCACATAATCTTCCCTTCCTGCAACCAGGTCGGTAAGGGTGGTGCCGCGGAAAAGATCACCATACTGTAGATCCAGCAATTCTTTACTACTCTCTTCATGGAACACGGCAGCTGGTATAACGGCAGCCTGAATGCCCTGGTGCACTACCACTATCTCTGACCATGATTGCAACCACTGTTGGTTTTCCCTCAGCCAGTCTACCAGGGCAGAGTCCAACTCCACGGCCGACCTGTCAAATTGGATAAGGCGATACAATAATGGATGTTTCTCCTGGTCCACTACCAGCAGCCTTAGTCCATCTTCCAGTACCTGCAACATCAGTAAACATTGCGAAGGATCAGAATGGACCCCTAATGTTATATCAAATCTTGTTGAATGAGACATATTGATGGCTGCAATAATACGCTATTTTCGGGCTAATTATGTCTTCTGCAGCCCCCGCATCAGACCTTCGTTTAACCACCAGCAACCGGCAGATACTCTCTATCGCATTGCCGATAAGCTTTTCCATTTTTGTACCGCAGATCAACTTTATAACCAATAATATATTTTTAGGACAGCTTGGTGAAACATCCCTTGCTGCAGCCGGCATCACAGGAGTATATTATTTAATATTTGCGGTGATTGGTTTTGGATTAAACAATGGCCTTCAGGCTATTATTAGTCGCAGGGCCGGGCAAGGCCGCGTGGAAGAGATCGGCAAACTTTTTATCCAGGGGGTTTACCTTTCCCTGGGCATTGCTTTAATCGGTATAATTATCACCTACCTTTTTGCACCGGCATTATTGGGAAGCACACTCCGCTCTCCTGAAATGACCAATCAATGCATTGAATTTCTGCATATCAGGATCTGGGGCTTGCCCTTTCTCTATATCTACCAGATGAGAAACGCCTTGCTGGTGGGAACCAACCAGAGTAAATTGTTGGTTTGGGGAACGCTGGCTGAAACGCTTGCCAATATTGTGCTCGACTATGGACTAATTTTCGGCCATCTCGGGTTGCCAGAATTAGGTTTTAACGGCGCCGCCATTGCCTCCATCATTGCTGAATTCCTGGGTATGTTCGTAGTATTTGCAGTAATTGAATGGAAGGGAATCAGCAAGCAACTTTCACTTTATCGTAACCTGAGATTCAATCCAAAGGAAATCAGGCTTCTCTTCGTGCAGTCATCACCGTTGATATTTCAGTATGCAATAAGCGTTATCAGCTGGGAATTCTTTTATGTTTTGGTGGAGCATCATGGCTCCCGCGACCTTGCCATATCAAATACGATGCGAAATATCTTCGGCATCTTTGGCGTATTCACCTGGGCCTTCGCAGCTACTACTAATACGATGGTAAGCAATATCATCGGACAGGACCATTCAGATCAGGTTCCGGCACTTATTGGAAGGATAGTAAAACTAAGTATGCTGCTGGCTTTCACGCTTTGCCTGCTATTGAACATTATTCCTGAAACTTTCCTTTCGCTTTTCAGCAGTGAGCCTGATTTTATCCGGGAAGGTGTTCCGGTTCTCAGGGTTGTATCGGTAGCGTTGTTCCTGATGTCATTTGCCAACATCTGGCTCAATGCAGTTACAGGTACTGGTAATCCGGGTATTAACCTCAAGATCGAAGTGTTTGCCATCATAGCATACAGCATATATGTTTATCTTGTTCTGGAGGTTTATCGCCTGCCAATAACCATTGGCTGGATGGCGGAATGGATTTACTGGAGTATATTATTCATGCTATCGTTTATGTATATACGTAGTGGGAAATGGAAAGGCAAACAAATATAACAGGCTTAACGGATGAGCAGGTACTGCAATCAAGGCAGTTACATGGCAGCAACCTGGTAGTGCGCAAAAAAGAATATGCAATTATCCGCGGACTCCGGGATCTGGCAAAGGAGCCCATGGTATTGCTGCTGCTTGCAGCTGCAACTATTTATTTCATCAGTGGACAGGTGGGAGATGGAATATTCATGGGGGTTTCCATCCTGCTGGTAGCGGCTATTTCGCTCTACCAGGATGCCCGCAGCCGGAATGCTTTAGAGGCCCTGCACCAACTAACACAGCCAAATGCAAAGCTCATTCGCAATGGAAAAAAAATAACCCTGCCATTAGGTGAAATTGTATTGGGAGATATCATGATAATTGATGAAGGGAGTTCTGTTCCTGCCGATGGAATTATTCTTCAAGCAAATGATTTCACAGTAAATGAAGCTATTCTAACCGGTGAATCAATGCCGGTTGCCAAGAACAATCATAGTTCAGATATACAGGTATACCAGGGAACAACAGTAGCAACCGGACTAGCCATTTGTGAGGTGACAGGTATTGGCATCAATACCAGGTTGGGGCAGATAGGAAAGAGTTTGGAGAGTATTGAAGAAGAAAGGACTCCCCTGCAGGTCCAGATCAGCAGCTTTGTCAAAAAAATGGCATTGTTCGGTATAGTGGTTTTTGCTATAGTATGGGCCATCAATTACTATAAATCCGCTGATATCCTCGACAGCCTTTTAAAATCCCTGACCCTGGCCATGAGCATATTGCCCGAGGAGATCCCGGTAGCCTTTACAACTTTTATGGCCTTAGGTGCATGGCGATTAATGAAAATGGGCATCATTGTAAAGCAAACAACAACAGTTGAAGCTTTAGGAAGCGCTTCAGTGATCTGTACAGATAAAACAGGTACCCTTACAAATGGGCAGATGAGCCTTGCCAGACTCTACACGTTGGCCGATGACAAAATTGTGGATATAGATGGTGCTGCATCAGATCACACCAAATCTTTGATAAGGACTGCCATGTGGGCCAGCGAGCCTATTCCATTTGACCCTATGGAAAAGGCATTACATAAAGCCTATGCAGAAACTGCTGCTGTTAATGAAAGACCATCTTTCCGGATGGTTCATGAGTATCCATTGGGGGGAAGGCCACCCATGATGACACATGTCTTCCAAAATGAAGAAGGGGTGCAGATCATTGCAGCCAAAGGAGCCCCTGAGGCGATACTTTCCGCAGCGACGCTTTCGGAGGAAATGATGATTCGTATCCAACAGGTTCTGGAGAAAATGACACGAGAAGGTTATCGGGTACTGGGAGTGGCAGATGCAATTTTTGAAGGAAATGATTTTCCGGCAGAACAGCAATCCTTTCAGTTTGAATTCAGGGGATTAGTTGGATTTTATGATCCGCCAAAAGAAAATATTAAACAAGTACTTGAAGATTTTTATTCGGCTGGAATTGATGTGAAGATACTCACCGGCGATAATGCTGCCACCACCGATACCATTGCAAGGCAGGTTGGTCTGAGGCATCCCGAAATGGCAATAGATGGGGGCGCATTGATGGATTTGCCTCCCGAAACATTTGAAGAAAAAACAAAAGATTCCACGGTTTTCACCAGGGTATTCCCGGAGGCAAAACTCGCTATTATCAATACACTCAAATCATCTGGTGAAATTGTTGCGATGACTGGTGACGGCGTAAATGATGGTCCGGCTCTTAAGGCAGCGCATATCGGTATTGCCATGGGAGAAAAGGGATCAGAGATCGCTAAAAGGGCCGCATCATTGGTGCTGATTGATGATGACCTTGGAAAGATGGTTGAAGCGATTGCAATGGGCCGACGCATTTACACTAACCTGAAAAAAGCGATCCGATATATTATTTCCATTCATATTCCTATCATACTGACTGTCTTTATTCCATTAGCCCTCGGATGGATATACCCGAATATTTTTACTCCGGTGCATGTTATCTTCCTGGAGCTCATAATGGGACCAACATGCTCAATCATTTATGAGAATGAGCCTGCCGAACCGGGTATTATGCAGGAGCCTCCCAGGCCCTTCCAGGAAACATTCTTCAATTGGCGTGAGCTCACTACAAGTATTATCCAGGGACTAGTAATTACTGCCGGAACACTGTTCATTTACCAGTATGCTGTAAGCAATGAAATGGATGAAGCGCTCACCCGTACAATGGTCTTTATTACCCTGGTAACAGCAAATATATTCCTGACATTAGTTAACAGATCTTTTTATCACCTCATCTCAACCACCATCCGGTATAAGAATAACCTCGTTCCCTTGATTATATTTATCACGATCGCATTAACTGCAGCGCTCCTGCTGATTCAGCCGCTGACCGCGTTCTTTGATTTTCGAACACCCGGCATTTCTGAATTGGGTGTAGCTGTTGCAATAGGTTGTATTTCTGTATTGTGGTTTGAAGGAATCAAAATATTTCTGATACTAAGAGAAAAACAAAAGTATGATACGCAAGTACAGGGATGAAGATTTCAAATTCTTAAAGAGTTGGGTAACTGATCCTTTTTTACTTTTTCAGTTTGCCGGTCCGGGCTGGAAATTTCCCTTAACGGAAGAACAAATCCGGCAACACCAATTATTATATCCCTTCAAGCAATTGTATATAGGATGCGATGATAACGGAGATGCATATGCTATTGGCGAGATCATCACCAATGAACCACATTCTCCCAGGCTAGGAAGATTGCTGGTTGGAGAAAGAGCCTTAAGAGGCAAAGGCCTGGGAACAAAATTTATTAGTGAACTAATTGATGAATGTAAGCGGCTGCACCCGGCTGATAGTATCTGTCTGTTTGTAATGGAAGGGAATGATTCTGCCATAAATTGCTACCTTAAACTCGGATTCAGATTTAGCGATGAAGAAATACCTGATATGATATATGAAGGGGTGCCAAGAAAGATATTGAAGATGAGCCTTGAAACCAGGTTATGAGTTTCTTAAACTCTGGCTGATGGTTTCCTGTAATCTCAGTGCTTCCCGTTTAACCCTGATATCATCCTGGATCCTAACAGGCAAACTGTTGAGTGTCTGTAAAAGGGAAATCGCCTTTTCCTTTTGGCCAATCTGGTTATATACTTTGGCGAGTTCAAGATAGTTAAGGTTGAAAGCAGGATTTAACTGACGGCTCTTTTCATATGCATTGATGGAATGGGAATAACTTGCCTCAGGAAAAGCACCATAGAAAACTTTCACAGCGGTTCTTTTAAAACTGCCCAGATGGGATATTTCATAATACCATTTTCCCAACACATGATATCCGCGGAAGTCGTTGGGTGCAAGTTGTACGGCACGGTCAGCAAATGTTTTAATATCCTTTACATAACTGATCATATCCTTACCGGAAGAAACAAGTGCAAGCCTGCCCATGGCAACCGACATAACAAAATTAGCTTCAGCTGAATTCCTATCCAGTTTAAGAGCCCTGGCGGCATAGGCACGTGCAATCTGATAATGTCTTGTCTGGATTTCTTTGCTTTTATGGCGATGACCAATTTTAGAAGCGAGTTCACTTGATCGGCAAAGAGCAACAATGCTTGCAGGATGCAGTTTGACTACCTGCTGATATTTCTCAAAAGCAAGATCATCATTCATAAATGCTTCCGCCTTCACAGCTTCCTGCATAAGAACCTGCCAATCCTGCGAAAACACTATGCAAGGCAATAAAAGAAAAAGGGTCAGGATCTTCATCATCATAATCACTTATCAAAATTCATGCTCATGCTGATTCCCAGTTTTCCTTCGAAATTTTCTATGGGAACATTCAGTTTGAAAATACTGATACGTATCTCCCGCACCTGTTTATATTCACGGGCAATTTTCCGCATTATACCATCCGCCAGTTGTTCCAATAAAGGGGTTGCAGTATTCATTCGTTTGCGAACCAGGTTATAGAGGTCAACATAATTGATCAGATTCCCGATATCGTCATAGCCTCCTTTCTTTACTTCATAACTAACATCAAGATTCACTTCGAACCTGTTACCAGTCTTATCTTCTCCTTCATAGAGACCATGGTATCCATGAAAGATAAGGTTATGTAAATGAATGGTCGTCATAATAACGGAAAGGGTTATACATGTGCCGCTGCAGACAGAAAGCGCTCTGCATCCAGGGCGGCCATACATCCGCTTCCTGCTGCTGTTACAGCCTGGCGGTAAATCTTATCCTGTACATCTCCGGCAGCAAATACACCTTCAATATTCGTTTTAGAGGTACCTGGAACAGTTTGAATATAGCCGGCTTCATCCATAGTGAGCCAACCTTTAAAGATATCAGAATTAGGCTGGTGGCCGATGGCTACAAAAAACCCACTTACCGGAACTTCTGTTTTTTCGCCTGTGAGATTATTGTGTATCCTTACTGCCTGAACTTTATTATCGCCCAGTATCTCATCTGTTTCGGAGTTCCAATATACTTTAATATTAGGTGTAGCTTTTACACGATCCTGCATCACCTTGGAAGCCTTCATTCCGTCCTCCCCTTTCCGTACGATCATATGAACAGTACTTGTCAACTTCGAAAGGTATAGTGCTTCTTCCGCTGCAGTATCTCCTGCACCAACAATAGCCACCTCTTTACCGCGAAAGAAAAATCCATCACATACTGCACAGGCGCTAACCCCAAATCCATTCAGTCTTTGTTCGCTTTCCAATCCCAGCCATTTTGCTGATGCGCCGGTTGCTATGATCACAGCATCTGCTGTTATTTCTTTCTCCTCATCAATTGTTACCTTAAAAGGACGATTGCTGAAATCAACCTTTGTAGCCAGGCCAAAGCGAATATCAGCCCCCATTCTTACTGCCTGCTTTTCAAAATGCACCATCATCTCCGGTCCCTGCACTCCGTCAGCATATCCCGGGTAATTTTCTACCTCGGTGGTTATAGTTAACTGTCCCCCTGGTTGTATGCCCTGGTATAATACTGGTTTGAGTGCTGCACGTGCTGCATAAATGGCTGCTGTATAACCTGCAGGTCCTGATCCGATGATCAGGCAGTGCACATGTTCTGTTTCTTTATTCTCCATACTTATAGATTGCTTTTACGCTGTTTCAGAATTTGCAAAAATAGCTGGAATTGTGTTAAGATGATGTGACCAAAAGCACCTATACATCCTGATCTTCAACAATCGGGATTATTTGGGTATAATAAGGCTTTTATACTGTACCGCATAACCCCCAAAATAGCCGAGTGCACCTCCCGAGATATTGCCAAGCACCCGGGTGGGAGAAGAAAAGGGATTACCAATACTGCTATAATTGAATTCCATGGTTCGCCAGAAGTCAAAGCTGGCCTTGTTGATATTGGTGAATTTTATAACTACCGTATCGCCGCGGGCAAAAAAAGAGTAATTCTCAAAATCGATATCGGCATTACGATCCACGCCTTTTTCCACTTCCGTATCATAGGTTGTTCCATCAACGATCTGGTCATCAAATACAGAATTAAGACCCGGATTGAAATTCCCCCCATTTACAGAGGTAAAGAAACGGATATAATTTCCGAACCCCGGCGGGTCGGTTACCCTTGCCATCAAAACTACTTTTGTAGTATCGGGGTTATTGGGAGAAGGCTTCCACCAGAGAGAATCAACCGTTTTTGATAGTACGGGGATGGTAGTTTCTGCTGAATACACCTCACCACCAATTGTTATAGTCATCTGATAGCTTTTACCCTGTTCTCCAACAAAGGCTGTTGCCAGATTTGATGAATCAATGCTGTAATAGTAAATGGTGCTGTTTCCGGCAACCAGTGAATACTCCTTAAGTGAGTGAACCTGGTTTCCATTTGAAATTTTAATATCGGCATTTCTTACAAAAGAGGAAGCAAGGATCTCTTCATTTATTTCGCTGAAATAATCAAAGCTGTTGGTGAGAATAACTACCGGAGGGCGATCGGTCTCAATAACTGCATCCACCACCAGCTTCGGTTCTTCATTGTCGAGGTCAAACTCAACAGTCTTTTCACAGGCCAGGGCCAGAACCAGAACCAGTAAAAAGCTTATGAGTTTTGTAAACCGAAAGACCATGGAAGAATTTTATTGTTTTAATAACAAGGATGGCGAGAAAAGGTTAGGTGCTAAAAAGGTGCCTGGCATTTATCATGACAGGCACCTTTAGTATATGCAATGACAAGCGAGCCTGCCACTCATTATTTTAACCGAGGTATGCTTTCAGCGCGTTGCTGTAACGTGCTTTCTGCAGGCGTTTGATTGCCCTTTCCTTGATCTGGCGGATACGCTCTTTGGTAAGATCATATTTCTGACCGATCTGCTCAATGGTAACGCCATTTTCACCATCAAGGCCAAAATAGGCGTTTACGATCTCTGCTTCGCGGGGACTGAGAGATTTAAGTACACGGCGGATCTCATTACGGAGAGAATCCTGCATAACATCTTCATCAGTATCATCGCTGCCTTCCAGCAAATCACCCATGGCTACATCTTCAGCCTCGTGCACGGGTGCATCGAGAGAGGTGTGACGGGTATTGCTCTGGAAGATATTGTTGATCTCGGTTTCGCTCATTTCAAGGATCTCGGCAAGTTCTTCAGTAGATGGCTCACGCTCATGCTCCTGTTCAAATGCCATGTATGCTTTATTAGCCTTATTGTAAGTTCCGATCTTATTCTGGGGCAGACGTACCAGGCGACCCTGTTCAGCAAGAGCCTGAAGGATTGACTGACGAATCCACCAAACAGCATAAGAAATGAATTTAAATCCTTTGGTTTCATCAAAACGCTGTGCAGCTTTGATCAGACCGAGGTTACCCTCATTGATCAGGTCACTCAGGGAAAGGCCCTGGTGCTGGTACTGCTTAGCCACAGATACAACGAAACGAAGGTTGGCCTGAACTAATTTGTCCAGCGCGCGCTGATCGCCCATCTTGATCCGCTGGGCGAGAGTAGTCTCCTCTTCCGGGGTGATCATGGAGATCTTGGAAATTTCCTGGAGATACTTTTCTACCGCTTGGGAATCACGATTGGTAATCTGTGTAGCAATTTTAAGCTGCCTCATGCCTGTCTTTAATTTAATTTATAACGCTCTAATGACGCTTACGGTTCGCCGGAGGTTGCAATAGGAAGGTGTAGGAAGGCGAATTCGGTCCACGAACTGTCTGCAAAAATAATCACTGGCGCACAGATTTCATAGCGCCTGTGGATAATTATCTGCTTTTTATAGATAAATATTCAATTGGTGTGCCATCAAACCCTTAAGGGGACTAACGCAATCGATTTCGGTTAATATTTTACCAAAGTTCCATCCGGACTGTGGACAACTAGCTCTTTCTGCCCCTGGGAGGCTTCTACCCTTCCCACAATGCGGCCTTCTATGCCCAATGCCTTTCCCGCTTCTATCATTTTACCGGCATTATGATCATTGGTGAATACTTCAAGCCGGTGCCCCATATTAAACACCTGATACATTTCACGCCAATCTGACCCGGAAGCCTGTTGTAACAAATTAAACACTATAGGTGGCTCAAAAAGGTTGTCCTTAATGATCCGGACGGGCTTAGGTAAGTATTTGAGACATTTTGTTTGTCCCCCTCCGCTGCAATGAACCAATCCATGGATATCATTAAAATATTCTCCCAACAGAACTTTCATGAGGGGTGCATAAGTACGGGTAGCGCTCAGCACCAGGTGACCGATATCAGTAGTTTCGAAACCAGGTATTGGAATGGTATCCGTGAGCCGGTGGTTACCAATATAAACTACTTCCTCGGGAAGGCCTGTATCGAAAGACTCGGGAAAATCCTTTGCATATATTTTATTAAGAGCGTCATGTCGGGCACTGGTAAGTCCATTGCTTCCAATTCCGCTATTGTATGAATTTTCATACTTCGCCTTACCGGCACTGGCAAACCCCACTATAACATCGCCTTCGGTTATCAGGTCATTGGTAACCAGTTTTTCCTTAGGCCAGCGCGCTGTCATTGTGCCATTTACTGCAATGGTCCTCACCACGTCACCAACATCGGCAGTTTCACCTCCCAGGTAATGGATGTTGACTCCATAGGTCTTCATCTCATCAAAAAATTCCTGGGTGCCTGATATAATAGCTTCCAGCACTTCGCCGGGAATAAGTCTTTTATTCCGGTCGATGGTAGAAGAAAAAAGAAGATTATCATTAATACCTACACAAAGAAGGTCATCAATATTCATCACGATTGCATCCTGCGCAATACCTTTCCAAATTGAAGTATCACCTGTTTGCTTCCAATAGAGATAAGCCAGAATGCTTTTGGTTCCGGCGCCATCGGCATGCATGAGGTTCACCCAGTTGGCGTCTCCCCCCAGGTAGTCAGGATAGATCTTGCAGAATGCATGTGGGTAAAGGCCCTGGTCCAGTTTTTCGGTTGCCTTGTGCACTTCTTCCTTCTGGGCCGAAACGCCACGTTGCGAATAAAGACTCATGGTAATTTATTTCAAAGGGCGAAGGTGCAACAAAAAGGGCAAAAGGGCAAAAGGCGGTATTCCCCTTGTGCATTCCATTCATTGGCTTAGTTTTGCCGACCCCATGCAGGTACACAGAAATATTGAAGATCTTCCGGTATTCCGGAATGCAGTGGCAACCATCGGCACATTTGATGGTGTACACCTGGGTCACCGCAGTATTATAGCCCAATTAAAAGCCATTGCTGAAAAAGTGGATGGCGAAACGGTAATCATTACATTCCATCCCCATCCGCGCCGCATTGTGAGCGGGCAACAACAACCCATTCTCCTGCTTAACAGTTTGCCCGAGAAGATCAGGTTATTGGAAGCGGCCGGCATAGATCATCTGGTGGTAGTACCTTTTACAGCAGCTTTCGCCGCGCAGTCTCCTACCGCCTACATTGAAGATTTCCTGATAAGGTATTTTCATCCCCATACTGTTATCATTGGTTATGATCACCGGTTTGGGAAAGACCGGGGTGGTGATTTTCATCTGCTTGAAAAATATGCCGCTAACAATGCCTTCCAACTGGTAGAAATACCGGGCAAGGTCCTTGATGAAGCTACCATCAGCTCCACCCGCATCCGGCAGTCACTGCTCAAGGGAGATGTAAAAATGGCTGCTGAATTGCTTGGTTATCCTTATTTTTTTGACGGAGTTGTTGTAAAAGGTAACCAGTTAGGAAGAACACTGGGATATCCAACTGCAAACCTGCAGCTCACCGATAATGAGAAATTAATTCCTGCCAATGGCGTCTATGCAGTAACTGCAATGATCAATCGAAGTTCATTTGGCATCCTCAGGGGGATGATGAATATTGGCGTTCGGCCTACTGTAGATGGATTGAACAGGGTTATTGAAGTGAACCTGTTTGATTTCTCATCAGACATCTATGGAGAAACAGTGGAAGTGCACCTGCAGGAACGCTTAAGAGCCGAACAAAAATTTGATGGATTGGAAGCCTTGAAGATGCAGCTTGCAAAAGACAAGGAGGCCAGCTTACATCATTTTGAAAACCATCTCCCTCATTAAAGATGAGTCTTCTGTTCCACTGTCATTAATTCCAATAGCCCTGAGGTTATATTCATGCAGCAGCAGCAATATTCTTTCAATTCCTTCATAACCGTAACGATTAACCGTACTGATATAATCTTTTACAAAAAAGGGGGATGTGCCAATTGATGAGGCAATCATTTTTTCATCCTTACTCTCCACTCCGAACAACATAAATGCTTTACTGAAAAATCCATACAGTGCAGGAAGTACCATCTGAATTGGCCCGGCCTTGGGATTTGATTCAAAATAATTGATGATCCGGATTGCCTTTGCAAGATCCTTCCGGGCTATTGCATCCTGCAATTCAAAAACATTGAACTCCTTGCTGATACCAACAAACTGTTCAATATCATCTTCCGTTATGGTTTTGGAATTTCCCAGGTTCACCAGGAGTTTATTGATCTCATTGTCGATCCGGCTAAGATCATTACCGATATGATCTACAAGCAACAGAACTGCTTTCTGGTTGATCTGGTAACCTTTTGAAGAAACAAGCTTTTCCGTCCAGCCCGGCAACTGGTTATCATACATTTTCTTCGTTTGCAGCAATTCGGTTTTTTCCTTGAGCAGTTTGCCGAATTTAGTTCTGCTGTCAAACTTCTTTTCTTTGTGGGCAACAACAAAAACGGTGGATGAGAGGGGCTTATTAATATAGTTCTCCAATTTATCCAGATCCCTCATTTGCTGAGCCTCCTTCAATAATACAACCTGTCTTTCGGCAAACATGGGATAGCGCATGCAGGCATTCACCACATCTGCCCAATTTGCTTCTTTTCCATAAAAAATAGTGAGGTTAAAGCCGGCTTCCGCTTCTGAAAGTAAATTATGTTCTGCTTCCTTCACCAACTGGTCAATATAGTAGTCCTCTTCACCTTCGAGCCAGTATATGGGTTTGAATTGCTTTTTTTTCCAGTCGGACAGTATTTTTTCTACAGACATTCGCTTTTGTTCAGAATTGCAATAATAATTGAAAGCTGGGAAAAAAGTTGGAAATTAGCGTGGCATTGCATCTTACCCTCCTGAGAACGACAAATTCTTCTTCTTCAAAAAAAATTGGCACGGTTTTCGAAAAGCCTTCATTAACCGTTTAAAAAAAACCTTAATAACCCATTCATTAACCATTTCTAAATTAAAGAAAAACAAATAGCAATGAGCACATCAAATTATCCCTCAGCAACCCCCACGCAAGAACCTAAGAAAGACTACAAAGGTCTGATCATTGCACTACTGGCAGCTGGTCTGCTGGGAACATGGGGTTACTTATTGTACAACAACAATAAGAACGAACAGAACATTCAGCAGAAAGAAGCAACCATCGCACAGGTAACAGATGAAAAGACTGAACTGCAGCGTAACTTCGACGCTTCACTCGCCCGTTTGGATTCAGTTACCGGCAGCAACAATGCTTTGCAGGGTCAACTGACTGACAAAAACAGCGAGATCGGAAAACTCAAAACTGAGATCCGCAGTATCCTGAATAAGCGTAATGCAACACAGGCTGAACTGAATCGCGCTAAGAAGCTGATTTCTGAAATGAATGAAAAAGTAGCTGGACTTGAGCAGGAAGTTGCCCGTCTTACAACGGAGAACACCCAGCTTAATACAGACCTGACAACTGAAAAGGTTAAGACTTCACAGTTGACTACTGACCTTACTACAACAACTACTCAGAAGCAGGAATTGGAAAAAACTGTTGACATCGCATCTACTTTAAATGCTTACAACATTTCTATTACTCCAATCAATGAGAAGAGTGGTGGTAAAGAGAAAGTAACATCTACTGCAAAGCGTGTTGACAAACTGGTTATCTCTTTTGATGTTGACAACCGTATTGCACCAGCTGGTAGCGCAGAAGTTTATGTTCTGGTAACTGGTCCTGATGGTAAGCCTGTATCTCAGGAAGCACTTGGTTCCGGTACATTCACTACCCGTGAAGAAGGTGACAAGCCTTTCACTGCAAAGGTTCCTGTAAAGATCGAGACTGGTAAGAAAACTCCTGTTGAGTTTGCCTGGAAGCAGGGTTCTGATTTCCAGCGCGGAAATTACAAGATCGAGATCTATCACAATGGTTTCAAGATCGGTGAAGGAACTCGCGAATTGAAAAAAGGTGGCCTTTTCGGTTAATCACGATATTTTATCCAACAATCTCTTGAATAGCACACAGAGCCCTACTTCGGTAGGGCTTCTTTTTTTTATAGTAGGGCTCTTAACGCCGCCCTCCCAACATGAATAGTCCGGTTTTCTCCCGGCCTCCGGCCTTCATACTGAATATTCAATTCAAGGTTTTTTCCTAATCGTTTGGTAAGGTCAAGACTCCACAATAAATTCTTACCGGGTTGTAATCCGTCAAGCATGATATAGCTGATGGTTGAATTGGTTGAGTAAGGATACTCAATAGTATTATAAGTGAATTTCCCCTGCACGGAGGCATTCTGCAGGAGATTATATTTTATATCGGTATTGAAAGCATGGGAAGAATATTTTTCTGCTCCACCCATCTGGTTATTCTTATTGCCATAACGATATCCGCCCACGATCCGGAAGTTTGCACCATAAGTAAAAGTGAGGCGGGGCTCAAGTGAATATTGCTCTATATCGTAGTTCCTGTTATCAAATTTCACATTGCCTGTAGTAAGTGTTGTACTTCCAGTTTTTGCCGTCACATCTGCAGTGAATTTCCGCGTGATATTCCACCTGCTTCTGAGCGTCCATTCCTGGAGCGACCTGCTTTCTAAACCATAAGTCAGTAAAAGTTTTCCGCTGTTCCTGGTATTGCTTATATCAAATCCCCATTTGGTTCCCGAGCGGTTAAAGGCCAGACTATTAACCCAAACGCTGGTTAGGGTGATCAGCGTGCTGTCATTAAGTGAATTACTGAAAGGATTGAAATGAGAAATACCATCTGCAAGCTCCTTGCGAAACAACTGAAGGGAAGATTGAAGATTTATCCTGGAGGCGAACTTACCCAGGCCCGATGACTGTTGCGGGTCAATCATGGCCCTCGGATTTAATGACATGCTATAATTAAAACTATTATAGGCTGCCTTTACAAATTCATTGGTTGGCGTGAATATCCTGATATAACGCGCCTGGTCCTGGAACAGCGCTACTTCAAATTCATTCAACTGTTGTACACCATCATTGTCATAATCAAACCATGCATATTCTCCCTGACCGGCAGGCACTTCCAGGAAAACAAAATCTCTTTTTTGTTCCTGCCCTGCACCCAACTCATATAACATATTGCCCGTAAGCATTCCTTTCCACTCATTAACTATATATTCTATTCTACCCAGCAGGCTCTTGTCTGAAACAGCATTACTGTTTGTTTTCTGGAAAACTTCTAAGGTGCGGTAGGTGGTATTCACTTTCAACTGGTGGGCCGGATTTGAAAAAAGGGATGCACCCAGCGAGAAATTCTGGCTTCGGTCTGTTCTTATAAGGTCTTTACCAATGGGAAGTTTATCACTTCTTGTATAATAACTGAGTATCCAGTTATTCTGTTTAGTGGCATCAGACTGCAGGTAGAACTTCATGATGTCAAAGGAAAAACTATATGGCGTAATGCTATCAGAATTTTTATTTCGCGCCTCATTGTGTTCGAGTGCATAGTTTATGCCGAGGGTATAGTTGCGGAGTGAGGAAAATGTTTTTGCAATATCTATTGATGGTCTGAAAAAATATCCCTTGTCGGTAGCTCCGGAAGCATTTGTAATACTTATCTGGTTATTGAAGCGCCAGCCATTGGTTTGATGCAGGTGAAGAAAACTATTACGCAAGCCCCTGAAGTCATCACTCCGGTTATAACCGGTTAACTGGTACCTGATCTTGTTGTCTTTCTGATCTAACAATTCAACACCACCGCTATACATGGTTTCGTCGGCTGGATTAATCAAAATCGGGAGTCCCCAATCGCGGGTGAACTCCACATTCCTGAGACGTTCAATAGGCCTGAAACTTCTTTCCACCCATTCTATAGAACCATCCGTTTGCACACGCAGATTTTTATTGATAGGCATCACCTGTTTTGCAAGCAGGCGTGCAGCGAACCCTTTATCATTTCCTTTATCCTTAACCGAAAATGTATTGATATTATAGTTGCTCATTCCTATATCTGCACTCACCGTGGTTTTTCCCTGAATAACATAATCTGCACCTACCGTTAACACCTGTTGTTGCTTTGGGGTTACCAAGAATGTTGCTGCTTCATACCTGCCCTGCGCTCTTCCATTTAAAGGCTCCACCCACCTGAAAACCTTGCCATTGGCAGCATTCAGATCAGGAAGGTAATTTCCGTTTCCTTCACCTACATCAACAAAACCGAGATTGTATTTTGCACTATCGGGATTGGTTGAATACACATAGATAGAATCAGGAACGCCATTAACGAGCACTTCAATTTTCTTATAGAGAACTTTTCCTGGTGAGAAAGTATCGATTGCCGCTACCGGGAAGAATGCCCGCTGGATACTGTCACCAACTGATCCAAGAAATTGTTTCTGCCTGGTATCGAGGTTCTGATTGATGGGTGAATTTTTTGCATCATTATTGGAGAATGCACCCAGCCTTACCTTTATACGTTGTCCGAAATTGGTTTCGTTGGCGAGGTAAAGATTTGTATTAAGGTAATTGCGGTCGGCATACTCAAATTCCACCTGTATCCTACGATCCTTATTAATCATACGGTTAGGGGTAAACGTTACTTCGGCAGTATTGTAATTGATAACATAATCACGATCCTCTCCTCTTTGCAGCAATTCACCATCAATGAAAACCCTTTCGGTTCCTGCAAGTACTACAAAATAGAGTTCATTGTTGGCACCGGTAAGCCGGTATGGACCCTGGTTACCTTCAAGTCCATCGAATACATTACGCGTGAACTTACCCTTGGCAATGGACCCGCTCACCATGGTACTATTAGTTATATTTTCTGCTATGCGTGAAGTATTTTCAAAAGCAGCGCCCTGTAATCGCTTATAAAAATTCAGGAAGTAGTTCCTGTTCTGACGGATATCAATATCACCCATACTAAGTTGCCATCCCTTCTTTTTGAACTGTAGGAATATGCGGTCAAACTCATTAAGCTGCTGTGTTGTTCCATCGGGTTGTATAGGAATATTATTATCAGTGATAGCAGCCATAATTTCTATACTGTCTGCCAGGAAACCATTCAACTGCATATTCAGGTTGGAGCTCACCACCGCATCCTGTGCATTTCCAAAGGATATTCCTCTGCCAAAACTGCCACTATAATTGATGTTACCGAAGTTGAAAAAATCTTCTGTCTGGGTCTGCCTTCCTGGTCCGCTGATAGTAGCCCTTGTTACATAGCTGTTCACCAGGCTGTCGAAATCAAAGACCCTTGCCATCGCATTAAGCTTATTAGGCAGCACCCGGTATTGTACCAATACAGAATCAAAAGGCAGGGGCTGATTCCAGCGTATGATGCCATTGAGCCAGTCGATGGTATAAAGGGAATCTGCAATGCCAGGAATTTTAAGCGATCCCGGCACAAGACTGAGTGAATCCACGCTGATGGCACCGCTGGTAACGGGGATCTTTTTCTGTCGCAGGTTGGAAAGGCTTTTACTGCCGGTGGCAGGTATCTGTCCGGCTGCGCTAAAAGCAGTGGTTAGGATAAAAATGCATATCAACAGCCTTCTCAACAAGCCCGTGGTTTTCTATTAAGCGCGCTAAAGATAGCATTTATTGCCTGCGCCTTCTTACCAAACCATTACGGCATTTCCGTACATCTCCTCCCTGAGTTGTTTTACCCGTGCATCTTCAAGGTATTCATCGAAGGTCATCAGTCGATCGATGATTCCCGAAGGCGTTAATTCGATTACACGATTAGCAACTGTTTGCATAAATGTATGGTCATGCGAAGTAAGCAGAACGATACCTGGAAAATTCTGGCAGCCTTCATTGAAACTCTGGATGCTCTCCAGGTCGAGGTGGTTGGTTGGCTGGTCGAGCATGATCAGGTTTGGATTCTGAAGCATCATGCGGCTGAGCATACAACGTACTTTTTCACCACCACTCAGCACGTTGGTTTTCTTCATGATATCATCTCCGCTGAATAGCATTTTTCCCAGGAATCCACGAAGGAAAGGTTCATCAGCATCTGTTACATTCGGTGGAACAAACTGGCGAAGCCAGTCGAGCAGGGTAAGCTTGTCGGTAAAGAACTCATTATTTTCAATGGGGAGATACGCACTGGTAATAGTTGTACCCCATTCAAATTGTCCTTTATCAGCCTTTTTATGATTGTTGATGATCTCGAAGAAACTGGTCACCGCGAGAGGGTCGCGGCTCAGTAGAGCGATCTTATCTCCTTTATTTACACTGAAGCTGACTTTGTCAAACAACAAACGCCCATCTACTGAGTAGCCAAGTTTTTCGACGTTAAGGATCTGGTTACCTACCTCACGCTGGGGCTGGAAAATGATTCCAGGATAACGCCTGTTGGATGGCTCTATCTCTTCAATGGTGAGTTTTTCAAGGGCCTTCTTTCTGCTGGTTGCCTGCTTCGACTTGGAAGCGTTGGCACTGAATCGGGCAATGAATTCCATGAGGGCAGCACGCTTCTCCTCTGTCTTCTTATTCTTATCATTCACCTGTCGGCTCATCAACTGCGAAGACTCATACCAGAAAGTATAGTTACCTGTAAAGATCTTTATCTTCTGGCGATCAACATCCGCCACATGGGTACAAACTGCATCCAGGAAGTGACGGTCGTGTGATACCACCAATACAATATTCTCATAGTCGGCCAGGAAATTCTCCAGCCAGCTGATGGTTTCGATATCCAGTCCGTTGGTAGGTTCATCGAGCAGCAGGATATCGGGGTTTCCAAAAATGGCTTGTGCCAGAAGCACCCTTACTTTAAGGTTACCTGGAATATCTTTCATCAGGCTCTGGTGAAACTGTTCGGGCACACCCAATTCTGAGAGCATGCTTCCCGCATCACTTTCGGCCGTATATCCACCCATTTCACCAAACTCGCCTTCCAATTCGCCGGCGCGCATTCCATCTTCCTCAGAAAAATCTTCCTTGGCATAAATTGCATCACGCTCCTGCATCACATCCCACATCTTCTGATGGCCCATCAATACAGTATTGAGAACGGTAACTTCATCATAAGCAAAGTGGTTCTGCTTAAGTACAGCCATACGCTCCCCCGCCCCGATGGTTACCGAGCCTTTACTTGGTTCTATTTCTCCTGAAAGGATCTTAAGAAAAGTAGATTTTCCTGCACCATTGGCACCGATCACACCGTAACAATTGCCCTTCATGAAGTTGAGATTCACTTCATCAAAGAGTACACGCTTACCAAAAGAGAGGGTTACATTATTAACTGAAATCATATTAGTCTGCCTTTTTCGAGGCGCAAAGGTACAACAAAATTGAGGCGATTTTGCTTAATTTTCGTATCTTATAGCAGCAATTTTTCGCATATGAAAAAGGTATTGATCGTTGTGCTATTGGTAGCACTGGGCGCTGCCGTTGCATTTGCGAGCTTACGCAGCAATTCCAAGAAAACAGTTCCGGAAAAGAAGGTAGAAAAGAAAGAGACCATTAAGAAAGAAAAGAAAAAAGAATGTAAGCGAACCTGCCTGTATGGATGAGGTAGAAACTGCAACGACAAAGGTCTGAAACCGAATTGATAGTTCCGTTTCAGACCTTTTTATTTAGCTGGCAGGGCATTACCCGGCCAATCTTATTATTTCTCGGATACCAGCCCTGCACCAAGATATTCCTGGTTAAGGCGGGCAATATTACTAATGGATATCTCTTTCGGACATACTGCTTCACAGGCCCCTGTATTGGTGCAGGCACCAAATCCTTCCCTGTCCATCTGCGCAACCATATTAAGTACCCTGTTCTTGCGCTCCGGACCACCTTGTGGCAGTAATGCAAGGTGGCTCACCTTGGCAGAGAGGAAAAGCATGGCTGAACTATTCTTACAGGCCGCCACGCAAGCGCCACATCCTATACAGGATGCAGCAGCAAATGCCATATCAGCTTTGTCTTTTTCAATTGGCAATGCATTGGCATCCACAGCATTACCCGTATTAACCGATATATATCCACCAGCCTGCATGATCCTGTCAAATGAAGTACGATCAACCACCAGGTCCTTGATCACAGGGAAAGCATTGGCTCTCCATGGTTCAACTACAATGGTATCGCCATCTTTGTAGGCTCTCATGTGCAACTGGCAGGTGGTATTGGCATGCCATGGACCATGGGGCTTGCCGTCAATATACATGGAACACATACCACAAATTCCCTCCCGGCAATCGTGGTCAAAAGCTATGGGTTCTCTACCCTCCCTTATCAGTTCCTCATTCAACACATCGAACATTTCGAGGAAAGACATTTCAGAAGAGATATTCTTAACCTGGTAGGTTTCAAACCGTCCTTTTTCCTGGCTATTCTTTTGCTTCCACACTTTGAGTGTGAGGTTCATATTATAATGTTCCATATCGGCTATGGTTGATGTTTTAATTATTTATAAGAACGTTGGGTAGGTTTGGCAACTTCAAAATGGAGTTCTTCTTTATGTAATTGCCATTGGTGCTCTCCTTTTAGTTCCCAGGCTGAAACATAGGCGTAGGCTGCATCATCACGTTTTGCTTCCCCTTCCTCTGTCTGGCTTTCTTCCCTGAAATGACCACCACAACTTTCATTTCGGTCGAGTGCATCAATGCACATCAGCTCTCCGAGTTCAATGAAATCGGCGACCCTGTTTGCCTTATCAAGTTCGGGATTCATTTCATTGATATCACCTGGTATACGCACATCAGACCAGAACTCTCTTTTCAACTGACGGATCTCTTCAATCGCCTGTGTGAGTCCCTCTGCATTTCTGGCCATACCACATTTATCCCACATGATCTTACCCAAACGCTTATGGAAGCTCTCCACAGTTTGTTTGCCCTTGATATTCATCAGCTGGCTGATTCTGTCAGCAACATTTTTTTCGGCATCAACAAATGCGGGATGGTCGGTAGGGATGGCATTGGTGCGGATCTCATCTGCCAGGTAATTACCTATAGTATATGGTATCACGAAATATCCATCGGCAAGGCCCTGCATAAGGGCGGAGGCACCAAGGCGGTTTGCTCCATGGTCAGAGAAATTAGCTTCTCCCAATGCATACAAACCAGGCACTGTTGTCATCAGTTCATAATCAACCCAGAGTCCACCCATTGTATAGTGAACAGCAGGATAGATACGCATCGGCACTTCATAAGGATTTTCACCGGTGATCTTTTCATACATATCGAAAAGGTTACCATATTTTTCCTTAACTACCTCTTTTCCAAGTTCGGTAATCATCTGTTGGGTAGCACCTTGTATATTCCGTTTGTTAACTTCCCCTTTGCCATAGCGTTCGATGGCATCTGCATAATCGAGGTAAACAGCCTGGCGGGAAGAGCCTACGCCGTAGCCAGCATCACAACGTTCTTTAGCAGCCCGGCTTGCAACGTCACGCGGAACGAGGTTACCGAAGGCCGGATACCTTCTCTCGAGGTAATAATCTCTTTCTTCTTCAGGAATGTCAAATGGCTTGCGTGTATCATTCTGCTTTTTCGGCACCCAGATACGACCATCATTACGAAGCGATTCTGACATCAGGGTTAGCTTGCTCTGGTGATCGCCGCTTACCGGTATACAGGTAGGATGTATTTGTGTAAAGCAGGGGTTTCCAAAATAGGCGCCTTTCTTATGTGCTTTCCATGCGGCAGTTACATTACTTCCCATCGCATTGGTGGAAAGATAAAACACGTTACCATATCCACCTGAACATAACAGCACGGCATGACCGAAATGGCGCTCGAGTTTTCCATTTACAAGATTCCTTGCAATGATACCGCGGGCCTTTCCATCTATAACTACAACATCCAGCATCTCATGCCGGTTGAACATCTCCACATTTCCCAGGGCAACCTGCCTTTCGAGGGCCTGGTATGCTCCGATCAATAACTGCTGGCCAGTTTGTCCGGCGGCATAGAATGTACGCTGAACCTGGGTTCCACCAAAGGAGCGGTTGGAAAGCAACCCTCCATATTCGCGTGCAAAAGGAACCCCTTGGGCAACACATTGGTCAATGATATTGGCACTCACTTCTGCTAACCTGTGAACATTGGCTTCACGTGCGCGGTAATCACCCCCCTTGATGGTATCATAGAAAAGACGAAAAACCGAGTCACCATCATTCTGGTAATTCTTTGCCGCATTGATTCCTCCCTGTGCTGCAATGGAGTGCGCACGGCGGGGAGAATCCTGGAAGCAGAATGCTTTTACTTTATAACCTAACTCACCTAGTGCGGCTGCCGCAGAAGCACCGGCCAGACCGGTTCCTATAATCACCACCTCAAGCTTTCTTTTATTAGCCGGATTTACCAGCTTACAGTGCCCTTTAAAATCGGTCCATTTCTGATCCAACGGGCCTGCAGGAATTTTGGAGTTGAGCATATATCGACTATTAGATACGTTAAGTATTGAAATTAACAGTGATTGTTATCTGATTGCATTTTTGTTGCCCTGATGGCCCCGGTATAGCTGTCATTAATCAACAATCAATAAAAAAATGATCTACTTTACCCATCCCAGGTACATGGCAACAGGCATCAGTGCAAAAACAAGTGAAACAATAATGGAAAAACCATAACCTATGCTGGTGAGCAGCTGGTTGTATTTCCTGTTATGAACACCTACTGTTCTGAAGGCACTCTGGAATCCATGGGCGAGATGATATGCAAGAGATATACATCCCAGCACATAAAGGATCACTACCCATGGCTGCGAGAATACCACCTTCATTTCTTCAAACATGTTATGCATCTCTACACCATTATATGTAACGGGTTCCAATGCATGGGTTATACGAGCCTTCACCCAGAAATGTGATATATGTATTACGAGGAAAAGCAGGATTATAGTCCCAAGTAATCCCATTGAACGGCTATACCACTTACTGCCCCTCTCTCCCAGGTTAACAGCGTAACCTACAGAACGTGCGCTGCGGTTTTTCAGTTCAAGCATGTATCCCTGAACTATATGGAGAATAATACCTGCGAACAAACCAACTTCCATGATACGGATCAGGATCGTTGAACCCATAAAATGGGCTGCCCTGTTGAAAACAGAACCATTGTCATTTTCATTGAAAATCGGCAGATCAGCAAAAATACAGGCATTGATAGATACATGTATGATGAGGAAGGTTATAAGGAATAAACCGGTAAGCCCCATTACGAATTTCCTGCCTACTGAAGAAGTAAAGAATTCAGACCATTTCATCCGTAAACTTTTTTGTTGAAAAATTTGCACAAAAATAGACATTGATGGCTTCCCTTTAACAATTACCTAAAGTTTTTGTTGGCTACAAAAAAGTGGCCTCCATATGGAGGCCACTAACATAAGCAATTGGTTGGTTCAGTTTACCACTTATCTACCTCTTCATCTATACCGGGAGTGGGCTCAACAGTATTCTCGTTGTTTACAACGGGCGGTACAACAACAGATGCAGCTACAATAGCATCTGCTTCTACACTGCTTTCTACCATTTCTCCGCCTTCTTCGAGGTTGTCGTGGTTATATGCATCAAAGTCAAAATCTGGCATCAGGTCAGTCTTTACGTAATCAACAGCTTCAGTAAGGGCCTTCAGGAATTTGTTGAAGTCTTCTTTGTACAAAAAGATCTTATGCCTGTCATAACCATTATCATCAAACTTCTTACGACTCTCAGTAATGGTCAGGTAATAATCATTGCTTCTGGTAGCTCTTACATCAAAAAAATATGTTCTTCTTTTACCTGCTCTGATGCGTTTACTATAAACGCTCTCCATTTTTTTGTCGTTGTTCTCGTAACCCACAGTTGTTGTTTTTACAATTATTAATTTCGTTAGGTGCGGAATTATGTAGGAGCAAATATAGGGTTGTTTACGAATTAGCAAAATTTTACCAAACTTTTTAATACACTAAGTGTTTCCTCCTATTCAGCCTCCATCGCTGCTTTCATCGGGTTCGTCCTGCTGGTGTTCATATAAATATGTGTAATAACCATCATTTTGCAGCAACTGATCATGCGTCCCCATCTCCACGATCTTTCCATCTTCCATTACAACGATCTTATCAAACGACAGGAGTGAGAAAATCCGGTGGGTGATAAAAATGGCAGTCTTATCCTTAAGGTAATGGTCGAGATTAGCAATAATTGTTTTTTCTGTTTTAGCATCCACCGCACTGAGGCAATCGTCAAACACCATGATCTTCGGTTCCTTTATAAGCGCGCGTGCAATGCTGATCCGCTGTTTTTGTCCGCCGCTTAAGGTTACCCCCCGCTCTCCCACCAGCGTTGAATATTGCTTTTCAAATCCATCAATCTCTTTATCCACGCTTGCAGCAAAAGCCGCCGACCTCACCGACTCATGGCTTGTTTGCTCTAAACCAAAACCAATATTGTTTTCAATGGTATCGCTGAACAGAAAGATATCCTGGGGTACATAACTTACCTGCATCCTTAGATGCTGCAGATCCATGGAACGGATATCAGTTCCATCAAGGCTGATAGTTCCCTGGCCCGGGTCATACATCCGTAGCAGCAATTGTGCTAAGGTTGTTTTACCTGATCCTGTTCTGCCGATAATCGCTATTCGTTGCCCGGGTTTTATTTCGAGTGAAAAATCTGAAACAGCCTGTATTCCTGTATGGGGATAGGTAAAGCTGACATTCTTAAATTGAATACCTCCACTTACCACCGGACTCAATGCATTCTCTGGCTGTCGGATCAGTGATTCTGTATCAAGGAATTCATTGATCCTTTTCTGGGATGCTGCTGCCCGTTGTATCATACTGGCAGTCCATCCTATGGCACTCACGGGGAATGTCAGGATATTGATATACATGATGAATTCTGCCAGCGTTCCGGTTGTTACACCACTTCCTGGCTGCATCGCATATATACCTCCTACAAGTATCGTGATCAAAGTACTGAGGCCAATCATGAGCGACATTGATGGAAAATAAATCGCTTCCACTTTTGCAAGCCCGATGGCATTGCTGCGATAGGCCTCACTGTTATTCTCAAAAAACAATTGCTGCGCCCGCTCCTGTACAAAAGATTTTATGACCCTTATCCCTGAATAGGATTCCTGTGCCGTGGTAGTGAGGTCTGATAATAATGACTGATTCCTCTCACTTTTCTTGTGAATGATGGTGTTCACATAATAGATAGTGATGGCAAGCAATGGCAGGGGTGATAATACGAGTACGGTAAGTTCAGCGTTGGTGCGCACCATATAAAAAACACTGAAACTGATAGTGAATGCAAGGTTGATGAAATACATGATTGCAGGCCCTGTATACATCCTAACCCTGCTTACATCTTCTGTGATTCGGTTCATGAGGTCGCCGGTGCTGTTGCGCTTATAGAAGCCCAGGTCCAGTTTCTGGTAATGGCTGTATATTTCATTCTTCTGGTCAAATTCAATATACCGGCTCATTACAATATTGGTTTGCCGCATAAGGAACATAAAGAATCCACTGAGTATGGCCACCGCAAGTAATGTGAGTCCGCAGAGTATGACCAGGTTAGAAAAACTTGACTTCTCTGTAATGCCTACAAGCCATTGTACAATGGGATCATATCCCTGAACAGTGCGGGTGCCCTTGTAGCCAGGTAATTGTTTCTCCACGGCATCCACAACAAACCCCGTGATCTGCGGAGCAAGTATCCGGAAATAGTTTGAGAGGATGATGAACAATATACCAAGCACCAGGCGCCAGCGGTATTTCCAGAAATATTTATTGAGTGCAGACAGATGTTTCATGGATTTGCGAAGGTAGGGAACTTGTTTAATGCCCAAGACAGTTCATTGCTGGTAGCGCATTGCCATCAAAATCAAAAAGGGTGCAATTATCCCATGATGAGCCCTGGCCCCACTGGTCGCGCAAACTGCTGCTGATCCAGGCTGGCTCCCAATACATGATGCCTTTGCCGCCACCTCTCCGGATGGCATCAACCAGGTCACATAGGTATCGCTGCTGGCCCTCAGGCGTTGCAGGATACTGTGCAAGTGCATCAGAGCCGGAGATGACGTTAGAATACTGGTCAGCATTTAAAGACGTCCATGGATAGGCAGTTTCCACAACCATAACCTCTTTGCCATACTTATTACTGATTGCTGAAATGGTATCACTGATTGCTTGCATGCTGGTAACTTCTGACCATTTAAAATAATGGGATAACCCAATGATATCAAAGTCGGTTACTCCCGCCGAAGTAAGATTCTTCAACCAGGGAAATGCATTCTGCAGTTGTGCAACATGAATGATTATGCGAGGTTTTATGGAAGAGGTTTTTGAAAAATCACGCACGGCATCAATACCGCTGTTTATCAGTGATGCAAATGATGACCAGTCTCCGTTACTCACTTTACCAACCGGAAACATGATCCCATTATTATTCTCATTTCCCACCTGCACCATTTCGGGTACAAGTCCCAGCAAGTTTAGCTGGTTGAGAACGGCAATCGTATAATTGTACACAGAATCTTTTAGCACAGGCAATGTTAATCCTTCCCAGGCTTTGGGTACTGCCTGTTTTGCGGGGTAGGACCAATCATCCGAATAATGAAGATCGAGGTTAACCATCATCCCTGCCTCGCGTGCTCTCCTGATGGTCTTAATTACATCAGCCAGGTCACTATAACTTTTTCCGTTATTCAGGGCCTTCGTCCACTCCGGATTATGCCAAAGCCTTACCCTTACCGTATTGGCACCATGCTCCCGAAATATTCTGAAGGGATCAGCTTCCACACCCTTCACCCTGAACTTCCCGCCATGGTCCTCCACCTGGTTAACATAGGAGAGGTCGACCCCCGAAATAAAATCAGTCATGGAAGTTTTTGGGAGCGTTGATTTTTTTACCGGACCACAGGAAAACAGCAAACCGGAGAAGATGACTATACCAGTGATTTTAAACATACATACGAAGTTATTAAGATGTGATAAGTGAAAGGCAATTAATCGAAATAGTTGTATATTTTACCTTTATTCCACTTAAAAAAAATCACATGCAATCCGATCGTCGACATTTCCTGAAACTAATGGGTGGGCTTGCCATTGGCGCTACCGGTGTTTCCTGCCTCAATACAAAAGCAGCAGGTACTGCTGCCGGAGTGAACGGTTCCTTTTTTGAAATATCCCTTGCTGAATGGTCACTGCACAAGGCATTGTTTGCAAAGCAGCTCGACAACCTTGATTTTCCTGCGAAAGCAAAGAATGATTTTGGTATCAGCATAGTAGAATATGTAAACCAGTTTTTCAAGGATAAGGCACAGGATACAAATTACCTCAACGAATTACTGAAACGTTGCAAGGATAATGGTGTACGCAATCACCTCATCATGTGTGATGGGGAGGGTGAGATCGGTGCTGCCACCAAAGAAGACAGGCAGAAGGCTGTAGAGAATCATTACAAATGGGTTGAGGCCGCTAAATATCTGGGTTGTTCCACTATCAGGGTGAATGCAGCGGGCAAGGGAAGCAGGGAAGAACTGGCAAAGACTGCTGCTGATGGACTATACCAGTTGGGTGAATTCGCTGAAAAAACCGGCATCAATGTAATTGTTGAGAATCACGGGGGATGGTCTTCTGATGGAAGCTGGCTGGCTGGTGTTATGAAACAGGTAAACCGGAAGAACGTAGGAACACTTCCGGATTTCGGAAATTTCTGCATCAAAAGAGATCCTGCAAACTGGCGCACCTGTGTAGAGGGCTATGATCGTTATAAGGGAACGCAGGAATTGATGCCATATGCAAAAGGGGTAAGCGCCAAAAGCAATGTTTTTGATGCCGAAGGCAACGAAACAGAAACAGATTATTTTAAGATGATGAAGATCGTTAAGGATAGTGGTTTCAAGGGAATCGTTGGTATCGAATATGAAGGGGATGTTCTGAGCGAGGATGAAGGTATCCGTAAAACCAAAGCGTTGCTCGAAAAAGTGGCACAGTCGATGGGTTAATAATATGATTCTGATCCAAAGGCCTGTTATGGTGACTATCATCACCTAACAGGCCTTTTATTTATCAAACCGGATATGCCACATCCCTCTAAGCTCGCCCACTAAAAAATCTTTTGCCCTGTCGCCGGGGTATAATGAATCTATCACTGTAACAAGGGATGCCGGAATACCTTTTCCTGCAACTCCATGACAGGTAGAGCATAGAGGTTGAAGAATAATTGGCTTATAATAATGAATAGCGGTATCTGTTACCACGGTTTTTGAAAAAATACTGTCTCCATTTGCAATGGCAGTTTTGTATTGACTCCATACAGTGCTGTCAGGATTTTTTAATGCATTGGATGGATTGCGGAATTTTTCAGCAACACGCATAACCGTTATAGAATCTGTATTGTATTTGCTGGTCAAAGGCATTGCCTGCAGTCGGCAGAAGGCAATTGCTGCAGCAGGGCCATCGGCGGACATTGAGGCCTGCAGCGCTGTACGAAGATGATCAAAGCTTTTAGCAGCAATGCTATCCCCCACCTTGATATAATCCGTTGTATCGGCCAATTTTTTTTGTTGGTCGCAGCCGGATGATACAAAAAGTATAATGCTTATGAATAGTATTGTCCTGATCATGGTAACAAATTATTTACGCTGTGAGAACATCCAGGCTAAAAATTCAGGTTCTGCAAATGCATTGTCCCAACTGTTATGGTTCACGCCGGGGTATTCGGAATATTTTACATCAGCATTCAAGGCCTTTAGCCGATCTACCATTTGGCGACTCAGTTTAGCATCTACCACAGAATCATCCGCCCCATGGAAAACCCAGAAAGGTACTTTGGCAGTTTTTTTATTGTACGAGGCCGTATCTCCACCACCACATATAGGAGCTGCAGCAGCAAATAATTTTGGCTGCCGGTAAACCATTTCAAAAGTCCCCATCCCTCCCATCGACAATCCTGTTATATATACTTTTTTCTTTTGAACACCTGCTTCTTTAATAAGCTGTTTGGTAAGCTCTGTTACTGATCGCAACGGAGCGGTCATCTCTGCACCATAATTGAAATTTATTTCAAAGGGCTGCTTTTCTCTATTCACTTTTACTGCTGCCCAGAAACTATTTTCGGGGCATTGGGGAAAAACAACAATAGCAGGATACCTGCTTCTATTGCTATCGGCCAGAAAAAGTTTTGATCCATGGACCAACTGTTTTTCATTATCATTTCCCCTTTCACCTGCCCCATGCAGGAAGAGTACGAGAGGATATTTTTTAGCGGGATCATAATTCTCAGGGTAAAGTATCCTGTACGGAAGGCTATCCCCCTTACTGGAGATGAATAGTTTTTTCTCAAAGAGGTTGGTATCCTGGGCTACGGCTACTGTAATAAAAACAAAGCTCAGGAGGAAGGCAATAATTAATCGTTGCATAGAAAAGTATATTCCTTTAAAGATAATGCAATCATAAGCTTACCCCACGCTTCCATGGAATGAAATCATCCTGATTCAGCAAAACTGCTTTTGGTATAACTTCTCCGCTGGCAGCGCGGATACAATATTCAAGGATCTCCTCTCCCATTTGTTGGATGGATTTTTCGCCGGTTATGATGCCACCTGTATCAATATCAATGATATCGGGCATTCGTTTAGCGAGGGTAGAATTGGTGGAGATTTTGATGGTGGGACAAACAGGATTGCCAGTTGGTGTTCCCAGTCCGGTAGTGAACAGGATCAGGGTAGCACCGGCAGCAGCCTTACCCGTTGTAGCTTCCACATCGTTACCCGGGGTACAAACCAGGCTGAGACCAGCTTTAGTAGCCTGCTCTGTATAATCAAGCACATCCACCACGGGTGAGTAACCGCCTTTTTTTGCAGCACCCGTGCTCTTAATTGCATCAGTTATCAGTCCATCCCTTATATTTCCGGGAGAGGGATTCATATAAAATCCGGATCCTGCCTGGTGGGCAAGTGAGTCATATGCCTGCATCAACTTAATGAATTTCCGGGCTGTAGGTTCATCTACACTCCTGTCGATAAGGTCCTGCTCCGCGCCACATAATTCCGGGAACTCAGCAAGTAAAATCTTTCCTCCAAGTGCCGCTACCATGTCGGAACAATATCCAACAGCAGGGTTAGCCGAAATTCCACTGAAGCCATCACTGCCACCACATTTAACACCTATGCATAAATGATCGAGGGTAGCGGGTTTCCGCTCCTGTTTGTTGATCTCTATCAGCCCTGAAAAAGTTTGCCGTATAGCTGCACTGATGAGGTCCTGCTCTGTTCCCGACTGCTGTTGTTCAAATATAAAAAGCGGCTTATCAAAAGAGGGATCAAGCTGCTTTAGTTCCTCCAGGAAATCTGAGGTCTGTAAATGCTGACAACCCAGGCTTAACACTGTAATACCACCAACATTCGGATGGTTGGCATATGCGGCAAGTAATTTCCCAAGTATACCGGCGTCCTGGCGTGTTCCACCGCAACCTCCTTCATGGTTTAGAAATTTGATGCCATCCACATTTGGGAACAGTCGCTCCTGCCTGCTATCAGATGATGGCGCAAAGCTTATTGAATCAATTCCCTCACCTTTCTTTACTGCTTCAACCAATTGCCTCGTATATCGCTTATACTTATCTGTTATACCATACCCAAGTTCATTAACAAGCGCTTCGCGGATCACATCCAGGTTACGGTTTTCACAGAAAACGGTTGGAATAAAAAGCCAGTAATTAGCAGTACCCACCCTCCCATCTTTACGGTGGAATCCATTAAATGTTCTGTTGCTAAAGCGCGATACATCTGGTGCTTCCCATTCATAATCCGATCCATGGTAATCATAAGGCTCCGCGGCATGCTTCAGATTTTCAGTAGTAAGACAGCCCCCTGCTGGTATTGTTCCCTGAACCCTGCCTACCAGTACACCATACATATAAACGCCGTCGCCGGCATGAAGATCATTAAGGGTGAATTTATGTTTAGCCGGAACATCATCCTGGAGAATGATCGTTTCGCCCTCAAAAATAATGGGGTCACCTTTCTTTAAACCAGTGAGCGCCACCAGTACATTATCTTTCGGATGTATCCTTAAAACTTTCTGCTGCATAAAACCAACTTAATCATTGATAATTTTATCGAGGTGAACATAGCCGCCATCTACATGAATGAGCTGCCCGGTTGTATGGCTTGATCTTTCAGATAAAAGGAAGGCCGTCATATTCGCGATCTCTTCAGGTGTAGTCATTCTGTTCTCAAAAGGGATACGTGCATTTATCTTCGCAAGCTTCGCCTCCGGATCCGGTAGTGAACTGATCCATGTCTGGTATTGTGGCGTCCAGCATTCCGCTACAATTATTGCGTTCACACGTATACGGTAGGGCAACAACTCAACTGCCCATTCGCGGGTAAGTGCATTTCTGCCACCATTAGAAGCTGCATATGCCGAAGTGCCCCCCTGCCCAGTTTCAGCCGTCTTAGAGCTGATGTTAACAATGGCTCCTTTCGAAAGTTTAAGCGCCGGCAATGCATAATGTGCCAGCAGGAAATAATGTACCAGGTTGCGATGGATTGATGCCATGAAATCTTCATAGGTACC
Organism: Flavihumibacter sp.; assembly: GCF_036676075.1. NCBI lineage: Bacteria > Pseudomonadati > Bacteroidota > Chitinophagia > Chitinophagales > Chitinophagaceae > Flavihumibacter > Flavihumibacter sp. The sequence goes on along the minus strand of NZ_JAKFDQ010000009.1, from coordinate 305,122 downwards.
TTTCTCTAAGGATACCCCATCATTTTTACCGGCATTATTTACCAACCCTTCTATTCTTCCGAAACGTTGCATCACCTCCTCCACTGCCTTTTTGCATTCTTCCGGATCAGAAAGCTCCGCCACAAACTGCGCAGCCTGCAATCCTGAAGCCTGCAAGGATGTTACCAGTCGCATATTATCTGCCTCATCTCTTCCGATAATAACCGGGATAGCCCCTTCTGTACCAAGCAACTTTACGATGCCTTCACCGATCCCTTTTGCACCCCCTGTTACGATGATGACCTTATCTTTTAATTGCAGATCCATATTCAATTTTTTATACCATAAAAATATTGTGCATTCCCACCAAAGATTCCTGCTCGCTCATCTCCCGAAAGTTTTTTAAAATATTCTTCCACAAGCTTAACCACCTCGCTATATCCGGCAGCCAGCAGGCATACAGGCCAGTCGGAACCAAATACCAGGCGGCGTGCACCGAAAACTTCTAATATGGTATCGAGGTAGGGTGTAAAATCACTTTCTTCCCAATGATGCCAGTGAGCCTCTGTAACCATACCAGATACTTTACAATATACATGTTCAAGTTCCTGGAACTGTTGAATTTCATTCCGCCAGTTTTCAAATGCTTTTCCCCTGATATCAGGTTTTGCAAGATGATCAATGATAAAGGGTTGGTCATCCAATTGACGGCATAACTGGTATGTATAACCTAACTGGTCATTATTGATCAGGATATCATACCTGTATCCGTGTTTCCCTAACAATTCAATTCCCTGCTTAAATTGAGGTTGCAGCATCAGGTCCCGAACAGGCTCCCCCTGCAGTATATGCCGGAAACCACTGAGTTTTTCAAAGGATTTATAATAGGAAAGTCTTTCTTCCAAAGCAGCACTCTGAAGATCAATCCAGCCAACAACTGATCGGATGAATGAATGACCGGAAGCCAACTCAAGCAGGAAATTCGTTTCGGCTTCTGTTTGGCTTGCCTGCACCGCAATACAACCATCAAACCCGGTTTCAATCAATAAGGGCTGCAGATCCTCAGGCATAAAATCTCTCCTTATGACACTCATCTCCGGTGTTATCCAACTGTCACGATTTTCATCATAACGCCAAAAATGCTGGTGTGCATCAAGACGAAGCATATGCTACAATATTTTGTCTTGAGGTGCCTAGTCCATCAATACCCAATTCCACAATATCACCTGGCTTGAGGTATACCTGTGGGTTCATACCCAGACCCACACCAGCTGGTGTACCGGTAGATATAATATCTCCCGGAAGCAATGTCATAAATCTACTTACATAGGCAACCAGGAAGGGAATATTAAAGATCAGGTTAGAAGTTGATCCATCCTGCATCAGTTTGCCATTTACGGTAAGCCATAACCGAAGATTGTCCACATTCTCAACTTCATCCTTTGTTACCAGAACCGGCCCTAATGGCGCGAAGGTATCACAGCCCTTTCCTTTATCCCAGGTTCCACCCATTTCGAGCTGGTAGGCTCTTTCACTGATATCATTATGGAGGCAGTACCCCGCAACAAAATCCATTGCTTCTGATTCTTCTACATAGCATGCCCTTTTGCCTATAACCACCGCCAATTCTACTTCCCAGTCGGTTTTTTCTGATCCTCTTGGTATGATCACATCGTCATAAGGGCCACAGATCGCAGTAGTTGATTTCATGAAAACAACGGGTTCTGCAGGTGGCGTGGCATTGGTTTCTTTCGCATGGTCTGCATAATTAAGTCCGATGCAAACGATTTTTGAGGGCCTTGCAACTGGTGCACCAATCCGACTACCGGCTGGCATCGGCCTCAGCATATTCTTGTACTGGTCCATCATCCAGGCAAGGTGGGCAATACCACCATTCTCAAAAAAGCTTTCATTGTAATCGTGTACAAAGCCGGAAACATCATAGAATTTATCCGCTATCAACACACCGGGTTTTTCCTTTCCGGGTTCTCCGAACCGTATCAGTTTCATATCTTAAGTATTCAGTGTTAAAAATCCACCATCGATGGGATAATCTGTTCCGGTAATAAAGGATGCTTCATCTGAACAGAGATAGATCATCAGGTTAGCAATTTCTTCCGGGTTTGCCATCCTTCCGATGGGTTGTGATTTAGCAAGCTTATCGAACATCTCTTTTTCTTTCCCTGCATAGTTCCTGGCGAGGAAGCCATCTACAAAGGGAGTATGAACCCTTGCCGGAGAAATGCAGTTGACGCGAATATTGTCTTGCAGATAATCCCTGGCAGCAGAAATGGTCATGGCATACACTGCCCCTTTTGTCATAGAATAGGCAAAACGGTCTGCCAGTCCAACCCAGGCAGCAATAGAACACATATTAAGCACAACTCCGCCGCCATTTTCCTGCATCAATGGGATAGCTGCAAACATGCAATTATAAACGCCTTTTACATTTACATTAAAGAGGCGGTCAAAATCTTCTTCCGTGGTATTGGTCACACGGCCTATATGTGAAATGCCGGCATTATTTACCAGCACATCTGGTCTGCCAATCTTTTGAAATACATCGAGGAGTTTCTGCTGGTCACTCACATCACAGTAATGTATATGTGCAGAATGTCCGGCTTCAATTATTTCCTGTTCAAGTGCTGCCCAACCGGGTGCATGTAATTCAATAATGTGTACAGTTGCACCATTTTTTGCAAACGCAAGGGAAGCAGCCCTGCCTATGCCACTGGCCCCCCCGGTTATGACAACTGTCTTATTTGTATAATCAAACATCTTTTATTGTTTTCAATATTATCAATGTCCGCCACCAACAGTAACTGGCATCTCATCCCTGGAACGCGACCAGGCAAACCAGCCCACAATCATGAAACAAATCATGGGTACTACGTAGGCCAATTGAATATTACCACCTGTGAGATCAGAAATTTGTCCCATCAACAGCGGCATAATAGCCCCCCCAACAATTGCCATCACTAATAGTGAAGAAGCCATACGTGCACCTTTTCCAAGCCCCGTTATTCCAAGTGCAAAAATGGTGGGGAACATGATCGACATGAAGAAAGGTACAGCCATCAAACAATATACAGCGAATGGACCCTGGCTATTTGTTGCGACCACAAGTAGAAGAGTACTTGCAACAGCGTAGAGGAAAAGCAATTGAGCCGGACGGATAAATTTCATCAGAAAGGTTCCGGTGAACCGGCCAACCATAAATCCTACCATAGCAATCGAACCAAGCCAGAATGCAGCTTGTTTTTCCGGAAGGTCGATCACGTATTTAGAGAACCTGATAAAAAAACTTCCCACGCAAACCTGTGCCCCAACATAAAAGAACTGGGCTATAACTGCCCAGAGTACCTGTTTGTTGCGAAGAATGGCGAGAGAAAATTTTGTATTCCCAGATTGATCTTCGGTTGCATCACCTTCTCCTTCAGGTAATTTAACCAGATAGAAGATCGTGGTGAGAACCAATACTACTACAGCGATAACGAGATAAGGCATGCGGATGGTATCGGCTTCTGATTGCAGATAAGCGTTGAGGGTTCCGCTAGCCTGCATATTGCTCAGTTCAGCCGGACTGTGCTCAATGCCAGATAAAATGAATTGTCCACCGATGATGGGTGCAAGGAATGCCCCAACTCCATTGAAAGACTGCGCGAAATTGAGTCTTTGGGTTGCAGTGGAAGGATCTCCCAACTTAGTAATATAAGGATTGGCGATTGTTTCCAGAAAAGTGGCTCCCGCGGCAATTACAAAAAGTGCCACCAGGAAAAAATTGAAACTCCGGCTTCCTGCTGCAGGTAAAAAAAGCAGGGCACCGATTCCATAAAGCAGAAGGCCGAAAAGAATACCTTTTTTGAATCCGAATTTATTCATGAACCATCCTGCGGGTAAGGCGATGGTGAAGTATGCGAGGTAAACGGCAGAATCGATGAGGGCGGATTCTGTATCTGATAACTGGCAGGCCTTTTTCAGGTGCGGAATCAGGATGGGATTGATATTATGCAGGAAAGCCCAAAGGAAAAAAAGGCTGGTGACCAGTATAAAGGGAAGCAGGTATTTATTTTGGCGCGGCATGCTGGTTAGATTTTCTTTTAGCCCTAAGACTATGGAAAATTAACCATCCATGCAATGGCTAACAACGTCAAATCCATCAATTTATCAGTCGAAATTAACTTAGTCCCGAAAAATATATTTTGGTATTTATTCCCAAACCCTAATTTTGCGCCCGGAGAGATGGCAGAGCGGTCGAATGCGGCGGTCTTGAAAACCGTTGACTGTTACAGGTCCGGGGGTTCGAATCCCTCTCTCTCCGCTTGCGCCAGCTGAAGCTTTTAGTTTCAGCTGGTTTTTTTATGTGTGGAAGATAGAAATTGCGGCTGCCTTCAGCGGACGCAATCCGTTGCCTGGACATATGGGGGGATAAAATCTGGTCATTTCAAGGAATTGATTGGAGTCATTATTAATGGGTCTGTGCTGAATTTTTCGTAAATTATAGTACTAAAATCAGCATACCATGGCAACTGATAATCCGAATCTTGCAGCCGGTATGGAAGAAAATCCTCCGGTGGATCCTGCAATTAAGGAAGCAGGTAACTCTAATCAGCAAACAGACAATCCTCCGCCTAAAAAGAAGCGAAATTCAGCCCTGGCCGCTGCGGCAAGGGGTGAAAGCGCGGTAGATCATTTCCGGGCACATTCAAGACGGGATGTTCAGGGATCCAGTGGACTTTCCAATACTGGTCCATTCGTGAGTTATGACAGGGAAACCTGATACTCAATCCTGGATTGTAGGCTGTTTCAGTCCCAATACAATGGGACGAAGAATTTTTTCCAGGTCATTAACATTCAATGGCTTGGTAATGAATTTTATTGCCCCAGCCTCCATTGTTTCCTCAATATCTTTCGATTGTGATGAGGTTGTATATATAATAACCGGGATGTTTCGGAGAAGAAGATTCTCCTTTAGTTTCCTCAGGCATTCCTTGCCATCCATCCGGGGCATATTCAGATCCAGGAATATCAGGTCGGGTATGAAAGTTACCCTCGACAGTTTATCCAACGCATCCCTCCCATTTTCGGCTGTGGAACACTGGATTGTTGGGTCGATAAAAGATAATACTTCCTGGAATATTTCAGTATCATCGAGATCGTCGTCAACCACAAAAATCCTTATTGTTCTACTCATGTAAGGGGGGATAATTATTGGTAAGCGTCAAAAATATAAAAATAATTTTTATAAATAATCAATAAACCCGCAGCTAATTATTCCGATTATGGAAGGAGTACCCTATGGAACTCTAAAGGGGTGGTCGCCATCTGGTCCCCATCTGGTCCCCATCTGGTCCCCATGGAATCGCCTTTCAAAATGTGTAAATTTTAAATCCTAACAACCTTCTCCAGTCTTAAATCTGTAATCATATATGTCTGGGGAAATAGTTCTACAGAATAAATAAACTTTGAACATTTGAATTCACTAATTAAGAGAAATTACCCCCCAATAATTGATGGAATAAATTTTTTCTACCCGGTTAGATCCTTTTCTAAAATAGGCAGAGTCTATACAGGAAAATCATAATATTATCTCAATAAAACTCGGATTTCCGCATTGAGATGTATTCTGGCAAGAGGATTGGTAAACCCTGTTTTATGGATTCACTCAACATAAAAGAAACCCCGAATAATCATTTTATAGTTGCCATAGGCGCATCCGCAGGTGGATTGGAAGCGATCCACGAATTCTTCGACAATATGCCATCAAACGGCAACCTCAGCTTTATCATTATCCAGCATTTATCTCCTGATTATAAAAGCCTTTTGGTTGAATTGATCGCAAAGCACACCCATATGGAGGTGCTGGAGGCTGATCATATGATGGAAGTAAAAGAAAACTCGGTTTATGTAATACCCAATAATAAATTGCTGACCATACACCAGGGAAAATTAATTCTGGGTGAAAAAAGTGTAGAGAAAGCCCCCAATACAGCAGTGGATACTTTGTTGCGATCGCTTGCTGTGGACCAGGGTTCTAAAGCTATTGCGATTATATTATCAGGTACAGGTACTGATGGATCAAAAGGTATTGTAGAGATCCACAAAAAAGGAGGGCTTGTAATGGTACAGGATCCTTTAACGGCGAAATTTGATGGCATGCCTAACAGTGCCATTGCGACAGGCGTGGCAGACCTTATTCTTACTCCAGAATTAATGCCGGAAGAGATCTTCAATTACATAAATGAGAAGCCTCAGCCTCTTATCCTTGATGGCAAACCAACAGAAGAAATGTTACCTGAAGTGATGATGCTGATAGAAAAAAATTGCCAGCAGGATTTCACCAACTATAAAACCCCAACAATCATCCGACGAATAACACGGAGGATGGGGATGCTTGGATACCAGAATTTTGAAGAATATTTAAAACTATTACATAATTCCGCTGATGAATGTAAGTTTCTGGGCAAGGAATTCTTAATAGGGGTAACTAAATTTTTCCGCGATAAGGCAGGTTTTAATGCTTTACAAAATGATGTTCTGCTCCCTCTCATCAGAAAAAAACAAGAGGGTGAAGTTCTGAAGGTTTGGATCGTTGCCTGTAGTACAGGTGAAGAAGCTTATTCAATAGCCATTCTTATAGATGAACTTTTACAGAAGGAAGATAAATATCTTGAGGTTAAAATTTTCGCATCCGACATTGACCAGGAGGCCATAGAATATGCATCACGGGCAACTTATGAACCATCTAACCTGCTGGAGATTGACCCTTCTCTTATTGAACGTTATTTTTTCAGGGAAAGCGACCGTTATGTTGTTCATTCCAGGATTCGTAAGCAAATAGTTTTTGCGCGGCATAACGTACTCAAAGATCCTCCATTTATTAAAAATGATATCGTGAGTTGCAGGAATATGCTCATTTACATGAACAATATCCTGCAGAAAAAGATAATAACGACTTTTGAATTTGCATTGAATACAGGTGGATACTTATTTCTTGGACCTAGTGAATCGCCTGTAAATATCAATGACGGCTTTAAAGAATTGAATGGTAAATGGAAACTCTACCAAAAAGTTACTAATGATACCCGCTTTAATGCGGAAAGACTTCCATCTGCTCAGTCACTAAAAACGGGTAAGGAAATGCAGTTTATTTCAACTGCAAGGGAAGCAATATTACTTAAAGACCTTACCGATGATTTCAGGGCTGTTCTTACCGAAAAGTATGGCTTTGCTGCATTGTATATCGACAAGAACTTTGAGATCAAAGAAGCTATCGGTGACTTCAGGAAATACCTGTCATTACCTGACAGGATCACTTCCCTGAATCTGATGAAAATGGTTGGTAAGGATCTTTCTATAAGTCTGAATGCAGCCATAAGAAAATCTGTAAGGGAAAATGCTGAGGTTGTTCTTTCCAATTTCAAGGGTGGTTCAAACACCGATAAACCGATAAATATTTTTGTTCGTCCCTCATCAAGCACCAATAATGTGCTGGTGTTGTTAAGCGAAAGCCATGAACTTCCGCATATCCGCCATACACATGAGAACATTGACATCCCGGAGGCAGGTGCTGCCAGTTATATTGGAGAACTTGAAGAGGAATTAAAAGAAACCCGCTTCAATCTTCAGATGGCGGTGGAGAGCCTGGAGACGTCTAATGAAGAGCTACAGTCGAGCAATGAAGAATTATTGTCTGCCAATGAGGAATTGCAAAGTTCCAATGAGGAATTGCAGAGTCTGAATGAAGAATTACACACGCTTAATACCGAGCACCAACTTCGTATTCGTGAATTGGTTGAACTGAATGATGATCTGAACAATTACTTCAGCAGTACTGAAATTGCCCAGGTATTTGTTGATGGGGATTTTCGAATCCGGAAATTCAACCCTGCTGCCATTAAGATGATCAACCTTATTGAAAGTGATATCGGACGACCCATTGCTCATATTTCAACAAACATAAAAGATGGAAATAATTTTCCTGATGACATCGGCAATGTTATTCAGAAGAAACAACCACTGGAGAAAGAGGTCCAGTTAATTAATGGCAGAACTAATCTCATGCGAATTCTGCCTTATGTACGTCAGGATGGTAATGTTGATGGAGCTGTAATAACCTTTATAGATATTTCGAATGTAAGGGAATTAAACACCATCATTCACAGTGTATTCAATGCCACCCAGAGTGCTGTGATGGCATTCAGGGCAGTAAGAAATAAGCAAGGCGAAATAAAGGATTTTGAATGGATAGCGGCCAATTATGCCAGCGATGAACTTCTGCAACAGACGAATGAAACATATATGGGTCAATCGCTCCAGGCTGTTTTTCCCCAGGTATTAAAGAAAGGATTTTTTGAAAAATGCATCCGCGTGATCACCAGTGGTCAATCTTTCCAGATGGAGATGCAATTAGATTTAAGAGGTGAAACAAACTGGTTTGATATCATTGTGACGCCTATGATGGATGGCATACTTATAAGTTTAACGAATATAAATGAGAAGAAGAAGAGCGAGGAGAAACTAAGGAATAATTATCATGAACTAATTAAATCCAAAGAAAGCTACAGGAGCCTAAACCTGGCCCTGGAGCAGAAAGTTAAGGAGAGGACTCATGACCTTGCACAAAGTGAAGAGCGATTTCGACTTATCTCCAATGCCATAAGTGATGCCATCTGGGATCGCAACCTTGTAACTGATAATATATGGTGGAGCGATAGTTTTTACAATTGGTTTGGTTATCAAAAAGGCCCTGAAACAAATACTATTAATTTCTGGCTAAACGCGATACACCCGGAGGACCAGCAAAGAGTATCTTCTGCTATCAATGATGCAATACGAAAAGGAGAAGATTACCACATTTCATATCGCCTGAAAAATTTCGATGGCATATATACTCTCGTGTCTGATAAGGGTACAGTACTCAAAGATGAAAGTGGCAGGCCTTACAGGCTTCTGGGAGCCATTACCGACAGAACGGCAGAAGATATTGCACGCCAGAATGAAGTTCTCAAGGCATCCAATTCTGAGCTGGAAGAATTGGTACAAATCAGAACTGCTGATGTGGAGGCCCAGAAAGCAATACTGCATAACCTGTTTATGCAGGCACCTGCCATGATATCTACATTAAGTGGTCCAAACCATGTGTATACCCTCGTGAACCCTTCCTACCAGCGCTTATTTGGCAAGACAAATCTTGTTGGAAAAACATTTGAGGAAACAATGCTGGATGATGATGGTCATAAACTTCTGTCGCTCGTTGAGCAGGTGTATAGAACAGGGGAGCCATACATAGGGAAAGAGGTTAAATTAAATATTGCTTCGGAACCTGGACAAAAGAGAGAAGATATCTATCTCAACTTTATTTACCAACCCACCAGGGATGAGAATAATAAAATTAATGGCATTCTGATCTTCGCATATGAAGTTACAGAACAGGTTAAGGCAAGAAAGGCGATCCAGGATGCCAATGATGAATTGGTCAAACTGAATCAGGAATTCAAATTTGTAACTGACTTCATGCCGCAGCTGGTATGGGTAACGCTTCCCGATGGGAATCATATCTTTTTTAACAACGGATGGTATGAGTATACAGGCCTCACTGAAAGTGAATCAATGGGTAAAGGATGGAGTAAAGTGCTTCACCCGGAAGATCACCCGCGTGCGTTAAAAGTTTGGCATACTGCACTTGAAACAGGTGATGCCTATGAAATTGAATACAGGTTTAAAAGATATGATGGAGAGTACAGGTGGTTCCTTGCACGTGCCCTACCCATGCGAGATGACAATAACAATATTGTAAAGTGGTTTGGAACATGTACTGATATCCATGACCAGAAAATCATGAATGATGTTCTGGAAGCGAGGGTTATTGAAAGAACTGAGGAATTGCAATCTATCAACACTGAATTGGAAGCAAGAAATAGTGAGCTACTGCAGTTTGCATCAATAGCGAGTCATGATTTAAAGGAACCGTTAAGGAAGATCACAATGTTTAGTAACCTTGTAAAAGACCGTCACAGCCAGGCTTTGCCAACCGGTGCACTTCAGTATGTGAATAAAATCATTGAGTCTTCTACCAGGATGGCCGCTTTAGTGAACGATCTTCTTTCATTTACAAAACTTACAGCCGACAGCAGCTTTGAAAGTATAAAACTCAACACAGTAATAGCAGAGGTTCTAAGTGATTTGGAACTTGTAATAAATGAGAAGAACGCAATTATAGAAGTTGATGACATGCCCATGGCTGATATAGTACCTGGTTACATGCGACAGGTATTCCAGAATATCATAAGCAACTCACTAAAATTCAGTAGGGATGACCGACAACCACATATCCGTATCAGTTGCACCAAAGTGAGCGAACTTTCATTTACCAATGCCTATGATAAGAAAGGAAAATTCTGTAGAATAACCATTAAGGATAACGGGATTGGCTTTGATAATGAATATGCAGAAAAGATTTTTACGATTTTTCAGCGATTGCATTCGAGGCATGAATATGAGGGCACTGGAATTGGCTTGGCCATTGCAAGAAAGATAATTGCAAAGCACAAGGGTATCATTACTGCCTACAGTAAGGAAGGAGAAGGTGCGAGTTTCGTGATCGTATTACCCCTTGAACAAAAGGTTGAAGTACCCGACACAGTAAAAATAAATTCTTAAGAAACTTTAATTGCAACGCAGCGCCTCAAGCGCTGCGTTTTTGTTATAGAAAGTATATCTCTAAATTCTTATACTTTTACAACTATTGTTAATGCAAAAAGATGCAGGTATGAGAACATTTTCCGGGATATTACTGGTATTTATTTTTTTAGCAGCCTGTACTGCAACTGAAAACACGAATAATTCAGAGCCAACAGCTGAGGGAGGCAAGATTGTAATTTACCAGGTATTTACGCGTCTTTTCGGTAATAAGGATACTACCTGGAAACCATGGGGAACGATTGAAGAAAATGGCGTTGGTAAGTTTAATGATTTTACTGACACCGCACTTGCCGCTATTCGCCAACTGGGTATCACCCATATCTGGTATACAGGCGTTCCGCATCACGCAGTGATCAGAGATTATTCAGCTATTGGCATTAGCGACGATGATCCGGATGTTGTAAAAGGCCGCGCGGGATCACCCTATGCAGTAAAGGACTATTATAATGTGAATCCAGATCTGGCAACAGACCCAGCCAAAAGGCTGGAAGAGTTCAAATCATTAATTGAACGCACACACAAGAACGGGATGAAGGTGATTATAGATATTGTGCCCAATCACGTGGCACGACAATATATTTCGCAACAAAAACCCGATAGTGCAGAAGACTTCGGTACAAAGGATGATCGGAATGTGGAATATAATCGGGATAATAGTTTTTATTATATACAAGGAGAAGCATTTAAGGTTCCGGCAAGTAAAGACAGTTATAAGCCATTAGGCGGGGCTGCACATCCTTTGAGTGATGGAAAATTTGAAGAGATACCTGCAAAGTGGACGGGAAATGGCAGCAGGCTTTCACAACCTAAGGTGGATGACTGGTATGAGACCATAAAAGTGAATTACGGCATAAGGCCCGATGGTGTTAAGGATTTTGACACGCTACCTGCTTCTTATGCATCGCTTCCGGTAGAGGATCATAATGCATTCTGGGCTAATAAAAAGGTACCGGCAACCTGGAAAAAATTCAGGGATATCGCTTTATTCTGGTTAGATCTCGGCGTTGATGGTTTCCGTTTCGACATGGCAGAAATGGTTCCCGTTGAATTCTGGAGTTATATGAATGCTGCCATTAAGATGAGAAATAAAGATGCAACACTTATTGCGGAGATATACAACCCATCACAATACAGAAACTATATCAAGCTGGGTAAAATGGATTATCTCTATGATAAAGTTGAAATGTATGACACGCTAAGGAACATCATACAGGGTAATGGAAGCACAGATAACCTTGTGGCATTACAAAATGGAATGGCAGATATTGAACATCATATGCTTCATTTCCTTGAAAACCATGATGAACAAAGAATAGCAAGCCCGGGTTTCGCGGGTGATCCTGCCAAAGCAAAGCCAGCGATGGTGGTTTCTGCTTTGATCAGCAGTTCACCTACACTAGTTTATTTTGGCCAGGAATTGGGTGAAGAAGGTAACGAGGATGCAGGATATGGTAATCCAACCCGTACCAGTATTTTCGATTATATAGGAGTACCAACACACCAGCGATGGATGAATGGGGGGAAGTTTGATGGCGGGCTTCTTACCCAAAAGGAAAAAGACCTTCAAAAATTTTATAGTACTCTCTTAAATTTTACTAAATCGAATAATGCACTGATGGGTGATTATGAAGAGATTCACCGTTTTAATCGCCAACAAAACAAAACTTATTCGGACAAACAATTTTCATTTGTGAGATGGTCAGCAGATAAGCAACTGATTGTATTTTCGAATTTCAGTAACACAAATCGATTCACGGGTGAATTGTTGTTGCCGGACTCTATCATCAAAAAATGGAAGCTGGTTAATTCAAGCTATAACATTAAGGATGAGCTGACAGGAAGAACCGCCACCTTGAAAATTAGAAACGGCCTGGGATACATTACCATTGACAGCGAACCATTAGAATCAATGGTGTTTTCTATTCAATAGATTTTTTCAGTATTTAAATATTTTATTGTCCACCATAACTTCCTGGGACTTTTCATCAAACACAGCTTTTTCACCGGTTCTGGATGCAGCGGTTGTCATGATGTTGGCAATTGAGTGATAATATCCGGCTTCAACTGGTGCGTTCGGTTGTTTCCTGCTTCTTATACATTCCATCCAGTTCAGAACATGTGAAGATGTTAGTGTATCACCACCTGTATTAGCAGAAGCTACTACCTGGCTGGTTGTATCGGCCAGATTTAGTTCTGGTAAAAGGTTGGGAGGCATATTCATTGCAGCTGCGAAGTTTTCTGTGAGTCCACCTTTCGCTGAAACCTTGTTGGTGATCAGATTCAATTCTCCTCCGTTTGAATAATATATTTCAGCAGGTCTTTCTTCGCCATTGTGCATTCTTGAACCAAAAGTAACCTGGAAGCCAGTGGAAGCATCATTTGCTGGGCCATAATCAAATACGGCGGTAAGGGTATCCCAATTTCTTCGGCCATCTTTCCACATATAAATGCCACCATTTGCTACAACACTTCGGGGATGCTTGAGTCCGGAGAACCAGTGAACCGTATCGATCTGGTGGCTCATCCATTGACCCGGTATGCCGGATGAATAAGGCCAGAACAAACGGTATTCAAGATATTTTCTTGGATCCCAAGCTTCAAATGGACGGTTCAACAGAAAACGATTCCAATCTGTGTCCTCTTTTTTTAATGAAGCTACCAGGGCAGGTCTACGCCAGCGACCAGGCTGGTTAACATTCCACGTAAGTTCTACCATTGTTATAGCACCAAATTTTCCTTCCCTGATAAACTTATCAGCTGCCATATAATTTGAACCACTTCGGCGTTGTGAACCAATCTGCACAATGCGGTCTGATGCCCTAACTGCTTTCAATGCTGCCCTATTATCTTCCATGGTTTCTGCAAATGGTTTCTCCACATAAGCATCACAGCCTGCCTTAATAGCTTCTATCGCATGGCGGGCGTGCTGGAAATCGGCAGTACTGATCATTACAGCATCGATATTCTTCAAAGCATATAATTCTTCGTTGTTCCTGCATGCTGTAATATCATGGCCCATTTTCTCCTTTAAAAGTGCAACACCTTCTTCCCGCCTGGTTTTCCAGAGGTCCGAAACTGCCACCATATCAAAATTTTGCTGTTTGAAATGATTCATAAAACAAGGCAAGAGCGAATGGCGGAATCGATCTGAAAAACCAACTACTCCAACTCTTACCCGATCATTTGCTCCAATTATGCGTGCATAACTGGTAGCACTGAATCCTACGGAGGCTGCATAAACCCCTGCGATTGCTTTTGCAGAATTGGTAATGAATTCACGACGATTGGTAGGCATACCGAAATATTTTATTATGAAAATTAAATGATATTATCTGACTTATTCAATCATACAATTGGATATATCCAGGGGGCGCGATAATCTCTTTTCAAGAAAGCTGAAGCACCTCCATCATCCAGAATCATCTCCTTTTCGGGATCCCAGCTGATACTCCTCCCCGCTTTAGCCGAAATCATACCCAGCAAACTCATATTGGTAGAACGGTGACCTATTTCAATATCACAAACCGGTCGGCGTTTTTGTGAAATGGACAATAGAAAATCGGCCCAAAGTTCCTTCACATTATGATGATCTACTGTGTGTAGCACAGGATCAGCATGAATCAATGATTTTTTCTTATCGGCCGGATAAAAAGTCCATCCATCCTGCCAGCCCATATGAAAAGTTCCTTCCGTTCCATAAAAATAACAACCCACATTGGCTTTCTCCGCTTCGTTGGCGCCATAGAGGCGGTGTTCCCATACTGCATTGAATGATTCAAATTCATAATTCACCAACTGGGTGTCAGGTGCATCGGTATTATCCTTCTTAATTCGCCGTGCGGAAGAAGAAAATATTTTCCTGGGCCCCTTTTCTTCCGTCCACCAAAGGATTTGGTCCATCCAGTGAATACCCCAGTCGCCTAGTTGACCATTGGAGTAATCGAGAAACTGGCGAAATCCTCTTGGATGGATTGCAGCATTATAAGGACGCAAAGGAGCAGGTCCACACCAGGCATTCCAATCCAATCCCTTAGGAGCTTCTGTGTCGGGAATCACTTTTCCGGCATCACCACCATAATGAACAAAAGCCCGCACCATTCCTATTTTACCGGCTTTACCAGATTTAAGGAAATCCATCCCCGAAATATTATGAGGAGATACACGGCGATGTGTTCCAACCTGAACCACCTGGTTGGTTTCTCTTGCTGCTTTCACCATAGCCTTACCTTCATTGATGGTATGGCCAATGGGTTTCTCAACATATACATGCGCACCAGCTTGAAGGGCAGCAATGGTAATAAGTGGATGCCAATGGTCGGGAGTTGCAACAATCACAATCTCAGGGCGCTCCTTTTGAATCATCTCACGGTAATCCTTATAGGTTTTGGGCCGATCTCCATTCAGCTTATTTACTTCGTCGGCCGCCGGATAGAGATAACGATCATCCACATCGCATAATGCCACAACTTTAGATTCCCCGGCTGCGATTGCTTCCCGCAAGATGTTCATCCCCCACCATCCGGATCCCACCAAAGCAGTTCGGTATTTTGCATATTGGGTAAAGGAAGGGAATACAGGCATCGAAGAAACCAGCACGCCCGCTGAGGACATTTTCAGGAATTTGCGACGATTCATTTGTAGATTGGTTGATTGTACCCTAAAATACTTAAAGCTGGAGATATATCGTAAATTCATTATCCCATAATCCACTGCCATGTTTCAAACGAATATTCAATTTCCGAGATCAATTCTACGGTTACTCTTCAGCGTTACAATAATAAGCTCAGCCTGTAATTCCACCAGCCAGACAACATATAAAACCATCGGATTCATTGAAAGAACAGACCCTGCCCTGGAGGAAATCATCAGTAAAGATGCAATTGTAGAAATAATTGCAGATGGATTTGAATGGAGTGAGGGACCATTATGGGTTGATGCCCACAAAATGCTGCTGTTTTCTGATATACCTCGGAATTCCATTTACAAATGGACAGAAGCTAAAGGCAAGGAGCTATACCTGCAACCAAGTGGCTTTACCGGAGCTGGTGAAGGAGGAAGAGAACCCGGATCAAATGGATTATTACTCAATAGTAAAGGACAACTGGTATTATGCCAGCATGGTGACAGACAAATTGCGCTGATGGATGCGCCGCTTGATTCACCCCGTGCAGATTATATAACCATTGCAAACAATTATCAGGGGAAAAAATTTGACAGCCCGAATGATGCTGTATATCGGAGTAATGGAGATCTTTTTATCACTGATCCGCCTTATGGACTTCCCGGTTATATTGATGATACTTCAAAGGCAGCCCCGTACCAGGGTGTATATAAAATTGCCGCAGATGGAGCTGTAAGCCTTCTCGTTGATTCCATCAAACGTCCAAATGGTATAGCCTTCCTCCCGGGTGAAAAAACACTGATTGTTGCCAATTCTGAAGCACCTGTACTGGGATGGTATGCATTTGATATTGCAGCAAATGATTCATTGATCAATCCACGTATGTTCCATGATGCCACAGAGGCAGGTAAGACAGACAAGGGTGGTCCGGATGGATTAAAAGTTGATTCCCGTGGGAATGTTTTTGCTACAGGCCCGGGCGGTGTTTGGATCTTTGATAAGAATGCAAAGGTGCTTGGGAAAATACGTGTTCCGGAAGCATGTTCAAACGTGGCACTTGCAGATAATGACAAAACCTTATATATAACAGCGGATATGTATGTTCTGCGTGTAAAAATGCGCTAAAATGGCGGGAGACAGAAAATGGATTAAAAGGTTTAATCACGGCTTCGGAAAAAAGTCATACTTATCGTCAATTTAACAGCTAACAGAATCCTTTGTTAATAGGATTGTTCTTCAGGGTAAAACTGGCACAATGGTCCCAAATTTGGACTTCATGTCATATAAATTTTAAACACTAAAATCTAAAGACATGAAAAAAATCATCTACTCAATGATCGTTATTGGAGGACTGGCAGCCTGCCAGACCATTGAAAAGCCTGGTGAAGAAAAGGCAGCAGAAAATCTAACTACTGCAGCACCAGTTGAAGAAACAGTGAAACCAACCGTTGCCCGAAAAGCTTCAAAAAGAACAAGCAGAAATGTAAACACCGAATATTCTCCTGCTCCGCAGAAAACCGGCAGCTACGAGATACCAAGTGAAAATGCTGCGATGGAGCCAGCAAAGAAAAAGGGATGGAGTGATGCTGCAAAAGGAGCTGTAATTGGAGGCGTAGTTGGCGCAGGTGCAGGTGCTGTAATTGACAAAAACAAGCGTGGCCGGGGTGCTATAATTGGTGGTGTTGTAGGAGCGGGTGCTGGTTATGCAATTGGCCGTTCACGTGACAGAAAATCAGGAAGGGTTCAATCAGGCGGTGGACTGATTCCATCGGGCGGATTTATACCAACAGGGGGACTTATCCCTGATGCTGGTTTGATTTCCGGAACAACATTCAATAAATAACTATTACGCCTATACGCTAATTTTTTACTTTTAATTCTATTGAAAGGGATGAACAAATGTTCATCCCTTTTTCATTTACCATAAACAATTTGATTGTATTTTTTGCTTAGAGATCGGGTTGTTTCTCCGGCAGTTCCGTTTCCAATGATCTTTCCATCAATTAGTTTAACCGGCATCAGGTGTTTCGTTGTACTTGTAATGAATACTTCCCTTGCTTCGTATATCTCATCTTTATGGATATCACGCTCTTCCACTTTCATTTCCCCTGCGGCAATCTCAAGAACCCGGTTCCTGGTAACACCTTTTAGTATATTATTAGCAGGGGTTATCAAAACATTGGAAGAGGTGACCATGAAAATATTGGCACGAGGACATTCGGTGATACTATCATCATAATGGTATAAAACATCAGAAGACTGCGCCTCAATGATTTTATCCTGAAGCCATACCGCCATGAGGTAATCAATGGTCTTCACATCAGGTAATTGCCGTTGGTAGGGGAATGTAATAAGGCTGATTCCTTGCTCCTGAATTGAAGTGGGGAGGTTGTTAAGGGGTTGCTCTGTAACTATCAGGTTAGGATGGCCAATTGTATAACCGTCGGGTGAATACCCACCTGTGAGGGTAATTCGAACACCGGATTGCTTTAAACTATTTGCAGCAATTAGTTCGGCGATCTTTTTCCGTAAAATATCTTCAGGAATAACAGGTTGCAGTCGCATCCTGGCGGCAGAACGATAAAAACGATCAAGGTGGTTATCCAGGAAAACCGGGTTGCCATTAATCACTTTAAAGAAATCAAATATCCCATATCCTCTTTGCAAAGAAAGATCGGACACGTGAATAGATGCCTGTTCTGCAGGAACCAGCAAATCATTGATAAGTGTAAAGCGATTCATCAGTGTTGAAGGCGATTATATTTTTTTAAAATCGGTAGTAGTATACCGGGTGTTAAAGCTTCTACTACCTTTCCCTTTGCTCTGGTTGTTGTTGCCATAAGCAAGGAGTTAATTATTGCTTCTTCTGTTGCTTCAATAGCTGCCATAAAAAGAGGGCTGGTATGGTCATTATGCAAAACGACCATGTTCTGATTTTTCTCTTTTGCCTCATGTGGAATACGATTACCCTTGAAGGTGGAAAAGGCGATTACATAATCACCACTTCCATTAGATGCAATACCTCCGGTTTTCGCTAATCCCATAAAGGCGCGTTTGGCTAATCGCTCAAGGTTTCTTGCATCAAGTGGGGCATCCGTTGCAACCACTATCATACAGGATCCATCAGCATTATTCAATAGCTGGTTGCTAAAAGAAAACCGACCCAGTTCTTCGCCCACCGGCACTCCATCGACCTGAAGTACACCTCCAAAATTTGTTTGCACCAACACCCCTACGGTATATCCACCAAGAGATTCCGGCAATTTTCTGGAAGAGCTGCCAATACCGCCTTTAAATCCGAAACAAACAGTACCTGTTCCTGCTCCAACGGCACCCTGCTCCACTAAGCCACCTGCAGCAGATGAAATTGCTTTAAGCATATCTTTTCTGGTGAGGTGTCGACCCCTGATATCATTCAGCCAGCCATCATTTGTTTCTCCTACCAGAGCATTAACGGATTGTATATTCTCATTTCCGGGTTGAAGAAGTGTATAGTCTATAATAGCCTGCATGGCATCAGCTACTGCCAATGTGTTAGTGAGTAAAACAGGTGTTTCAAGGTTACCCAACTCGTTTACCTGGGTAGAGCCGGCAAGTTTCCCAAATCCATTTGCTCTAAAGATTGCAGCAGGAATCTTATTTTGAAATAAATTATCCTCATGAGGAAGAATGGCGGTGGCGCCTGTTCGCACTGAGTCACCTCTAAGCAAGCTAACATGACCAACTTTTACTCCTGCTACATCTGTGATGGCGTTCCAATTGCCCGGTTTCATTACGCCAATTCGGATTCCAAGTTCGCGGGCTGTTTTACCCCGCTGTGCAGTAGCATTTTCAAAAGAAAGGAAAAAAATAGCAACTACCATAAGGGAGCTGGCTGATCTTATCATAGCGATGTTTTACTTATGAAAAACTTTAATGACGGGGGTGAAGCAATTTGGCCACCAATCCAGTCCATCCTGTTTGATGTGAAGCCCCAATTCCTTTACCATTATCTCCATTAAAATATTCAAAGAAGAGGATATAATCTTTGAAATAAGGATCCTTATTCAATAGGTCAAATTCACCTGCAAGGGGTCGTTTGCCATCTTTGTCCATCCGGAATATTCTTACAAGTCTTGCTGCAAGCTCATCCGCCACCTGGTCAAGCGTCAGGAATGTTCCACTTCCCGTTGGATACTCAACTTTTAAAGCATCTCCATAATAATAATGATAACGTTGCAATGATTCTATAAGCAGGTAGTTCAGTGGGAACCAGATAGGACCTCTCCAGTTAGAGTTGCCGCCAAACATGCTGCTATCAGATTCGCCCGGCAGATATTTTACGCCAAATTTATTTCCCTCCACCTCTATTTCAAATGGTTTTTCCTCATGGTATTTAGATAGTGCCCGGATACCATAATCGCTAAGAAATTCCGTTTCATCAAGAACCCTGCGAAGTATGGCGATAAGTTTTTCGGCCCTAATCAATGATAGCAAATGCTTTGAATCTTTCAGGGTGCTACTCCATTCAGAGATCACGGTTGCGTATGATGATTTATGCTTCAGGAACCATTCCAGCCTTTGCACAAATTCTGGTATTTGTTCGAAGAGGCTGTGATCAATTACTTCAACTGCAAAAAGCGGGATTAAGCCAACCATTGACCTTACCCTTAATTTCTGTTCTGAACCGTCGGGCTTTTTAAGGACATCATAAAAGAACTGGTCTTTTTCATCCCATAATCCGGATTCCCGTTCACCGAAGCTATTGACGGCTTTGGCTATATAAACAAAATGTTCAAAGAACTTCGTGGCCATGTCGGCATACACATGATTATGTGTTGCCAGTTCCAGTGAAATGCGAAGGAGGTTGAGGCAATACATGGCCATCCAGCTTGTACCATCACTTTGCTCAAGATGTCCCCCGCCCGGAAGAGGCGCACTGCGATCAAAGACCCCGATATTATCCAGCCCAAGGAAACCTCCCTGGAAGATATTGTTCCCATCATGGTCTTTCCGATTAACCCACCAGGTAAAGTTCAGCAGTAGTTTATGGTATACACTTTCGAGAAAGGCTATATCACCTTTACCATCATTATTGACCTTATCAATTTCATATACCCGCCAGGTAGCCCAGGCATGTACAGGAGGATTTACATCACCAAGATTCCACTCATACGCTGGAAACTGACCATTGGGATGCATATACCATTCTTTCGTTAGCAGGAGCAGCTGGCTCTTAGCGAAACCAGGGTCGAGATATGCAAGCGGTATACAGTGAAAAGCAAGATCCCATGCAGCATACCAGGGATACTCCCATTTATCAGGCATGGAAATGATGTCGGCATTATTGAGGTGGGTCCAATCGTGGTTGCGACCCCATGTACGATGGAATGGCGCAGGTTTTTTGGGGTCGCCATTCACCCATTGGTCTACATCGTAGTAATAAAATTGTTTGCTCCAAAGCATTCCAGCGAAGGCCTGTCTTTGGATCATCCTGTCTTCGGCCGAGAGTACGACCCTTTGTTTATCGGCATAGTATTCATCATTCTCTGATATGCGACGCCAGAATACCGCATCATAATCATGGAATGGATGATCAAGTGCATGTTTGGAAAGCCGGAGTTGAAGGGTCACAGTTTCACCTGCCCCTACTACAAGATTATAATGTGCAGCGGCCTTGGTACCAGATTTCGACTTATTGAGAACAGTTCGCTTGCGGTTTACAACATAATCATTTATACCATCCTTTGCTACTGGTTGTATACCTTTCTTACCATAAAGTCTTTTGGTATTGGTCTCATTTTCGCAAAAGAGAAGCTCATTATTTCCGTTACAATAAAGATAATAATGCCCTATACGTTGATGATGAATTTTGATATATCCTGCGCCTTCCGCTTCCATGGTGGGTTTGTAATCATCACGGCCCCATGCCCATGTATTCCTGAACCAGATAGTTGGTAGTACAGAAATAGGAGCTGCTTCTTTATGGCGGTTTGCAATTGATATCTTGATGAGAATATCAGTTGGGTCTGCTTTTGCATATTCAATAAAGACATCGAAATAATCGCCTTTGTCAAATATTCCGGTATCCAATAGTTCATATTCTGGTTCTTCCCTGCTACGCTTATCATTTTCCTGGTAAAGCTGATCATATGGAAACGCTCGTTGGGGATACTTGTAAAGCATCTTCATATAGGAGTGCGAGGGGGAACAGTCGAGGTAGTAATAAAGCTCCTTAACATCTTCCCCATGATTTCCCCTGGGTCCTGTAAGTCCAAACAATCTCTCTTTCAGCCAGGGGTCTTTTTTATTCCAGAGAGCCAGGGAAAAACAAAGATTCTGGTGGTCATCGGAAATACCGCCAATACCGTCCTCTCCCCACCTGTAGGCATAACTCCGGGCCATATCATAGGAAACCGCCTCCCAGGTATTGCTATCCTCGCTGTAATCTTCCCGTACAGTACCCCATTGGCGGTCAGACACATAAGGTCCCCATTTCTTCCAGAGCGGATCATTCAGTCGTTGCTTCTCTTCATTCATCAGCTTGCATTTGTCATTTCGGTCAGGCCCAAAGATAAGGACTGGGCAACTTTCACATTATCCCAATAAATATGTACCTTAAGGCTTAATCCTAAAGCTTCTGTATGAAAAAAGTAGCAGATATACTGGCACGCAAAAACCGCCAGCTCATCAGTGTTGTACCCTCCACTACTGTTTTGGATGCATTAAAGATCATGGCAGACAATAACATAGGCTCTATCCTGGTTACGGAAGATGATCAATACAAAGGCTTGCTGACAGAACGGGACTATGCGAGAAAAGTGATCCTGAAGGGTAAATCCTCAACTGATTCCATGGTTTCAGATATCATGAGTACTGATCTTCCAAGGATTAGTCCCGATAGTTCCATTGAAGAATGCATGCAACTGATGTCGGTCAATAATATCCGTTACCTCCCGGTATTTAATGATCAATACCTGGTGGGTATAATTTCAGTTAATGACGTCATTAAAGCAGTTATAGCAAACCAGGCAGAAACGATATCACATTTGCAGTCTTATATACATTCTTAGGAGAAAAATAAGCGGATTATAAACCTGATCTTCTTTTTCGGCAGCCAACTATAGTTTGAGGAATTCAACTCTTCGGTTCTGCGCTTTACCTTCAGCCTTTGCGTTATCGCCCACAGGTTGTGAAGCTCCTTTGCCATCTGTTTCTATCCGACCCGCATCAATTCCAAAATCAGTAATCAGGCTTGCTTTTACCGCTGCTGCTCGTTTTTTGGAGAGTTCCATATTTGCCCCTGCATCACCATCACTATCGGTATGTCCTATTACTTTAACCTTAACACTCTCATTTTCTTTAAGTACGGAAGCAAGATCCTTTAATGTTCCATAGGATTCAGGTTTGATCTTATCTGAATTAACATCAAACAGAATTCCCGTTGTTGAGTATTTCCCTTCATTTATAAGTTTATGGCGGGTATCAGGGGCGCCAACAGCAAGCCTGATGCCGCTTATAAGATAGTGATCAGCTTTGTCGTGATATCCACCCAATGCAAACAGAAGGGCATTCAATTTAGTGGATGGTGGAATTGCTTTTGGCAGATCAAACACTTTTTCTTCGTCAACATAGATCCGCATCCGCTGGTTCTGACGCCAAATTGATATATGGGCTATATTATCCGTTTTGGCGTGAAACTGACTCACATCAACTTCATTCTTCATTGATTCCTTACGATTCTCGATCCAAAAAAATTCCAGGCGTCCAGATCCGTTTCCAGCACTTGTTGGATGGATTGAAAAGCGGGCACCCTTATTATCTGAGCGAATGAAGCGACCCCAGTTTTCGAATTCTGAAGGCTGATTGAGTTGAACCATATTCACCATTAAGGCAGTGGAGTAATAACTAAAAGGATCAGTGCACATGAGATCAAATTCCAATGTAAAGTTCTCGGGAAGGTCCTTAATGAATTCAGGATGGAATATTCCCTCTTTCGGAAGTTTAAGCCAACGTGCATCAGTTCCCTCCACTGTTACAACCTCTCCCCCGGCATTGGTGTTCCAATGCATGGGAAAGTCGCCTACTGCATCTTTACTAAAGTCCTCAAAGACTACCAGTTTCTCACCTGCAACAAAATCGAATTTGGAATAAGACTTAAATGATCTGGTAGAAGTTCCCTTCGAATCAGTATCACCAGTAGTTTCTTTATCATCGGCTTCATTTGGATCGCCGGCTTTCTTCTTCGTTTTTTCGTCTTCCTTTGCAGAAGTATCCTTCTTTTTTGGTTTTCCATCTACTGTTTTATCAATAGCCTCATCAACTTTCTGGTTGGCTTTCTGCTTCAACTTCCATTCAGCTCTTTTTTGTAGATCTTTAATTAGCTGCGATTGAACTGGTCTGGAGTAGATTAAAAATAGAAGACAGGCAAGAGAAATCCGGATAAGCCATTTCATAGTAACTGTTTTAGGTATAAGGAATGCCTACATTCAGAGCTACCGGTTTTTCAAAGGAGGTAGTAAGATAAAAACTTTATCCCCGTATATGAAATTAAAATAATCTATGTTTCACCACTATTCGATTACAGGCTTTTCTTTAACCGCCACCAGGTCTTTAATATCTACCTGCATAGGAAGAAGCCCGATTTTAACCACAGCTCGTTTTCCCCTTAATTCAATCACCTCGCCTACCTGGTGGTTCCGTTTCATCTTTACTTTAATACCGACCCTTATATCACCTCCCACTTCATCAAATTTTGATTCAATTTTTTTCTGAAGTTTATTTACCACTTGTTTCTCATCCTTTTTGAAAAGCAACGAGAACATTTCTTTCATCACTTTTTCTTTATCAGTAGTTTTTTTCCACTCAATCAGGATCTGCTTCATCTTGCGATCCATATCCTTGAGTTGGATCATTTTTTCTTCTGAGATGCGGTTCTGTTCTTTAAGCAGTTCAACTTGCTGACGGTGTTTTTCCTTATCAAGCACCTGCTCCATTTCTTTTTTCAGTCGCTCATTCTCTTTCAATAATTTGTTTAGTTCCT
Source organism: Flavihumibacter sp. (assembly GCF_036676075.1). NCBI lineage: Bacteria > Pseudomonadati > Bacteroidota > Chitinophagia > Chitinophagales > Chitinophagaceae > Flavihumibacter > Flavihumibacter sp. The sequence goes on along the minus strand of NZ_JAKFDQ010000009.1, from coordinate 280,796 downwards.
TTTCTTTTAACTCAAGTTCCCGCAGATCCTGTTCAGTACGGTTAAGAAGGCGATCGAGGCTAAAGTGATCTTCATCCACCATTTGCCGGGCCCGTTCAATCAATCGTTTTTCAAGCCCGATCCGCTCTGCAATTGAAAAAGTATAAGAGCTACCGGGCTTTCCGATAATCAACTTATACATGGGCATCAGGTTTTGCTCATCAAAAGCCATGGCTCCATTAATTATTCCCGGCGTTTTATTCGCCATCACCTTAAGGTTAAGGTAATGGGTGGTAACGATACCCATGGCATGTTTGCGTGCAAGTTCTTCCATGATCACCTCTGCAAAAGCGCCACCCAGGTTAGGATCTGAGCCACTTCCAAGTTCGTCAATGAAGAATAAGGTTTTACCATTGGCCGTTTCCATGAAATGTTTCATGTTCTTGAGATGGGAACTGTATGTGCTTAGTTCAAATTCAAGGCTCTGGGTGTCACCAATATGTATCATCAGCTGTTTGAAGATGCCGAATACAGATGAGGGATGAACAGGTACTAGTAATCCTGCCTGTACCATCATTTGGTTCAGGCCTATGGTTTTCATAGTTACTGTTTTTCCGCCCGCATTTGGGCCGCTTATTACAAGGATCCGGTTCTTGTCGTCGAGCGTAAGACTAACAGGTATAGTGGGTTTTTCCAATCTCTTATTATAAATAAAGAGCAAAGGGTGGTAAGCATTCACTGCGTGGATATGAGCTTTGTCCACCACCATAGGATATTCACCATTATAGTCCTGGGCGAGCCTGGCTTTTGCGCGTATAAAATCATATTCTCCGGCAACCTGAAGATAGGTCTTGAGTAATTCGGCATGGCCCGATAAATCAGCAGTCAGAGCCCGGAGAAGGCGGTAAATTTCACGTTGTTCTTCATTTTCAAGGGAATAAACTTCGTTGTTGAGTTCTATGGTTTCTTCGGGTTCAATAAAGGCAGTTCTTCTCGTATCACTTTCACCGTGAAGGATTCCTTTGATCATTCTTTTTTGTTCTGCAAACACTGCAAGCACCCTTCTTCCGTTAAGGAAAGATTCCTCAATATCGGCGAGGTAACCTTGTTTATTAAGTTTCTGAACCACTCGTTCAAATACCCGGCGAAGGTCTCCCCTTTTTTTGTAAAGGCTAACCCGGATGCGCCTTAATTCCTCCGAAGCATGGTCCATTACCACACCCTGGTCATCAAGAATCTCGTTAATCCGATCTTTGATCTGTTTTTCATAGTAAGTGCCTTCCAGCACCAGCGCAAGCCCGTTATAAGCGAGGCGGCGCTCATTATCGAACCACCGGAAGATATTCTGGATATTTTCAGCGAGTTTGCGAATATGTACAAATTGTTCGCCCGACAACACCGCTCCTGGAATACCCAGTAATTTTAGTTCGCGGGCCAGGTTTAGTACAAAGTCGTTGGGGAAATATACTGAGTGTTGTAATAACTGACGAAATTCATGGCTCTGCCGAAGTTCTGTTTCGATGAATGACAACCGCGTATGAATCCGTAGACCCAGGCTTTTCTGCTTTGCATATTCTGTTTTGCAATGCTGTTCGAGCAGGGTCCGGATCTTTTCGAATTCCAGTTGTACGATAGCCGATTCAGGAAATAGTTTCATAATCAAGTAATCCTGGTAATGGTGAATTACCCGGACCGGCAAAGTTAGCGTTATTTCGATTTCGGAAAAGCAAAGCAATACCAAAGAAGGCTGAGGAAAACCAAGTATGAGGAACTACAATAAAAAAACCGGACGCGTATGCATCCGGTGAGTTAAAAATCTTCTTTTTTCAATGATCATAAGTAAAAGTGTTCATCACAGTTACTTCACCATCCAGGAACTTTACTTTTAGCCAATCCCGCATTCCTTTGATGATAATGACATATGCATTTTTTTCATCAATATTAACTTCAGTAACCTTGTCGAGAACATAGCCTTTGAATTCATTCTGAACAGACTGGGCAACATCTTCGGGCAATTCTGTGGCGGGATAATATTGGATCATATAATCAAACTGTCCCCTGTCATTCATGCTGGTACGGATGATTCTATTACCCTGGTTAAAATAGAATTTTGTTTTTTTACCTTCCCTGTACCAACTGGCATTAGATGCACTTGGGAAAGCTTTGTCAAATTTCCGGAAGAGATTTTTGTCTAATAAAACCAGGGCATTAGCAAAACTTGTCATTGGAGAAACTGAGGAATCATGGAGGATTCCAAAAGTGCTGGATGGAGTGCTGCGCAATTCGGGGTTTGCATTTACAACACTGGTTGATGTTACTCCCAGCAGGAGTATCGCGGTCGCGATAATTGCAATTTTCTTTTTCATAATAAAAGGTTTCGATGTGGTAATTAAGGTTTAGAAGCACAACCCAAATTTACCACTATCAGCCACCCTTTCCATGGTCATCTTCCCCAAAAAGGAGGGGTATTTTCCCCACCAATAAATTGTTAAGAGATTTTCTTCGGCCTGAGTCTCGCACGGCTTTTATTGAAAACATTCTGGTCCTTCATGATGCCTTTACGCAGTATTTTCTGTTCTTCTTCCGGCAGTTTTATAAAATCCTGGCATTCCTCACTGCAACATCCTTGGTAGGTGAAGCCACATTTACTACATTGGATGAAGAGCAGGTGACAAGCTTCATTGGCACAATTAACATGGGTATCGGCTGGTTCACCACATTGATGGCAATGGGCAAGCACTTCCTCACTGATTCGCTCTCCCATTCGATTATCAAATACAAAATTCTTCCCCCTGAATTTATTTTTCAATCCTTCTTCCTTAACCTTATTTGCGTAATTGATTATACCGCCTTCAAGGTGAAATACATTTTTGAAACCCTTATGCAAAAGATATGCACTTGCCTTTTCACATCTTATCCCACCTGTGCAATACATGATGATATTCTGATCTTTATGCGCCTCCATCATTTCTGCAGCCATTGGTAATTGCTCCCTGAATGTATCACTGGGTACTTCTATTGCTCCATCAAAATGACCCACTTCATATTCATAGTGGTTTCTCATATCAATGACGATGGTTTGTGGGTCATCAGTGAGATGATTGAATGTAACAGCATCTACATAACGGCCTTTACGACGCATATCAAATGCAGGGTCATCAATTCCATCTGCTACGATCTTATCACGCACTTTTATTTTCAGCACCCAGAATGATTTTCCGTCATCATCCACAGCTATGTTCAGACGCAAACCATTTAGTTCAGGAATGGAGTACAGGTACTGGCGAAGCGCATCAAAACCGGATGAAGGAACGCTTATCTGCGCATTGATCCCTTCATTAGCAACATAAATCCGACCAAATACTTTCAATGCATTCAGCTGGCGATAGAGTTGATCACGGAACTGCTGCGGGTTCTCAATAAAAAAATATTGGTAAAAGGAAATAGTGGTCCGGGGTTCGGACTCTTCCATTAAACGTTTTTTCAGCTCCTCCTGGGAGACACGATTGTGTAATACGGGCATCTTTATTTGAAATTTTAAGGACACTTACCTTGTGAACAAAATTTCCTGAACGGATGCAAAATTAATAAAACAGTTTGAGTTTACTGGCTAATAACTTTTATTGTCTTTGATTATTCATCGTCCATCTGGCCAGGCTTCCGGTAAGAGCACCTAATCCCCCCACAAGGGCGCCGATTAAACCTGTAAGAAGAATCAGTAGAAATGGATTATCCTGCTTCAGTATTACCATTGATACTTTAGAAGCCAGGATATCTTCGTTAGCGGAACTTATATACCATGCCATGGTGGTCCAAAAGAGAAAAAGGGATAGAAATGCCGACAGGAAAGCTTTTCCCGGATGTTGGTATATGAATATCGCAACAATAAATGCTGCCGCTGCAATAATCCACCAGGGTAAAAAAAGACTCAGGGCAAAGCTAAGAAGAGCTGTTAGGAGAAGGGAAATCAGGAATTTCATCTGTACTTGTTAGTTGTTTCAAAATTGGTCAGGCTGCTCGGAAACGCATAGTCCAACGGATTCTTTTGTCTTTGTTTTCTTCTTTTTTCATCATCCACAGTCCATAGTATTTCCCTGCGGCCCAGTCGTCAATAAAATTATCATAATATCGACTACCCGGATTGCCGCTTTGTCCGCCCGGATAAATTCCATATGCTTCGATACCATCAGTCATGTGTACAACCATACGCCAGCTTGGTCCGTTATCGCGGTTGGTTGCATTAATTATTCCCTTTCCACCACCTACAGGTACATGCAATCGGCTAAGCGGATCGATGACTTTAAGAAGATGTGTGATACGGGTATCTTTTGCCTTCTCCCACTGTCCTCTTCCTTCCCGCTCAAGCCGTGATAGGGAATCACTTGCTTTTTTCAGAGAAAGTGCAAGCAAATCCTCAAGCGACTCTTTTGCAGGAGTGTTGATATCATCAGTGAATTTATAGGCACTGTCATTTTTCAGAGATTCAACCAGTGCGTATTCGGATGGCCAGGGCAAAGGAACGCCGGCCAATGAGAATTCGTCATTCCAGATCAACTGTTGTAGTTGCTGCCACCATAATTCGAAAACAGTTGCTCCCATTGATCCGATATCATTTCTCAGGTCCCAGCTTCTGAAGGTTTCAAAATATTTGCGTGCTGTTTCATCCAGTACGTTGGTATTAGTACGAAGCAGAATTTCCCTTGCAAATTCTGCCTTCACATTATAATTATCGCACTGCATCTTCATCATTTCCTCGGGCGTAATTTGGGATGCACTATCAAGCATTCTGTTGATTATATAACCACGGTAAACTGGAAATACATTTCCTGTATAATAAGGATAACTGCTATCAGTAGAAAGCTGGTTTGCACTACTCACATATCCACGTGGCGGATTAACCATATGGGGGTTTTCAGACTGGGGAATCATTGCCTTCCACATATAACTGCTGTCGGTACCTGGCATAATAAAATCTCCCTGCCGCCGCCATTTTGCGGGGAATTCCCCCTGCTGCCAGATACCGATATCACCACTGCGGGAAGCAAAAATGCAATTTTGTCCGGGGCAGCTCAGGTTTCTGATAGCAGCAAGATATTCTTCATAATTTTTTGCATGGTTAAGGCCATAAAAAGCAAGGCCATCATTACTGCTGTCATGTGCTTTCCATCTTACGGCGAGATTGCGAACTTCCCTTTCTGATGCTTTGAAAGTATGGTCGTACATAACAGGGCCGAAGTGAGTATATACAACAGTGTCTCTCAGAACTGGCTGCCCTTTAATGCGTATGATCTCCACCCGTTTGGTGGATGGTTTCCATTCGCCATTATAGAGATATGCATTATTTCCCTGGTCCTGGAACTGTATCTCATAATAATCTTTCACATCACGGCCAGCATTTGTAAATCCGAAAGCAATATGTTCATTGAAACCGATGATCACATTTGGTGAGCCCGGAAAGCTGGCCCCATAGGCACTAAATTCCGGAGTGGTTAGCTGCATTTCGAACCATAAGGAAGGTAAGTTTAGACCCAGATGTGGATCATTTGCCAGTATCGGGCGGCCGCTTTTTGTTTTGCTTCCAGCTACAGCCCAGTTATTACTGCCATTTTCACGGGCGGGTTTAAAAGGATCAGCAGCAGTGAGACTATCATTACGAAATGAATAATACAAAGAATCCGCATTTGCAGGTGGAGACAGATCTACTACGGGTGCTGCCGGATAAGGATTTTCAATTGTATTAGGAACAACTGGTTTAAGTGAGTCTGACAGGATATTAAATATTGATTCAAAATCAACTTTAGAAAAATTATCACGTGCATTGGAGAATTCAAGGTCATCTTCCCTTCCTGCAAGATCATAGCTCATATATTTCAGGAACAAAGCTGTTTTAAATGGGGTCCACTTTTCGGGATAATACCCCAGAAGTTTATATTCAAGAGGCAACTCTGCTTCGGTCATTTGATCAATATATGCATTCACTCCATTGGAATAGGCCTCGTATTGTGCTTTAGACGCAGGTGATTTCTCCATTTCCGCCATAGAGCGTTCTGCGGCGTACACCATACCCAGCCTCCGCATGCTTCGATCATATTGAAGAATTCTGCTATCCGGACCCTCTCCCAAAATTTCACTAAGCCTACCCGCTGCAGCATGTGTCTGGAATTCCATCTGCCATAACCTGAATTTAGCATGCAGGTAACCCTGAACGAAATAGAGATCATCCTCCTGTTCGGCAAAAACATGTGGAACAAGTCTTTCGTCTATGTATACATCAGTATTGCCTTTTAATCCACGAATACTAATGTCACCATCAAAGGATGCATCAACTGCTTCGGCGTTCTGCCAAACCCCATGCTGCGGGCTCAGCAGTTTACCCAGCGGGGCTGGTAAAACCTGGCTACCATTCAATACGTATATTAATCCGATGGTAAAGAGTGCGGCACCAGCCAGGAAGAGTAATCTCATTGGGACTTTATTGCTTTGGCTAAAAATAATATTAATTTCTATTTAACAGGTTTATGGGTAAACATCCTGATGTTTTTGATGTCTTATTTATGACCCTGGACCTCATCTATAAACGCATCATTATGAAAACAAATTATACCAAACAATTTTTAAGCAGCAAAACTATATTGGGATTGCTTTTTATGGTACTTCTGGTTCTCTTCATGATGAAATAAGCTATTGAAGGTGCCCGATAAGCCGTTGGAGTTCTTCCGTGGTATTATAAGCGTGTAATACAATCCTCAAACGTTCCTTTCCCTTCGGTACACTTGGATACATGACGGGCCTTACATCAAACCCGGCATCCTGAATTTTCTCTGCCAACAATCGTACCGCATCATTCCCCGGTAAAATCACGCCCTGAATGGCGGTATTTGAATCCAGTTTTTCATGAACAAGTACAGCATCACGAAAGATACCAATAAGTTTATGCAGGTGTATTCTTTCTTTCAGCATTTCCGGAAACTGCTCATATGCATGTTTGATAGCAATTAAACTAACCGGGGGTAATGCCGTGGTGTAAATGAATGATCGGGCAAAATTAAGCAGGTACTCCCTAAGAAGCGTACTCCCCACTATTGCCGCACCATGTGCCCCGGCAGCTTTTCCATATGTATATATTCTGGCAAAACATTTAGCATGCACATTATGCTGCTGGCAGCAACCTTCCCCCCTTTCTCCAATTACACCAAGGGCATGGGCCTCGTCAACAACAAGATGGGCACCATAACGGCCACAAATATCCGCGATTTCTTCCAGCGGAGCGATATCACCATCCATTGAAAAAACTGATTCTGTTACCACAAATATCTCACCGTCTATTCCGGCATTTTGGATTGACTGCCTTGCATGTTGAATTTTGCTAATCAGTGACGATATAGAATTGTGTTCGAATGGCCATGCTGTTGCATACCCGAGCCTGATACCATCTCGTATTGACGCATGTGAAAGCTTGTCATACAGAATGTAGTCAGTTTTTCTTCCCAGCACTGAAAGTATTCCTGTATTAGCATCATAGCCTGAATTAAACAACAGCGCGGCAGGGGCATCATGAAAATTGGCAATTATTGATTCAATACTTTCTGCCATTGCGCTGTTTCCAGATAATAAACGTGACCCGGTACTTCCATGCGACAAGCCTTCCAGGGAAAATTGCGGTGATTTATTAAAATCATTTTTTCGGGAACTGCGTGCCAGGCCGAGGTAATCATTGGAACAGAAATCGGTCATTTCCTCGCGTATGGTGAGTTGCCTTAAAGCACCCTCTTTCCTTCTTTCCTCAAGTTTCCTTTCAAGAAATGCTTCTTTCATCCGGAATATTTAATTTACCGGCAAATTAAGGCTCATGATGGAATTGACTGAAAATAGCGACGTAAAAAATATCCTGGGCTTACAATTGCCTACAGATCCCAGATGGGTTGACCTGGCTGCCATTTCTCTAGAAGCCGTATTAACCGATCATGCCTATTGTGAACAAAAAGCTGCCACTACCTGCATTTCACTTATACAGAAATACAGTGACAGAGAACTGATGGTCAGGGAACTAGCTCCTATTGTATCAGAGGAATGGGGGCATTTCAGGCTGGTACTGCAGGAATTGAATAAACGGGGATTGAAACTTGGAAAACAAAGAAAAGATGAATATGTAAACCAGTTGCTTATTTTTCAGAAAAAAGACGGCCATCCGGAGGACCGGTTTCTGGACAGGCTATTAACTATGGCGCTTATTGAAGCACGCAGTTGTGAAAGATTTAAAAGATTAAGCGAGGGATTGGGTGATGAATACCTTAGAAAATTTTACCGTCGTTTTATGGAAAGCGAAGCAGGTCATTACAGGCTATTCATAGAACTCGCAGAGCATTATATTGATCGGGTAAAAGTCCGACACCGATGGAATGAATGGCTCAGGCATGAAGTGGAAATAATGCATACCCTTGAGGTCAGGGGTGATCGTATTCATTAAGATTATAAATAGATTTTCATGACCAGCTTGAATGATACCTATCAGCTTTTTGAGGAAACAATTCTGCGTGCTAACATTCGTTACCTGTTAAAAGCCACACATATAATTGCATGTTTACGTGAAAAAACTCATTATGTTCATCAACCAGCAGCCCTCACTAATCTATCTTACTTAAACCTTGCTGAAGAGTACAGGAAAACGCTTGAATACACAATTAAATATCTTTCAAACAAGCTGGGTGAAGATCCAATTAATGAAGAAGACCACCTCATCAATGCGTTTCATCAACTTGTGCTGCTTGAACAGTTAGAAACAGATTTATGAGGCCATGAAAAAGTCAATCTCCTCCTGTAATAAAATGTATGGGTGCTCCTGTTGCAGTTGACGGGCCTTTACTGCAAAGTTGTGAAGAAATTGCCGATGGGCCTGAGTTTGAGGTTGAAAGGGCTTATGACGTCTTGCATTAACGATCTGCTGAATTTGTTCCATGAGATCTTGTGATGACCCGGAAATATAATGTTTCCGAAATGCATCCAGAACAAATTCAGTGGCCTGGTAATTTGGATGGGCAAGATCAATATCATAGAATCTATAATCACGCAACACGTCGATCACAAGCTCATAGGCGGGGAAATAATATAGCCTGTTGAACTTATTGACCAGATGATGCACCGATTCCAGTAACCTTGCCTTACTCCTGTTATTATCGACAACCCCGTCACGTAAATGACGCACCGGACTTATAGTAAAAATTATCTTCAGATCAGGATTAAAGTGGAATAAGCGGTAGAGGGTATTGTCAAGAGCACTTACAATTTCATCAATAGTACACATATGCTTTCGAAACCACTGTGAAGGAGCCCGATGACAATTTGCCACTGGCCTTTCAGATTCCACGAGCCTGTAAGAAAAGGCAGAACCCAGGGTGATAATCAACCATCGGGCGGTCTTAAGATGTGAGTAAGCAATATCCTGAGATTCATTGATAATCTTAAGCACTTCAGCTTTATTTGTTCCTGAAAACCTTGAATGGTGGCTCCAGCTTTGCCATAGCTCATTCAAAAGTATAAGATGATCTTCATTATAATGGCTGCGTTCAATATAACTGTTAAGGCTGTTACAAACACTGATCGGATCAAAGAGAATTCCGTGGGGATTCTGAACTACGTTGAACTTTAGATCGTGCAGTTTATTACCAATATGCTCAGTGAAACATGAACCGATGAGGAAGATAGGATCTCTATATTCTATGGGTGTTTCCGGGCCTTTAATGGTTATATCTGTGATAAATTTCATTGCACGCAGGTTAAAGGAAAATTTCATTAGCTATCTCTGATGCCTCTTCAAGGGCCTGCATATTTAGCCCTGTTGTAACTTTTTCCTGTTCGAGATACCAAACGAGGTTAGTTGTATCAATATTACCAACCAATGCATTTCCTGCCATTGGACAGCCTCCAATACCTTTCAAGGCACCATCAAACCGGCGACAGCCAGCCTTAAATGCAGCCTGAACTTTTTCATGCCAGTTAGTTGCAGCCGCATGAAGATGTACACCAATTCTTATCCCAATCATTTCTCTAATGAGATGGGATGTCAGATCATATACCTGGCTGGCAGTGGCCACTCCAACAGTATCGGCCAGGGATAATATTTTAATTCCCATAGTGGCAAGCATTGATGCTTTTTCAAATACAATATCGGCCGACCATGGGTCTCCATAGGGATTACCAAATCCCATGGAAAGATAAACCACCAGTTCTTTATTGCGATGCAAGCAAAGGTCCTGGATCTCTTCCAATATCTTCAGAGATGTATCAATGGAACTATTGGTATTACGTTGCTGAAATGTTTCTGAAACTGAAAGCGGGAACCCGAGGTAGCGGATTGCATCATACGATACCGCCTCCTCAGCACCTCTTTTGTTTGCTATGATTGCAAGAAGTGAAGATTGTGTAACACTTAGGTCCAATGCAGCAAGAACCTCCTTTGTATCGGCCATTTGGGGAATAGCTTTTGGAGATACAAAACTTCCGAAGTCGATCGTATGAAATCCAACCTTTAAAAGTGCATTGATGTAACGAACTTTTTGTTCTGTAGCAACCGGGTAATGCCAACCCTGGATAGCATCCCGGGGACATTCAACCAACTGTAGGGAATCAAGCATGTAATGCGAGCATTTTGTGCCTACGAAATTGCAGCTTTTCTTTCATTAATTCTTGCGCGTATAGCAGTAAAGAAACGGCGGCGATCTTTTTCTCCCGAATCGCTTATCAGTGTTGATTTTCGGATGATATTCTGAAAGTGTTTCGAAATGCTTTCATTGAATTGTTTGTCGCGGGTATTCAGGTAATTGAACACAGAATGCGTCAAATAAGTAACCAGCGTGTCATTGAGTTTAACCTGTATTGTATTGTCACCCAGTATAAATTCATTCACATATATCCTGTACGGGATATGGCGGTAATGTACCTTACCGTCAGGGCTGGTCTTATATCCTAATTCAGCCTGGTATTCAATATGGTCGATACATTTTTCCAGGTCCTGGTAAACATCATGAATATCACTGGTGGATTGAAAGAGGTTAGAGTCCTTATAATAATTGATCTGCATAAGGCTGGCAGAGATATTTTCAATATTCCATATTTCAGTGCATGGGAGCTGTGCATATGCATCGGCCATCTTTTCTCCTACTTTCAATAATTCCTCATCAATAAGATCAAAGTTGAATTTATGGCTCAGGAGCTCTTCATCCTGTGCAATAGAACGTCGCCAGAAATAAAGCTTAAATGCGGCCAGGCGGGGAAAATAAAAAAAATGAAAAATTGGAACATCTTTATTGAGATGAAAGATTTCCTTTTTCTCAAACGTATTCATGTATTGCAAATTACTGACCACACCATTCAGGTATTGATGAAATTTAAAATCGGGCTGGCCAACGTTTCGACCTGAGAAAATCAGTGTATCAGACTGCAGGTGAAAAAGCTGATCCAGAGAAATTTTGTATTTCATACAAAGCTTCTGGAGTTCTTCAAAACTTATTGGCTTCTCCCCACGTAGTCTTCTATATGCACTATCTGTACTAATATTCAGCAAATCTGCTATCTCTTCCACCAACGATACATGCGTAGGCAACTGAGATTTGAGATGCTGAAAGAACGCTACCTGAACATTGCCGTTTTCCATAACCAGATTTTGGGAATTTCTACCAAATCACAATTTCACATTAGTAAAATTTACCAACTTCTATTAAATATACCTCCTTTTATTGCAATAATCAATATCCTACTGGCAGTAAAAACCCAGGCATTCACCGAATTATGCAATTCTGGTTTTAACGCTATGATAATCCCATTTTATACCCCTAGTCCCGACAGTTAGTTTTGGTCTATGAAAAAGACAATAACAACCCTCCTGGCGATATTCATCCTTTTTACAGGATTCGCCCAAAAGCAAGACAGTTCCTCAAGAGCCAGGAAAGTACGCATCTACAAATCGACCGTAGTTGAAACCAATGGCAAACTCGTGGAGGGTTATCTTTCGCGGGTAACTACTGATTCCATTTACATTCAGCCCTTATCCACTTCTTTAAGCCAAAATTATGTGTTGAGTCCTGATCAGGTACAATCCATGAAACTCAAAAGAAAGGGAAGAGTAGGGAGAGGTGCTCTGATTGGCCTTGGAGCAGGAGCCATTTTTGGAACAGTACTTGGATTTGCATCGGGGGATGACAACCCTGATGAATATTGGATTTTTGCCATGACAGCAGAAGAAAAAGCTGCGGGAGGTGCCATTGTGTATGGTGCTCTTGGTGCTGCAGCGGGAACACTAATCGGTGCCCTTACAAAGAAGACCTTCATTATTGATGGCAAAAGAGAAAAATTCCAATCAAATTATAATCGGCTCGCGGAACTAGCAATGACAAAATGAGCCTATCCCCATTACCATTAAACCTTAAATCATGAAAAAGAATCTACTCAATGTGCTGCTGGCACTGTGTTTAACTTTGCCAGCAGCCTTACCTGGCTGGAGCCAGTATGTGAAGGGCAAAGTATTCAATCAATCCAGTAATGAGGCTCTTTCCAATGTTACAGTACTGATAAAAGGTACAACCACCGGCACTTATACCAATAACAGAGGCGAATTCCGATTAACAGTTCCTTCCTTCCCGGTTTCCCTTATTGTAAGTTCTATCGGATACGACAGTATCTCACTTGAGGCTATTGATACCATTCCCCTGCGGATAGAACTGGTACCACAGCACTCAATTGGGCATGAGGTAATTATTTCAGCAAATCGACGGCCTACCCGTATACTGGAATCCCCGGTTTCTATTGAACGCTATGGCAGTGCCCAGATCATTCAATCACCAGCTATCTCCTATTATGATATTGCAGCATTTCAGAAGGGCGTAGATATCACAACCTCCAGTCTAACATTTAAAACTATCAGCACACGTGGATTTAACTACAGCGGCAGCCCCAGGGTAAACCAAATTGTTGATGGCATGGACAACCAGGCACCGGCGCTTAATTTTTTTGTGGGAAGTTTTACCGGACCCACTGACCTTGATGTTGACAATGTTGAGATCCTGCCCGGTGCTTCATCTGCACTCTATGGTCCAGGGGGTATGAATGGAACCATCCTGATTACCAGTAAAGATCCCTTTGCTCACCAGGGCATAAGTTTTCAGGCCCGTAGCGGCATGATGCATGTAGATAAAAAACAACGTGAGAAGATTTCACTTCTCTCTGATTATAGTTTCCGGATTGCCAAAGCCTTTAATGATAAGTTTGCTTTTAAGATTGGGGGACAGTTCATTAAAGGTGATGACTGGCTAGCTGATGATCGAACAAACTATGAAGGGGTGGGTGCTACGGGACGAGTAAAATCAGGTGACCGTAATTCAGACCCAAACTACAACGGCGTAAATATTTATGGGGATGAAACATCCGTTGATATTCGTCCTTTTCTTGCGGGACTCAACCCAGGTGGTACTCTGCCACCAGATCCTCTGATGGTTTCGCGTACCGGTTTTGAGGAGAAACACCTTATAGATCCGCAAGCTAAAAATACACGACTTTCTGGTGCACTCCATTATCGTATCACACCTGCGTTAGAGGCGATCATATTGGGTAACTGGTCGAAGGGCAACACAGTTTATACAAGTAATAACAGGTATGCCTTAAAAGAGATCATGATCAGCCAATACAAATTTGAATTGAAGCACCGTAACTGGTTTATCCGAAGTTTCACCACCCAGGAGGATGCCGGGGAAGCATATACAGCAAATATTACAGGGCAATATCTTAATGAAGCACTTAAACCTAGTTATGATCCTGCCAATCCGATGCAAAGCTGGTATCCACAATATGCCGGAGCGTATCTCCAGGCCAGGGCAAATAATCTGGGGGAAATTGAGGCACACCAGGCAGCACGTGCCTATGCAGACCGTGATCTGGCATTACCTGGTAGCGTTCAATTTATTCAGGCATTTGATGCGATCAGGAAAACGCCAATACCAGACGGCGGACTCTTTAAAGAAAAATCACAATTATGGATGACTGAATTGCAATATAACTTTACGCATCTGGTAAAATTCGCGGATGTGATTGTAGGAGGCAATTGGAAAAAATACATTCTTGACTCTGATGGCACCTTGTTTATTGATACTGCGGGCCCCATAACAATCCAGGAAATTGGTGCCTATGCCCAGGTATCGAAAGACCTTTTGAACAAACGGCTTAATCTCTCCGCTTCCGCGAGGTGGGATAAGAACGATGACTTCAAACCCAGGTTCACCCCGAGATTCACAGCTTTAATCAGGGTGGCAAAGAATAATAATATCCGTTTGTCATACCAGACTGCATATCGCTTCGCATCAACGCAAGGAAAATACATTAGACTTAATGTTGGTGGCTATACTCTTTTGGGAGGGCTGCCCTGGATTAAAGAATATATGGAAGTGGATAAGCATCCAGTACATGAGCTTGTTGGTGAAGTACCAAAACCAACACCTTATGTTTTTACAGAATTGAAACCAGAAAGCAATCAATCTTTTGAAATTGGTTATAAGACACTATGGAATGATGTATTTATGTTGGATGCCTATGCATATTGGGGACAATACAAAGACTTTCTTGGCAGAACCACCCTTTACCAGCCCTCAACAGGTAAAATTTATTCCATTGTTACCAATAGTCAGGATAAGGTAAAAGTTTATGGATTTGGATTAGGAATGCAATACAAACTCAACGCAACAAACAGTTTGTTTATAAATGCATACTCTGATGAAATAGGAAATGTTGCAGAAGGTTTTATACCTTATTTCAATACTCCTAAATACAGGCTAAATGCCGGCTATAGTAATACAGGCATAGGCAAATCAAAAAAACTGGGATTTGGCATCACCCTTCATTGGCAGGATAGCTTTTTCTGGGAGGGTGAAATGGCTAGCGGACCAGTGAACGCATTTACTACAGTTGATGCTCAGATCTCGTATAAGTTTCCGGCGCTTAAGTCAATGATCAAACTGGGAGGTACCAATATTACAAATCATTATTACCGGAGTGGTTTTGGAAATCCTGCCATTGGTGCGGTCTATTATATCAGCCTTGGATTTGGAATATTATAAGGATCGTTGTTTCATTATCTCATAAAGGATCATTCCGGTAGCAACCGATACATTCAATGATTCAAAATTACCTGTCATGGGTATTCGAAAACTAATATCAGCAGTTTTCATGAGTGCGGGATAGATTCCTTTTTCTTCCCCACCCATGATTATGGCAGCAGGTTCCCTGAAATCACAACTGTATATGCTGGTTTCTGCTGTCATTTCGCTGGCGAATACTTTTATTCCATTCAGGTGAAGTGTATCTACTGCCTTCATAAGGCTGTTGACCCGGCACACCGCGATTTGCTCCAATGCACCGGCAGAAGTCAGGATGGCGTCTTCATTGAGGGCGCCAATCCCTTTGTCGGGGATGATGATTGCATGAACGCCGCAACAGTAAGCTGTTCGCGCTATAGCACCAATGTTCCGCACATCTGTAATTCCATCAAGCATTAACAACAAGGGCATCTCTCCACTTTCAATAATGAAGGAAAGGGTATCCTGAAGGTCCTGGTATTGAACTTTAGCGATTACTCCCACACAACCACCATGGTTGCTTATATTAAAACCATTTAGTTTTTCAACCGGAACTTTATTGACCGGAACCTGGTTTTCAGCGGCAAGTGTCCTCACTTCTTCAATCTCAGGACCATGAACCGTTTGTGAGAGATAGATGCGCTCCAACTGCTTTCCTTCCTTCATGGCAGCAATAACCTTATCGCGACCAATGATAAGCGTATTTTTTTTAGGTCTGTGTTGCTGCTGTCGGAAGGTTCTCATTGTGCAAAAATATATGAATTGTAAAAGCTGCCCCAGGGCAGCTTTTACTTATTTCAATCCAAAGGCCTTTTTAACCTTAGGAACATAATCCAGTTTCTCCCAGGTAAATAACTCTACCTTTTTTGTAATTTCCTTTCCATCAGGAGAGCGGAAGGTCTTAGTTACAATTTCCGGCTTTCTTCCCATATGACCATAGGCGGCAGTTTCACTGTATATAGGTGTTCTAAGTTTGAGGCGTTGCTCAATAAAATAAGGGCGCATATCAAACAGTCCTTCAACGATGCGAGCTATTTCGCCATCGGTCATATCTACTTTTGCTGTGCCATACGTATTCACATAAATGCCCATTGGCTGTGCCACTCCAATTGCATAGGAGACCTGAACAAGTACTTCATCACAAACGCCGGCTGCAACGAGATTCTTCGCAATATGTCTTGTTGCGTAAGCTGCGGAGCGATCTACCTTGGATGGATCTTTTCCACTGAATGCACCTCCCCCATGGGCACCTTTGCCACCATATGTATCCACAATTATTTTACGCCCGGTCAATCCCGTATCTCCATGTGGACCTCCAATAACGAACTTGCCGGTAGGGTTAATATGATACTTGATCTTATCATTGAACAACTTCGCGTACTTTTTATACTTGGTCTTGATCCTTGGAATGAGAATTTCAATAATATCTTTTTTGATCTTAGCGAGCATCTTCGCCTCTGAATCAAAATCATCGTGTTGGGTAGAAATAACGATGGCATCAATTCTTACCGGGTTGTTATTATCATCATACTCAAGTGTAACCTGGCTTTTCGCATCAGGACGCAGGTATTTGATGTGTTTGTTTTCCCTTCTCAGGGCAGCAAGTTCCTGCAATAGTTTGTGTGCAAGGTCCAGTGCGAGGGGCATATAATCTTCTGTCTCATTGGTGGCATATCCAAACATCATACCCTGGTCTCCGGCACCCTGCTCTTCCTTCTTTTTTCTATCCACTCCCTGGTTGATATCAGAGCTCTGTTCATGTATAGCAGAGAATACACCACATGAATTAGCCTCAAACATATATTCACTTTTCGTGTATCCGATCTTGCGGATTACACCCCGGGCTATTTCCTGCACATCGAGGTAAGCTTTTGATTTAACCTCACCGGCCAATACAACCTGTCCGGTAGTGACCAAAGTTTCACAGGCAACTTTTGATTGGGGGTCAAATGCTAGGAAGTTATCGATCAGTGCATCGGAAATTTGGTCAGCCACTTTATCGGGATGTCCTTCAGAAACACTTTCTGATGTAAACAAGTAAGGCATTAATGATAGATTTAAAAATTCGGGGCAAATATAAGCCAGCTGCTTATAATTTGGAGTAAACAATATAAAGTCGCATTTTCTTCACGGGATGAGCACCACCACTAACAACTACTCTTCCCGCAGCAATAGGGCCATTCAAAGCAATAAAACGAGTGATATCAGCGGTACCAGCAAGTGTTGGGCGGGTTATATAAGGTGCATACATCCTGAGTGCATAGGATTTCTCCTTCCTGGTTACAATACCCTGAACATATCGGCTGAGATCAAATTCATATCGATTGTTGGCGAGGAATCCACCAAAAAGTGCAGGATTGTAACCAAAGGCTGAATTATCCTGGGGCTCAAATGAGTTAGGAATAGTTAGAAATTTATTATTAGTACTATCAACGGCATCCAGGAAAAGGAGGTTAGGTACTTTAAAGATATTGTCTTCAGTACTCTCAAGTTTTTCAGTAATGAGAGTTGCCTTATATATCAGCCTGTTGGAGAGAGCATTGAGTCCCGGAATCTTGACTAAAACATAGGAGCCGGGTGAAGTCTGCAGGAATAATTTTTCCTGGTTTCCGGTACCATTTACCAATGCATTGCCATAATCTGTGCCGGTAGGATCACGCTGAACCAGATTAGCATTGCCTGATCCTCTAAGGATGAAATCAGTAACGGCAGTATCAGCAACCGCATTCTTCGTTGTACGGTAATGAAAGCTGAGCCTTGTATTGCCATCTGCCAGATTGAAATAAGCCAGGGCTCTTTTGATGGAAGATCCTTCATCTGCCTTTACAGCAAATCCTTTGAATTTTGTATTGAAAGCCGAATCGGTTTTGTAAGTAGTGGTATCATAACTCATAAGCCGCATCCCGAAGTCATTGGGAAGCTTTATCCTTAATTCACTGCTTGTAGTTATAGTGTCCTTAATTCTTATATAGGTTAAACTATCGTTCAGGGTATTGAATAAAAGATTCTCCTTAGATGCCAACAGGTCAGCAGTTAGAAAAGGAGCTGAGTTAATGATATAACCTTGCAACGAGTCCTTGAATGCTGCAGCCTGGTCTATTTCAAAAACACGTATCGATTGTATCGAATTGCTGTCACCATACAATGATTTGTACTTTAAGGAAAGCACGACCGAGTCGAGGCCAATAAGACTATCACGCGATTTCCCGAATGGATAACTACCAAATAACTGCGGCTGCAATTTGAAATACATCTCACCGGTAGTTTTACCAAAGGCAGGGTCGTTTAGAATTCCCAGTGCATGATCCGATGTTCTTGTTATTCGAGTGCTGTCGGGTAATTGATAAAGTTCAGTAATGACTTCGAGAGTGGTATCAAATACGTTGACATTGTCCACTGCTGGAATAAGATCTCCACCCAGATCAGTTGTTCTGATTTTGGTGCATGAAGAAATATAAAAAACGATAGCAATTAATAAGGAAAGGCTGTACAGGAGTTTCTTCACAAAAAACCGGTTAATTAGTCTAAAATTTTGGATGGCCAAAAAACACTACTTGGCAAGGTCGGTATACAGTTGTAAATAGTCTGTTAAATCAGACTCAGCATTGTATGCGAGAATCTTCTTGCCTTTCACTTTTGAAAATTCATCCGCAAGTTTCTTGTCAACTTTTTCTGCACCGAAACTGATTGCATCAGCATAGGTAGCACCACCACGAAACAAAGCAGCATTAGTACCCTCTTTGAATGGTTCAAGGTCTTTCTCCTTAACATTGGCATGGATAGCCGCAGCCTTGAGAAATTCTGGACCCAGCTTTTCCTTGAAGGTATTCTGACCTATAGTGAAAACGGTTTTACTGTGTCCAAACACCGGTTCCTTTTTGTAAGCGGTTTTCAGGAAAAGTGGAATAAGGCTGCTCATCCAACCACTGCAATGAATGATATCCGGAGGCCATCCGAATTTCTTAACAGTTTCCAGGGCACCTTTACAGAAAAAAATTGTGCGCAAACTATTATCATCATACCAGGTCTCCTTTTCATCATGGAAAACAAATTTTCGTTTGAAAAGGTCTTCGTTATCCAGAAAATAAACCTGCAGACGGGCGTTTGGAAGTGATGCCACCTTTATCTGCAGAGGGAAGTCATCATTGTCTACGGATACATTGATACCGGATAAGCGTACAACTTCATGCAAACGGTGACGGCGTTCATTAATGGTACCGAACCGGGGCATAATGCAACGCACTTCGAAACCATTGTCATTGGATTTGATGGCCAGCCTGTTCACGATCTCAGAAAACTCTGTCAGCTCCAGGTAAGGCGACATTTCGTTGGCAATGAATAAAATTCTTTTCTTTGTTGACATTTGATCGGTTACGATTGGTGAAAACAGCACTGATTTTTCAGTCAAATAGTTTGCAAAGGTATATTTTTTTAGCTGAAAAACCGGAATTAGGGCAACCCCAGATGTTAAAAACCTTCATTTATGATCCTCATCAAAAGGGCAACCGCCATATATAAGGAACTGAGAGCATTAGCACAGCAGAAAAGAACTATCGGGTTTGTTCCCACGATGGGCGCCCTACATGACGGTCATCTTTCCTTGATGGCAGCTGCAAAACAGCATAATGATATTACAGTTTGCAGCATATTCGTGAATCCTACCCAGTTCAATGACCCAAAAGACTTTGAAAAATACCCCATAACCTTAGAAAAAGACATTGAGATCCTGGAAAAAGCCGGAATGGACTTTCTTTTTCTCCCTGAAGTGACAGATATATACTCCAATGGCGTTGATCAGCTACCTAACTACGACCTTGGATACCTGGAGACCATATTTGAAGGCAAATACCGTCCCGGTCATTTCCAGGGCGTGTGCCAGGTGATGAATCGCCTGCTTGAAATTATACCAGCAGATGATCTTTTTATGGGTCAGAAAGATTTTCAGCAATGCATGGTAGTCAAAAAACTTCTTCAAATAATGGATTGTAAAACCAGGCTTCATACATGTGAAACATTGCGTGAAGCCGATGGGCTTGCCATGAGTAGCCGTAATATGCGCTTGAATGAAGAGGAAAGAAAGAAGGCCTCCCAGATAGCGGAAGTGTTGGGAAGAATAAAGAAGACTGTAAATGCGGGCCCCCTCCTCCCCATTTCAGTAGCTGCGGAAGACTCACTTAGCAGTAATGGTTTCAATGTTGATTATGTTGCGATCGCAGCGGCTGATAATCTGGAAGTATTGGATGAATGGGATGGGAAAAGACCGCTAGTGGCACTTGTTGCGGCATTTCTCAACAATGTGAGGCTGATCGATAATATGTTAATCCCTTAAATTCATTCCTGGAAAATACTAACTTGCCGAGCGTAAATAAATCAACCCCAGTAAATGGATATTGAAGTATTAAAATCGAAGGTTCATCGCTGTACCATTACAGAAGCGAACCTGCATTATGTAGGAAGTCTTACTCTTGATGAAGACATTATGGATTCGGCAAATATGATTGAGCATGAAAAGATCCAGGTTGTGAATGTAAATACAGGTTCAAGGATTGAGACCTACCTAATAAAGGGTAAAAGGGGTTCAGGGGTTTGTTGCCTGAACGGACCGGCTGCCAGGCAGGGTTCAGTTGGCGATATTGTTATCATTATTTCATATGCCCGCATGGATTTTGAGAAAGCTAAAGCCTTCCAACCGTGGATAGTGTTTCCAAAAGAGGGGAACTTATTATAATGGCAGGGTAATACCTTGCTGTTATCTTTATAGTACCAAATCATCCATATGAACAAAAAGATCAGCAGCCTTCTTCAATATGCAATATTCCTTGGGCTGGGGATCTTTCTGGTTTGGTGGAGCATTGGTAAGATCAGTCCGGCAGATTGGAATGAAATGAAGGCAGCCCTCGCGGAGACTAATTACTGGCTACTTGTTCCAGTTTCCCTCGCATTATTGCTAAGTCATTACAGCAGGGCCATCCGCTGGAAGATATTGATGGAACCCATGGGTTATAAACCCTCAAACCTCAATACCTATTTTGCAGTACTTGTAGGTTACCTTGCAAACCTGGCCGTTCCGAGGCTTGGTGAAGTACTTAAATGTACAATACTTGCACGCTATGAAAAGGTACCTGCTGATAAACTCATTGGAACCATTGTTGCAGAAAGGGCCTTCGATCTTATCTGCCTTGTAATAGTTTTTTTTATCACTATTTTCTCGCAGATAGATGTTATTGGAAATTTTGCCGGCGATATGGTCAATGACCTTCTCACCGGGGGTACTGGCGAAATAAACTATACCCGCATCCTGATGATACTATCCATTTTACTAATTATTGGAACCGGTTTTTGGTTTGCCCTATGGAAATATTCTCATATCGGCTTTATTAAGAAAATAAGGGTTGTTGTCAAAGGGATATGGGAAGGTGTTACCAGTGTTAGATACGTGAAAAATAAAGCTGGATTTTTCTTTCATACATTCCTGATCTGGTTTTTGTACCTGGCAAGTATCCGCATTGGCTTTTATGCGATGGAACCCACCAGTGGATACGGATGGCTCCCCTCCTTCTCAGTATTGTCTCTGGGTAGTGTAGGCATGATCGTTACACAGGGAGGTATTGGCGCTTATCCTATTCTCGTGCAGGAAACCATGGTACTTTATGGATTAGGGGAAAATATTGGTAAAGCATTTGGCTGGTTACTTTGGCTTGCCCAAACTTTCCTGATACTCTTATCCGGAGGCCTTTCCTTATTGTTATTACCAGCAATAAATGCTGGCAAACGTAAAGTAAGGGCCGAACAAGATATGTTTCCTACTTCGCAATCCGACAAACAAAAAATATGATGAATGCTGCAGTAATACCAACCAAAATTTTCAGGCTTCCGGATTTATTGAAGGCTGTGAACATTTGGAAATTCCTTGGTAAAAGGATCGTTTTCACAAATGGTGTGTTTGATATTCTGCATCGAGGTCATATTTATTCTCTCTCCCAGGCTGCACAGGAAGGCGATATTCTGATTGTTGCGGTAAATTCTGATGCTTCTGTTAAAAGGCTCAATAAGGGTCCTGAACGACCAATCAATGATCAGGATTCCCGTGCTGTTCTTATTGCATCTCTGATAATGGTGGATGCAGTAATTATTTTTGAAGAAGACACTCCCTTTGATCTCATAACAACAATACTACCCCATACCCTTGTAAAAGGAGGTGACTACCGCGTTGAAGAAGTTGTTGGCCACAAGGAAGTAATGGAGAATGGTGGACGGGTTGTGATCAACCCCATCGTGGAAGGTTTTTCCACGACGGGTATTGTCACAAAGATGCGTTCATCCTGATATTTAGATGGTATAACTAACCCATTTCTCATTGCTGTTATTGCTTCTGACAACATTTTCGATAAATGCCATGCCACGTATCCCTTCCGCAACGGATGGAAATTCCACTATATCTTTTACAGTTGTATTATCGAGCCTGGCCGACAGTGCAAGCGTAAAGTTCTTATACAGATTGGCAAATGCTTCCAGGTAACCTTCGGGGTGCCCGCCTGGTGTTCGGCAATTATGTTTTGCAAGGTCACTCAGGTACGCAGAACCTGCCCTTAATGTTTCCATGGGTTTATCATACCATTTAAGCAACAGACTATTAGGTTCATGCTGGTGCCATTCCAATCCACCATTTTCACCATAAATTCTTATTACGAGATTATTCTCTTCGCCTGCGGCTACCTGGGTTGCCATAAGCACACCACTTGCGCCATTATTGAATCGAAGTAGTACAGCTCCATCATCATCCAGGGCGCGACCATCAACCACCACATTCAGGTTCGCGCAAAGTTCACTTACCTGCAATCCGGTAATATATTCAGTAAGATTAAATGCGTGGGTGCCGATATCACCCATAACACCACTTTTGCCCGATTTCTTGGCATCCGTTCTCCAGGCAGCACCGGCATTGCCTTCGCGCTCAGATAACCGGCTCAACCATCCCTGGCGATATTCTACATAAACTTTTCTAATCTTTCCCAATTTACCTTCAGCAATTATTGACTTGGCTTCTTTCACCATTGGATAACCAGTATAGGTATGCGTGAGGCAAAGAATCAATCCAGTTTCCTTTACTTTTTTGTCAAGCTCCAAAGCCTCTTCAAGTGAGAGGGTTATTGGTTTTTCAATAACAACATTGAAACCTTTTTCAAGCGCCATCATAGCTGGTGCAAAATGCGCAAAATTTGGGGTAACTATAGTTACAAAATCCATCCGCGTATCGGCTGGAAGAGCAGCTTCTTTCTCTAGCATTTCTTCATAAGTAGAATATATTCTATCCTCTGCAAGGAAAAGGGAACGACCACTCGATATTGCAATTTCTTTATTGATGCTGAGTGCACCGCAAACCAACTCGATCTTTCCATCAAGATTGGCAGCATGACGATGGATAGCACCTATGAAGGCATCGCTTCCACCTCCGATCATGCCCATGCGTAATTTTCGGTTCATAACGTTGTTGTTTTATTGGGCATTGAATATACTTAAAAACCAGAATTTCCATTTTCTTTGGTGGAATTACTATTGTCCTTTATCTGATGGCAGGGCAAAAGCCAGGTACTTATCGCCTGATGGACTTCCAATTTTTCCCCCACCACAAGCGATCACTACATACTGCACTCCATCTACCATAAATGTAGCTGGTGTTGCATAACCAGGTACGGGTAATACCGCCTCCCATAAAATTTTACCCGTTTTTTTGTCGAACGCTCTGAATCGGGAATCCTTTGATGCAGCAATGAAAACGAGTCCGCCTTTTGTTACCAATGGTCCGCCATATCCTTCTGTTCCTGTAACTGGTATTCCTTTTCTGGTAAGTTCCGGATATTCCCCTACAGGCACTTTCCAGATTAATTTTCCCGTATTCAGGTCAACAGCATTTAATGTTCCCCAGGGTGGTTTTATGCCAGGATATCCGTTCCTATCGAGAAACCGATTGTAGCCGGTCATCGTGTATGGCACTTCATCTAAAATTGAGTGAGATCCGGGTTCTTTTGAAACCTCGCTTGTTTCGCTTTTAAGCGATCCATTATCAGCATTGGGAATAAAATAACTGAGCAGCGCATTTTTTTCCTGTTCTGTGAGGTGTTTGAAAGAAGGCATCATATTTTTTCCATTATCAATGGTTTTTCTCAGCTCCTCCTTATTTAAACGTTTATCAATGTCTACCAATGAAGGATAGGAAGGCCCATTGCCTTTAAGGTCGGGGCCATGGCAGGAAATACAATATTTATTGTAAACTGCTTTACCATCATCAATTTTCATATGAGCATTACCGGAAGTAGGAACATCAATCATCGTTAGTGACCAGGGCAGTTCGCTGCTATGAACATAAATAGTAGCGGATTCAGGATCCACGGCAGCGCCACCCCATTCTCCACCCCCATCAAACCCCGGGAAAATCCAGGACCCTTCTTTCGAAGGGGGAGTGAACATGGTACTATATTTTATCTTTTTATAGGCAGCTAACAACTCCGGATATGTTTGAGGGTCAAGGTCAGATATATCTTCTTCCGAGAATTTTTGTCGGGCAAATGGTTCAGGCAATGAAGGGATAGGTTGTGTTGGCCATGCTTCTTCACCAGGTAGTGCAAAAGTTGGGACAGGTTTTTCTTGTATAGGAAATAATGGATTACCATTTTCGCGGTCAAACAGGAATATATAACCGTGCTTGGTAATCTGTGCTACAGCATCAATTTTCTTACCTCCATGGGTAACAGTCAACAGGTTAGGGTTGGCTGGCAGATCGCGATCCCAAAGGTCATGATGCACTGTCTGAAAATGCCAGAGGTATTTGCCGCTAGCGGCATCAAGAGCTACCAATGAATTTGCATAGAGGTTAGTGCCTTTTCGGAATCCACCATAAAAGTCACCGGCTATTGAACCTGTAGGGATATATACAATCCCACGTTTTTCATCAAGCGACATTCCTGCCCAGCTATTTGCGCCGCCCAGCTTTTTCCAGGCATCCTTATCGGGCCAGCTATCATATCCTGTTTCACCCGGGTGAGGAATAGTATGAAATATCCATTTTCGTTTGCCAGTTCGGATATCATATCCACGAATATGACCTGGGGCACCGTCGGCAGATTCTGCTACACGAGAGCCGATAATTAATATATCCCTGAAAACGACCCCGGGTGTTGTGTTAACTATAAAAGGGTTATAACTACCATTTACTCTGTCTAAATCTTTAGTGAGATCTATAAAACCATTTTCCCCAAAACTTCTAATTGGCTTTCCATCTGCTATATTGATAGCATAAGTACGTGACCCGGCACTATAAAGAATGCGTTTTTCAGATTCATTATTTCCCTCCCAATAAACCAGGCCTCTGCTTACCTTGTAATAGGCATATGGATCAAGGTGAGAATTACTGTCTTCACTGGCAGGATCAAATATCCATTTCTCCTGTCCTGTTGAAGCATTTAAAGCAAAAAGCTTCAGTTTAGGAGAAATACCATAAAGAATATTATCAATTACTATAGGATTGCACTGATTCTGGGAACGATTGGCAGAATCGTGATCATTTGTACTATAGGTCCATGCTAATTGAAGTGCTTTTACATTCCCCTTATTTATCTGATCATTAGATGAATATCGCATACCATCAGGAGTACCGGCATAAGCAGTCCAGCCAGTATAGTCAGCCGCATTATTTGCCGCCTCCCTGCATGATTGAAGTAAGATCAGACTTAAAAAAAGTGAAGTGGCAACAGTTTGCATGAAAAAAAATTAAGGATGGAATACTTTCCTAAAATATTAAGAATCCGGCTAATATAGGTTCTAAAAAATGCTTCTAATTGACTTTAGTGTTTTCCACAATATGTGGAAAAACATAATACTGGCTTAGGGTTACTATATTTGCGGCGCTGTATTAAGTGCAGGCAAGCAATTAGTTAAAATACATGTTTATGGAAAAGAAAGTGACATTTATTCTGCCTTCTGAGGCACTTGGAGAAGCTACTGAAGCTATCCTTTTAGGTGATTTCAATAACTGGGATGTGAATGAAGGTATTGGTTTAAAAGTGCAAAAAGATGGCACCCTAAAAGCCACAGTGGCATTGGAAGCAGGTAAATCATATGAGTATAGATTTCTTCTCAATGATGGTCGTTGGGTGAATGACTGGTTTGCAGAAAATTATGTTCATAAAGCAGGATTGGCAGTAGATAATTGTGTGATTACTGTTCCTGAAGTTGTTGAAGCTGAACAGAAGTTGGCAACCAGTGAGTCAGAACCGAAGCCAGTAAAGAAAGCGCCGGCTAAGAAAGCTGCGACTGAAAAGAAAGTAGCTACTGCTAATAAGAAAGCAGAGAAGCCCGCTGTTGATGATCTCACTAAAATCGAAGGAATTGGCAAGAAAATCGCAGAATTGCTTATTGCAGACGCAATTGTTACCTATACAGATCTTTCAAAGGCCACACCCAAAAAATTGAGAGCCATCCTGGATGCTGCGGGTAATAAATTCAAAGTGCATGATCCCAGCAGTTGGCCAAAGCAGGCAAAACTTGCAGCAGCAGCCAAATGGAGCGAACTCGAAGCATTGCAGGATGAATTAAAGGCTGGAAAATAATTTAAAATATCAGGTGATTCGCTGGTATTACCGGCGGATCATCTGTATAATTGCTCTACTTCGCGAACGATCAACTCGATCTCCTTGTCTTCCGTCACCGCATTATAGGGTTGTTTTAAGCTGCTCCCGAAGAAGAAGGCTACGGTCTGCCAGAATCGCGCCGAAAATCCTCCCCTGTATTCTTTAATCAACTCATAGCAGTTATTACCAGTTTGTCTGTTGATCAACTTCATTAGCACTCTTCCCTGGTATACTGACAATTTTGTAAGAGGTTCGGTGAATTCTTTTTTTAATTCTTTTTCGCGGCTCTCCAGGTATTTTTTTCTTTGTCCGCCAGACATAGTGGCCATCTGGCCATTGATATCGTTAATGATGAGTCCGGCTCTTTTAGCATAAGGATAAGTAACATACACCGCATTTCTGAGACGGGTCCACTTCGAATATCTTTTCCTCATTGCCGGTGGCATAGGAGCATCCACAAATACATATTCCATTAAACCAGAAGGAAGCGTATCACCCGCTAATACATAGATCGGTACTATGATAGTATCATTAGGGCCCCAACGTGGATTGAAAGGCAGTGGCCCCGGCTTCGGCTTCAATGCTGGCAATGGAGCAGGAGAAGGTGATGGTTGGGGAGATTGCCCAAGCGCACCGATAACTATCAGCAACATCACCATCAAAGCAAGCAACCGACCTTTTAAAAATAGATTCCTACGCATGAATTGAACAACTACTATCTTAATGCCTCATAAGACAATCTGGTCACCCGAATAGCTGTTAGTGGTTTGCTAAATTTTATTTACAGCCTTCAGCCTTCCCTGCCGGCTTCGGTAAACTACACTTATTCCAAATCCAATTGTCATGAGTATAATGCCCAACCATAAAATATTTATATGGGGGAATTCATAAACTTTGAGCGCAACAAAAGGCACCATTCGATTACTCTCTTTAACCTGTAGCTCTATTTTCTGATCTGCCATTACCTTACTAAAACCCAATGCAATATTCTGTGCATAAACAGTATCAAGTATATACCGGGCCTGGTTGCCCTCTACATAAAATACGGGCTGGGCTGTAAAACGGGTTCCTTCTTTTGAATAAACAGTAATAGCAGCCATTAATGCCGTATCAGTTGGCTTAAACTGGTATTTTTTGTTAGAAGGGTTTGGTACAACCTTATCAAGAATAAAGAATCCATTTGAATAATAAACTGTATCCTTTACATTAACCGTATAACTTTTGAATTGCGCAGTATCCTCACGTTTATCCATATCATCTGCATAGGTGATATAGCTAAAAATATCCCTGTTCCAATAATGACGCGCATCCGGATTATTTGAGAACCCTTCCTGGCCCTTTGTATTACGGATCAGGTTAGGATATAATGAAAATGATTCTGTACTGTCTTTCTTCATCATATCAACCTTATAATAGCTTATATTTCCAGTAGCGTTTGTACTATCGCTATTCACAAAGGTTGCCCAATATTTTCCCATGTCTGTGGCAACACCTTTAATGAGGGTAAGGTTTTCAAGAGATTTTTCTTTAGACCTCTCATCAAACTTGAGATTTATACCTGTTGTATTATATGAAAGCACCTGCTTGTTGGATGATGAGATCAGAATACCAACGAGGCTAAGCCCAAATCCCACATGTGCCACTGATGCACCGGCTGCTTTTAACCTGCCATTCAAACCAATCCATATATAGCTTGCATTGGCAACAACCGAATACACACTGGCAAAAAACGCCAGATATAAGGCTGCCTGGAAACCTATTCCTTTTTTATCGTATTCAAGTCCGCTTACAAGGAAAAAAATAAGCGTAATTGCGGCTGCAATGGAAGTGGGTACTAAGATCTTTTTTACCCACAATTGTGGAGCTGTTTTTTTGTATTTGAGGTATTGGGTGATTGCAGTAAGCAAGGCAATTACAATTGCAACAAAAACCTGGATCTTGTTATAGGAGAACTCAATATCTTCAGGGGCAGCTGTTGACTGACCGGTAATTTTGTTATAGATAGGGTTAAAAGATGTTTGCCAGGTAATGATGGCTGCACTGAGAAATAATACGAGCGCGCCGATGAACATCCAAAATTCTCTGGAAGATGTTTCCTCTTCTTTTACAATATGGGGAATCTCTTTAAATCTTTTGAAGAATAATACGAATGCAGGAACCAGAAATATCAATAAGAATATCAACAGCTGGGCGTCCATACCCAGACCTGTAAATGCGTGTACTGAGCTATCTCCTAAAACTCCGCTCCTTGTTAAAAAAGTTGAATACAAAACAAGGCAGAAACCAAGTATAAAGAAGACTTTGGTTGCCCGAAGTGAGTGCCCTGTTGCATTATATATAACCTGGGTGTGAATACCAGCAACAAGTACCAGCCATGGTACCAATGAAGCATTCTCCACAGGATCCCATGCCCAATAACCACCAAATGTTAGTGACTCATAAGCCCAGGCAGCCCCCATCATTATACCTAATCCCAGGATCCCTGCTGCAAAAAGACTCCATGGAAGTGCTGGCTTCGTCCATGTATAATCCTTTTTCCATAATCCCGCTATCGCAAAAGCAAAGGGAACAATTGAAGCCGCAAATCCAAGAAACAATACGGGTGGGTGTATTACCATCCAGTAATTCTGAAGGAGTTGGTTAAGGCCCTGTCCATCCTGCATTTGTGCAAGGCTCAGATAATCGGCTCGTGCAAATACAGGAGCGTCTGCAAATTTTTCCCTAACCAGTAGAAAAGGATTGCTACCAATGGAAGTGTCTCCTACATAAACCCCCAGGATAAAGGTTGCCAGGCATAACTGCATAAATGAGATCACAGCCATTACCGGCGCTTCCCATTTCGTACCCCTGAAAATTAAAAGCGCACCCAATACTGCGTGCCAAAGGGTCCATAGCATAAAACTACCCTCCTGTCCCTCCCAAATACATGCAAGAAGGTATTGCGTATTGAGGGAAAGGTTACTATGGTTCCATGCATAAAAATACTCGAAGCTATGCGATGAAATAATATAATAAAGTATTCCGAAAACAGTGAATACAGAAAGGAAATCGATGCCAAATGCTATCCTGGCAAGCTTTCTCCAACGAATTTCTTCGGCGGGGTCAATTGAGTTTGCGGATTTGAAATAGGATATGGTAGCAACCAACGACGACACCAATGCAAGTACTACAAAGAAATGCCCCAGTTGCCCAGGCAACAGGTTTTCACCGATATAATTCATGGGAGAATCAAATTAATTTGAACTCAGATTTTTCTTGTTTACTTCAACGTCTTCCTTATACTTGGAAGGGCATTTCATGAGCATCTCATCGGCTTCAAACTGGCCATCTTTCATACTTCCTTTCAATACGAGACGCTCACTTTTCTCAAAATCTGTGGGCTTGGCATTGTGATAGATCACAGGGGTTGAGTTGCCCAGCGTGTCAATTGCGGTAAACCGCATGTAATTCGGGTTTTTAATGGCATCGTACTCTACGGGCTTGGTCTTGTCCAGTTTTGCAATGAGGTGTACAAATTTTCCCTCTTTTTCACGTGCAGAGGCAACCGTGTCATAAGTTGTGAGATCGCCCATAAAGCTGATAAGCACCGCAATAGCTATTGCAATGAAAATCAAGATAATAATGTGTGTCTTTTTCATATTGCGCAGTGTTCCGCCGCAAAGTTAGTCCAAATTGGCATTGGGTATTGATTTGTTTATGCCATACAACCCTAACTTTTAATTTTGCATCTACCTGCGGCTGTCCTAACTTGCGGCCGTTTTTAATATACAGATATGGACCTCTCCCAGTTCGATGCAAATAGCCTTGGCAACCCCAATCATAACCTTTTTGGACTCCCAACTTCTGAGGAAGATGCGCGCCTGGTAATAGTTCCCGTTCCGTGGGAAGTGACAGTGAGCTATAATGCAGGAACAGCAAGAGCCGCAGATAATATCTCCAAAGCTAGTCTTCAGGTTGACCTCTATGATGCCGACTACCACGATATATGGCGCAATGGTTTTTATATGCGGGAGGTAGATAAAAAGATTTTGTTAAAAAGTGATTACCTACGCAAAGAGGCCGAATTGTACATCGATTATATTTCAAATGGAGAGGAAGTTGAACGAAATAACTTCATGTGCCGCTCACTTAAGGAGATCAATGAAGGAAGTAATTTTATGATCAACTGGGTTCATGCGCAAACTAAAGAACTCCTGGAGAAAGGCAAACTGGTTGCCTTGCTGGGTGGCGATCACAGTACACCCTTCGGATACATCAAAGCACTAACAGAAAAACATGGTTCTTTTGGAATACTGCAGATAGATGCTCACTGCGATCTTAGAAAGGCCTATGAGGATTTCCGTTATTCACATGCCAGCATAATGTTTAACGTTCTGGAAGAAATGCCGGGAATTGAAAAGCTGGTTCAGGTTGGCGTTCGTGATTATTGTGATGAAGAAATAGATTATATCAGGGCCAGCAAAGGCAGGGTTGTAACATATTTCGACCAGCAGATCCGCGAGCGCATGTATGAAGGTGAAACCTGGAAAAAAATAACGGATGAGATTGTTGAAGGCCTCCCACAAAAGGTTTACCTGAGTTTTGATATAGATGGACTTGATCCAAAACTATGTCCCAATACCGGAACCCCTGTTGCCGGCGGATTCGAGGTTTCACAGGTGTTTTATCTTTTCAAAAAAGTGGTGGAAAGTGGCAGGCAGATCGTTGGGTTTGATCTCAATGAAGTTGGCGTAGGCAATAATGACTGGGATGCCAATGTGGGTGCCCGGGTGCTGTACAAACTTTGCAACATGTTTGTTGCCAATAATCTCTGAGCATGATTTATAAATACGTTGTGACCCTGGAAAATACCAGCCGAAGGCTTGTAGACAGGTTCAGTATACTGTTAAGTTCAGCTTCGGTTTTACTATTCCTTCTCCAATATATCAGTTCTGATGATAAACGAATGATGCAATTAATCGGTGCTACAGTAATAGCGCTATTAGTTGTCATTAATATTTTTCGCCTCAAAAAATTAGGGAAATCTGTAACATACAGTTA
This sequence comes from Flavihumibacter sp., assembly GCF_036676075.1. Classification (NCBI taxonomy): domain Bacteria; kingdom Pseudomonadati; phylum Bacteroidota; class Chitinophagia; order Chitinophagales; family Chitinophagaceae; genus Flavihumibacter; species Flavihumibacter sp. The sequence goes on along the minus strand of NZ_JAKFDQ010000009.1, from coordinate 249,034 downwards.
TGCCCTGTTTGTTACCGCCCTTACCTGGGCGAGCATGCCTTATTTTCCATGGCTCAGCGCCCTATTTCTCGTTATGGCTCTTGTTGAAAGACAGGCAAAGAAAAACCTTGAGATCGGTTTCAACGACGATAGAATTGTTTTCAACAGTATCCCAAGAAAACAATATGAGTGGGAAGATTTTACAAATATCATGCTGCGTGACAATCTCCTTACGTTAGATTTTAAAAATAATAAACTCATACAGCGCGAAACCTCTGATGATGATGAAGGAGAAGATGATTGCAGTGAAGATGAATTTAACAGTTATTGCAGGGAAAGGATTCATAAAATAGTATGATCGTTCCATCCCTCCATCTCTCCATCCCTCCATTTCACTAACTTTACCAAATGCTAGCACATGCCCCCTATCTCCTTTACTCTGATGGTAAAGGAAATATTTTTGAAGACAATACACTATATGCTACCGGAAGAAGCGGTTGGGATGTTTATCCTGTTCCTGAAGAAGACTGGATTGAATTACCTGAGGGTGGCAATTTATATGAACTTCCGGGAAGAAGAGGTATAGGTATTGATGTTATTACCGGCGAAATGCGCCTCTGTGAAAAAGGATGGGCAGTTGCAGCATTTATTCCTCCCGCACATACAGGATTATTCATTGCCGCATATGAGAGTATGCCCGATGCACCTATCCTTCCCTTATTTTGTTATACTGCTGCAGGTTGGGTAGAAGGAAAATTCTTTGTGCCTGCCATCCGCATCGAATCTGATATAAGACAGGAATGTGGAGGATTTAATGATAAAAAGATCGAAACGGGAGTATCTCAGATGTTGAAGGCATACCCTCATAATCGCCTTGTTAAGCATCTTGCAGAAAATTGCTGTAATACATATCACTGTCCCGCCGCACGAAACTATTTTATGGGTAGATGGGAATGCCCTGTACCAGCTTCTCCGGCATGTAACGCTAATTGTGTAGGATGTATATCCCTACAGCCGGATGAAGAGCCTATTGTATCAACCCAGGACCGCCTGACCTTTAGGCCAACTCCTGAAGAAATAGTGGAATATACTGTCCCCCATCTTGAATCAGCACCTTTCCCACTTATCAGTTTTGGGCAGGGCTGTGAAGGCGAGCCACTTTTAGTTTGGGAGACCATGAGAGATGCCATAATTGAGATCAGAAAACATACAGACAAAGGAAGTATTAATATTAATACCAACGGATCAAAACCCGATGCTGTAAAAGCCTTATGCGAAGCAGGATTGAACAGTATTCGTGTAAGTACAAATTCTGCGCGGAGAGAGGTATATATGCCTTATTACCGACCAAATAATTATGATTTCGATGATATTGTTGAAAGTCTGAAAGTGGTCAGGAGCTTTGGAGGATGGACCAGTATTAATTATTTTGTTTTTCCAGGAATGACTGACAGTGTTGCCGAATATGAGGCGCTGAGGAAACTAATTATTGATACCGACCTTTGCATGATCCAATGGCGGAATTTCAATATTGATCCAGACTGGTACCTTGGTAAAATCGGCGCCACAGATACTGGTGAATGCCTTGGTGTTAAACAGCTGATGGAACTAATAAGGGAAGAATTTCCAAACCTGAAATTCGGCTACTACAATCCACCTATAGAAAGGATAAGGGGTAGATTCGAAATGGATTTTGCCCACTAAGCCGTTGCATGACAAAATTGGAATTGGAAAAAAGCCAACGCAGACTCCTGCTAACAGGTGCGGCGCTTGCCGTGCTTGCAACCATTATCTGGAGTGGCAATTTTATTGTTGCACGCGGCGTCATACACAACATTCCACCTATAGCACTTGCGTTCTTCCGATGGCTGGCGGCTTCTTTATTAATTCTGCCTCTTGCATGGAAACAAATAGCTGTTGAATGGCCGATCGTAAGGCGTAATTTTTTCTACTTTTTCTGGACTGCATTAACGGGAGTTTCACTCTTCAACACATTCGTTTATATCGCAGGTCACTATTCCCCAGCTATAAATCTTGCGCTCATTGGAACCACCTCCTCCCCGGTTATGGCCATTATTCTTGCAAGGATTTTTCTAAAAGAAAAAGTGACCCTATTGCGATTTTCCGGACTTGCCTTATGCATTACCGGTATATTATATCTTTTATCAGCAGGGAGTTTACAACGTTTAATTGCATTGGAATTTGGAAAAGGAGATGCGTGGGTATTATTGGGTGCTCTTGCGTTTGCCATTTATAATATTCTGGTTCGAAAGAAACCTGGCGGAATAAGTGCACAGAATTTTCTCTTCACCATTTTTACTTTTGGCACCCTGATGTTATTACCTGCATGGTTATATGAATCCACTTATAGTGCCCCGATTGAATGGAATGGATATCTTATCAGTGTAGTACTCTATCTTGGACTTGGCACTTCAGTTATCGCATTTTTATGCTGGAATGCTGCGATCGCAAGGCTTGGAGCTGCGCGCACCGCCCTGTTTGGCAACCTGATACCAATTTTCAGCAGTCTTGAGGCTTTGTGGTTATTGAATGAGAAAATCACGATGATTCATATCACAAGTGGATTAATGGTTGTTGGGGGATTGGTGATCGCCAATTTACCCCTTAGAAAAGGACGATGATTTTTAACAAATATTAGCTGCAATTCTCGCAACTTAGCCTGTTATTTGTACTTGTACGGCAAAGAATTGTACATTTACTATGCTAACCCGATCACTATGACCGCTGAATTTGAAGTACAGAAAAACCTGAAGGCAGGAGGCTATACAGCCGGCGTAATGCTGCTGCTGATGTTGATATTATTCTTCATCAAATTCTCTCTGCCTACAATACCACCACCTCCCATTGAAGATGGAATAGAAGTGAACCTTGGGAATAGCGATGAAGGATTAGGAGATGACCAGCCTATGTCACCAGAAAGTCCGGCTCCTGCTGAACAACCTAACTATTCACCTCCTGCAAATACTGCTGCTGCAGATGATGCGCGTGATATTGAAACTGACGACAGTGATGAAGAGGCTCCCGCTGTGAAACCACCAGCAGTTGCAAATCCCAAGGCAACCAAGATCCCTGAAAAAGAAGTAGCCGTCAAGCCAAGGCCGGCTGCAACAGCGCCCGTTTCTAATCCAGTGCCTGCCCCGCCCAAACCGAAAGCAGTATTTAAAGGTGTATCTGGAACAGGTACTGGAGGTAATGAGGCCGACACATATAAGAAAGGTGGCAACCAGGGCATAGCTGGCGGGTCTGGAGATCAGGGGAAACCGGGAGGTGATCCTAACTCAACCAATTACGAAGGAAATGGAGGTACTGGTAAATCAGGAGTATCAATCTCCAGGGGATTATCGGGTCGTCGTATTACAAGTTTCCCTTCCTTTGAAGATGACTTTAATCAGAATGCAAAAGTTGCTGTAGATATTCGTGTAGATGCAGCAGGAAAAGTTATTTCTGCTGTTTACCAGCCCCGGGGATCAACTACTTCTAATAGCAATATGAAGGCAATTGCCGTGCGTAAGGCGATGCAGTTAAAATTCAATGCGGGTGGGGATGAACAGATAGGTACTATAATCTTTAATTTCAGGTTAAAAAATTAGCCGTTTCGCCCAATTAAAGAAATCGTCATTTTCATTTGATGAAGAATTAGTTTTACAGGGATGAATTACGCCCAAACTATCGATTACCTTTTTACACGACTCCCTATGTTCAGCAAACAGGGAGCAGGTGCTTACAAAAAAGACCTTCACAATATTATTGAACTTGAGTCCGCTAACGGCAATCCCCATACGCAATTCAAATCCATTCATATTGCAGGCACTAATGGCAAAGGCTCAACCAGCCATATGATCGCCGCCATACTTCAGGAAGCAGGTTATAAGACCGGACTATATACCTCTCCCCATCTCAAAGATTTTCGCGAAAGAATACGTATTAACGGGGATATGATTCCGGAGTCAACTGTTATATCATTTACGGAAAAAATGAAGCCCCTTATTCCCGTTATTGAGCCTTCATTCTTTGAGATCTCGGTAGCCATGGCGTTTGATTGGTTTGCTTCATCTGAAATTGATATTGCCGTAATAGAGGTTGGACTGGGTGGACGTTTAGACAGCACAAATATTATCAGACCAATACTTTCGGTGATCACTAATATTGGTTACGACCATATGAATATTCTGGGCGATACGCTTGAAAAAATTGCAGTAGAAAAAGCAGGAATCATCAAAGAATCTATTCCTGTTATCATAGGAGAAGTTATACCTGAAACAAAGGAGATATTTGAAGAGACCGCGAAGGAGAAAAATTCACCCTTATTTTATGCTGAAAAATTGCAGGAGGTGGTGAACTGGCAATATGAGGACCACCGGCTATCCATCACCGTTAAAGAAAGGGGGCACGACGATGCGCAACATTATTATCCTGAACTTAGTGGCTTTTACCAAACAAAAAATATCAGAACGGTACTTCAGTCCATCCGTTTCCTTCAGCAGGAAGGATGGCAGATTGATGAGAAAGCAATCCATAATGGCCTCGCTAATACCAGGAAATTAACAGGACTTCATGGGCGTTGGGAGAAAATCGCGGATGACCCCACTATTATACTTGATGTAGCACACAATGAAGATGGCATCAAAGTGATTCTGAATCAACTGGAACTCACAAGTTTTACAAGGCTGCATATTGTTATAGGTATGGTTAAAGACAAGGATGTTACAAAAGTTCTTACAATGCTTCCCAAGCATGCAATCTATTATTTCACCCAGGCGCAGATCCCCAGGGCAATGCCGGCAGACAGGCTGCAGGAAATGGCAGACGCTTTTTCACTCAAGGGTAAAGTATACCACGAAGTAAATATGGCATTAAAAGCTGCCAAAAATGCTGCATCACCTAAGGACCTCATTCTGGTATGTGGCTCAGTTTACGTTGTTGGTGAAGTGATCCCCTGATTGTTGAATGTAATCTGCCCCATTTTCAGAAGTGCATAGAAAATACAGTTTACATGAAGCGATTGCTTAATATCACCCCGCAAAAGCATTTCTTTTAAATCATTAATACTTATCTCCACCACCTCAATCTCTTCATTGTGGTCAAGCATTTGGTCCTGCTGTTTCACTCCGCCCCTTGCAAGAAACAGCTCAGTATAGTTATTAAGGACCCCTGGATTGGCAGCAACCCTGCCAAGAGACTCAATAGATTGAAAAGAATATCCAGTCTCTTCAAGTAACTCACGGTTCATTCCAATAGCGAAATCTTCTCCAGGATCAATAAACCCACCAGGTGTTTCGATGATTACTTCCCCGATAGGATGCCTGTACTGTTTAACCATGATCACCCTGTTATCGGTGGTTAAAGCAAGTGCAGTTGCCGATGTAGGCAGTTCTACCACAAAATAGGGATCTACGATGGTTCCATCATCGCGTTGACATTTATCTCTCCTTGCAGTAAAATAGATATGATTTGAAATATAGTCTGATGAAATTGTTTTCCAGAACATGAATGATTATTTTATTTCCATCCTTCCCTTTCCCTCAATCTGGTAATATGTGCCACGTGGTGTTTACCATGCCATGCATACATACCCAAAAGATTCCACAGTGTAAATTCCTTTTTGTGTTCAGGATGAAAGACTGTTCTGCTGGTATATGTACTTTCATCAAGCTTTCTGATACAACTGAACCATCTTGCATGCAAAGCGTGAAGCAGTGTGAGGGATATATTAATCGGCAGATCAGCCACATCATCAAGTTTTGCCCATGCAGCCTCATCATAAGGTTTGATAACAGGGTTCTGTTCGGTTAAAGCAAGTTTAAACCGGATCAGAGCATTCATGTGACTGTCTGCCACATGATGAACTACCTGCTGAACTGTCCAGCCACCCTCACGATAGGGAGTATGCAACTGGTGCTCATCCAGGTTTAGTACTGCATGTTCCAATAATTGTGGCAGGTAACGTATATCGTTAAGCCAATCATGTAATTGCCTCTCCGAATATGGCTGTTCTTCATATTTACCAATTGGATAACGCAGGTCTTCACTTGTATGCATAAAATTAGAATGACAAGGCAAATCTACGTTATTCCAAAACCTATATGCTTAATGAGGAATGATTGCACTTAATTTTTCAAGGCAAAGAGTTGGGTATAATAAACAGTTCCTCTCGAATCCTTTGAAACACCTATACCTGTGAGATTGAACCTCCCTTCTATATTCCGACGATGTGGCGTGCTTTTTAACCAGGTCTGCACAACTTCACGGGCAGAATATCTTCCGAAGGCTACATTCTCTGCTGAATTACTAACCCCACCAAGCCTTTTACCCATCCTGGAAACCCTGGTCTCAAAGCCAGTGTGGCCAAAAGCCACCTGTTTACTTGCCATACGCTGGCTGTGAAGTGAAGCCTCCGTTTCAACTATACTATTCGTTTTCAAGGGTTGTAGACCTTTAGTTTTACGATGTCGATTCACCTCAGCCAGTATACCCGCTTCAAGGGAGGAAAGAGAAACCCTGGCAGGTGCTGTAGTTGCTGTTTTAGTGGTAGTACGGGTTGTGGTAGTGCGCGTAGGCTTGCACGACCATAGAAAAAATGTAAGTATAAATCCGGTAACAATTCTATAATACGGCATAGGATAATAATTTCACTATGCGTCCGCAAGTATTGTACCATAATGAATTATAAGCAGGCTTCCAGTTCCTCCATCATTCCCTTACTGCCTACAAAAAAAGGAGATCGCTGATGAAGATCTTCAGGTTCAATATCCAATACCCGCATTTCTCCATTGGTTGCCTTCCCCCCGGCAACTTCAATTATAAAGGCAAATGGATTGCATTCGTATAGGAGCCTCAACTTGCCTTTTGGTTTATCAGACATTCCCGGATACATAAAAATGCCTCCCTTGATCAGGTTACGATGAACATCGCTGACCATACTACCTATATAACGTTGCGTATAAGGCCCGCCGTTATCCTTATTCTTCTGCTGGCATAGTGTAATATATTTCCTTACACCTTCACTATAGAGAAAGAAATTACCATGATTAACGGAATAAATCTTGCCGAACTCAGGGCATATCATATTTGGGTGACTCAGGCAGAACTCACCAATGGATGGATCGAGTGTAAAGCCATTAACACCTCTTCGGGTGGCATATACAAGCATGGTGCTGCTGCCATATATAACATATCCCGCTGCTACCTGTTTTATTCCAGGCTGAAGGAAATCTTCTTTGGTACATGGCTTTCCCAGCTCACTTGTTCTGCGATAAACAGAAAATATTGTTCCGATGGATACGTTCACATCAATATTTCCACTTCCATCCAGTGGATCAAAAAGAACGACGTATTTACTTTGATTACTGACCTCATCATCAAAGATTACTATATCATCCATCTCCTCACTGCCAATACCAGCACAGCTGATACCGTGACGCAGTACCCCCATCATTTGATTGTTAGCAAAAATATCCAACTTCTTTACTTCTTCTCCCTGAACATTAACACTGCCATAATCGCCGAGAATATCAACAAGTCCAGCTTTATTCACCTCCACATTAATCCTTTTGGCGGCAAGGCCAATGTCGCGCAAAAGGCTGCTAAGTTCACCGGTGGCTTTTGGGAAATTGCGAAGTTGCTGAATGGTGAATTCATCAAGGGTCAGGACTTGCCTGTTTACAATACTCATATGTGCAATCGTTAGGTGCGCAAAGAAACAAAAAAAAGCAGATTGTAGCTTGCAGATTGAAGATTAGGCCCCAATTTCGCAAACATCATAGATAAGTTGACGGTTATCCCTAATAACCTTAATTGATCAATGTTTAATCAGTAATCTTAAACATATGCGTGTTTTTAAGTTCGGAGGGGCCAGCGTTAGTAATGTTGAGCGAATAAAGCAGGTAGCAGAAATTCTTAAGCAGGAAGTAAATGATGAATTGCTCATCGTTATCTCCGCTATGGGTAAAACTACCAACGCGCTGGAAAAGGTTGCTGAAAATTTTTACTCAGGCAAAAAAGAAGATGCACTTCAATTATTCAACCAGGTAAAGCAACAGCATCTTACCATTTCCAAATACCTCCTGGTTAAAGAATGGCTAAGCTGTGAACAGCTGCTGAATAATTTTTTCACTGAGATAGAATGGCTTCTGCATGATAAACCCGTGAGGGAATATGATTATTATTATGACCAGATTGTATGTGTTGGCGAAATGCTTTCAACTGCAATTATAAGCGCCTATCTCAATGAATCCGGTATTTCCAATAAATGGATCGATGTACGTGATATAATCAGAACCGATGACAATTTCAGGGATGCGAATATCGACTGGCCCTTTACAAACCAACAGGTGCAGCAACTTCTGCTACCCTTATATCAGAAATCTAAAATTGTAATAACGCAGGGCTTTGTAGGAGCTACTGATGAAAATGAAAGCACTACCCTTGGTAGGGAGGGAAGCGATTATACAGCGGCTGTTTTCGCCAATATAATGGGGGCTGGGAGCCTCACGATATGGAAGGATGTAGAAGGTGTGATGAATGCTGATCCTAAACAATTTCCAGAAGCGCAGCTTATTCCTGAACTGAATTATGTAGAAGTGATTGAGATGGCATATTATGGTGCCCAGGTTATACATCCCAAGACTATAAAACCACTTCAAAACAAAGGTATTCCACTGTATGTAAAAAGTTTTCTCGATCCATCACTACCCGGAACAGTAATACACGAAGGTGTTGTTAAAAAACTTCCACCTATCATCGTAATAAAAGAAAACCAGGTGATGATTCAGCTCAGTTCAAAGGATTTTTCTTTTGTGGGTGAAAAACCAGTAGGCATCCTGTATCATATTTTCGAAGAACTGGCACTAAAACCTACCATTACGCAAAATGGCGCAATCAGTTTTACCTGTTCGATGGATGACAGGCCAGAAAAAATTCAGCAACTCGCACACCAGGCTTCCGAAATATTTGATGTTACCGTAGAAAAAGGATTGAAGCTCCTGACCATACGCCATTACGAACCCAGGCTTCTGGAAAAACTAACAGAAAATCATAAAATAGTTTTACAGCAGCAGACTCCTGAAACAGTACAGGTGTTAATGAGATAGCGCGCTAATCGCTGAAGCGGATGGATTGCCTTCTACAACGATCGTCTGTTTTAACTTCATCGGTACGTCCTTACCCTCTCTTATAGCAGGTTTCCAATCGGGCATCATTTCCAATGCGTCGAGGAGGTTCTCATTCAACAAATCATTACCACCTTTAAGGATGCGGGGATTTAGAACCTTACCCTTCTGGTCTACAATAAATTCAACAAGTACATAGGCACTATGCTGCTCTTCATTTAAGAAAGGAACAAGATCCTTATTCAGTTTTTTCAGGTAATCGCGGAAGGCATCAGACCCGCCAGGATATTCAGGAAGCTTGTGAACGGTATTAGGAATTTCATTCTCGTTGAAAGGAACTTTCTTTCGGATTTTTTTCACAACGGGTGTTATTATAACATTCCGCTCTCCTATTGGTAAAGATTTTTTCACTTCTTCATCGGTCACGTATTCGCCTTTATTGTTAACCAGAATGACAGGAATTTTTTTATACTTTTCGAAATAATAGAATACTTCTTTCAGGCTTGTGGCGAGAGGGGTATAATCAGCAAAATCACGTACATACCGGTTAAGGTATTCAGTGCTTCGTTTCACATTAAATCGAACAGGAAAAATATGCACGGGAATAAAATCCTGGCCCTGGCTTTTTGCGTGCGTTGCAAGAACATAAAGTTCTTCGATCTGAGCATCCATAATTGGTATGCAGCCTGTAGTAACACAACTACCATGAATATAGATATCACCACCTGGCTGGATGGCATCACTCAGGTAACGATCGGAAGCATTAGGATAATTCAAACCTAAAGAAAGATGAAATTCACTGCGGGGATTAAATTCATTGATATGATAAAAACCTTCGGGAACCTGAAAATCGCCTTCCATTCTTTTGGGGCCGAGGGTTCCTGCCATGGCACAGACCTTATAAGTCTTAAAATGCTGGAATGGTTTACCCGCTTCGCCTTTAACCCAAACTTCGAGCTGGCTGTCATATTTAAAGGATCGGAGATAGATATATTTGGCCGGCCACTGCAGTCCCTTTTCCCTGAATTGTTTGGCAAGTGTATCCTCTTTTTTACGGAGAATATCATTCACGCGGGGAAAGTTGCGCTGTGATTCAGCAAAGCCGGGCTGGTAAGCCATCTGCGACATGCCGGCAATAACAGTTGTAAGAAAACCAATAAGGAGGAAGATTCTTTTCATAGTACAGTCTGGATGGCACTAAAATAACACAAAGAATCCGTAAAACAGGCATAAAAATCCCCCTGCGAAGAGGGGGATTACAATAATAACCATTTGTTATAAGTTACCCCGCATTTCCTGTTCGCGTTCGATGGCTTCAAACAGGGCTTTGAAATTGCCCTTTCCAAAACTTTTCGCGCCTTTTCGCTGGATAATCTCAAAGAATAAAGTTGGCCTGTCTTCCACAGGCTTAGTGAATATCTGGAGCAGGTAACCTTCTTCATCACGATCGATCAAAATGCCCAACTCTCTTAACGGCTGAAGGTCTTCATCAATTTTACCAACCCTGTCGAGCACTTCATCATAATAGGAACCTGGCACTTTCAGGAATTCTACGCCCCTGTTGTGCAAAGCAGTTACTGTTTCGATAATATTATTTGTTGCAAGCGCAACATGCTGGCATCCTTCTCCATCATAAAAATCAAGATACTCCTCTACCTGGCTTTTCTTCTTCCCTTCGGCTGGTTCGTTAATAGGAAATTTAACATACCCGTTTCCGTTTGACATCACCTTGCTCATCAGAGCAGAATATTCTGTGGAAATGTCTTTATCATCAAAGCTGAGTATGTTTCGGAAGCCCATGATATTCTCATAAAAATCAACCCATTTATTCATCTGGTTCCATCCAACATTACCCACGCAATGATCAACATAAAGGAGTCCGGTTTCGGCAGGATTATAGTCTGACTTCCACGGCATGTAACCAGGAAGAAAAGTTCCTGAATAATTTTTTCGCTCCACAAACAAGTGCACGGTATCGCCATAAGTATGAATTCCACTGGTTACTACTTCCCCTGAATCATCTTTCAAACTACGCGGCTCCTGATAAGAGATGGCTCCGCGGCCAGTTGTTTCTTCCCAGGCCTTTTTTGCATCATCAACCATAAGGGCAAGAACTTTTACCCCATCACCATGCTTATAAATATGATCGGCGATGGCATTGTTGGCCCGCAATGGAGTAGTGAATACAAAAGTTAGTTTATGCTGGCGTACCGCATAACTGGCTGTTTCCCTTACACCAGTTTCCGGGCCTGCATAGGCAAGGCTTTGGAAGCCAAAGGCTGTTTTATAGAAATGGGCAGACTGCTTTGCATTGCCCACATAGAATTCAACATAATCAGTTCCCTGCAAGGGCAGAAAATCTGTAGCAGCGTGTTGCTGTAATTTGGTGAGAACAGACATGGAAAAATATTTGTGAATGGTTTACAATTTCGATCAGATCTGGGCGAGTGTTAAATAAATTACTCGCCCTTGCCTCTTTCCATTGCCAGGGATTCCATCAGCAAGCAATAATGCTGGCGGAGATCAGGGAATAATTTATGGGGATAATCGGGAACCATAACTCAAAACTAACGAATGTTTGTAGAATAATAGAGTAGCATCAAAGCCCGAACCATTCCTTATTTTTGGCGCATGAAAAAAGTCGGTATCCTCGGCGGGGGGCAATTGGGTCGGATGTTATTACAGGAAGCAGCTAATTTTCCGGTGGAAACCTGGGTGATGGAAAATGATGCTGCCTGCCCGGCTGCACACCTCTGCCATCATTTTATACTTGGCGATATCCGTAATTTTAATGATGTGTATGAATTCGGTAAACAACTGGATGCCATCACCATAGAAATTGAATCAGTTAACGTTGATGCCCTTGAGAAACTGGAAATGGAAGGCGTCACAGTAATACCCCGGCCATCGGCTTTGAGGATCATAAAGAACAAGATCCGTCAGAAAGAATTTTACCAGGCAAATGGAATCCCCACCGCAAATTTTGTAACGGTACAAAACCAGTTGGAACTGGAGCAACATATTGCGTTTCTTCCCGCTGCCCAAAAACTGGGCGAAGGTGGTTATGATGGAAAAGGAGTTCAGCTATTGCACAAACCCGATGAACTTCCACTTGGTTTTGATGCTCCCAGTATACTAGAGAAAAAAGTGGATATCGAGAAGGAGATCGCTATCCTGGTAGCAATTAATAAGAAGGGAGAAAGCGCGCTCTACCCGCCTGTTGAGATGGTATTTGATCCTTACCTGAATTTACTCGACCTGCAATTGGCACCCGCAGATCTTAAGGAACAGCAGTTATGGCGAATTGAAGCCATTGCTCATAAACTAGCCAAATCACTGGATTCACCCGGACTTTTTGCAGTGGAACTTTTTGTAGATAGAAATGGTGAGGTTCTTGTGAATGAAACCGCACCCCGTGTTCATAACAGTGGACATCATACCATTGAAGCGCATTTTACTTCTCAGTATGAAATGCTTTGGAGGCTTTTACTCGATTACCCACTTGGTCCAACAGCAGCGCTGATGCCGTCCTCGCTCGTTAATCTGATCGGGGAAAAAGATCATAGTGGTCCCGTTGTTTATGAAGGTTTAGAAGAGGTGATGGCGATGGAAGGTGTGTATATTCATCTATATGGAAAAAAAGAAACCCGGCCGGGAAGAAAAATGGGTCATGTAACGATTCTTGGAAAAGATAAACATGACCTGGTCAGAAAAGCGCACCAGGTGAAAAGAACCCTTAAAGTTATCTCCTGACTCCATTGGGAAGGCTGAATTGCCTTTCATAAACTCCAAATGCCACTTATACACTGTATTAAGCCTTTGGCATTTAATTTAATTAAAGGCTTCAGGCCTAAACTTTCACAGCGTTAAATCTGTTAATTTTACCATTGTTCCAACCTTAATCAAGAAACACAGACAATGGCATTCGTACGATCCACGCCTATAATAGCGCTTATACTTTTCGGAATCATCAGTATGGCTTCCTGTAAATCGAAGGATGAAAAAAAAATTACGGCTCCTGTTTCCGGTGGCCCTCAGCGAGTTGCACAACCCACACGTGTTGAAGCCTTTATAGTAAAAGCATCATCGGTTAGTGAAAAGATAGAAGTTCCGGGAAATATTCTTCCTTATGAGGCAACTGAACTTCGTCCGGAAGTTAGTGGCCGCATTACACAACTCAATATCCGGGAGGGACAGAATGTTGGTAAAGGCTCGTTGCTGGTAAAATTATATGACGGTGACCTGCAGGCGCAATTGCAGAAACTTAAAGTTCAACTTGATATTTATGAAAAAACTGCAGAGCGGCTTGAAGCGCTGTTAAAGATCGATGGAATAAGCAAGCAGGAATATGATCTGAGTATTTTGCAGGTAAGCAATGTGAAAGCCGACATAGAATTAATTCGCACATCAATTGCAAAAACTGAGATTCGTGCTCCTTTCAGTGGCCGTTTAGGTCTTCGCAGTGTGAGCATGGGCGCATATATTACGCCTGCCACACTTATTACTACTATCCGGCAGGAAAACCAGCTCAAACTTGAATTCACAGTACCTGAAAAATACAGCAGTAAGATCAGTGCCGGTAAAAATGTAGCGTTTACTATGGAAGGATTGAACAAAAATATCCTGGCCAGAGTTATCGCCACAGAAGAAGCTGTAACGGAGGATACAAGGAGTCTTCGCATTCGCGCAGTGATTTTGGGAAAAGATCCCAAACTCATCCCGGGTGCATTTGCAAAAGTATTACTTGATTTCGGTGAAGATAAGAGTGCGTTGATGGTGCCCTCTCAGGCAGTGATACCACAGGCACGTTTTAAAAAGGTTATTGTTTACAGGGGAGGTAATGCTTCTTTTGAAACCGTTACTACCGGGGTACGTGATTCTACCAGTGTACAGATCACTTCCGGCCTGAATGTTGGGGATACTATTATTACCACAGGACTACTGTCGATCAAACCGGAAGGCAAGCTCGAAATAATCAAAATGAACCAGGAATAAGATGAATATATCTGAACTGAGTTTAAGAAGGCCCGTACTGGCCATAGTGCTGAATATTGTTATAATAGTATTCGGCCTTATCGGGTATAAATTTTTGGGTGTGCGTGATTATCCTGCCATTGATCCGCCCATAGTGAATGTGCGAACCTCTTACCCGGGTGCCAACGCCGATATTATTGAATCCCAGATTACTGAACCGCTTGAAAAGGCTGTAAATGGTATTGCTGGTGTAAAAAACATAACATCAAGCAGCAGCCAGGGAACAAGTAATATTACCGTTGAGTTTGAACTCTCTATCGACCTTGAAGCTGCGGCTAATGATGTACGTGATAAAGTGTCGCAGGCAAGCAGGTCATTACCTGATGACCTTGACGCGCCTCCTGTTGTTTCCAAAGCAGATGCCAGTTCTGATTTCATCCTGGCCATGACGGTCCAGAGTAATACACGAAACCAGTTACAGGTTACAGAATATGCAACCAATAACCTGCTTGAAAGATTACAAACTATTCCGGGCGTAAGCGGAATACAGATATGGGGTGAAAAAAGATATGCCATGCGCATATGGTTTGATCCCTCCAAACTCTCGGCATACGGCCTCACTCCCGCCGATGTTCAATCGGCCCTCAGGGCCCAGAATATTGAATTGCCTTCAGGAAAGATCTCTGGCAATGCCACTGAACTTTCAGTAAGAACATTTGGTCTCCTTAATACAGAGGAAGAATTCAATAATATAATAATCAGAAATACCGGTGGTACAGATATCAGGTTGAAAGATATCGGGGAAGCAGTACTTGGCCCAGAAAACGAAGAAACGATTTTAAAGGAAAGTACCATCCCCATGATAGCACTGGCTATTATTCCACAGCCAGGTTCAAACTATGTGGCCATCAGTGATGAATTCTATAAACGATATGAACAGATAAAAACGGAAATTCCGTCAGACCTCACTACCGATATTGCTCTCGACCAGACGAAGTTTATCAAACGTTCCATTCTTGAAGTGGAGGAAACTCTTCTGATCGCAATTATACTGGTAATCCTGATCATCTATTTCTTTTTCCGCGACTGGATAATTGCCATCAGGCCATTGATTGATATCCCCGTATCGCTAATTGGCGCCTTCTTTATCATGTACCTGTTTGGATTCACTATCAATGTTCTCACCCTGCTTGCCATTGTACTTGCAACTGGTCTGGTGGTGGATGATGGTATTGTTGTGACAGAAAACATATTCAAGAAGATGGAAAAAGGGATGGGTAAATGGCAGGCAGCGAGAGAAGGTTCCAAGGAAATCTATTTTGCTGTTATTGCCACTTCCATCACACTTGCTGTAGTATTTCTTCCGATCGTTTTCCTGGAAGGATTCGTTGGACGGCTTTTCCGCGAATTTGGTATAGTGGTAGCAGGTGCGGTTTTGATATCTGCTTTTGTATCCCTTACTCTAACCCCGGTATTGAACGTAAAATTAACCCGAAAAAAACATAAGCACTCCTGGTTCTATAATAAGACTGAGCCATTTTTCAGGGGCATGGAAAATGGATATCGCAGAACCCTTTCTGCGTTTATGCGTGTTCGTTGGTTCGCCTTTGTGATCATTGCAATATGTTTTGGTGTCATCTATTTTATCGGAAGCAATATGCAATCGGAACTTGCTCCCATGGAAGATCGCAGCCAGTTCCGTTTATCAGTAACTGCTCCTGAAGGAACGGCATTTGATTATATGGATCGTTACATGGATCGTATAGGGCAGTTTGTTCTGGATAGTGTTCCAGAAAAGAAGGTAATGATAACGGTTACAGCACCTGGATTTACCGGATCGGGATCTGTGAATACCGGCTTTTTAAGGATGCTGCTCGTGGATCCTGAAGAACGGGTGCGTAGCCAGCAGGAGATAGTTGATATGGTTAACCGAAATCTTCCGCGCTTCAATGAAGGACGGGCTTTTGCCATACAGGAGCAAACAATACAGGTAAACCGGCGGGGGGGATTACCGGTACAGTTCGTGATACAAAACGTAAACTTTGAAAAGATCAGGGAAGTTCTTCCCAAATTTTTGGATGAAGCCAATAAAAGTGTTGTGTTTCAAGGCGTGGACGCGGATCTGAAATTCAATAAACCGGAATTGCGGGTGAACATAGATCGTATGAAAGCCAGCCAGCTGGGTATTTCCATTGAGGATGTATCCTCCACGCTCCAACTGGCATTAAGCAATCGAAGGCTTGGATATTTTACGAAGGATGGCAAGCAATACCAGGTTATTGGCCAGCTTGCAAGGAATGATCGGGATGAACCAACTGATCTGAAAGCTGTTTATGTTCGTAACAGCAGAGGTGAAAGTATATCACTGGATAATATCGTATCCTTTGAAGAAGAGACCACACCACCTACCATATACCATTTTAACCGATATAAGTCAGCTACAGTATCGGCAGGCCTCGCACCTGGAAAAACAATTGGTGATGGTATCGAAGAAATGCAGGCCATTGGTAACCGCTTGCTTGATGATAGTTTCAGCACTTCCCTTTCTGGTTCATCGCGCGACTTTGCAGAGAGTGCAAGTAATACCAGTTTTGCATTTTTGCTGGCACTGGGATTGATATTCCTGATTCTTGCTGCACAATTTGAAAGTTTCATTGATCCTTTCATCATCATGATCACTGTACCTCTTGCCATAGCGGGAGCACTACTATCACTTTGGATATTTGACCAAACCATCAATATCTTTTCACAGATCGGGATGATCATGCTTATTGGACTGGTAACAAAGAACGGTATCCTTATCGTTGAATTTGCCAACCATAAGCGAATAGAAGGGCTCGGGCGCACACCAGCGGTGATTGAAGCGGCTGTTAGCCGACTAAGGCCTATCCTTATGACCAGCCTGGCAATGTCACTTGGAGCACTTCCACTGGCATTATCACTTGGAGCGGCATCCACCAGCAGGATTCCATTGGGAATTGTTATTGTAGGGGGTATTATGTTCTCCCTGGTACTAACACTCTATGTGATACCGGCAATGTATTCTTATATGTCAACCCGCAAAAATGCGCAAAGCGAACTGGATTCAGCTGTTACAGTACCCGTATCAGCATAAACATATCTCTATGACTAGAACACTATTATTGTTTTCTCTTTTTTTTAGTGGTGTACAGGCAGTAA
Source organism: Flavihumibacter sp. (assembly GCF_036676075.1). Lineage (NCBI taxonomy): Bacteria > Pseudomonadati > Bacteroidota > Chitinophagia > Chitinophagales > Chitinophagaceae > Flavihumibacter > Flavihumibacter sp. The sequence continues at coordinate 231,773 of NZ_JAKFDQ010000009.1, read as the reverse complement.
TCGCGCAACAAATACTTACAGTTGACCAGGCGATTGCGACTGCTTTGAAAAACAATTATGATATCAGGATCAGCCGCAATGACTCCCTATCCTATTCAATAGATGAATCATATATCTATACTGCCTTTCTCCCTCAGCTGAACGGAACTGCATCTAAAAACTTCACCCGAAACCAGGATTCGCTCGCCTACAGAAGCGCCTCCAGGAAAGACACAGCGGGTCTTTCAACATCAAATAGTTTGAATTTTGGCGTTCGGCTCGACTGGGTTTTATTTGATGGTATGCGTATGTTCGCTACAAGAGACAGGATAAGGGAATTGGTAAAGCTTGGCGACCTGCAGGTGAAGGCGCAACTTAATAATACGATTTCGCAGGTACTTGTCACATATTTTAATATAGTTCAACAGAAACAACAGCTTAATGCCATTATAGAACAGAAAAGTATCAGCGAAGAAAGAGTTAAACTGGCAGACAGAAAGTTAATGGTTGGCCTTGGTGCAAAACCTGAATTGCTGCAGGCAAAAGTTGACCTCAATGCATTTACTTCCACTCAGTATAGACAAAATACCGTCATAGCCCAATTGAAAGAACAGCTCAATCAACTAATGGGTATCCAGTCGGGTGTTACTTATGATGTAGTGGATTCTATACCCATCAATGAGTCATTAACCCTCGATGAGGTTTATAAGAATATTGACAACTCCAATCCAGAGTTACAACTTGCCAAAAAGAACATTGAAATCTCGCATATAGGTTTGCGTGAAATAAGGGCAGGTTATTATCCAACAGTAAGTCTTAATTCCTCCTATAATTTCGCCCAGGTAAACAATACAAAGAACCTCAACCCTTTTGCACTCCCCTACCGGCAATCCGGTGGTCTTGTTTATGGGCTTACTGCCAATATCCCGATATTTAATGGCTTTACAGTAAACCGCCAGCTCAAACAGGCAAGGTTAAATATTTTCCAGCAACAACTGCAGTTAGACAACCAGCGTTTAATGATGGACGTTGCTGTTAAAAATGCTTTCCGCGATTATGAGTTACAGAAACAAAACCTGGTTCTGGAAGAAGAAAATATTCTGCTGGCCAAAGAAAATGTAACCATTGCATTGGAAAGGTTTCGGCTTGGCGTAAGCACCTATATAGAGCTTCGGGAAGCACAGATAAGTTTAAATGATGGTTATAACAGGCTCATTGCTGCCCGCTACAATGCTAAGGTGGCCGAAGTTGAACTTATGCGTTTGAAGGGAGAGATATTAAAGTAATTGTGCCCGACCTTTGCCGGAAGAATTAATTATTAGTAAAAAAACAGTTCTTTTGTGCAAGAACTGATCAAAAACATGGAAGTACAACCACAACAACCAGGAGGCAATCCCACATCAACACTCGTTGGAATAATTATGGGTTCCGATTCTGATCTTCCCATCATGCAGGCTGCTGCTGATATTCTTAAAGAGTTTGGAATAGGTTATGAGTTGACAGTTGTATCGGCCCACCGCACTCCACACAGAATGGTAGATTATGCCAGCACGGCGCGTGAGAGAGGCCTTAAGGTGATCATCGCCGGCGCAGGTGGAGCAGCCCATTTGCCTGGAATGGTTGCATCTTTAACCCCTTTGCCAGTTATAGGAGTTCCAATAAAATCTTCTAATTCTATTGACGGATGGGATTCAGTATTGAGTATTCTGCAAATGCCAAATGGAATTCCTGTTGCAACGGTTGCACTCAATGCCGCTAAAAATGCAGGTATTCTGGCAGCATCCATGCTTGGTGCTTTTGATAAAAGCATTGGAGATAGTGTAGCTGCATATAAAGCAGACCTTGAAGCTGAGGTAATCAAAAAAGTGAAGAAACTGAAATCTGCCGGACAGCCAAATGATTTTGACCACTAACTCTTTTGAATGGTGGTTGCCAGCATTCTTTGCGTTGCCGGATCCTTTTCTCCCTTTACACTACACAAAATAAATTTCTGATCAAGTAAAAGTGAATGATCATAAATATGGTTGAGAAACCCTGCCCCATACTTCGCATACCAGGGCATGAAATTGTCAACTCTTTCCTGGAGTCCATTATTAGGGAATAATGTCTTTCTAATAGTTTCTATCTGCCGCGACTGGTCACTGAATTTCCTTTTTTCAGCACGCAGTAATTTTTTCTCCAGGTTCTGTAACTGCTTTATCATCCGGGTTTCAAGTGCTGTTATATGCGTCAGGAGCGTGTTATCAACTTTTGTTCCAATTGACCTCAGGTGCTCATAAAATGCTCTTGTATCCCTTATCTCACTGGTAAGATGCACCTGCACGGCACTATCACGTTTAACCAGTTCATCAAGTAGCAGCCTTTGCTCCCGGAAAAAATCTTCCGGCACAAAATCGAGTTTAGCTATGCGCTCTTCACATTGCTCTTCGATAAGTAAAAATGAATTACGCAACACCTGCACCGGATAAGGTACTTTATAATGATGAAAAAGATCTTTTAGTTCCAGCCAGTATGCCAGTTCTCCACCCCCACCAACAAATGCAATATTTGGCATGATCATTTCCTGGTAAAGGCCGCGAAGAATTACATTGGGACTAAAGCGCTCCGGATGCAGTTCCAACTCTTTCAACAGTTCCTGCTCCGTAAACTTTATATCAGTATCCACTACATGAAAGAAGTCATCCTTTTTCTCAATCCTGTTTCGGATATCATCACGCAGGTAAAAAGTATTGATCTCGCGTGGATTCGCCTGTACCTTATAATTTTCTGCCAAACGCGAAGTAGTTTCAGCAACCACCTGCGACGGAATATGTCGCAGTAAATCATCCTTAAATACAGGCTCCATCTTTTTTTTCAATGCAGCATCATCAGGAACGAGAACAACCAGCCCGAAAGAAGAAAACAATTCATTAACCAAACGGAAAGTGGCTTCCTGTATATTGGAAGCCCCTATATATGCATTCCGAATAAGTTGCATAAGCTCTTTTCCATGGGGCTGCACAGATAATTCACCGTCAATACGGGCGATGAGTTTCTCTATACCGGTGGTTTTCATTCTGCCCACCGCTCCTTTCTGTTTGGTATCCCAAACCAGCTTTTCTCCATTCAGAAAAATCTTTCCCAGCTCTTCAAGGTCCGCATCTTCATTACCCAGGTAAAAAACCGGAACAAAATCATAAGAAGGAATAGTTTCCCTGAAATGATCAGCTAATTTGATCACATGAATGATCTTGTAAATAAAATAAAGGTATCCTGTAAATATATTAGGCTGATGGGCTGTGCAAATAGTGAAGGTGTTGTTATTACTGATTCGTGAAATATTCAATTTTACCGATTCGGAAGTGGGGATGCCTTCATATTGTTTTTGCAGGAAACCTACCAGGGCAGCACGATCTGTAGGAAAGTTCTGCCTTGCAGCGATGGCTGCCCTTATTCCCTCTTCTGATACAGGGTGTTCATAAAAAGAACGAAGCTCATCGCTTCCTGCTACATAATCAGTTACTATCTGGTTATAATATCCTGTCTGGGAATAATTTATTGCAGTGCTGGTACAGTCCATTATTTAAAAATTGTAGCGGATATGCGTCTTAACAGTGATGAACGATTAAAGTTATGAATTCTCTGAGCTTGTGGAAGGGTTTAACAATTCCACCACTAGTCAAATCGCTGCGGGTCAAACGCAGTTATATCCACGGATAATTGCTCTTCATTGGCAATTTCAGATACCAGCTTACCAGTGCCTGCTCCAAGGCTCATGCCTACCATGGCGTGTCCGGTAGCAATGATCATGTTATTGAATTGCCTGCTTCTGCCAATATAAGGAAGGCCGTCGGCTGAACAGGGACGGTATCCATACCAGATATCTTTCTCCGCCGGAAAAGGAATCTGGAACTCGGGAAGATAAGCTTTCACCGCATCGAGTATGCCAGCCACACGTTTCATTCGGGGAGGTTCATCCAGACCGGTTATTTCCATTGTACCTCCAAACCGGATCTTATTGCCGTCCATGGGCGTGATGGCAACTCTTCCTTCCATCAGGATGGCCGGATGATTCAGTTTATAAGGCGAATCTTCAAGTGTTACTGAATAACCTCTTCCGCCCACCAGGGGCAGTTTAAGCGATAATTTTGAAGCCAGTTCCCTGCTCCAGGATCCGGTAGATAACACAACTGTATCGGCAGAATATACACCCTTATCTGTGAGCACTTTTTGAATTCGTCCCTTGCTTTTTTCAAAACCTTTCACTTTTTCTCCCGTCTTAAAAACAACACCAATATCTCTCAGATATTTTTGCAATGACTGCATAACCTTATTAGGATATACATGTGAATCGGTCCGGAAATAGAGAGCGCCATTCATTACTAACCTGGTTTGGGGTTCCATTGCCTGTACCTCCGCCGCAGATAGCATCACTGCATCAATACCGAGTTTGAGCGCTTCTTCACAAGTGTGGTTAGCATGCTCCTCTTTTTCAGCAGTCTGAAAATATTCCAGTATGCCTTTCTTTTCATAAGCCATTTCCAGCTCCGGTATTACTTTCCAACTTTCATAGGACCGCTGGCTTAACAGCGCTATATCCCTCAGTGGAATGGCAGCAGCTTCCACTTTTTCTGCTGTAGCACTGCGGATGAATTTCAATCCCCAGTCTACCAGCGACCAGCTTAAACGAGGCTGAACATAAAATGGACTACGTGGATTTGTCATCCATTTCATACCCTGCCTGATAATACCAGGTGTTGCAAGTGGTATGAAATGAGAGGGACAGATATACCCTGCATTTCCATAACTACAGTTGTTAAGTTGATCTTCTTTTTCTATGACCGTTACTTCCCAACCCGATTGCTTAAGATAAAGTGCTGAGCTCAGGCCAATAATGCCAGCTCCGATTACAATTGCCTGCATAGTGATCAAATGTAAAACTCAAAACACAAAATTGATTTAAATTCGTAGGAAAGGATGCTTGCTATATGGAAACTTATGGAAGGATATTGCTGATCGCGATGCCTGCCTTTCTGCTTCTCGTACTTTTCGAGAAATGGTATGGCTGGAGAAAAGGCTTTGATACTGTCCGCAATATGGACATGATATCGAGTCTGAGTTCTGGCATCACAAATGTGACCAAAGATGTATTGGGATTGAGTATCGCTATCGTCAGCTATGGTTGGCTGGTGGAAAATCTTGCAATAGTAAGCGTGCCGGATGGATGGATGACTTATGTGGTAGCTTTCCTGGCGCTTGACCTCGCAGGATACTGGACCCATCGCATTGCGCATGAGTACAATTTTTTCTGGAATAACCATATCATCCATCATAGCAGCGAGGAGTTCAACCTGGCCTGCGCCTTAAGGCAAAGTATTTCTTCCATAGTAAAACTGTTTACCATTTTCCTCCTGCCCGCTGCTATTCTCGGCGTTCCTGAAAAAGTGATTGCAATCATTGCTCCCCTCCATCTTTTTGCCCAGTTCTGGTACCATACAAGGCATATTGGAAAAATGGGTTTCCTTGAAAAGATCATCGTTACTCCTTCCCATCACCGGGTACATCATGCACTCAATCCTGAATACCTCGATAAGAATTATTCCCAGATCTTCATTTGGTGGGATAAGCTCTTTGGAACTTTCCAGGAAGAACGTGAAGACATTCCCCCTGTGTATGGGATCACCAGACCCGTGCAAACATGGAACCCGATCCGCATCAATTTCATGCACCTATGGTTACTTATAAAAGATGCATGGCATACTGCAAACTGGCGTGACAAATTTCGAATCTGGCTGGCGCCAACGGGGTGGAGACCAAATGATATGGAGGAAAAATATCCGGTTCATAAAATTTCTGATCCTTACCATTTTGAAAAATACGATCCTGAATCATCGCCTGCACTGCAGGCCTGGAGCTGGTTTCAGATCACAGCATGCCTCCTGTTCATCAGCTATCTTTTTGGGAATATTGCTTCAATAGGAATGCCTGCCATGTTTATTTATGGACTATATGTTTTCCTGATGGTATATGCCTACACAGAGCTGATGGATAAACATTCTTCTGCCATAGTTTGGGAAACGATCAAGAATATACTGGGATTAGGTATCCTGTATTTCTACGGCGACTGGTTTGGTGCTTCCCGATATTCATCACTCGTTACGCCATTATTGCTATTATATTTTGTAGTGTCAACGGGCATTGTTGGCTGGTTTGTTTACCGTCACCGCAGCACGGGTCCAGTCATTGTTTAGCATCCTCCAGATTTGAAGTGGATTTGAATCCTGTAATGCTTCGGGAAGTAATGCATCGGGCCATGACTGAAAGCTTTGGGGCCGGCAGAACCTTTTGATGGCATCGGGACCAACCGCCGTAAACCGGCTATCAGTGGACGCTGGAAAGGGGCCTCCATGTTGCATACTCCAGCATACTTCCACACCTGTGGGAACGCCATTGAAGATCAGCCTTCCACAGGTTTCAGCAATTGCCCTTGTGATGGAATCATTATTCTTTAATTCTTCTGGTGTAGCCATGATTGTAGAGGTAAGCTGACCTTCCATCTGCTTTATTACCTTCATCATCTCCGATTGATCAGAACACCTGATTAGAAGTGTAAAAGGTCCAAACACCTCTTTATGCAACAATGAATTTTGAAGGAATGTTTTTGCGTCAACGCTGGCAACTGCTGCTGATCCTTCTCCATCACCGGCAGCTGCAGAACTTGATCCGGCTACTTCAACACCCTGCTGTGACAATGCCACAGCTTTATTTTTCGCATAGGCCTCAGCGATACCTGCATGCAACATTCTGGCCGGCGAGGCATTTGTTATGGCATCGCCCAAATACTTGATAAACCGATGCAATGCATCATCCTCTATACCTATGATCAATCCGGGATTGGTACAAAATTGTCCCACACCGAGTGTAACTGAAGCAGCATACATCTCAGCTATATCTTTTGCTTCAGCAGAAAGTTTTGCGGGAAAAAGATATACAGGATTTACACTTCCCATCTCTGCAAAAACTGGAATGGGAACCGGTCTTGTTGCTGCCCAGTCGAATAATTGTTTTCCTCCTGTAAATGATCCCGTGAATCCAACGGCTTTAGTTTCCGGATGCAATACAAGAGCCTTCCCTATATCAAACGAACGCCCATGTACATGCGAAAACACTTCTTTTGGGAGATCCGAATCAGCCAGGGCTTTATGAATAACAGCAGCAACCATTTCTGATGTTTCTGCATGAGCGGGATGTGCTTTAACAACAACGCTGCAGCCGGCAGCCAGCGCCGATGCCGTGTCGCCACCTGCGGTAGAATAGGCGAAAGGAAAATTACTTGCTCCAAAAACAACTACCGGCCCCAGAGGAACCATCATCTTCCGAATATCAGGCCTTGGTGGAGTTCTTGTTTCAATTGCCGTATCGATCCTTGCTTCAAGGCCATGGCCCTGTTCACAGGCATCTGCATAACTGTTAAGTTGAAATATAGTGCGAGCTCTTTCACCCCGCAGCCTTGCTTCCGGGAGATTTGTTTCCCGCATCGCAACCTGTATCAGTTCATCACTGGTTGATTCGAGTGCTGCAGCGATGTTACGCATCAGGGCAGCACGTTTTGAAATTGATTGTCTTTTATATTCTTCAAATGCAACCGCCGCTTTCTCCATCACTTCATTTATCTCATCAATTGTTGCATCAGCAAATTGCTTCATGTATTCCTGTTTTGATTGACTATTGTTCGGGAATATCGTCAATTTCTTTTATTTGCTGCGCACGCTCACTGATCCAGTCGCCGGGAGGACGATACTGGTACTCCGGATCATCCAGTACAAGCACCCAATCCTGACCAACTCCAAGTGTTGGAGGCGTAAGTTGGAGAAGGCCCCGCCTGTAAACTGATATCCCCCGAACCATCAGGCCGATCCTCGGATCGTACCACCAGATCTTGATATCATCACTCTTCATGAAACTGGTATTTACCGTAATGGTTTTGCCAACAGGCAGGTAAACCATTGCATAATCATTATTCTTTCCCCGAAAAGCAGTGATGAAATTGTCACCTTCTTCCTGCCCCTCCTTAATAATTGAGGGATCATAAACCCTTCCCATAAATGGCCGGCATTCTATCAGTTTGCGAACATAGCCTGCACTGAATGCACCCGGCCGGTCAAGTCCATCTTTCCAGTATAGACCCATTTGTCCAGCCCCGCTTTCAACAGAACCAGCGAATTGCCACACTGCCTGATTGCCATATCCCACACCCGATGCACCGGCAAAAACAGAACGATAAGCCTGCTTTCGCACATCGTAATCTGTAAAGCTTTTACCAGCTGTATTTCCAACAGGATGATCCTCAAAATTGATTCCTCCATCCAGTGTAGGTTTTGCTGAAGGCAGTTTGGTATCACGCTCAACCCATTGCCATACCGGCAGGTTGTATTTTTCATTTCCGCCATGGATCATATTCAGGTTCAGCCATGTTTCATTATGCAGGTATTGTGAGCTGCTTTTTTCACCGCTGGGGGGATAATAGGTGATAAAAGCCTTATAGCTGCTACCTTCCTGTAACCCTCTTGCCATGGCCCGCCAGATAGGAAGCCAGTCGGAAGCGTCCTTCACCGGGGGGCGGTCACCACCCAGTACCCAGATGATATTCTCATCGTTTTTATATCTTTCTCCAAGCCAGCGGCCATAGTTATAAGCATTTCTTGATGTAAATACGGCTGGACCGCTACCCCACCCTTCAGTCACTTTATCGCCCCAGGTTGGATAGAGGGCAACAAATATGTCGCGTCGCGCAGCAACTTTTACCGTGGTATCAACCAGTTCAAAATATCTTTCATTGGGAGCATTTGGGTTCTCATCAACCAGCGGCACAGATCCATAGCGGTTAAGGGCCTTCAGGCCATTGTTTTCGGCAAGGATAGCAGCCTGGATCACATTAAATCCCTTGGACTGCCGGTTTTTAAGATAAAGCCGGATCTCTTCAAAACTAAGTTTCTGGAAAATATCAAAGGCGGCATCACTTAGCCAGAAAAAGGGTATGTCTTTGGTTGTTTCAAGAAAGTGCGCGTCGCCGCTAACCCGCAGTCGACCATGCTTCCATCCTTCCTGCGCATGTATTTGAATACTCCAGGCACACAGGATCATTAACATCAGGTATTGGATTCTCTTCATCTTCCTCAATTTAACGCGGCCAAGTTAATGATTATACAAGGCTTTGCTTATATTGAATTACGTGAAAACACCTAAAATATTGTATTCAATGCGTTCTGTTATTGACTCTCCCAACTTTAAAGCCGGTGCTTTCCGAAATCTTTCAGAAACATCCGTGATGGCAGAAGACGCCAGTTACAGGAAAATGTTCTGGGATTTTTTCAACAAACCGGCTGATTCAAGTCCGGCAGAACCCCTTCCATCCATCAAAACAAACCTGCAAAACCTCAATAGCAGCAGTCCCCTCATTATCTGGTTTGGCCATTCCTCTTACCTGATACATTGCAATGGACTTAATATCCTTGTTGACCCCGTGTTCGATCGATCGGCTTCGCCGCTTCCATTTCTGGTAAAAGCTTTTGCGGGAACCAATATTTATGAGACCAACGATCTCCCACCAATCCACTACCTGGTAATAACCCATAACCATTACGACCATCTTAATAAATCCACCATCAAAGCAATGGCCCCCGCCTTGAAAAAAGTTATCGCACCATTGGGGTTATTCAGGCAGTTGAACAAATGGGGAATAGATAAAGCTGCAATAACAGAATTAGACTGGTGGGAAGATCATAAACTGGAAGATCATGTCAGGATCAGCGCAACCCCTGCCAGGCATTTTTCAGGAAGAGGAATCAAAAGAGGGGGCTCACTGTGGAATTCATATTGGCTTTCCCTTTTTGGAAAATCGATTTATATCGGGGGTGACTCTGGTTATGATACTCATTTCAGAGCTATAAGAGAAAGATATGGTGACGCGGATCTGTCAATTCTGGAATGTGGCCAGTACAATACTGCATGGCCTCATATTCATATGATGCCGGAGGAGGTGGTGCAGGCTCATCTTGACCTTGGAGCAAAGGCGCTGCTACCGGTGCATTGGGGTAAATTCGCGCTCGCATACCATGGCTGGAAAGAGCCGGTGAACAGGGTGACTGAGGCAGCGAATAAAGAAGGAATCCTTATCACTACTCCCATGATAGGCGAACCGTTGATCATTGATAATATATACCCTTCAGAACGGTGGTGGGAAATTTAGGTTATGAATAAAAAGCCGCGCAATCTTATTGCAGAACTTGAAAGTGATTTAATCTCTGCCGCAAACCATGAACTGGCTATTCCAATGGCAGGATATATGAAAAACAACTTCCTGTTTCTTGGCATCAAACAACCAGAAAGAAAGAAACTGGCATCCCAATTTCTTAAAAAAGCAGGTTTATTAGATAATAAAGAAATCCTTGATATTGCGGATGCTTTATGGGAAAAGAAAGAACGGGAATTTCAATATATAGCACTTGAATTATTATACAACAGCAGAAAAAAATGGGATAACAATTTCCTTCCGTTTTTCCTTGGTCTGGTTACAAGAAAACCCTGGTGGGATACAGTGGATTTTATTGCAACCAAACTTATCGGTGATTCGTTGGCTCAGGTAACTGAACCGGAAGAAATGAAAAGATTCACAGCATCAGCGGATTTATGGGAAAACCGCACTGCCATTCTATTTCAGCTCAATTACAAAGAGAAAACAGATGCCAGGTTTTTGTACCGGATAATCCGTAGACTTCTTCATAAAAAGGACTTTTTTATCCAGAAAGCAATTGGCTGGAGTTTGAGACAGTACTACCGGACCGATCCCAGATCAGTGGAAGAATTTGTAGAAGCTGCAGGCATAACCGGTCTTGCAAGGAGAGAAGCGATCAAGCATGCTCGTGGCAAATAATAAATACTTAATTTCTTTTTGCCTTAACCATGGCCGGAGTGATGAATTCCTTGTATTTATTGCCCCAACTATTTGTTATATAATTTACAACATCAGCGATCTCTTCATCAGGCAGGTAGCTCTGCTCAGGCATAAGGTTATGGTATACCTTACCATTTACTGTAATCTCCTCATGTTGCCCTTTAAGAATGATGGTGATAGCACGTTTCGGATCTTTCATCAAATAATCCGACTTTGCGAGCGGGGGGAATGCATCTTCCACACCGGCGCCATTATCCATATGACAACCCTGGCAGTTTGCAGTATAAACCTCCTTCCCTCTTGTTATACTTTGAGCCTTCGGATTCTGTATAAATGAACTCGCTATTAAAGCCAGAAGAACCACCAACCCTGACAAAATAAATATTTTCATATCCTCAATTTACTAAATCTTACCTCTTACCTCTTACCTCTTACCTTACCCCTTACCCCTTACCTCTTACATGTCCACCACCTCTCCCTCCAGATCATAATCAAAAGCTTTTGTAATGCGCACCATTACAAATTCCCCGATGGGCAATTTCTTGCCCGTATTAATCACAACTTCGTTATCTACTTCCACACTGTCAAATTCAGTACGTCCAAGATATCGGCCTGCTTCTTTCTTATCAATGATCACTTTTAAAACCTGCCCAACTTTCTCCTGGTTTTTCTCCAGACTGATCTCCTGCTGCACTTCCATGATCTCCTGTGCACGCGCTTCTTTTTCTTCGGCAGGAACATCATCCACCAAGCCATGTGCGCTTGTATTCTCCTCATGCGAATAGGTGAATATACCAACCCTGTCAAACCGCATGCGACGAAGGAAATCTTTCAGTTCTTCAACATCCTCCCTTGTTTCACCAGGAAAGCCAGCTATAAGCGTTGTACGTATACATATACCTGGAACTTTTGCACGAATATCTGCAATCAATAATTCCATTTCTTCACGTGTGATCTGACGCTTCATAGCTTTCAGCATATTATTGGAAGCATGCTGTAAAGGCATATCGAGATAATTGCAGATATTTTTCCGCTCACGCATCACATCAAGCATCTCAATGGGAAACTTTGATGGATAGGCATAATGGAGACGGATCCATTCAAGTCCCTCCACATCTGCAAGACTGTTCAATAGTTCATTCAATTGCCTTTTCTTATAAAGATCCAATCCGTAGTAGGTAAGTTCCTGCGCAATCAGCATTACTTCTTTAACACCCTTTCTCACTAAGCCTTCCGCTTCTTTCACCAACTCTTCAATAGGCCGGCTTACATGCGCTCCACGCATCAGCGGGATGGCACAAAAGGAGCAGGTACGATTACAGCCTTCTGATATTTTCAGATAGGCGTAATGACGTGGTGTGGCAAGCATTCTTTCCCCCAACAATTCAGCCTTGTAATCGGCTTCCATTTCTTTCAGGATAAGAGGCAGTTCCATAGTACCAAACCAGGCATCCACTTCAGGGATCTCTTTTTCCAGATCATCGCGGTAGCGCTGGCTAAGGCAGCCTGTAACATAAACTTTATCAAGTTTACCTTTTTTCTTAAGCGAAACCTGGTCGAGAATGGTATTAACTGATTCTTCCTTTGCTTTATCAATGAAGCCGCAGGTATTCACGACCACTATATTATGATCGAGTTTGGTATTCTCATGAACAACATCAATAGCATTAGCCATAAGCTGTCCACTCAGCACTTCACTATCCACCATATTCTTACTACAACCGAGTGTAATGATATTAACCTTGTTATTCCTGAGCGTTCTGACTTTCATGCCATTTAAAAATTGGCTGCAAAGGTAACCATTTTCATCGTTAGCATATAACCTGAATCCATCATATTATAACCCATAAAATATAGGAAATCATGCAATTAAAGAGATCATAAACCGTTATTGGGAAATATTTGGCATAATTTTTTTAACACCTCTTTCAAAACCACTGATATGAAAAAATGGATGATGGCCCTGACTGTTGTAGCAGGCCTGGCGTTGGCTCAGAATGCAAACGCACAAGCAATGGGCAGTGAGTACCGCACAGCACTCGGCGTAAAATTCTATCCGGGAGCCTTAACCCTCAAGCACTTTACCGGTAATAACCGTGCTTTGGAAGGTATTGCCTCTTTCTGGAAGCATGGCTTCCGTTTTACCGGCCTTTATGAAATACATGGAGACATTAATGGTGCTCCCGGACTAAAATGGTATGTTGGTCCAGGTGCCCACCTCGGTGTTTACAACAAGGGCTGGTATTACAGGGATGACGAGGATAAGTATTATGGTGATGGCGACATGTCATTTGGTATAGATGGAGTACTTGGACTTGATTATAAGATCAAGAGTGCGCCTATCAACCTGAGTATTGACTGGCAGCCATATTTTGAAATCGCCAAGTATCCCCATTTCGGAAACTGGGGTGGTTTCGCAGTACGTTATACTTTTTAATCAGAGCCTGATAATGAAAAGTAAATGCCCCAGCAATGGGGCATTTTTATTTATAAGATTTCTAGCCTAAGGAGAATAGGCTGTCTACAAATTCATGTTTATCGAATACCAGAAGATCTTCCATCTTCTCACCCATGCCGATGAACTTAACTGGAATTTTGAACTGATTTGCAATGGCAAGAACAACACCACCTTTTGCGGTACCATCAAGTTTAGTGATAGCTATAGCAGTAACATCAGTAGTTGCCGTGAAGTGTTTAGCCTGCTCCAATGCATTCTGGCCGGTTGATCCATCCAGTACAAGTAAAACCTCATGAGGAGCATCAGGAATCACCTTCTGAACAGAACGGCGGATCTTAGCAAGTTCCTCCATCAGGTGTGCCTTGTTATGAAGACGACCAGCGGTATCAATAATGATCACTTCTGTTTCGCGCGATACACCACTGGCTACAGCGTCAAATGCCACTGCCGCAGGATCAGAGCCCATAGCCTGCTTTACAATAGGTACACCCACCCGCTCACTCCAGATAGTAAGCTGGTCAACTGCTGCTGCCCTGAATGTATCGGCAGCACCAAGCAATACAGATTTACCAGCTTTCTTGAAATTATAAGCGAGCTTACCAATGGTGGTGGTTTTACCAACACCATTTACGCCAACCACTAATATCACATAAGGTTTTGATGGCAATGCTGATTGGAAAGAATAACTATTGCTTTCCGGCGCATCTACAAGAACTCCCCGGATCTCATCCTGCAAAATTCCGTTGAGCTCTGATGTATTAAGATATTTATCACGCGCTACTCTTTTTTCAACCCTGTCTATGATCTGAACCGTGGTATCAATACCCACATCAGCGCTAACAAGTGCCTCCTCCAGACTGTCGAGCACTTCTTCATCAACAGTTGTTTTTCCTGCTACTGCTTTAGTGATCTTGTTGAGAAAACTTTCTTTTGTTTTCTGCAATCCCTGGTCGAGTGTTTCCTTTTCCTTCTTGCCGAATATCTTATCAAAAAATCCCATTGCCGGTAAATTGTTAGGATAAATAAATGTTATACGGGATAAAACAGAAAAAGCTGTCCGGTATAATACAGAACAGCTCAAAAAGAGTACCAATGGAACCCTTAATTATTTTTCACCCAGGAAATCCTTGATCTTCTCCTTGTGGACGATCGACTCCTTAAAGGTGTATGCACCAGTCTTTGGACTGCGAACAGCTTTGATGACCTTAGTCCAGTTCTTAGCTTCTGCTGCTGCCTTCTGGTCTTTGGTCTTGATCGCCGTTTTTGCTGCTTTTGCCATTGTATAATGAATTAGAAAATGAGTAAATCAGGTTGACGCGTCTTACTTGATCTCTTTATGTACAGTTACCTTCTTCAGGATCGGGTTGTACTTTTTCAACTCCAGACGCTCAGGAGTGTTCTTTTTGTTCTTGGTAGTGATATAACGGCTTGTGCCCGGCTGACCACTTGTTTTGTGCTCGGTACATTCCATAATCACCTGAACTCTGTTACCTTTCTTTGCCATTGTTGATCGGTTTTATAGTTACCCGCGGTTAGGCGGACTACTCTAATTTAGATTTTCGCTCCTTTCGCTCTCAGATCCTTCACAACTGATAAAAGACCATTCTTGTTGATAGTACGCAGTCCTTCTGCAGAAAGCTTAAGTGTGATCCACTTATCTTCTTCTGCCAAATAAAAGCGCTTCGTCAACAGGTTCGGAAGGAACCTGCGTTTTGTTTTAATATTCGAGTGAGATACGCGGTGACCAGTGATCGGCGTCTTACCCGTAACCTGACATACTCTAGCCATGACTGTCAAAATTTAGGACGGCAAAGGTAGGAGAAAATCCCGTAATTAAAAATTCATTTCTGCAATTTTTTCCTGCCGCGCGGCAAAGATAGTGAATGCGGGTGGTTCGCCCATTCAGCGCTTTTACCTAATTTCAACCATCCGCAGCCGCCCCCTTCAAGGGTTTTAAATGGCTGATAATGATTGACATGGATGGAAAAAGAAAAACAATTGCGAGGGATATCAGCTGGTTATCATTCAATGGCAGGGTATTGCAGGAGGCAGCCGATGCTACTGTTCCCCTTCGCGAACGGATCCGTTTCCTGGGAATATTCTCCAATAATCTGGACGAATTTTTCAGGGTAAGGGTAGCCACCCTCCGGAGAATGATAGAATTGGGAAGCAAAAAAGTGCGCATCAATATGCACTTAGAGCAGGCCCCGGAAAAGATCCTGGAAGATATAATGATCACTGTTCTGCAGCAGCAGAATGAATTCAACCAGATCTGGGAGCAGATCAGGCGGGAAATGGAAAAAGAGAAGATCTTTTTCATCAACGAAAAACAACTCAATAAAGAACAGCGGGTTTTCGTGAAACAGTATTTTGAAGATGAGGTGAGGGTCAATACTATTCCGCTCATGATCGAACATATTCCGCAACTGCCTTACCTCCGCGATAAATCCATTTACCTGGGTGTTTTGATGAGCAGGAAAAGCAGCCATTTTGAGCAGAAATATGCACTTATTGAAGTGCCAACAAAAGCGCTGGGCCGATTTGTTCAACTTCCTGCACCTGCTGGAGAAAAGCATATCATTCTTCTGGAAGATGTGATCCGATTCAACCTTCCGGCAGTATTTTCCTATTTCGGATATGAAAGATTTGAGGCTTGGGTATTCAAGGTTACAAAAGATGCTGAGATAGATATCGATAATGATGTAAGCACTACACTGATCCAAAAAATTGAGAAAGGGGTTAAGAACCGTCGAAAAGGAAAACCAGTTCGGTTTGTATACGATAAGGAGATGGATGCAACGCTCCTTGAATACCTGATGCGCAGGATGAATCTCACGCGAAAGGACAATCTCATACCCGGAGGAAGGATCCATAATTTTAAACATTTCATGGATTTTCCGGATATTTTTCAACGGCGTTCACAAAGGAAAAAGCCTTTCCAGCACCAATTGCTGGCGGGAACAGCAAGGGTTACTGATGTGATCCTTGAGAAAGATATCCTCCTCAGTTTTCCCTATCATTCCTTTAACCCGGTAATTGACCTCCTTAGGGAATCAGCCATTGATCCTGACGTTGTTTCTATAAAAGTTACCGCCTACAGGCTTGCAGAGAATTCAAGGATTATCAATGCACTTATCAATGCCGTGCGCAATGGTAAGCAGGTAACGGTAATGATTGAACTAAGAGCACGTTTTGAAGAAGAAGCCAATCTTGAATGGAAAGACAGATTGGAGCTGGAGGGGGTGAAAGTACTTATCGGCATACCGAATATGAAAGTGCATGCGAAGGCCTGCATCATTAGAAAAAGGATACAGAACCGCACCATTCAATATGGATTTGTAAGCACGGGCAACATGAATGAAAGCACGGCAAAAGTTTATGGTGATCATTGCCTGCTCACCTCACACCGGGGCATTATGGCCGATATCAACCGGCTCTTCCTTTATCTTGAAAAACACAGAACACAACCTGATATTTTAAAAGGGTGCAAAACACTTCTACCCTGCCCCCTCATCCTTCGCAGAGAACTACTAAAGTTAATTGCAGCAGAAATACGATATGCGAAAAAGAAAAAGCCAGCAGGTATACTGCTCAAGATGAATTCCCTGTCAGATGAAACGCTGATAGAAAGACTCTATGAAGCGGCCAGAGCAGGTGTAAAAGTTCAACTGATTGTGAGGGGAATATTCTGTATGTTTTCAGAGAGTAAAAAATATAAACGTCCCATCAAAGCTATCAGCATCGTGGATGAATACCTGGAGCATGCAAGGGTCTTCATTTTCCACAACGGAGGCAAAGAGAAAGTTTATATATCTTCGGCAGACTGGATGGTGCGCAACCTCGATCACCGTGTAGAGATCACCTGCCCGATACTTGATGAAGACCTTAAAAGAGTGTTGAAAAATATGCTTTCCATCCAGCTTAGTGATAATGTAAAAGCCAGGATCCTTGATAATTCACTTCGCAATAAATATGTGAGAACTGAAGGAAATAAGGTGAGGAGCCAGGTAGAACAATATAACTACCTGCAGGCTAAGCTGACCAAAATGATCTTGCAGGCCGACCCATTAACGGAACCTGTCATTTATTCAAGGTTAATTGATAAAACCGAAAAAACAAATTGAGATTAGCCGCAATCGATATAGGAAGCAATGCCGCCCGGTTACTGATCACTGAAGTGGTGCAGGATGCCGACGGTAAAGACAGGTTCAATAAACTTAACCTGGTAAGGGTGCCACTGCGTTTGGGATTTGATGTGTTCGAAACGCAGACCATCTCTCCTGAAAAAGAAGAACATATCATCAAGACCATAAAAGCCTATCGGGCGCTCATTGATGTTTATGGCGTTACTGAATACATCGCCTGCGCCACCTCGGCAATGCGTGATGCAAAGAATGCAGCGCCAATAATAGAGCATATAAAAAAAGATACGGGAATAGAAATCAAAGTTATCAGTGGCGATGAAGAGGCTTCTTTTATTTATGAGAATCATATTGCTGAAAACCTCGATAAGGATCACTCCTACCTGTACATTGATGTAGGTGGCGGATCCACTGAACTAACTTTTTTCAGTGACGGTCAACTTGTGTTTAAACAATCCTTCAATATTGGCACCATCCGTTTGCTGAAAAACCAGGTGGAAGAAAAGAAATGGGATGAGATGAAAGACTTTATCCGCAGTAAGGTAAAAGGCTTTAAAGAGATCACCTGTATTGGCTCGGGCGGTAATATCAACAAGGTATTCTCCATGTCTAAGAAAAAAGATGGAAAGCCATTGCCGGCGGAGCTGTTGAAAGATTATTACAAGGAACTGAGTAGTTTTTCTGTAGTTGACAGGATGCGCATCTATAATCTTCGGGAAGACCGTGCCGACGTGATAGTACCTGCACTTAGTATATACGTGAATGTTATGCGCTGGGCAGATGCCAAAGAAATCTATGTTCCTAAGATTGGCCTGGCAGATGGTCTTATCCATATTCTTTATGAGAAGATCAAAGGAGAAAAACGAAAAAAATAACATCATCAAAAGTTTTCCATGTCTGTTCATACTGAAGTAAAAAAAGTAACGACAAATACGCTGCTTAAAATGAAAGCAGCCGGTGAAAGGATATCCATGCTCACCGCCTACGATTATTCCTTTGCCCGTCTTTTTGATGCAGCGGGAATTGATGTGATATTGGTAGGTGACTCGGCCAGCAATGTTATGGCAGGGCATGAAACAACAGTGCCTATCACTATTGAACAGATGATCTACCATGCCCAGAGTGTGGTAAGGGGAATAGACCGATGCCTGGTTGTTGTAGATCTGCCTTTCGGAACATATCAGTCGAACCCCGACATTGCCCTCGCCTCTGCTATCAGGGTGATGAAAGAGACGGGAGGGCATAGTATTAAACTGGAAGGCGGTGAAGAAGTTGTTGAGAGCATTCGCCGCATTGTAAGGGCAGGCATACCGGTTATGGGTCACCTTGGACTCACACCACAATCGATATATAAATTCGGAACCTATACTGTTCGGGCAAAGGAAGAGGAAGAGGCTGAGAAGCTCCGCAAAGACGCCCTTCTCCTCCAGGAAGCCGGATGCTTCGCTATTGTGCTTGAAAAGATTCCGGCACAACTCGCTAAAGAAGTTTCTGAAAGTCTGCATATCCCCACTATTGGTATTGGTGCCGGTAAATTCTGCGATGGCCAGGTATTGGTAATGCATGATATGCTTGGGATAAATAATGATTTCAATCCCCGTTTCCTGCGCAAATACCTGAATATGCACGACCAGGTGATTGCTGCGGTGCAGCATTATATCGAGGATGTACGCAGCCATGATTTCCCGAATGAACAGGAGCAATACTGAAACCTAAAGCGTACATTTGACGGCTAAAAAATAGCTTGTCATGGAATTTCTCAAAGCACTGGGAATAGAAGGGCTTAACAAAGGCACTTCTACAGGATCAGAATGGATAGAATCAAAAGGAGAAAAAATCATTTCCTACTCCCCTGCCGATGGTAAAGAGATCGGAACAGTCATTTCAACCACCCGCGAAGAATATGACCAGGTCATAGAAACTGCCAGCCAGGCATTTCTGGAATGGCGTACATGGCCTGCACCACGCAGGGGTGAGATCGTTCGGCAGATCGGCGAAGCATTAAGAGCAAACAAAGAATCACTCGGGCAACTGGTTTCCTATGAAATGGGAAAAAGTTTACAGGAAGGTCTGGGTGAGGTACAGGAGATGATCGATATCTGTGATTTTGCTGTTGGACTATCAAGGCAACTCCATGGACTTACCATGCACAGTGAAAGGCCCAGCCACAGGATGTATGAACAATGGCATCCGCTGGGTATTGTGGGGGTTATCAGCGCCTTTAATTTTCCCGTGGCTGTGTGGAGCTGGAACGCTATGCTGGCTTGGGTTTGCGGTAACGTTTGTGTGTGGAAGCCATCAGAAAAAGTTCCGCTTTGCTCTATAGCCTGCCAGAATATAGTGAATGAAGTTTTCAGTAAGAATAATGTTCCTGAAGGGGTAAGTTCAATTGTTAATGGAGGCCGCGAATTAGGTGAATGGCTTTCCCATGACAATCGTGTTCCCCTCATTTCTGCCACAGGCTCTACCCGCATGGGAAAGGCTGTTGGTGCAGCCGTTGGCGCCCGCTTAGGCAAAAGCATCCTCGAACTCGGCGGAAATAATGCCATCATAATTTCAAAAGATGCAGACCTCGACATGTCACTGATCGGGGCAGTTTTCGGGGCTGTGGGAACTGCCGGTCAGCGTTGCACTTCAACCCGCCGGCTGATCATTCATGAGTCGGTTTATGACAGCTTTAAGGAAAAACTGGTGAAAGCCTATAGCCAGTTGCGTATCGGTGATCCCCTTAACCAGAATAACCATGTTGGTCCGCTTATAGATAAGGATGCTGTAAAACAATATCTTGAATCCATTGACAAATGCAAGGCTGAGGGAGGCAATTTTATTGTTGAAGGAGGCGTTGTTGAAGGCCCGGAATTTGCAAGTGGATGTTATGTGAAGCCATGCATTGCAGAAGCAGGAAACCACTTCAGGATCGTACAACATGAAACCTTCGCTCCTATCCTGTACATCATGAAATATAGTACCCTTGAGGAGGCCATTGCCTACCAGAACGGGGTGCCGCAGGGATTATCCTCGGCCATCATGACGCTGAACCTCAGGGAGGCTGAACTGTTTCTTTCACATGGCGGAAGTGATTGTGGAATAGCAAATGTTAATATTGGAACCAGTGGGGCAGAGATCGGTGGAGCCTTTGGCGGCGAAAAAGAAACAGGTGGCGGTAGGGAAAGTGGTAGCGATGCATGGAAAGCCTATATGCGCAGGCAAACCAATACGATCAATTATGGAACCAGCCTTCCACTGGCCCAGGGAATAAAGTTCGACCTTTGATAAAATGTAAAAATTATTGGATCGGTAAACTATTTTTTCAAATTAAGCGTCTCTTTGTATTAGTAAATTAAATTTTTGACTGCATGAAGCAATTTCTCCTAATCCCTGCCGGGATTCTCCTCGCCGCCCTCAGTGTGGGACAGGCATCCGGACAGGGCAGCACCGCCCCCGTGAAAAAAGATCTCCCTAAAGGCTGGCATCTTTCCGACAAGGAAAAAGATGGCTTTTATGGAATCAGCCTCGATAAAGCCTATGAATTTGTTAAAGGCAAGACTTCTAAAACAGTTGTTGTTGCCGTGATTGATTCAGGTATCGATACACTTCATGAAGACCTTAAGCCCGTGCTTTGGGTCAATTCAAAAGAAATACCCGGTAATGGTATTGATGATGATAAGAACGGCTATGTAGATGATGTACATGGCTGGAATTTTTTGGGTGGCAAAGACGGTAGAAACGTTAAGAAAGACAGCTATGAGGCGGCTCGTGTATACCATAATGGCAAGGCAAAATTTGACAAGCCCGATATGGATGCAAATAATCTTAACAAGGAAGAGCAGGAAGAATATGCCATGTGGCTTAAAGCGAAAATGAAAGTGGAAGGCGATGCCGGCGGCGGTGGTGCTGACCTTGTTTTCATGAAGCGCGCACTGGAAAGCAGTTTAAAAAATGACAGTCTGGTAAAACAGGCCATGGGCAAAACCAGCTATACAGGTAAGGATCTTGAAAGCTTCTCCCCTTCCACTCCGGAGGGACAGAAAGCAAAATCAGGCATGCTCTATATCCTGAAAGCTTTCAATATGATGGAAACCCCTAATACTGAATTCCTGGAAGGATTTGAAGATTATGTAAGTGGTGAAGAAAGAAAGAAAGAGGCGATGGATAAGGCGCCGGAAGACTATCGCGGCGAGATCGTGAAAGACAATTATTATGATTTTAATGATCGCTTTTACGGCAATAATGACGTGATGGCGAATACTCCATTCCATGGTACCCACGTGGCCGGAATCATTGCCGCAAAAAGAAATAATGGTCTTGGTATGGATGGTATAGCAGACAATGTTCGCATTATGGCCATCAGGGCTGTTCCGGATGGTGATGAGCACGACAAAGACGTTGCCCTTGCCATCAGGTATGCAGTGGATAATGGCGCCAAGGTGGTGAACATGAGCTTCGGAAAAAGTTTCTCCCCCGAAAAGAAGTGGGTGGATGAAGCGGTAAAATATGCCGCCAGCAAAGGAGTTCTCCTTGTACATGCTGCAGGAAACGATGGCTCCAATGTTGATTCGGTAGATAATTTCCCGAATGCAACGCTCAAGCACCTCGGCGAGCGTGCATCCAACTGGATCACAGTTGGTGCCAGCAGTGATCCGCTTGCAGAGCCCCAGTTCAAGAGTGTAACAGCTTCCTTCTCCAATTATGGTAAAGCTGAAGTTGATGTATTCGCTCCGGGCACTAAAATATACTCTACCATTCCCGGCGGTAATACCTATGGCAATGCGCAGGGAACGAGCATGGCTTCTCCTGTTGTTGCAGGTGTAGCTGCCTTCCTGTTGAGTTATTTCCCTAACCTTACCCCTGAGCAGGTAAAGATGGTGATTGAAAAGTCAGCTACCACTCCCGATATCAAAGTGAAAATTCCGGGTACAGATGAGATCACTGACCTGGCATCTATAAGCAAATCAGGGGGATTGTTGAATGCATTTGAAGCAACCAAACTGGCAGCTTCTTTAAATGCAACAGCACCACCAAAAACAACGCCTAAATCAACCTTGAAAAAGGGCAATAAAGGCTAGTGACCGCATAAAAAAATGTCATTCATGCCCGCCCACCGGCGGGCATGTTGTTTTAAAGGGAGTGAATGCTGCAAAAACAGGTCATTCGTGCCATACGGGGGGTGTCATTCGTGACAGTCCGCCTGGGTTCTCCCTGACTCCCGCCCGGGTTTTTATAGGGTTTTCATAGGGTTTTTAAGGACTACCCAGGCACTCTCAAGGCACTCTCAAAGGACTCTCACCCAGGTCGCCCTGATGGACTGCTAACCCTCTGGCATCAGCCTGTTTGATAACATTGCTACAGCATTTAAAATATTAAATTTGTTGTCCTACTGATTCAAAAACAATTAATACCCAATATTTATGTCCACCTACCATCTCCTCTATGCGCCTTTCTATGAAAACTATATCCAACTTGCCACCAAACATGGAAAGATCTCAAAGGCGCTTAAGCAGAATACAAAAGATCTAATCAGCGTGCTTGAGAATATACCCCGTAAAAAAATCGATTACGCCTATGGGGAAGGAAAATGGACTATCAAGCAACTGGTTCAGCATATGATTGATGCTGAGCGAGTATTTGCCTACAGGGCTTTAAGATTTGCACGATATGACCAAACACCCCTCGCCGGATTTGATGAGAACAAATGGGCTGAAAATGCTGACGTATCGGCAAGGGGATGGAAGGAGATGCTGCGCGAATTCAGTCAGTTGCGCAAGAGCAATATCCAGATGGTTGCTTCCTTCTCCAAAGAAGAACTGGCTGCAACCGGCACTGCCAGCGAAAAAGAGATCAGTGTAGCCGCCCTCTGTTTTATCATTGCCGGCCATGCAGAACATCACCTGAATATATTGAAGGAACGCTATCTGTAGCAACAACCTTGCCCGGGGTCCCTATCTGGTCCCTATCTGGTCCCTATTCTCCGGTTGAAAAACAATAGGCCGTCTCAATATTGAGACGGCCTATTGTTTTTCAACTATACTATCTAAAATCAGTTCGAATTATTCCTTTCCAAATGCGAGGTTCTTCTGGAAGATCATATCATTCACGGCATTGATCGTTTCATCCAGATAGATATCATTGCGGAGATTTTTCTTCCAGTTCTTGTAACGCTCAAGTTTATCGGCATCAGAAGAGAAACGGTCGAGCGCACCGGGAAGATCGTCAACAGTAAGCTCCTTGGAGAGCTTATTAAGTGTTTCGAGTTGCTTCACGGTAGAACTTATCTTCTGCTTGTTTTCCCTGAACTTCTGCAGGTTGAGTGAATAGACCTTATCATTCTGTGCAGCCAGCCAATCGGTATTGGTTTTGATCAGGTTGAAAGCCGGGTTATTATCTACTCTCACCTGGCTGTTCTTACTAACCATTTCCATATCATAAGGAGCTTTCCAGAGTATGTAAGGTGCTTTAGCAACCTCATCCCATGGCAGTGCATCCGGATCATCTTTTTCACGCAGCTTCGACTTTTCAAATATATCCGGCAGGATGATATCTGAGCTCACACCTTTCAACTGGGTAGAGCCGCCATTGATGCGGTAAAATTTCTGCAGGGTAAGCTTAATAGTACCCAGCTCACTATTGGAAGTGAACATGCCGGTTTCCTTATCCAGCCCAATATTCCGCTGAACGGTTCCCTTACCATAGGTGGTGGTGCTTCCCAGCACGATACCACGTTTATAGTCCTGGATGGCGGCAGCAAATATCTCTGAAGCAGAAGCGCTGAACTCATTCACCATTACAGCCAGCGGACCATCATAGAGGAGTGACTTATCACGGTCGCGCAAAACACTTGGTCTTCCATCACGGTCTTTAACCTGAACGATAGGGCCTTCTTCAATAAAGAGTCCGGCCATCTGAACAACATCATATAAAGAACCACCACCATTATTTCTAAGGTCGATGATTATACCATCAACTTTTTGCTCTTTAAGTTTGATCACTTCCTTGGCCACATCAGCGCCACTTCTTGCCCCTTTAGGATCATCAAATGCAGCATAGAATTCAGGGAGGAATATATATCCGATCTTGCTCTTACCATTTCCTACAATAGCACTCCGTGCGAAGGTTTCATCCTGAACGATCTCGTCGCGGATGATGGTAACGATCTTAACTGACCCGTCTGCTTTACGAAGATGCAGACGCACCTCAGTTCCTTTTTTACCACGTATGATCTTAACCGCATCTTCCACTGCATATCCCGCAAGGTCAGCGGGCTCTTCCGCTCCCTGGGCAACCTTAAGAACAACATCCCCCACTGTTATCTCACCTGTTTTCCAGGCGGGACTTCCACTAATCACAGAGGCGATCTTGATATTGCCATCCTCCTCACGGAGGGATGCACCGATACCAAAGAACCGGCCACTCATCTGCTCGTCAAAGTATCTTTTATCAACCGGAGGGAAAAAGGTGGTATGGGGATCCATCGCATTGGTAACCGTATTCACATATTGGTTGAAACGGTCGTCGTCACTGTATTTAAGCTTGAGGCGATCAAACATCCTGGTTGCAATCCGAACAACTTTCTCACGGGCTTCTTTCTCCAGCTCGGCATTGCTGCGAACTTCAAATCCCTGCTTTCCCTTATTTTTTTCCTGTACTTCCAGCTGGTCAGAAAATCTTTCCAGCGTCATATATTTCCAGCGCTTACGCCATCTTTCTTTTCTTTCAGCATCCGCTTTGGTGAACTCTAATTTTTCAGAATCCA
Organism: Flavihumibacter sp.; assembly: GCF_036676075.1. Classification (NCBI taxonomy): domain Bacteria; kingdom Pseudomonadati; phylum Bacteroidota; class Chitinophagia; order Chitinophagales; family Chitinophagaceae; genus Flavihumibacter; species Flavihumibacter sp. The sequence goes on along the minus strand of NZ_JAKFDQ010000009.1, from coordinate 206,511 downwards.
TTACGATTGTTTCATCGGTACTGAAATCAAAGGGCTTTGATAAAATCTCTTTGGTGAATGCTTCAGCTTCCAGGATCCTCTTTTTATAGAGAGCAGAAACTGCCGGCACAAAAGCTACTTCCGCGCCATTGATCTCATCATCAAGCGAGGTCTCGAATTTTTTCAATTGCTGAACATCCTGCAGCATAAGGATATTCTTTTCCGCATCTACCACACCAAGGAACTTGGTGAAGATTTCGCGGGAGAAATCATCATTAACTTTTTTAGGACTGTAGTGTACTTCCTGGAGGATGTCACCTACGTTGTGAAGAATCTTTTCATATTTGCCGGGAGGATTGGCACTATTGGTTCCCATAGAACTAAAACCAAAGAAAAGAGCACCAATCAACAAGACCGCCAGCACGGGTAAGCTTTTTTTACTGAACATATAATCAACCAGTTTTTGCATTGTATCAAAAATAACGATAAATCATCTCGGCTTGTTGCCATAGGCAGGCAATTAACATGTGATTATGATGAATGGCAGCGTATATTTTTCTATCAACTTGCAACTGTTTCAAATTTTTGACTATTTTTGTGCCCCTTTGGAAATAATCAAGTTTCTGAAAGGATCCTGGAGGTTGTAGCTCAGTAGGTTAGAGCGTCAGTTTGTGGCACTGAAGGCCGTGGGTTCGAGACCCATCAGCCTCCCATCTTTCCCTCACTTCGGTGAGGGATTTTAATTTAAATGAAGCATGAATTACTGGCTATTACTCATCCCCGTCATCTCTGCCTTTATTGGTTGGTTTACCAACTGGATCGCGATCAAAATGCTCTTTCATCCAAGGGAGCCATTTAAATTCCTTGGACTTACCATCCAGGGCATCTTTCCCAAGCGGCAGCAGCAGTTCGCAGAAAAACTCGGAAAGCTGGTTAGTGAAGAACTACTGTCCTTTAAGGATATCTCACATAAGATCACAGATCCTTCCAACCTCGACCAATTGCTTCCTTATGTTGAGGATCATATAGATAATTTCCTCAAGGTAAAGCTCAAGGAGTCGATGCCGGTTGTTGGCATGTTCATTGGGGATAAAACAGTAGGGCAATTAAAGGCGGTGTTTGTGGAAGAACTCAGGGAGCTTTTCCCAACCCTGATGGAAAGATATATGGTGAGCCTGCAGGAGCAACTTGACCTTGAAAAAATAGTTGTTGAAAAGGTGAGATCTTTTTCCAGTGATAAACTCGAAGAGATATTACTCCAGATCATGGCCAAAGAGTTTCGTTTCGTTGAAATACTTGGCGGTGTTGTGGGACTGCTCATCGGAATGGTTCAGGTTGCCATTACCTATTTTGCCGCCTGATCAGGCTAAGTGTTACCATTTATACCTTTATAACCCCATTTATCCCACCCGGTAAACATTAGCCCGACTTAGTTGTCTAATACCATTCATCATAATGCGGGGAGTCGGGAAAAAACCATTCCGGAACTTTGCGCCACTCAGAGAAAACCTTAGAAATGCTTAAACAGATCTTTTTAGCCATTGCCGTGTTGGCAGGCAGTATTAGTTATGCCCAGATGCCCACTATGCAAGGCGGTGCACCCCGCGGCAGGGCCGGCGGTGCAAATATGAACATGGGTCGTTTTTATGGCAGGATCATCGACGCTGCCAGTAATAAAGGAATCGAGGCTGCCTCCGTTCAGCTCGTTACCACCAAACTTGATACAGTTTCCAAGCAAAGAAAAGATACAGTTGTGGCCGGTATGTTCACCGATAAAAGAGGTGAGTTCACTTTTGAAGGCCTGAATGTAATGGCACAATACCGGATGCGTATTACGGCAATTGGTTTTAAAGATATCGAAGAGAAAGTTGCCTTCAATATTAAGATGGGTGGTGGTGATATGCAGGCCGCACTCAATGCAATTGATAAAGACCTTGGCAATTTTAAAATGGAAACCGACCCTAAACTGCTGGAAGGTGTAACAGTTACAGCTGCCAAGCCATTGATGTCGATGGGTATTGACAGGAAGGTTTTCAATGTAGATAAAAATTTAGTATCTACCGGCGGAACCGCAGAAGATGTGATGAGGAATATTCCCTCCATCTCCGTTGATATAGATGGTAATGTTACCCTTCGTAACAGCGCGCCGCAGATATTTGTTGATGGAAGGCCTACTACCCTCACGCTCGACCAGATACCTGCCGATGCTATTGAAAGCGTAGAACTTATCACCAACCCTTCTGCAAAATTTGATGCGTCGGGCGGAACAGCAGGTATCCTTAATATAGTTTTGAAGAAGAACCGGAAAGCTGGTTATAATGGAAGTATACGTGCGGGTATTGATAGCCGTTGGAAACCAAATATCGGAGGCGACCTTAATGTGAAGCAGGGCAAAGTGAATATGTTTGTGAGTGGTATGTACCGCACGCGCAAATCTATCTCAGAAGGAAATACCAACAGAACGACCTTTCTCAAAGATCCCACCACTCGACTGAACCAGGACGACTATAGTGTGAACACTGGTAGTTTCATGTTTGGAAGAGCCGGCTTCGATTATTTCATGAATAATCGTAATACCATAGGTGTTGCGGTGAATGCAGTAAGGGGGCAGTTCAAATTCGATAATGAAAGCGCCATCCGTACTGATAGTTTATTTGACAGTGGAATACAATCTGCATTCAGTGAAAGATTGTCTGATGGCGATCGTGAATTCCGGAACTTCGGATCACAGATCTATTATAAGAGATTATTCACTAAACCGGGAAGGGAACTCACCGCAGACCTTAACTTAAGCCGGAATAGTAACCTGAATAATACGAATATTAAAAACATTCTTCTGAGTGGTGATAATGGTAGTGAAACGAGGCGCTATGGCCAGTTAAATACAGGTGATGGAACCGGTAGCAATCTGACATTCCAAACCGATTTTGTTAACCCGTTGAATGAGAATAGCAAACTTGAAACCGGTTTCCGTCTCAACGCCAACACCCGCGAAAATATCAATGAGATCAGTGTTATCAGTGGTAATGGTCAACCAGTTCTGGTGCCTTCCCTTTCCTCCAATTTTGAGTATACCGAAAAGGTTTATGCAGGATATGTAACTTATACCAGCAAATGGAAAAAACTGGGCTACCAGGTAGGACTACGCGCAGAAAGTTCCGAATATGATGGAGAGGTGCTTACCACCACTGCCCCACCAAATAGTAAGGATACTTTGCTGAATGCTGGCAACAGTTTTCCCATCAGTTTTTTTCCAAGTGCATTCCTCACTTACCAGCTAAGTGATAATGATGAGCTGGCGCTGAATATTACACGCAGGATTAACAGGCCGAACTTCTTCCAGTTGTTCCCCTTCACTGATTATTCTGATACACTGAACCTTACAAGGGGAAATCCAAACCTGAAGCCAGAGTTCACGGCATCTGCAGAAATGAGTTACCAAAAGAAATATGGTCAGGCAAATTCATTCATAGCCAGCGTTTATTATAAGCATACCAATAACCTGATAACGCGTAACCAGGTTCGTGATGTGAATCCTTATACCAAGGAAGAAGAAATTGTGATCAGTTATATCAATGCCGATAATAGTTATATCTCCGGACTTGAACTGATCGGCCGAAACAAGATCACCAAGTGGTGGGAACTTATTTCAAACTTCAACCTGTATCAATCAAAAATTAATGCTGGTCAGCCGGGTATACCCGACCAGGAAGCCATCACCAGTTATTTTATAAAACTGAACAACAATATTAAGCTCGGCAAGAAGCTGACACTCCAGCTTTCAGGTGATTATACTTCCAAGACCATCCTTCCTCCTGGCGGCGGTGGTGGCGGTGGAATGTGGGGTGCAACTCAAACAACGGCGCAGGGATATATTCGTCCCAAGTATGAGATCGAAGCCGCGCTGCGACTTGATTTCCTGAAGGAGAACAGGGCTAACCTGACTCTTGCCATCTCTGATATCTTCCGTACTGATGTTAACGATGTATATTCTTCAGCACCTGGATTTGAACAGAATACCTGGAGGTTACGTGATCCACAGGTAGCGCGATTGAACTTCAGTTACCGCTTTGGAAAATTTGACACCTCACTATTCAAGCGTAAGAATATGAGGCCGAGTGGTGATAACCAGAATATGGGTGACCAGTTCTGATATTGGTGCTAATGATTTAAACAGGAACGCCGCTAATTATAGCGGCGTTCCTGTTTTATGACTTTGATGAAATCCAGTTTTCAACCTTTGCTCCATGGGTTTACTGATGACCCTGGTGAGTTGAATAATTGCGGATATTAAAAATACCAGTCCCACCAGTATATTGATGGTGCGTTGCCCTGTATTTAATTTCCGAACCAGCCATTTGCCACCAAAAATAAAAAAGAGCAATCCTATAATTGTGCCGGTTCCTATCCCCAATGTATATACGTTAAATGAAATGGTAGACGACTCCAGAATACCTGTACTGAAAAGATAACTACTCCAGAGGAACCAGAATGGCAATTGAACGGGATTCATTGCACTCATGCCTAAGCCCAACAGGAATCGGTTGACCTTATTATTGAGTAGAATATGTTTTTGGGTGGAATTTTTTTTCCTTGCCGTCCAGAAGCTGCTGGCAGCAAGCAGTAAGAACAAACCAACTGTGATCCATTCCAGTATATAAAACACCTTCTGGTTGCTGAGGATCCAATCAATACCCTTAAGCGATAACCTCACATATAGAATTTCTACGATGGCCACACCAAGTGCATAAAGCAGCGATCTTTTCAGGGTTTCCTGGATAGCGATCTGCATGGCAGTGATATTGAGTGTTCCCAAAGGAAGACTCCCCAGGAAACTAATCAGCATGCCGGCAAAATAGATCTTGACAAGGCTAAACATAGAGTTTTGCTATCTGCTTTTCGAATTCAGTATTGTCGCGGAACATCTTTCGTCCCTCGCGAAAACGCATATAAGGTATGCCATTTTTATGATTGCGCATACTGATACGAAGCAGCATTATCCAATGCCTGATGATCTCTTTCCAGGCGAAGAAAATAGAATGATGCGGATCATAAATATGGGTAGGTTCTGAACCTGCCCCATTCAGTTCAATGATTGACAGGGCTTTCCCCTGGCGAAGTTCTTCCCAGCTGTTATAACGAACATCCAGCCTACCATAATAGAAGCCAGGGATCATTTTGCTGATATTATCAATATGGTATTCCAGCTCAGGATCATTGAGGTGACTGTGGTCAAGGAACTTTGCTCCCCTTGCATGGTTGCCATAAGGAACCAGTTCAACCTTCTCCCCTTTTTGCGGGATGGTTTCCAGGAATTCGCCATGCATAGCCTCCAGTGCATCCAGTTGAAGAATGAACCGTTTCTCTTTCATTACGAGCTGCCGGATAGTACTTAAGCCATCGCCTGTTATACCGAGTAATTCTTTACTAACTATACCGGTTATACGCCCTTTTTCTTCTCCCGGCATTCGACAATAGAAAATGCCGGCCTCCTTTTCATAAGGCACATACTCCTGCACAAGGAAATCAAGTGGTGACTCTTTGCAATAGCCGGCAAGTGCCTGCTCATCATTCAGTTTCCTCACTCCCATTCCGCGGCATCCAACATCGGGCTTACCTATCAGCGGATACTTAAATCCCAGAGCTTTAAGCGTTGAGATAACATGGTGTGGTTCGGCAGGCAGGGCAAAAAAATGGGTGCGCGGATAATATTGCTGAGGAATCAGGTCATAGATCTCCTTCTTTGATTCCATCAGGAATCCCCCGTTCATGATAGTTGGATTTGAGGCGGAGAAAAAGAAAAGGGATCGGGCCCTCACGCAAAGAAGAAGCCAGATGGGAATGATGGGTGCATAAACTGTATTGAAACTCCAATATTCCCAATTTAATAACCTTATGAAAAAAGGCTTGTGAAGAAGCCGTTGTATGATGTTCATGAAAAAGTTTCGTGTACGGTATTTATGTTCACCTGCGTTTCATAATGCGCATCGAGAAGAAGGTCGGTATAATGCATTGCTGCCTTATTATTTATTTTCTCCATGCAGGTGACGCTAACTGTCAGCATTTCATTATTGCGATTCATCCGGATTCCATTTTCTTCATCACCCTTACCACCGAACAGGTGAAATTGCCTTATTGATTCTGCGGTGGGCTGAGGGTTCAATTCAAGCCACTCAGAAAACCATCCACGCCGTTGTTCAATGATCTCCTCGCTGTAAAGGGTAACCGAACTCCAGATATGTGGAACAGTTGTATCCATGAAGCGGGAAGATTTCATATTGCCATCCCAGCGGTTTTCTTCCAGTTTACCATCCTGGAAAAGAAGTATCGTGAAAGGTTCAATAAGGTGGAGGTCGGCCTGGCGGAATCCCTCGAACATATCATTAACTGAAACAATGTCAAGAAATACAAGTCCCCTGCTTTTACGATAAGGATACACTGGCTGATGTTTCTGCCATCCCCCATTGAGCAAAACGGCCATTTGTCCGGATGGCTTCATCGCGATCCAGGTTCCTGCTGCATCGGGGTCTTTGGGAAATAATAGTTTATCACCATTGATCTCATACCATTGCGGTGGCAATGCAAGTGAGCGGCCGATCTTTTCATCACGGTTGGAGGTGATCAGGGCCCCCTGGGCCATTGGCAGGTAGCTTACTGTGCACATGCGTTTCTATACTTCATGGTGGAGGACGCCACCCCAAAACCTTCCGGAATGCGGATGCCGGGCAGGTCAAGCAATCCCACTTTGATAAGCGCCATATGGTGGATGGTATGCTCCAGGTTGTAGGCGATCTCCCGATGGTAGTTTGTTTCCAGTTGAATTGTTTCCATTGTTGCAGCATCATAACCTGCATGCAGGTTCATCGGCTTATTGGAACGTTCAAGCATTTTACAGATATTTTCGAGGAGTTCAACAGCCAGGACAGGGTCTGATTCAATACGGATATCCCTTCTTCTTTCCTCGTAATTCACTTTGCCATTTTCATATCCTTCCAGAAGGCATTGATACATCTCAATGATGTGACGATTGTGCTGGCCAATGGTAGCACCTGAAAGGGTGGAACAGGATTGGGTGTATTGTTCCGGTGAAAGTTGTTGCAGGATATCCTGTAACTGGTCGAAAGCATTTCTGACAGCGTACGCTAACTGCATGCAAATAAAGTTAAATACCGAATTTAATATTTTTCCGGGCCCTGCAAATATAGGTTTGTATTTATTGTTGCGCCAACACTTTAAGCTCAACGGTTACCGGGTCTGATAAGGAGATACTACCACCCCCTACATCAAAATGCCGCCGGTTGATGGTGAACCGGCCTTCAAAAAGCCAGCCCATAGCCTGGCGGCTAGCCTTAAAAGGGATTTCCACCGTTCGGGTAGCAGATTTTATAGTTACCGCGGCGGCCATTATATAGGTTCCCGGCAGTTTGCCAGGTTTTATACCCGAACCCGTTATAGTTATATGTGGATATTGATCAATATGGAAATATTTCTCCTGCTTAAGGTGGCGGTCTCGCATAGCTATCCCCGTTTTTACAGATGCTGCATCAACAGACATATACATTATTGTACTGGCCGGATGAAGAGGATCGAATGATATCTTCCCCTTCAATCCACGAAAACTTCCTTCCACCTGCGATCCGAAATTATTGATATAGAATCGCACGGATGATTCACTATCGACAGGCTGATAGAATTGGGCTTTCGATTCGTGGATCCATCCCGTCAGCATCAATAATAAAATTACCAACCTGTTCATAGGGTCAGTTTAAATAATATGACACACCGATCCCCAGCATATTAGCTTTGTTGCGAAAACGGTCATTGGATTTGGGAATTTGTTGAACAGCACGATCCGTTTTATACTCCACAAAAAAGAACTGGTAGATAGCGCGCGCCGACCATCTCTCCCTGAACTTCCAGTTAACAAAGAATTCTGAGTTGAGACTGCCTTTATCCAGATCACCAGTAAGCAGCAGGTTAAAGGCAGCGGCACGTGCATCCACTGTTTGTTGTTGGCCATTTGCCGTGAAGATGCTGGTGGATTTATTACCGATGGTAAATCCAACCAGGTCAATATTAGCGCCAGCGCTCCAGCGGGGTGTAAAATGATAGGCAAGGCTGATGGCGGCATTAACTGCGGCTACCCCTGGCTGTTGTACTGTAAGTGTATCCCAGTTCTGGGTTTCCTGGGATGATATCACAACAAGAAAGGGCACTGATGAACCGCGGGCTATATCGGCGGGTGCGGTGATAAAATCCTTCTTATTACCAAAATAAGTACTCAGTCGCGCACCAATACCCAGTTCAAGTCGTTTCTTTTTGCCCACACGCCAGTGATGCCAGGCTGAGCCACTTATGGTACCCTGCGACTCTCCGATAGCCGACGCCAGATCTAACTTGTGTATAATTTTTTGCTGCGCTGATGCCATAACCGGAATCAGGTATACAAAGGCAGCGATTAAGAGTGTTTTCAACTGTTTTGTTTTGGTTTATTGATTCAATTTTCCGGATCCAAACAATACTGCAAATTGCTGGCACCAGATTAAAACATAAGGGTATTCCATCAGCGATGGCATACCTGTGATCTCATAGACCTGATTACCGCGGGTAGATTTCAGAGCGCCCAGGTTTATGAATTGTGCCGCCGACAGGTTTGACGACAGGTATACTTTCAGATCGGGGCCTGAATCAGTTGAAAAATTCTCCAAAGCCAGGTACCACTTATCGCCATCTTTTAAGATACGAGCTGAGCCGCTGGTTGGATGAACTGCTGACATCAGCTCTGCACTTGCCAATACCATCCCCGTTACCGGTATCGTGTCATTAATGGCAAGCATGGGCGTATCCTTTGAACTATTGCAGCCTGCCATGCTTATCACCACCAAAAAAAACAATGGTGAAAACAACTTCAGGAATTGTTGTTTGCGTTGCCATACAATTATGGCGGCGGCAAGCCATGTAATTACTGCATAGATGAACAAAACTGCATCGCCATCAAACACTATCCCCAGCTGAGTCAGGTGGAAAAAAATAGCACCGCTCATTAGTCCCATTGCCAGCAGTGCGCCATATACAGCTGTGGAAGGAATCAATAAAAGCACCGCAGCGATCAGTTCAAGAACACCTGTTCCAATGCGCCCCCATGGTTCCATTCCGAGTGTGGTAAAGAGTTTTACAGATTGTGGATGCGCGGTGAACTTAAAATACAGTGTCTGTAACATTATAAGTGCGGGGATCCATCGCAGCAGTCTTTGCAACCAGGGATGTTTCATAAACTTAATTTTTAGTTGATTGGATGATTTTCTGCCAGTTCATATCTGCCTTACGCTGTAAATTCTTTGGATCTTTATTCCAGCTGTTCAGCGTGTTGTTGAAGTACTTGTTATAAAATAGATAGAGACGCCCATTTATGAGGCTAAAGGTGGCCGGATCAACTTCAACTTTCTCTCCTGTGGCGCCCATTGCGTAGGCACACCATCCACCATATGCGGGTTCATAAACAGAAGGATTTTTAAGGAAGATGGCTTTATTGTCTTCAGAACGGAACAGCCATTTTACACCTTTATGTATTGCTATGATCCGGGGATCGCCTTTTACTGCCTTTTGATCACGGTGATAGGCAACCGCATCATACCCAGCCAGGGCAATGTTTTTCGGGAGATTCCAATTGTTGGCCATGCCGGGCTGTTGTGCAAAAGCATGAAAAGAAATTAAAACCAGTGAACTCAGTATCAGCAGGCGCATACAGTTAGTTTAAGCTATAAAGCTATACTCACTGCATCATCCCTTTTGGTCGCCTAGCTGACATTTACCAGCTTTTGCAGGGCTTTAACATCAGGTATTATTATCTGTTCACGGGTGAACTGGAGGAGCGCTGCTTGTTCCAGATCATTAATGGAAGAGGTTACCGTTTGCCTGGAAGAGCCGATAAGATTTGCAATATCTTCATGGGTCAGGAAGTTGGGGATGCTGACAGTATTTTCTTTTATATTTTCCTTTTCAAGGAGCAGGAGAAAAAAATTTATAAGCCTTGTTTTCACGTCTTTGTTAAGCAGACTTACCAACCGGTTTTCAATATTTTTCAATTGATGACCTACCTTTTTTGAAAACCTGAGTGCGATGGATGGTTTGGTATGAAGCATCTTCTCGAAATCATTGATATTAAAAGCACAGAGGCTCACATTCCCTTTAAAGGCCCTGGCGAACTCTCCCTGCAGGTTGTTTCGCTCAAGTGTTATCTGACCGAATACCTCTCCTTTCTGAATGATCTCTTTCACTACTTCCTTACCTGAATCATCGATATAACCGATCTTAATAAATCCCTCTTTGAGAAAATATAATTTATTATGGTAATGCGAATCAAAGTAGATATAATCATTCTTCTTTGCTTCAATGAAGTGATGAATAAGGTTCAGCTCTTCATATTCCTCATCGCTGATATTTACCCAGAGGTCGTAATTACGGATCAGCAATAATTGCTCTTCCATTCCCATTTTGCAGAAGGTTTGCAGCAAATTACTCAATTTGAAGCTTAACCTCCTGCGGAGGATTGAACCATTTCCTATAGATTTACAAAAAATAGTTGTTACATGCAGGTTCCAACGATGGCTGATATGATGGCCAGTGGCGAGTCGCCCGAAGTATTGTTCTGGGTGGGCTGCGCCGGTAGCTTTGACCAGCGGGCTCAGAAGATCACCAAAGCCTTTGCGCATATACTAACGGTGGTAGGGGTAAAATTTGCAATACTCGGTAAGGAAGAAATGTGCACAGGCGATCCTGTCAGGCGCGCTGGCAATGAATTCATGTTCCAGATGATGGCCTACCAGAATATCCAGATCCTGAATGGTTATGGTATCAAAAAGATCGTTACCACCTGTCCCCATTGTTTTAACACACTAAAGAATGAATACCCCCAGCTGGGTGGCAGTTATGAAGTGATCCATCATGCAAGTTTCCTGCAGCAGCTTATTGATGAAGGCAAAATAAGGCTCAAAGAAGAGGGTGTTTTTAAGGGAAAGAAAATCACCTACCATGATAGTTGTTACCTGGGCCGCGCCAATAATATTTATGAGGCACCCCGAAAGGTACTGGAGGCATTGGATTCAGAATTGGTTGAGATGAAACGCTGCCGTTCCAACGGACTCTGTTGCGGAGCAGGTGGAGCACAAATGTTTAAGGAAGAAGAAAAGGGAAAAACACGCGTTAACTGGGAACGTACCGATGAAGCTATCAATACCGGGGCATCTGTAATTGCTGCCGCCTGTCCATTCTGTAATACCATGATGACGGATGGCATCAAAACAAAAGAGAAAGAGGATAATATCCAGGTACTTGATATTGCGGAAATGATAGCTGCTTCATTAATTTAAAACTTCATATACAATCATCGGCTTCGATTTATTCTTAAGATTGATCTCTCCCACTTTCCTGCAATTGAATGCATGGGAGATCTTAATATAACAATCTTCGTTTACCAGTATTTGTCCAATACCCGCCGCACTCTGTAATCGTTGTGCTGTATTCACCGTATCGCCAATCACGGTGTAATCGAGCCTGCGAAGGCTGTGAGACCCTATATTACCTGATACCATCTCACCACTGTTGATGCCTATTGAAACCTTAGGCATAAAACTTCCGATATCAGGCAGGTCATCGATCTTAAGCCGTATGGCCAGCGCTGTATCCAATGCCCTGTCGAGATGGTACTCACCCCTGAAAACCGCCATGATACAGTCACCAATGAATTTATCAACCATCCCACCCTGCGCGATGATCTCCTTAACCATAACGTCAAAATAGCGGTTCAGTAGTTGCACAACGGTATCCGGACTCTCTGTTTCGCTGATAGAGGTAAATCCGCAGATATCTATAAATGCTACCGTTGCATCAACTGTTTCATTATTGTTGAGTGAATGTTCATACTCTTTTGTGCCCATAAAATTCAGCACATTGGCATCCACATACATGCGCAGGATATTGTTCTCCTTAATGGCTTGTAATGTAGCCCTGAGCTGGTTTACATGCTGGATTGTTTTCTGCATGGTTAGTTCCAGGTCTTCAAAATTTACCGGCTTGGTCACAAAATCAAAAGCGCCCCTGTTCATGGCGATGCGAATATTTTCCATATCACCATAAGCCGATACCATTACCGTTTTTGTGAGTGGAGATGTTTCCGATGATTTGGTAAGAAGGGTAAGTCCATCCATTTCAGGCATATTGATATCACTCAGAATGATTGCCACATCAGGATGTTCCAGTAATTTTTCAAGGGCATCAATGCCGTTCTGGGCAAACACGAATTCATATTGATTGTCTCTTATCTGCTTACGGAATTTCTGCCTTATCAGTATTTCAAGATCTGCTTCATCATCTGCTACTAAAATTTTCGTCATTGTACACGTGCTTTAAGTTTTTCCTTCAATGAAGTGAAATCAACCGGTTTGCTGAGAAAATCATCTGCTCCCAGCTGCATTGCCTTATTATAATTTTCACTATCGCCATAGGCAGTTATCATCATCACAACCGGGGGAGGCTTTTCATATTTTTCCTTGATATGCTTCAATAGATCCAGGCCACTCATGCCGGGCATATTAATATCAGAAAGTATCAGCACCGCCTCATGATGATGTGCACTCATATAAACAAGCGCGTCTTCACCAGAAAATGCAAAAGCAAAATCTATCTCTCCATTTTTTATCTCCTTCCTGAAGCGCTGTTCAAAAAGTCCCTGGATATCTGTTTCATCATCCACTACTAAAATTTTCATGCACTATTATTTGGAAGGTGAATAATAAATGTGGTGCCCTCTCCTTCTTTGGTTTCAACCTTAAGCTCGCCACTATGTCCGTTGGTAATTATATCATAACTGAGGCTCAATCCCAGCCCGGTTCCTTTTCCTGTGGGCTTGGTGGTAAAGAAAGGCTGGAATATTTTGTCCATCACATTCCGTGGAATACCATTCCCATTATCAGAAACCCTGATCTCTACCAGCTCTCCCCTCCCGGCACGATGGTTAAGTTTTTTTGTACTAATATTCACTTTAGGCTGGTATCCCCCCAGGTCCATTTTCTTTTTCTCTGTAACAGCATAAAATGCATTGTTCAATAAGTTAAGAATAACCCGTCCAAGGTCTTGCGGTATCACATTCACTTTACCAAGCGTTGGATCAAGATCCGCATCAAAATTTGCGTTGAAAGATTTATCCTTGGCGCGTAATCCGTGATATGATAATCGGAGGTACTCATCAGCCAGCGCATTGATATCTGTTAGTTCTTTCTGGCCGGTACTTGTTCTGCTATGCTGCAACATCCCTTTTACAATGGCATCGGCCCTTTTACCATGGTGGTTGATCTTTTTTTCATTTTCACGGATGTCTTTAGCAAGTGCTCCTGCTTCTTCATAGTTCTGGTTCTTTAATTCATGTTCCAGTTCATCGATCAATTCGGTGTTTACTTCAGAGAAATTATTGACGAAATTCAGCGGGTTCTGTATCTCGTGTGCAATGCCTGCTGTCAGTTCTCCCAAACTCGCCATCTTCTCTGATTGTACAAGCTGGTTCTGTGTTGCCTTCAGTTCATTATAGGCCTTCTCGATCTCCTTTGCCTGGGCAAGCTCACGGTCGCGGGTCCTGTTTCTTTCTATAGCCTGCAGGCGTTTGCGCTGGAACCGGTCTACCAGGTACACCAATAATGCCGCTATCGCTAAATAAAGCGCATAGGCCCACCAGGTAGCATACCATGGTGGCAGAATGCTGAAAGCATATTTCGCTTCTTCACTGATGGTATTGTAATTATTTTTTGCCCTTACCCGAAAGGTGTATTTACCGGATGGCAGGTTGGTGTATTCCTTATAAGAGTTCTTATCCCATTCCGACCATTCCTTATCAAAACCTTCCAGCATGGTCTGGTATACTGTTCTGTCTTCCTGTTCAAAGAACGGTGCCGCATAGGTGAAACGGAGAGAATTACGCTGGTGCTTTAAAGAGGGCTTCTGTGCCGATGCATCCAGGTGACTCAGGGTATCTTTGCCTGTACTAACCTGTCTTAATATGACTGCAAATTTCTGTTCTGTTTTCTTTTTCACGCGCTCATCCAGGCGTATCAATCCCTGTCCGCTACCAAGCCATACCAGTCCATTTTTCTCAGGATAAATAGTTGTGATATTCTCCCAGGGGAAGGCATTGAAAAGGTCATCTTCCAGTAAATAACCACCACCAGGTTTTGGCGTTGCCAGCCTGATCTTATTGCCAAGGGGCATCCATACCCTGCCCATGCTATCTTCCACCAATATGAAATCTTCAGTAAGGGTAATATTCTCCGGAATGCGGCCAAAGGTACTGTCGGGTTCAAAACGATCTTTAGCGGCATTGAAAGTGAGCATCATACCCAGACTGGGGAAATAAGATTTTCGTTTGATCGAGAATACCGAGCCGGGTGCATTTTGGAGACCCGATTCCGGGCCATAGGTTTTCACATCGCTTCTCGCTATATCTATTTTCCCATTTTCATCCACAACAGGTTTTACGCGATAGACAATACTGTTTTGTGTGCCACACCATAGCGTGCCATCCGCATCTTCAGAAAGCGTCCAGATCTCCTTGGATGTATTTGGAAAATATCCCCCAAAATGCCAGGGAGTATTTTTGTCATCCGTATTTATGAAAACAGAAACACCATTTACGCCCCCTGTGTAAAGTATACCAGGATGAATTTTTGAGAGCAGTAAGCTAACTGCATTAAAGCCTGCAGATAAACCTGCCTGCAGGTTCTGTACTTTATTATTCCGCAAAAGGGCTACTCTTTCACCCGCAACAAAAACATCATCTCCTGATTTTCGCAGTGAAAATATCTGGGCCGGCGATACACCTTTAACGAGGTTGAATTTTCTTTCCGTTGTATCAAATGCATAGAGTCCAACGGGTGTTCCAACATATAAAATATCATTGGCCCTTAGTATGGATAATACGCCTGAGTTCAATCCCGACTGCTGTGTGAAAGTGGTGATGGGTGAATTCAACTCCATTTTGGCAATACCGTTATCGAGACCCAGCCAGAGCATACCCGACCGATCCTGGTATATGGCATAAATAGACTCATCCTGCAAACCAGACTTGCTATTGATGAGGTTGTACACTTTCCCTTGCTGGTCGCTGAGTATAAGTCCCCCACCCGCGCCAACAAGTGAAATGGCTATTTGATTATTGGATAGCAAGCCCCCTTTATATACCCTGGCATTGCTTAAATGACCATCAAATTTTGTTGGATAAGGTTTGAAACTTTTGCCATCGTACAAGAAGAATCCACCCTCAAAATTGCTACCCATGAATTTATCCTTATTCGTCTCTTCACCGGGATAAGGCAGCATGACCTGCATACGGCTCTTCCCGGTAAACTCACTGCCGGCAATTAACATGAATTCATCATCTATCAGTTTGAATAAGCCCTTATCGACCTGGTGAGCATAATAAATTCCGTTCTGGAAAAAAGCATACATGAATTCCGTTTCGGGCTTCCACACTTTGATTGATCTGCCGTTCTTTCCCTCCTTACTGTCTAACCGAAAAATAGTTTCCCGCGCCTGAAAATAAATATGATTACCGCTGTAATGGATAGACCAGATATCATTGAAATCCTTATGCTCCTTCGGGATAAGGTGGGCAAGGGAAACTGTTTTATATTTTCCCAACGAATCTGTTTCCAGGTATCCGATATTTCCGATTGTTCCAAACCATATCCTGCCATCCGGAGTTTTTGCCATCGACCTTACATTAAAAGATCCAAGTCCTTGTGAAGTCTTGATCTGCCGCCAGTTAACGCCATCATAAACGGTGATACCGGAAGATGTGCCAAAAAACATCAATCCCTCATCATTCTGAATAATGCTCCATACCTGGGGATGCCCTTTATAAATGCGGGTAGTGTAGTTCGTTATGATGGGCATCCCGGCTTCTGCTGCAGATTGCGCGGTAAGCAGTAAGGGGATAAACAAAATTATGCCTATGAAAAAAGATGCCAGGGCCAGCAACAAATGCCGAACCGGTTTAGGATTAATTAACATCAGTTAGAGTTTAGGGCCCTGGACAGGAGAAATGCAAAAGGCCTTCCCTAATATAAGGATATGATTTAATATTTCCATACTTATAAAGGGAGGCCGTTAAAAAGGAAAGGCTGCCGTGAGGATTTTGCTGGTTTAATTATTATTATGATCTAAGTGGAATATGTTCAACAGCCAAAAATCTTTGATACGAAAGGGGATAAAACAAAGAACCATTGCCGCTAGCGAGTGTTCATGTTTAAAATAAAAACTATTTATGCGAAAGAATTTTATGGCGATCCTGGCGATGGCCTTTATTTCAACCACAATTATTTCCTGTGGAAATGAAACTACAACGGAAGAAACAGTAGTTACCGAAGCAACTCAGGATACGGTGGCTGCAACTACTGCAACAACAACAGATATCGTTGATATTGCTGTGGGTTCTCCTGATCATACAACACTGGTAGCAGCGCTGAATGCGGCGGGACTGGTGGAAACTTTAAAAGGTGCTGGTCCTTTCACCGTTTTTGCTCCAACCAATGCAGCATTTAATGCTTTGCCTGCTGGAACTGTAGATGGATTACTTGTACCGGAGAAGAAGGCCGACCTCACCAAGATCCTCACTTATCATGTTGTAGCAGGATCTGTTAAGGCTGCTGATCTTACTGATGGACAAAAAGTAAAAACCCTACAGGGTGAAGAACTCACCGTTGCCATTAAAGATGGTAAGGTAAGCATCAATGGCGCCAACGTAACTGCCGCTGATCTTGCAGGAACCAATGGGGTTATCCATGTTATCGATGCTGTTCTGATGCCAAAGAAATAAGCTGAGATATTTCTATATAAATGAAAAAAGCCGTCTCCTGTTTTAAAATGGAAGACGGCTTCTTCTTTGAGTGATTAGTACCATTTTCGGAGACGCACATCAATTGGCTGACTTCCCGCCTTAACCAATCTGGCGAATTCTTCCACATCACTGAATCCACCCTGTCCGCGAAAGTGAAAAGGATAAACTATAGCCGGCTTAAACTCAAGCACAGCACTTGCCGCCTGGTTGATATCCATCGTGTATGGTTGGTTCATACAAACAAAGGCGATATCGATACCCTTTAATGCCCTCATTTCGGGAATGTCTTCCGTGTCGCCGGAGATATAAACTTTTTTACCTCCCATGTCAAGGATATAACCATTACCCCTACCCTTTGGATGTCTTATGCCGGGAGTATCAGGAAGATTGTACATGGGAAGGGCTCTGATATGAATACCCTGTAATGATTTACTACCACCGTTGCCAAGCAATTCCATTTTGGTACCGGCGGGAAGAATTTTAACCAGCTTTTCCTGAACGGCCTGGGGAACAACAAGTGTTGCCTTTGTGAGATCTAAATTCACCAGAGTGCTGCTGTCCATATGATCGCCATGGATGTCTGTGATAACAACAATATCCGGCTTACCCATGGCAGCATAGCGCTCTGCCCCGCCATAGGGATCAACTGCAATGGTGAGGGTATTCCATTTCATCCAGAGTGATCCATGATAAACAGGATTCACTACCAGTAAACCTTTGGCGGTTGTGAAAGTATCACTCTGTGCCTGGGTATTGATAGCAATTAAAATAAAAAGCATTACATACATTAGCTGCCGCATAATTCTGAAGATTTGTGTTATATGTACAATTATCATTCCTGTTTGGTTCAGAGGCTGAACAGGAAAGCCAGGCTTTGCGGTACCTGCTGGTGTATCCTGCTACTTTCATCTTCAATATAATAATAAGCAACGCCTGCTTTTCGGGCAGCCTCCATCACGGCCCTGATATTCACTTGTCCGGTACCAACTGTAACATCATTTTCTGTGGAGGTTCCGCCGGAGAAATCCCCTTTCACGCCAACCCTCAGATCTTTTACATGCAGGAGTTTTATCCGCGGGCCATATTTTTCAAGCAGCGTCGCAGGTTCCACACCCGGAAACTGTGCCCATAACAGGTCCAGCTCAAAACTTAACCATTTAGGGTCAGTAGATGCCGCGAGCAGATCAAACAGGTCGCCGTCACCATGTGGAATAAATTCATAACCATGATTATGGTAACAGAGCGTCACTCCATATTTCTCTTTCAGGATCTTTCCTGCCCTATTGAAATCGGCGGCTGCTTTTTTAACCACTTCGGCATTGAAGCCATTTTTTGGATGAGGTATCCAGGCTACCATCACATAGGATGCGCCTAATGTTTTAGCATTGCTGCCTACTTCATCTGTTTTTGAAACCACATCTTCATAACCTGCCCCCAGGGATGTACAGGTCATTCCCTTCGAATCAAGCAATTGCTTCAATTCGGAAGCCGACTTTCCCCAAAGGGTATAGAGTTCAAGATTGGTCAGTCCCATTTGCTTAATGGTATCCAGGGTGGCTGGAATATCATTTTTGAAACTGTTCCGGAAAGTATAGGCCTGGATACCTATCCTTGATTTAATATGCTCCCCAAGTGATTGTGCCTGTGAAGCGGTAATAATAAAGCAACTCAGGAAGAAGGCAAGTAATCTGATCATGGTGTAATATTTTTCTTCCTAAAGGTCATATTATTAATTGAAAGCTCCCGCCCTATTCATAACCTTATCCTGTAGGAGCTGCTCAGCCTTATAAAAGGGCCATCCCCCATATTATCATCTCTGATATAGTCTTTGTTATTTATGCCGGTTCGCATTTTCCGGAGAACGCCATAACCCGGCTCGAGGGTGAGGCAGAGTTTTTTGACGGGATAGTAATCGAGGTGAATGGAGACCTGGTTATCCTCGATGCGAAGGAACTGACCATTGAGCAGCCGATAGCTGTTGGTGATGGCGCGGAAGGAAGCCCCGCCGTACAATTTCTCCGACCATTTATGTTCATAAGTAAGCCGGCCTGGTAAGAGGCCAAAAATATAGTTCTTTTCATCAAGCCGCCAGTCGGCCCCCAGCAACGGCCAGAAGAAGAAACCGGTGAATTCGGAATTGACATAAAGCCCAAAGCGGAACTTTTGATCTGGTTTTCTGGCATAGCTGGCAAAGCTTGCTCCACCAACCTGAA
The DNA here is from genome assembly GCF_036676075.1 of Flavihumibacter sp. Classification (NCBI taxonomy): domain Bacteria; kingdom Pseudomonadati; phylum Bacteroidota; class Chitinophagia; order Chitinophagales; family Chitinophagaceae; genus Flavihumibacter; species Flavihumibacter sp. The sequence continues at coordinate 187,437 of NZ_JAKFDQ010000009.1, read as the reverse complement.
GGGTCTTATCACCAAAAAGTTTCTCTCCGTTGGTACGTACCATAGGGATGACCGTTAGTGACCATTTTGAACTGCCAAGAGGCAACATCAATCCCACCGGCAATACTATACTTTTTACTGTTGGGAATATGCCTTTTTTGTCGGCAGAGTCAATACGCCATTGTTCATAAAAGGGACTTAGCAGCAGGTAAGTATTTTCTTTGAGTTTGATGGGAAGGTCTGATCCTATCCATAAATGATCGAATGGAGTAGCATCAGCATTGCTGTTGCGAAATCCATGTGTATATCGCACCTGCAGGGGATCCACATAAGGTTGTGCTGCGAGTTCAGAATGCAAAAGCAATAATAGGCAGAGCAGTTTTAATCCCCTGAACCTTCCCCAGGCGGCGAGCACCCGGTTGATGAAGCCCATCCACGATGGACGATCAGATATAGTTGAATGCTTTTTACCATTGGTATCCACTTCATATGGTTGTGGCGCGCCATACATGTCGACCATTATTTTCTTCACTGATTTTTCCACCATTCCCCTGAATGGTATCCTGGCCATCAATCCATAAATGGCAGCATTGCCTTTAGCTGCGGCACGGGGGTTTTCACTGGCATACATAATCGCGGTTTTAAGGTCGAGGAGATATTGATCGATCACTTCAACATTGGTTGGCAGCACGGTAAGATGAATACAGTTGGGAAGTTGCTGGCGGTCTACCATCCAACCTTTATCTTCAAGCTGGTCGGCGATGATAAAAATATCCGGACTGTTATTAACTGTTGTGTAGGAAACAAGGTTCATGCAGGGCTGTCCGATAATTGTGATTCCAGGAATTGCAGAGAGGCCTGTTCTTAACTTCCGGATGCCTTCCATCAGTTTGCCGGCGAGGGATAAATAACCTTCTTCACCCAGGTGTTTCAATGCAGCCCATGCAGCAGCAATCGGGCCTCCGGGCCTTGTTCCCAATAAGGTAGGGGAAATATAAATGCCGCCCGGAAAATCGGTGGTGATCACAAACTGGTGATGCAGGTAATCCATATGCTTATATACAAGCACGGAGGCACCTTTAGCCCCATAACCGAATTTGTGTACATCGGCGGAAACGGAGCAAACGGCGGGCACCCTGAAATCCCATGGGGAGATATTGTAACCAAGCTTTTCTACCCATGGCAACATGAACCCACCGATACAGGCATCAACATGCAGAGGAAGCTGATGTTTCGAAGCTACGGCACCAATTGTTTCTATCGGATCCAATACCCCATTTGGATAAGATGGGGCAGATGCAACAAGGAGGATGGTATTTGCATTGATGAGCTTCTCCATGTCTTCCGCGATGGCAACCTGGTTTTCATCCACTTTTGCTTTACGAATCCTGATACCGAATAGAATGGCAGCCTTATCAAAAGCAGGATGAATAGTTAGCGGCGCCACTACTTCCGGATTAACTATGCGGGGATGAAGTTTTCTTGCACGCTGCCGGTAACAGAACATTGCGAGGAGGATGCTTTCCGTTCCACCAGAACTCATCACACCAACTGCATCTTTATTACCATGAAGCATATGCGCAGTCATATGCACCACTTCCTGTTCCATGCGGTGCAAGCTTTTAAAGGCAAAAGGGTTAAGATAGTTAGCGCTGAACAATTCGCTGCTGGCTGCTTTTAGAAGCTGGTCGTGTTCTTCATTTACATAATACACCAGGCTCCACGCCCTTCCCTCCTTCCAGTGCACATCTTCTTCCTTCATTTTCCTTATCTGATCCAGGATCTGTTCGGCATCTTCCCCTTTGGGCGGAATATATTGTTCGGGATTATCACTCATGGATTATAAGTTGATGGGCTGATCTCCTTCCATTTACCAGGAATAAAAATATCAACCCGATGGTAAACCATATACCCAGTGCCACGATTGAATTGCGCATACTACCGGTGAGATTATCGAGGTAGCCCCACATTACCAGTCCGAACATCATGGCAGTTTTCTCACATACATCATAGAAGCTGAAGTAGGCCGCGTTATTATGGGTTTGGGGAATCATCTTGGCATAAGTAGATCTGCTAAGGGATTGAATGCCTCCCATCACCAGCCCGATAAAGAATGCAGCTATATAAAAGTGTATGGGGGTAATAATAAAATAACTGCCGGCACAGATCATTATCCACATGGTTACAGCAATCATCAGGGCTGGAATATTTCCTATTTTTTTGGAGATCCATGCGAATAGAAAAGCACCGGCGATGCCCAGGTATTCGAGCAGCAAAACAGTGATGATAAGTTGTGTTATCGTTAAATGAATTTCCTTATCGCCAAAGGAAGAGGCCATGAACATTACTGTTTGTACACCCATGATATAAAAGAAAAAGCCGGTTAAAAAAGTTCTTAGGATATACATTGATTTCAACTGGCCCCAGACTTTAGCCAGTTGGCGGTAGCCGTTCATGAAACTATCACCTTCAGCTTTTGCCTTATAAATGCCTTTGGGCAATACATGAAAAGGGATCTGTGCAAAACCAAACCACCAGAGTCCGGTCAGCAGGAATGATAGTCTTGGGAAAAGGGTATCATCTGAAACGCCAAGGGCTTCCTGGTTGAGGATAAACAACAGATTCAGCAGCAGCAAGGTAGTGGCGCCAATATACCCGAATGCAAATCCCCGTGCACTCACTTTATCCTGCCTGTCCTCCGTTGCAATAGCCGGCAGGTAGGCATTATAAAAAACCATGCTGCCGGAGTAACCGATAGTAGCCAGCATCATACCTCCCAGGGCCAGGTGAACCTGTTGGTGATTGTTAAAGAAGAAAAGCAGCATGCATCCGATGGCTCCCATGTAGCAGAAAAATTTCATATAGCTGCGGTGGTTGCCTCCGGAATCTGAAATAGAAGATAACAAAGGAGAGATCAGGGCGACAACACCAAATGCAATGCCCAGGTTGATGGAATAAGCAGCAGTGTTTTCAATGCTGGTACCGAAAAAATCTATCCTGGAATTGCCATTAACTTTTGTTATTGAATTATAATAAGCCGGGAAGATTGCAGAAGTAATGACCAGTGCATAGGCGGAATTGGCCCAATCATACATGGCCCAGGCGTTGATCGTTTTGCGATCATTCCTAGCTATATTTTCAGGTATGGGAACAGATACATTCATGTATGGGTTATATCAATTGGGCAGATCATGCACGCCGATATCAACCACGTTTTTCCAGTTGCCACTGGCATCTTTTTTCCAGATTGTTACAACGGTGCCTTGTATAGTTATGGTTTTGCCGGAAGGGTCGTTCATTGACATTTGGTTTCTTTCAATCAGGTAGCCCATATCACCGCTTTTAGATACACTGGCGCGGATGGGTTCCCAACTGATTTTGAAGCCGGGAATCTTACTGCTCTGTTCCACCATGGCGCGGATGCCTGCCTTACCCTGGATGGCGGGTTGGCCCTGTGATAGGAAAAAAGCGGAATCTGACCAGTAACTCACAATGTGGTCAATATCCTGGGCAGAAGCGGCTCTTGACCACTCCCTGCTGACTTCCATAAGTTTTTCTTCTTCTGCTTTTGTATTGATGCGGCTGGCAGAACAGCCGGTAAGAGAGGCGACAAGCAACAGGATTAATAATTTATTAAGCATTATGAAAGTTTTACAATCATTAATTAATACATGCCTATAACTAAATATACGATAATGCCTCAACGCTTGCAAAGCCGATAATCGGTAGTAGTTCCTACCTTTGTAGCATGAACCTGGAATACAAGAATCTACTCCCCAATAATTTCCATCCCAGTTCAAGGGTTTGGATCTATCAGAGCAACCGCATTTTTGGGCTTATGGAAGCGTTGGAACTGGAAAAGATGCTCAACAGTTTTGTAGATAGCTGGCAGGCCCATGGTGATCCTGTAAAAGGTTATTCCAACCTTTTCTTTGGCCAGTTCATCATACTGATGGCCGACGAAACGGCTACTGGTGTTAGTGGTTGCAGTACTGACAGTTCGGTAAGATTAATTAAGGCCATTGAGCAGAAGTTTGGGGTGAACTTATTCGACCGGCAACTGCTTGCCTTCGTGGTGAAAGATAAGGTACAGCTATTACCGCTGGCCCAGTTCAGCCATGCGGTGGAGAACCAGTTCATTACCCAGGATACACTTTATTTCAACAATCTTGTAGATACAAAAGCGGCATTGGAAAATAACTGGATAGTACCGGTTAAGGATAGTTGGTTGAAGAGCAGGATGAAGACTGTTGTTTAACCAAATGCATAGAGTTAAGATGTGTAACCAGGTTATTGTAATTCCAATTTCCAGATTGTATATGAGCGTGAACCATCAACTATACCTCCGATAACATAAAGATTGTTGTTTATAGAGATTATTGATGCATCATAAATATTCATTGGCAATAATCCGATGAACCATGAATTGGTAGAAATATCATAGATATCAAACTTATCGGTTACCATGGAAGGATGGATGTGAGTATAATGCCACGGTGTAGAGGTAAAAATAATAATACGGGAGCCCTGTTGTGCCACACCTGGTTGATTATTGGGCTGGAATAAACAATGGTATGTGCTGACTGACGATTGCATATCACGAACTTCAAAAATATCTGATGGAATATTTTCCTGATTAAAAGATATTTCTCGCCCACCAGCCCAATAATTAATATTCCCAATAGCAATCCCCCCCATTGCACCTCTTTCTTCTCTAAGGTGGGAGACAGACCAGGAATCTGTTACAGTATTATAAATATTAATTGTGGATGAATACTCTCCTCCAAAATCCCATGCGAACCAGTCGCCTGTAGCACCCGCTAAATAAATATTATCCCTTATAACCGTTGCTGTAATTCCCAGTCCTGCAGAATTACTTCTCCCCGCTAAAGTTGTGGCAGACCAGGTATTAGTAGTGACATTATAAATATCGACATGAATGCTTTCTGATCCTACTCCGGTTCCTTCGCCCAAACCGCCTGCAAACAATACTTTATTACCAGCTGCTGCTCCAACTTTAAATGCTCCTTTCTGACCAAGGGTTGATGTTGACCAGGAATTTGTAACAACATCATAGATATCCACTCTATCAGAAGTGATATGATGCAATTCATTGAACCCCCCAGCGAAGAAAATTTTATTTTCCAGAACTGCTGATGCCATATCATACCTAGCTTCACTCAGCTCGGCAGTTGTCCAGGTATTCGATGAAAGATCCCATATATCTACTCTTGATGATAATGACCCATCCGGATTTATTCCACCAGCTATTACCAATTTATTATTTGCATACGCAACAGTGAAACGACTTCTCAAACTGGATAGTTCCTTTTCAAAACTCATTTTTGTATATACCAGGGGGCGGTCGCTTATATCACAATTGCTTATCCCTACAGTTGCTGAAACAATCACCTGCATGGTATCCAATGAAAACAATCCCTCCGCATCCGTTACCCTTATCTCAAACAGATAAGTGCCCGCAATGAGCTCTTTAACCTCCGTTTTGACTGAACTATTACTCACTATTGTATTGGAACCCGGACCGGAAATATTTATCCAGGTATAAGAACTTATATTATTATCAGGATCTGAGGAAGCGCTGCCATCAAGTTCAATGGAATTAACAGGCAATACTATTGTTTGATCTGCACCTGCATTTGCAACGGGTGGTTGGTTGGTGGAAGAGAGAACAGTTACCTGTACTGTATCTTTATCGAGAAATCCCTCATCGTCGGTCACAACTAATTCAAATTGATAGACACCCTGTTCAAGACCGGTAGTCATAGTTTGCGCGGAAGAAAAATTGGTAATGAAAGATGAAGGAGGACCTGCAACTTTTGACCATTTGTATTCTGTAATACTACCATCAGGATCTGCAGATGCACTGCCATCCAATAACACGCTGTCTTTTGGCAGTGTAATACTCATGTCAATGCCCGCATCAGCAATGGGAGGTTCGCCAAATGTTAAGCATCCTTCGCAGGAATATTCCTTTTTACAGGCATTAAATAACAGAACAACAAGCAGAAAGCCAGTTGCCCATTTCAGGATAGGTTTCATGCAGAAAGCTTTTAGTGATAAGCGCTTTCACAAGTAACTATATACGAAAATGAAAATGTTTAGAAGGGGTAAGAATAGAAGATTCAGTTCTGTTTTAAAGATACATTAAGTTTAAAAAAATGTCAATACCTTGATTATAACTTAAGCAACTTCAAAATTTTCCTTCTGCAGTTGCTGGTGCATTTTCCGGCCTTCGCGAACAATGATGTCAATCGTCTCAACTATATCTTTCTCAGATGTCCTGAAATTCACAATGCATGCCCTTAGACAATATTTCCCTGATACCATTGCATTAGATAAAAACACTTCGCCCCCCTGCTGAAGTGCATTAAGAAGTTTCTCATTCAATTCATTCAGGTATTTGTCGCGCGAATCATCGTCCTCCATAAATGAAGAAGGGCTATATCTGAAAGTAGCAATACTCAGATTTTGCGTGACAGCTTCCAGTTCCGGATGTTTTTCTGCAGCCATAAATAATTGCTTCGACAACTCAATATCCTCGCTGATCATTTCCTGGTATCCATCTTTTCCGACCTGCTGTAATGCGAGCCATACTTTCAACGCGCGGAATCCACGGGAGTTCTGCAGACTATATTCATAGAAGTTTAGCGATGGTTCTTCTGCCAGGCTGTCAAAATTATAATAGACAGGATGAGAACTGAATGTATCGATGAGATGCTGTGGATTTTTCACCAGCGTACAGCCCACTTCAAGAGGAGCGTATAACCATTTGTGTGGATCAAGGGCAATGGAATCAGCTTCTTCCAGTCCGGCAAACATCCATTTGAGCGAAGGTATTACCGCTGCAGGAATACCATAGGCACCATCAATATGAAACCATAGATTATAACTGCGGCATACGCCTGCTATTTTGCCTAGATCATCTACAGCGCCTGTGCTCACATCGCCTGCATTACCCACCACCATAAAAGGTGTTTTACCCGCCATGAGATCTGCCTCGATAGTTTCTTTCAACTGCGAAGTGTTCATCCGGTTATTGATATCAGTATCTATCCAGCGGATCGCGCTGGTTCCATGTCCAAAGAGTACTGCAGCCTTTTCAATCCAGGTATGTGTAGCCCTTGAAGCATATAGCACCATTTCTCCGGGCAGTTGTTTTAGTCCACCTTCCTTGAAATTCCTGGGCGCTATAGCTGTTCTTGCTGCCAGGAATGCTGTGAAATTCGCCATGTTTCCCCCGCTTACCAAAACCCCTCCATAACTGGGAGATATACCAATAAATTCTGCCAGCCATTTTATCGTTTGCTTTTCAATGGCGGTGGCCATAGGGCTCAATACATTGGCACCAACATTTGGATTAACAGATGCTGCTAGTAAATCGGCCAGGGCGCCGATGGGTGCAGGGGATGAAGTGATATAGCCATAGAATTTGGGATGGCCGTTAAGGAGGGAATGGTTCAGTACCATGTCTGTTGCCTTAGCCATTAATCCATCTGCTGAAATTCCCTGGTCAGGCAATTTATCATTACCCAGAATTGCCTGGATTTGTGTTGGTGTTTCACCCGATGTAACGGGTCTTTCTTCGATGGTATCCAGGAAAGAAGCAATCTTGTCGATCAATTGATGCCCGATAGCCTTGAACTCCTCAATATCCATATTGATGGGGGTTGAACGACTTTCCTTCATAACATAAGATTTAGGTATATAAAGGTATCTATCCTATCCCGCTTTTGCTTTGACAATAATGGAGATTTCAGACTCGTTTCTCCAACAACGCCCTTATCTCCCTATCCTCTTCCTGCAGCAGGTCAAAAACAGAGGAACCATCGCCGTTGGTAATTGCCTTATCGGCGCCTGCGCTTAAAAGCAAATCAACAACTACCAAATACTTTTTACTATCCTTATTGCCGCCATTTTTCAATCCATGTACTGCCCAGAAAAGCGGGGTCGCCTTGAAATCAGTACAAAGCCGGTTGATCTCCGACCCTGCCTTAATAAGCCTTTCCACCAACTCTGGCCTTCCGCACCATGCAGCCCAATGCAGTGCCGTTCCACCATGGCATCCCGCATGCTGAATGTTGGCACCACTGTCGATAAAAAGCATCCCAACTTTGTCAGCATGCAGGCTTGCCGCAGCTACCAGCGGTGAATCTTTATTGGGGGTCAAATCCCTGCCATTTACCTCTGCACCATTTGCCAAAAATATCTTTGCCATTTCAACCGCTTCATCATCAGTGTATTGGCCAGAAAAAACGCCATCGCAGATTCTGTGAAGGGGATGAGCTTCCGAGGTATTTATTTCATCATAAGGAATGCCTTCATTGGCAAGAGCCGGGTTCTCCGACAGACTTTTTTCCAGTCCGGCATAATCCCTGGTTAGAATCAGTTCTTTAATGGTTGGCATCCGGGGTTGTTTCCAGTAAATTTAGCAAATTAGCCTCCATATCGCTGACCTTTGACTACACCCTGAACCCCGCTCCCAACGCATATAAACAGGGTAAAATAAGTCTAAACCCGCTCCAGCAGGGCATTTGAGTACTACACCAGACAAGGTTTAGACAATGATTAGACAACTATTAGACTATGGTAAAAGGCTTTTTTTCCGTTTTTGATCAAACTAATAGTTCATTCCCTGCCATCTCTTTGATCATAAAGTTTCAGGTCCTACTGGTGATATTTTAAGCCAAAATAATGCTGATTTAACCATTGCTCTATCATTGCACCACCATTGCTCTATCGTTGCTCTATCAATGCACCATAAACTAATCATTAAAATGATTTAAAATAAGGGCTTTCAATATAGATCAAAACACTATACCTAATTTCTCAAAACTGCAGAATAAAGGCTGTCCCTTCTCCCTCCACACTCTGCACCTGGATATTCCCCTTGTGGAGCATCATGATCTGCTTGCATAAACTAAGCCCGATTCCACTCCCACTTTTCTTGGTGCTGAAAAAGGGAATGAAGATTTTGTCGAGCACCTCCGCCGGCATTCCGGCTCCATTATCGGCCACCCTGATCAGCGTTCGATTGTTGCTATCCTTACTGGCAGAAAGTACAATGCGCGGCTGCTCACGATCTTTCACCGCATCCATGGCATTCACCAACAGGTTGATCATCACCTGGTCAACCAGGTTGGTATCGGCCTCCAGCTCTATTTCCGGCTCTTTAAGTATTACCTCCACCTCAATACCCAATTGCTCCAGCTTTGGCTGCATCAGCAGATTCAGGTTCTGGAAGAGGTCCAGCACTTTCACCCTGGTGAGATTGAGCGTGGTAATCTTATTAAGGCTGCGATAGGTTTCCGCGAAACGCAGCAGCCCTTCACTGCGCCGCTTGATTGTATCAATGCCCAACTCAAGGTCATCGAAACTACCCGACTGCTCTTTCATCTCTTCGGCCACCTTATGCAGGCGATTCTTTAATGTGTCGGCCAATGATGAAATCGGCGCAACACTGTTCATGATCTCATGGGTCATGACGCTCAGCAGTCTCGACCAGGCGCGACTTTCCGTTTCATCAAGGGCTTCGTTTACATTCTGGAATGCTATCAACTTATAGATCTTTCCCTCCGTTTGAAAAGCGGAACAGGATACCAGCACTTTGAAGCTCCCTTTCTCTATATGTGCCGTGGCGATCTTTACTTCACCGGGTTTGATCGTCTCAATAGCAGCAGCCAGTTCGGCATCACGTCGTGCTAAAGTTTGAATTGTTTTGAGATAAGGTATCTGCAACATCTTCTTCAGCGATTCATTCATCCATTCCACCTCACCGGTTATTGTATCATAAGAAAGTATTCCTGTATCAACCAGCTCCAGTATGCGCTGCAGGTACTGGTACTGTGTTTCCTTCTCCTTGCTGATCCCTTTAAAGGCGGTATTGATATCATTGAAGCCCTGGCGCAGCGGCTGCAGTTCCATGGGGGCGTGCTTTACATCGAAATAACGGGAGAAGTCACGGTAATGCACAGACTCCACAAACTGTTTTAGTTCATCCTGTGCCTTGCGCTGCGAACGGTACAAGTCAAAAAGCTGGTATAATAAAATGGGCACTGCCATTATCAGGAAGCGGTAATCGCCTTTCACTAATACCCAGGAGGTAGCGAAGAGCACTGCGAAAAGCAGTAATACCCTGATGGCAAGCCTGGTTTCGAATTTATCAAATATCATATTTGCTTAGTCTGCGGTAAAGGGCCGTACGTGTGAGTCCCAGTTCTTTTGCGGCCCGCGTGATATTTCCATTGTGTTTCTCAATCACCTTGAGGATTGCATTCTTCTCCACCGCACTCAGCTTGGTGTCGGTTGCCTCCTCTTCCTTTTCCATGGCCGACTCTATGGGAGAGAAAAGCAGATCGTCGGCAGTAAGTTCCTCCTCCTCCGCCATGATCACTGCGCGCTCTATCGTGTATTGCAGCTCGCGCACATTACCGGGGAAAGGGTATTGCAATAGTTTATCTCTTGCACTTTTATCAAAACTCAGCAGGGGCTTGAAATATTTGTTGCTATAGATACGGTTAAAATGATCTGCCAGCAAGAGGATATCGCGGCCGCGCCTGCGCAACGGTGGTACAATGATCTCGACGGTATTGATCCGGTAGATAAGATCCTTTCGGAAACGGTTCTCATTGGCCAGCTCGGCAATGGGCAGGTTGGTGGCGCAGATCAATCGAAGGTCAACCGGTATGGGAGTATTGGAGCCCAGTCTTGTCACCTGCCGGTTCTGTAATACACTGAGGAGTTTGGCTTGTTGCTGGAGGGAAATATTTCCAATTTCATCAAGGAAGATAGTGCCACCGCTGGCTGATTCAAACCTACCCACCCTATCCTCACGGGCATCAGTAAACGCGCCTTTCACATGTCCGAATAATTCACTTTCAAAAAGTGAATCGGTAAGTGCTCCCACGTCCACTTTTACAAAAGGTTTAGTGGCCCTGAGACTGTGCTGGTGGATGGCTTTGGCGATAAGATCCTTTCCCGTTCCATTTTCTCCCAGCACAAGAATATTAGCATCGGTGGGTGCGATCTTTTCGATCTTGTAGAAGATGGCCTGCATCTGTTCGCTTTCGCCCAGCAGTTCATTGCCAATGATAGATTTGGTATCAACACTATCAGTAGATTTTATGCCGGCTCTTTTCCGCAACACATCTTTGATGGTTCCCACCAGGCGATCATTATGCCATGGCTTCACCACAAAATCGGCCGCACCGTCCTTAAGTGATTGCACCGCCAGGTCAACATCCCCGTAAGCAGTTATCATGATAACCCCTGCATCACTCTTCAGTTCCTTGATACGGCGCAGCCAGAAAATTCCCTCATTGCCGGTGTTGATGGAGCTGGTGAAATTCATGTCGAGCATGATCACATCAAAACGTTTTGCCGCCAGGAGGCTGGGTAGGTTCTCGGGATTCTTTTCCGTGACAACTTCTTTTACTTCCGTTTTAAGCAGGAGGCGCACCGCTGTGAGTACATCGGTATCATCATCAACTACCAGTATGGTGGCTTCTTTCAGTGTCATAATTGAAAGCACAATGATAGGATTTATTTGCACTGTACGCGTGCAGCAAAAGCGGACAGTGACTGTATCAAAAGCGGACAGTTGTTTTCATGATAAGAATATAAATGCCTCATTTTAAATCAGTTAGAAATTGGCACGCCATTGCATAAGCATTATTGCAGCCAAACAATCAATTCTAATAAAGTGGACAGAGTAATCGAAAAAAAGCAATGGACTCCCCGGAAGATCTGGACGATCATCGGAATAGCCGCGCTGGTGGCGCTTATTGGTGCCAGTTATTTTTATACCGCCGGTGCCAGTCGCCTGAATGTTGATACCGAGCGTATCTCCATCAATGAATTAAAGAAGGGCGCCTTCCAGGAAACCATCCCGGTAAATGGTATTGTTCTCCCGGTTACCACCATCTACCTCGATGCCATTGAAGGTGGACGGGTGGAAGAGAAATATGTAGATGATGGCGCCATCATGACCAAGGGCCAGCCTATCCTGCGGCTCAGTAATACCGACCTGGAACTGAGTTTGAGTAACCAGGAAACACAGGTTTTCAATGTACTTACCCAGATGCAGATATCGCGCAACAATGCCGACCAGAATACCATCACCCGGCTGAACCAGATGGCAGAAGTTGATAATGCACTTAAAGAAGCCGAGCGTGTATACCAGGCCAACAAGCGCCTCTACGATCAGAAGGCGATAGGTTCTCAGGAATATAAATCGTCGGAGAACCTGCACCAGTACCAGCAGAAACGCAAGGCACTTACTGTTGACATTTTGCGCAAGGATTCTATCTCCAGCCGCCAGCAATTGAACCAAATGCAGCAATCATTTGAGCGCATGCAGAATGCACTGCAACTGATGCGCCGCAAGGTGGGCGACCTGGTGGTTCGTGCCCCGGTGGATGGACAGCTAACCTCCCTGGATGCCGAGATCGGTCAGCAGAAGAACAAAGGTGAGCGGCTGGGACAACTCGATGTTCTTAGTGGATTCAAGGTACGTGCGGATATTGATGAACATTATATAAGTCGAATCATTACCGGGCTGAAAGGCAGTTTCAACTTTGCAGGAAAGGATTATGCTCTTACTATCAGGAAGGTATATACGCAGGTATCAGGTGGACGCTTCCAGGTGGATATGGAATTTGAAGGTGAAGTGCCGAAGGGCGTTCGCCGCGGACAAACATTGCAGGTGAAACTGGCATTGAGTGAGGAGAAGCAGGCCATCCTGCTGCCCAAGGGTGGGTTCTACCAGCAGACCGGTGGAAACTGGATCTACAAGGTGAGCGAGGATGGCAGCAAGGCCTACCGTGTTGATATACAGTTGGGCATGCAGAGTCCGGATTACTATGAAGTGCTTGAGGGATTGAATCCCGGCGATAAAGTGATCACCAGCAGTTATGAAAACTTCGGAAACAACCAGGAACTGATCCTGAAAAATAAATAGGCAACCAAACAACCATTAACCATTGAACCTTTTTTTATGAGAAAGTCCATTTTAAAAATCAGCCTGGCAATTGCACTGCTCCTGGTTGTTTCTGCGGAAACCAAAAGTGGTGAACACTATTGTGTGGCCGGCATCATGCCTAAACCAACAGTGTTACCGGCAGATCTGCCCGATGCAGAATATGAAGAAGCTCCTGAAGAAGCCGCTTCCCCCCTATCCGTATTACTTTATATCTAAAATATTCAACCCCATAATATGATCAAGATCTCCAACCTGGAAAAAATTTACCGGACCGAAGAGGTAGAAACGGTAGCACTCAACAAACTATCATTTGAAGTAAAAGAAGGAGAATTCGTTGCAGTGATGGGCCCTTCGGGATGTGGCAAGAGCACGCTGCTGAATATTCTTGGACTGCTGGATGACCCCGATGCCGGAAGCTTTCTTTTCAATGGCATTGAAGTGGCAGGTTTTAACGAACGCAAGCGGGCCGATCTTCGCAAACATAATATTGGCTTCGTTTTCCAGAGCTTCAACCTGATTGATGAGCTCACTGTTTTCGAGAATGTAGAGCTGCCCCTGATCTATACCGGCGTTAAACCGGCGGAGAGAAAAAAGATCGTGGAGGAAGTGCTTGACAAGATGGTGATCATGCATCGACGTAATCACTATCCACAGCAATTATCGGGCGGACAACAGCAACGCGTAGCCGTAGCAAGGGCTGTAGTGAACAATCCCAAGCTTATACTGGCAGATGAACCAACCGGTAATCTTGATTCAAGTAATGGCAATGAAGTGATGCAGTTACTGACCGACCTCAATGAGCAGGGCACCACAATTGTTATGGTAACGCATAGTGAGCATGATGCCCGATATAGCCATCGCATCATCAGGATGCTCGACGGACAAACTGTTATGCAGAATATAATGGTATAATCATTAAACCTTATCCATGTTATTCAATTATTTCAAAATAGCGTTTCGCAATCTCCGGCAGAACAGGATCTTTTCGCTTGTGAATATTGCGGGACTCACCATAGGGATGGCGGCAACAATGCTCATCTTTTTATGGGTGTACCATGAGCGCTCCTGGAACAAGCAGAATGAACATTACCAGGATGTTTACCATGTGTATGCGAACAGAGATTTCAACGGGCAGATCACTTCTGGTCCGGATATGATGTTTCCGCTGCCTGCCGCTGCCAGGGCCAGTTTCCCGGAAGTGGAAGAGGCAGTGATCGTGGATTTTGGAGGCAATCCCCTGTTTACCATTGGCGATAAAATGATCCGCCGGCAAACCCTTACCACCTCCCCCGAATTCTTTAATGTTTTCAGTGCGCAATTCATTGAAGGAAGTGCAAAAGTATTGCAGGATCCGGATGCGCTGGTGGTAACAGAAAGTACTGCGATAGCGTTTTTCGGTCATACAAGGGTGATAGGTGAAACGGTAAAAGTGAATAATGGCCGCAGTGCAACCATAAAGGCAGTTGTAAAAGATCTTCCCGAAAATTCAACAGTCCGATTTGAAGTACTGCAACCCTTCAATCAATCAACTCCACAATACCGCGAGGCGCAAACAGACTGGGTGAACTGTGGCAACCGCGTTTTCTTCCTTGTGAAGCCGGGTGCCAATATCGCATCATTGGAAAAAAAGACCTTAGAGCTAATCAGGAAGAATGCATCCAGCGAAAACGTGACTACGCGTGGTTCTATCATACTACATCCGATGAGCAAATGGAGGCTCTATGAAGAATTCAGGGATGGCCGAAATACAGGAGGACGTATTGCTTATGTAAAATTATTTACCTGGGTAGCCATCATCATATTGCTGATCGCCTGCGTCAACTTCATGAATCTCTCTACAGCAAGATCTGAAAAGCGGGCAAAAGAAGTAGGTATCCGCAAAACGCTGGGATCAGGCAGGAAGCAGTTGTTGCTGCAATTCATTACTGAATCGGTATTGCTCGCCATCATTGCATTTATCCTTGCATCGCTGGTAGTTTGGTTAGTATTGCCGGCATTCGGACAGTTGCTCAACCAGGAAATTAATATTCCCTTTAACGAACCATCCATCTGGATCATCATCCTTTCCATTATATTATTAACCGGCATTATCGCGGGAAGTTATCCGGCGATATACCTCAGCAGTTTCAGGCCGGTGAAAGTGTTGAAAGGTACTTTCCTTCCCGGCAAGAAAGCTTTGTTGCCGCGGAAGATCCTTGTTACTGCGCAGTTTGTAATTTCAATATTGCTGATCTCCGCTACACTGATCATTTACCAGCAATTACAGCATGTGCGTAACCGTGAGCTTGGGTATGATGTCAATAATCTGGTGCTGGTAAGTTCATCAGGTCAGGCACATCGAAATCTTGAGGCCATTCGCAATGACCTGCGCACAACAGGAATGGTAGAATCTGTAACCCATACCAGCAGCGCCGTGAGTGATATCTTCGGATTTACTTCAGGCATCCGCTGGCCGGGGGCTCCTGAGAGCAATAACCTGGTGATCGGGTTCATGTTTGCGGGTCATGACCTGGCGAAGACCATTGGTGCCAGGATGGCTTCGGGGCAGGACTTCCGGCTCAATGATACCAACCATGTGATCTTTAACCAGGAAGCAATTAAGGTTATGGGGATACAGGATCCGGTAGGAAGAGAAATTGAGTGGGCAGGCCGGAGACGCATCATCAGTGGTGTGATAGAAAATATGGTGGTGAACTCGCCTTATACCAGTGCGAGTCCGGCCATGATCGTATACGAACCCAACTGGTCGAACCAGATAAATATCCGCCTGAACCAGGGAGTGGATATCAGGAAAGCCCTGGTACAAATTGAGCAGGTGTTCTCCAGGCATAATCCGGAAAATCCATTTGAGTACAGGTTTATGGATGAGGTGTTCCAGGAGAAATTCACGAATGAGAAACTCATAGGCAAGCTGGCCCTTATCTTCTCGGCGCTTGCCATCTTCGTTTGTTGTTTAGGGTTATTCGGTCTGCTCGCCTTCAGCATCGAAAGAAGAAGTAAAGAACTCAGCATAAGGAAAGTACTGGGTGCCAGTCTGCAGCAGTTGTTGTTGTTGATGTCAACAGAATTCCTGGTGCTTATAGGGCTTGCCTTCCTTATAGCAATACCCGCAGCGTGGTGGGCCATGAAAGAGTGGCTGAACAATTTCGAATACCGTGTAAATATCAGTGCCGGTGTGTTTGTGCTGGTAGGCCTGATAATCCTTTTCATTGCCTTTATAACTATTAGTCTCAATGCCTCCCGTGCGGCGCTGAGCAATCCGGTAAAATCATTGCGTTCCGAATAAACCAATTCTATGTTATTCAACAATCTTAAAATCGCGTGGCGAACACTTATCAAGAATAAGTTCTTTTCGCTGCTTAATATTATCGGACTGGCAACGGGCCTTGCCTGTTTCCTGCTGATTGCCCTTTATGTGATTGATGAACTGAGTTATGACCGATATCATGAGAAAGCTGATCGCATTTACCGGGTCAACTCAGATATTTTATTTGGAGGAAATAGTATGGCCCTGGCAGTAAGTTCTGACATGATGGGTCAAACCATGAAAAAAGACTATCCCGAAGTAGAGCAATTTACCAGGATATATGCATCCAATGGTTCAAGGCTTATAAAAAAAGGCAGTGATTACCTGGAAGAGATGCAGGTATGCCATGTTGATTCCACATTTTTTGAAGTATTCAGTTTTCAGCCTGTTGCAGGCGATCTCAAAAACGCACTGGATGAACCCAACACTGTGGTGATCTCAGAAACAGCAGCAAAAAAATATTTCAACAGTCTTGATGTAGTAGGAAAAACGCTGGATGTAAACGAAAATGGCGGCACCCTTTATAAGATTACTGCGGTAATTAAGGATATGCCAAAGCAATCGCATTTCCGATATGATTTTCTCTTCTCCATGGATAACCTGCAATATGGTTTCGGCGATCATATGAGCCATAATTTCGCGACTTATCTGTTGCTCAGGCCTGGTATTACAGCAAAAAGTCTGGAGGCTAAGTTCCCTGATTATATGAACAGGCATATATTCCCTGTTTTGCAACAGGTGATGCAGATCAAAAGCCTGGATGATATGAAAAAATCAGGCAACAGTTTAACCTATAGCCTGATGCCGATAAAAGATATACATCTGCATTCAGGAAGAAGAGCTGAATTGTCGATCAACAGTGATATACAGTATGTATACATATTTATGGCGGTGGCCATTTTCATCCTGTTGATTGCGTGTATAAATTTTATGAACCTGAGTACGGCAAGGTCTGCCAACCGGGCAAAGGAAGTTGGCATAAGAAAAGTATTAGGAACCACTTACCAGACACTTATCAGGCAGTTCCTCACAGAATCAACACTACTATCTTTCTTTTCGCTGGTAATTGCCATTGCAATAGCAGTGTTTGCCCTGCCGCTCTTTAATAGTATTGCAGGAAAACAGATAAGTGCCTCCCAATTTTTCCAGCCTTTGTTCCTGGTAGTATTAATTTCCATACCCTTTGTGATAGGATTGCTGGCAGGTATCTATCCCGCATTTTACCTATCCTCTTTCAAACCGATTACTGTATTGAAAGGGAAGCTCAGTGGAGGCAGTAAAAAGAGCAACCTGCGGAGTGTGCTGGTAATACTCCAGTTTTCAATGGCGATATTACTGATTGTGGGTACCATTGTAGTATACCGTCAGTTGGGATATATCCAGCAGAAAAAACTTGGCTTCGTTAAAGACCAGGTGATGGTGATCCATAATACACAGGTTCTTGGAGAAGGCACAAAGGCGTTCAAGAATGAACTTTTACGCATTCCCGGGGTGAAGATGGTTACAGATGGTGGATACCTGCCGGTAGATAATAGCAGCAGAAATGACAACACCTTTTCGAAAGAAGCGGTGATGGATATGAAAAATGGATTCAACATGCAGGTATGGAATATTGATGAAAATTATATACCGGTTCTTGGAATGGAATTAAAACAGGGACGTAATTTTTCAAGGGATTTCCAGTCCGATTCCATGGCATTACTGATCAATGAAACCACCGCCCAGATGCTGGGATATGAGGATCCTATTGGAAAAAAAATATACAAGAGCAATAGCAATCTGCAATCGGAGCTGTTGGCGTACACCATTATAGGAGTAGTGAAAAATTTCCATTTTGAATCGTTGAAGCAACAGATCGGTCCGCTTTGCATGCGGCTGGGAAGGGCCGACTATACCATTGCCATGAAAGTGGATGCTGCGCGTATTCCCACCATGGTTAAAGAGGTTGAAAAGAAATTTGATGCACAGGCAGCCGGCTTCCCTTTCCAGTATTCATTTCTCGATGCGTCTTTCAATGAAATGTATAAGGCTGAAGAAAAGGCGGGTAAACTGGCGTTCAGCTTTGCTGTGCTTGCAATACTGATCGCCTGTCTGGGGCTGTTTGGACTGGCGGCATTTATGGCAGAGCAGCGCACCAAAGAGATCGGTGTAAGGAAGGTGCTGGGGGCTTCGGTAAACCAGATCATGGTTTTGTTGTCAAAGGATTTCCTGAAGCTGGTGGCTATATCAGCCTGTCTGGCGTTCCCGATCTCCTGGCTGGTAATGAACAAATGGCTGCAGGACTTTGCTTTCCGCATTGATATCGGCTGGTGGGTGTTTATTGTTGCCGGATTGATGGCCGCCTTGATAGCCCTCTTCACGGTTGGGTTCCAGGCCCTCCGCGCTGCACTTAACAATCCCACACAATCATTGCGATCAGAGTAAAACCAATCCCATGCTAAAAAATTATTTCTTAATAGGTATCCGGAATCTCTGGAGAAACAAAGTGTTTTCCGCTATCAATATCATTGGATTGAGTATCGGACTTGCCTGTTGCATGCTGATATATCTCTACACCATGGATGAACTCAGCTATGATAAGTTTCATGCCAATAAAGAGAATATCTACCGCATTACATCAACAATAGTATCACCTGATGGAACGAAAAATGAAACAGGAATTACAGGCATGATGCCCGGACCTGCTTTCAAAAATAGTATACCCGAAATAGAGAGTTATGTACGGATACAAAATGAGGGACTAACCATTCGCCATAACAATGAGGTGTATGACCAGGATGCACAATATGTTGATGAAAACTTCTTCAATTTCTTCAGTTTCCCATTATTAAGCGGCGACCCGGCTACTGTATTTAACAACCTCAGATCTGTTGTACTATCTGAAGAGCTTGCCATTAAATATTTCGGGACCCGTGATGCCATGGGTAAAACGCTGGAATTAAAATTTGGCGAAGATTTCGAGCCCTTCCAGGTAGCAGGTGTAACTAAAACAACGCCGCAGAATTCATCGCTTAAAATAAAGGTGCTGCTGCCGATGAAATTTGCCGAGTCAAGAAACAAGGATACGGAGTGGATCAATTTTTACCTCAACACATTTGTGGCACTGAAACCCGGTAGCAATATTGCGGCGGTGGAAAACAAATTCCAGCAGGTATTCCAACGGGAGGCAGCTGAGCAATTAAAGGTAAATGCCGAAAAATATGGCTTTAAGGAGAAGGTAAGTTTCGGCTTGCAGCAGCTGCTTGATATGCACCTGAGCACGCGATTCCAGGCTATGAATGGGCTCTATGATGCCAGTAACCCGGTTTATTCGTATATACTATCTGCAATTGCGATTCTGATACTGGTGATCGCCTGTATCAATTTTGTAAACCTGACAATCGGAAGGTCGCTTAAGCGAAGCCGTGAGATAGGCATAAGAAAATGTGTTGGGGGACAAAGAAGCCAGCTCATAGTACAATTTATTGGAGAATCTTTTATCGTATCTGTGATCGCTTTTGGGTTTGCATTGGTGCTGGTAAATCTGGTGCTCCCTTATTTCAATACGCTGGCCAATAAGGCGCTCTCATTCAGTTATCTTTTCAATATAAAACTGGTTCTGGGTTATGCCTTGCTGTTATGTATAACAGCCTTCCTCGCAGGTTTTTATCCGGCACTGGTATTGTCGGGTTTCAATCCGGTGAAAACCCTTTATGGCAGGGCAACCTATGAAGGAAAAAACTATCTGGCAAAAGGGATGGTGGTATTCCAGTTCACCCTCAGCACCTTCCTGATAATAGCTGTTATAACTATCTATACACAATTCAATTACCTCACCCGTTATGACCTCGGCTATAATGATAAGGGTGTGGCACATGTATCGGCAGGCAGGATGGACAAAGCTAAACTTGACGTACTGAAAACTGAACTGATGAAGTATCCCGGTATAGAAAAAGTAGCTGCCGACCAGGGTGGCGGCTGGATTACCGGGGCAAGAATTAATAATGGTACAGACATAACTTTTGACTATAAATACATTGATGAAACCTATCTTCCGTTGTTTGAAATACCTGTGATTGCAGGCAGGAATTTTTCCTTTCCCCTTGACACTGCTAATGGTGTAATAGTGAATGAGAGTTTCGTGAAGAAGGCAGGCTGGAAAAATCCGCTCGACCAGGAAGTAGATTTCTTTTACCATAACCGGAAAATGAAAGTAGTTGGGGTTATTCGTGATTACCATTATGCTTCCTTAAATGAAACCATCCAGCCACAGCTCTTTACATTTCATCCTTCTCATTCATATAATGACGTTTACCTGAAGATCAGTTCAGGTAGTTTAGCCGGAGCACAGGACCATATGATGAAAACGTTCAAATCATTCTTTCCCTTCAGACCATATTCCGTAAAATTCAAGGAGGATGAAAACCTTGCTGCTTATGAATCTGAAGCAAAGTGGAAGCAGATCATAACGATGGGTGCAATCTTAACTATTGTTATTTCCAGTATCGGGTTACTTGGACTGGCAACCATTGCGGCACAGAAAAGAACCAGGGAAATAGGCATAAGGAAAGTATTGGGAGCATCTGTTTATGGCATTGTAAGAAACCTATCCCTTGATTTCCTGAAGCTGGTACTGGTGGCTGCATTAATTGCTTTTCCGATAGCATGGTGGGCTACCAATAAATGGTTAGAGAACTATCCTTACCGCACTGAGATAGGCTGGTGGATCTTTGTATCTGCGGGCTTATTGGTAACCCTGATCGCACTTATGACTATAGGATTCCAGGCATACAGTGCGGCATTGGCCAAGCCCGTGAACAGTTTAAAAGCTGAATAGTATTCAAATGATAAACTTAAAGAACATAACAAAATGGGTGACCAATGGTGGTAACCGGGTGTTTTTGTTGAAGGATATTAACATTGATATCAATGAAGGGGAATTTGTGTCTGTGATGGGACCTTCCGGTTCGGGCAAATCGACTCTGCTGAATATTATCGGTATGCTTGATGATGCAGATGAGGGCAAATACAGTTTCCTTGGTCAGCCCATTCACGAACTCAAAGAAAAACAAAGGGCACAAATATACAAGCAACATATCGGATTTGTTTTCCAGGCCTATCACCTGATTGATGAGTTAACGGTTTATGAGAATATTGAAACACCTCTCCTATACCAGGACACAAAATCTTCAGAAAGGAAAGCCCTGGTGGCTGATATGCTCGACCGGTTTAATATAGTTGGCAAAAAGGATCTCTTCCCCAACCAACTCTCCGGAGGGCAGCAACAGCTTGTAGGTATTGCGAGAGCACTCATCGCCAAGCCAAAATTACTCCTCGCAGATGAACCCACTGGCAACCTGAATTCAAAGCAGGGAGAAGAGATCATGGAGATCTTTAAGAAATTAAATGAAGAAGATGGCGTCACTATTGTTCAGGTGACCCACTCAGAAAAAAATGCTGCATACGGCCATAGGATTATCAACCTCCTGGACGGCCGCATTAACCATCATGCATAAACGAATATGAAAAAGATCGCTATATACCGGTTAAGGACAACTGCCGTTTTAGTAATGCTGGCGCTGGTTATTTCAGAAACAATTGCGCAGGATTCAACCAACAGTCTTAGCCTGCAGGAATGTGTGGAGATAGCATTCCGTCAGAATCTTGAATTGAAGCAGGCAGAACTTCAATCGGCTTCTTCTCAGATAGATTATCGTCAGAGCCGGCAGAATTTATTGCCTTTAGTGAATGGTATTGCTGAGCATGGTCTCAACCAGGGACGAAGCATTGATCCCTTTACCAACTCCTACCTGAACCAGAATATAAACTATGCCAATTATGGATTATCAGGTGGCGTGGTTCTCTTTAGCGGACTGGTATACCAGCAGGCCATTAAACAGCAACGCTATGCCTATGAGGCCGCGCAGATGGATGTTCAGCAGCAGAAGGACAATCTTACCCTGCAGATCATTGTGGCCTACCTGCAGGTATTAAGCAACCAGGACCAGCTGGTTCAGATCAACCGCCAGGTAGAGTTGAGCAGAAGGCAGGTGGAGCGGCTTAAGATCCTGAATGATGAAGGCACTATTACCCCTTCAGAATATACTGACCTGAAGGGTCAATTGGCAAATGATGAAGTGAGTCTGGTAAATACAAAGAACCTGCTGGAGGCAGCTAAACTGCAGCTTGCCCAGCTGATGAACCAGCCCTATGATACCAATCTAAGCCTGGAAAGGATAGAAGCAGAAAATTTTCTTTCCAGCTACCAGGGAGATGCCGCCAGTATCTACCAGGTTGCCCTTCAGCAACTGGCAATTGTTAAAGGCGCCGTATTACGCACGCAGAGTGCGGAGCAGGGTCTTAAGGCAAGAAAAGGAGCGCGTTGGCCAACCCTGAGCCTTAATGCCGGACTGTTCACGAATTATTCAAATGCCGCCAGCACGCAGAATTTATTGAGATCAGAAGATATCGCCACCAACAACTATGTCTTAATGAATGGCGCCAAGTCGCCCGTGTTCACTACGGTGGATTATTATGATCAGGTCAAAATTCCATATAGTGATCAGTTCAGGAATAACTATAGCACCAATATCAACTTAAGTCTTCGGATTCCCATCCTGAATGCCATGCAGAACCGAAACCGCATCAGTCAGGCCCGGCTGGTGGTGCAAAATGCCAGCTATGAGGAAAAAACGACGAAGATCAGGCTTCAGCAGGCCGTGGAGCAGGCATGGTTAAATATGACCGCCACTTACAACAGGTATAACGCCTTGCTGAACCAGGTGGCGGCTTTTGAAGAATCGTTCAGGGGAACAGAAGCCAGGTTCAATGAGGGAGTCCTTAATTCGGTAGATTACCTGGTGGCCAAGAATAACCTCGACCGCGCCAATAATAACCTCATCATAGCCCGCTATGAATATGTGTTGAGGGCTAAGATCCTCGATTATTACCAGGGCAAACCGCTTTGGTAAGGAATGTGGTCTGTCAATTTGGCACTAATCCCTCATTTTCGCTATTTTTGCCCTCTTAATTTGAGTTGAATGGGGGATTTGATGATCCAAAAAGAACATGAGGAGGCCAGGCAGGGCGAGGCATTTGCTCCATTTGCCATGGACCCGAACCGCTACAAAAAGCATTTCTATATAGAAAGCTATGGCTGTGCCATGAACTTCGCAGACAGCGAGGTGGTGGCGTCTATCCTTAATGAATATGGTTATGGTGCTACCCGGAATGCAGAAGAGGCCGACCTGGTTTTACTCAATACCTGTTCAGTAAGGGAGAAGGCTGAGCAGACGGTAAGGAAGCGACTTACAGAGTTTAAAAAAGCCAAGAGAGCAAGGCCGGGTATGCTGGTTGGTATATTGGGATGCATGGCAGAAAGACTTAAATCAAAACTACTGGAAGAAGAAAAGCTGGTAGATATGGTTGTTGGTCCGGATGCCTACCGAACACTTCCCGCCCTTATTGAAGAAGCCGGCACGGGCCAGAAAGCGGTGAATGTAATGCTGAGTCGGGATGAGACCTATGGCGATATCTCACCTGTTCGGTTGAACAGCAATGGCATTACAGCTTTTGTAAGCATCACCCGCGGCTGTAATAATATGTGTTCTTTCTGTGTGGTACCATTTACCAGGGGCCGGGAAAGAAGCAGGGACGCGGAAAGTATTGTAGCCGAATGCAGGAATTTATTTGAAGATGGTTATAAAGAAGTAACCCTGCTTGGGCAGAATGTAGATAGCTATTATTTCGTGAACGAGCAGATGGAAGCTCCCGTCACATTTGCCATGCTGCTTGAAAGGGTTGCTCTTATATCGCCGCAACTAAGGGTTCGGTTCTCTACCTCCCACCCCAAAGACATTACGGATGAAGTTTTGCATACCATGGCACGCCATGAGAATATATGCCGTTATATCCACCTGCCGGTACAGAGCGGAAGTTCGCGCCTCTTGCAGCTTATGAACCGCACCTATACCCGCGAATGGTATATGGCAAAAGTTGACCGTATCAGGGAGGTGATGCCTGATTGCGGGATATCATCTGATGTTATTGCCGGATTTTGTACAGAAACGGAGGAGGACCACCAGGATACACTTTCTATCATGGAGTATAGCAAGTATGATTTCAGCTATATGTATTTCTATAGTGAGCGCCCCGGAACCCTTGCTGCGCGCCGTTTTGAGGATGATATTCCGGAAGCTGTCAAGAAAAGACGCCTGCAGGAAATCGTTGATCTTCAGGGCAGGCTTAGCAGGGAAAGCAACCTGCGAGACCTGGGCAAATCCTTCAAGGTGCTTATCGAAGGAGAAAGCAAAAAGAGTGACCAGCAATGGATGGGAAGAACCAGTCATAATAAAGTGGTGGTTTTCCCGAAAGCAGGTGATTTAAACGCTGGTGATTATGCATGGGTGAAAGTATCCGAATGCACCCAGGCGACTTTACTCGGAGAATTGATCGTTAATTGAACTATAGACCTTCTGACGAATAAACATGGAGATTCAAAGTATAAAAAACAGGTTTGGCATAATAGGCAACTCCCCTGCCCTCAACCATGCGCTTAATGTAGCAGCCCAGGTGGCGAACACTGACCTAAGTGTGCTGATCGTGGGAGAAAGCGGTGTTGGTAAGGAAGCATTTTCACAAATTATACACGCACTTTCTGCCAGAAAACATAATCCCTTTATTGCAGTAAACTGTGGTGCCATCCCTGAGGGTACAATCGACTCTGAATTATTTGGACACGAGAAAGGCGCATTCACTGGTGCAGTGGATAGCAGAAAGGGATATTTTGAAACAGTGAACGGGGGCACAATTTTCCTCGATGAGATCGGTGAACTCCCAATCGGTACCCAGGCCAGGCTTCTCAGGGTGTTGGAAGCAGGCGAGTTTATTCGTGTGGGATCATCAAAGGTGCAGAAGACCGATGTAAGGGTTATTGCGGCCACTAATAAAGACCTGCTGGAATTTACGCAGAATGGAAAATTCAGGGAGGACCTTTATTATCGTCTGAGTACTGTACCAATCAGGGTTCCATCGCTCCGGGACAGGAAGGAAGACATTCCTCTACTTTTCAGAAAGTTTGCTGTTGATTTTGCTGAACGATATAAGACCGCACCTGTACAACTGGATGATGATGCAAGGCAGATCCTGGTAAATTATCCCTGGCCGGGCAATGTTCGGGAACTGAAAAATATTGCGGACCAGATCTCTGTATTGTCAACTGACAAGATCATCAGCGCGCAGGGGCTTCGGCGTTTTCTGCCGGAGACGAACCAGAATCGATTACCCATGCTCGTTAATAGTCCCATGCACGGCAACAAGCAGGAATTCGGTAATGAAAGGGAGCTATTATACAAGCTCTTTTTCGACATGAAAAAAGATGTAACAGAATTGAAGAAGATGTTTGTAGAGATACTCCAGAATCCGGGAGAAGCCTCTGCTGCAGTGGCATACACCAAGGAGAGCCTGATGCGTGAATATCCCATGAATATGGAGATACAACAACCAGCCACTGCGGTACTGCCCTCCTCTTATGTGCAACCCGCTGTTCAGCAGCCGGCCATGATCATGCCACATGATGATATCTATGCACACGAAGAGGTAGAAGAGTCGCTCAATATTATGGACAAGGAAAAGGAGTTGATTGAAAAAGCACTCAAAAAGCATAAAGGAAAAAGAAAAGACGCCGCCTCTGACCTGGGCATTAGTGAAAGAACGCTCTACAGAAAACTAAAAGAATATGATATCAATGACTAGATTGCTCACTATACTAATTGCATCCATATTCTTTTTAAGTGGTTGTTATTCATTCCGCGATATCTCCATTCCGCCGGAGGTTAAGACGGTTCGAATCAATTTCATTGAAAATAAAGCCCGGTATATTAATCCATTGCTGAGTCCGCAGCTTACTGACAAACTGCGTCAGAAAGTAAACAACCAAACCAAGCTGACACAGATCCAGGGAGAGGAGGCGCATTATGATATCAGTGCGACCATAACTGATTACTCCCTTACTACTTCAGGTATTTCAGATAAGCAGGCCGCGAGCAACCGTTTGAATGTAACTGTTCATATTATATTTAAGAACAGGCTTGATGAGAAGAAAGATTTTGAGGCAGATATAACCCGCAATTTTGATTTTAATGCCAGCCTGAGTTTACCCCAGGCAGAAACACAACTGAGTGAAACAATTGTGAACAACCTCAGTGATGAAATTTTCAACCGTATTTTCTCCAACTGGTAATAAGCCAGTATATTGCTCCGCCAGTTAAATGGAATTGAATAAAACCATACAACATTTTTTCCACCAGCCGCATCTGGATGTGGTTGATATTGATGAGATCCGTCGGGCAACCGAACGTTATCCCTATGTGGGAGCGCTTCAGCTGTTGTTACTGAAAAAGCAGCAACAATTGAAATTGAGTCAAACAGATGAGCAATATGCAAAGGCCGCATTGTTTGTTCCCAATATTTACCAGATCGATAGTGTTTTAAGGGATCGACCTGAGCAGGGAATTTTTACCTCTGCTTTTGTAAGGGAACCGGTGCCAGTTGTTCAGGAACAGGAGGAACAAAAGCCTGATCAGGAACTTATAACGATTGAACCGGGGCCAGAAATTGAGAGCGAGCAAGCACATCATGCGGAGATGGAGGAAGTTCAGCTCAAGGAGCAGGAGCAGTTATTGGAGTTGGAGCCAACAAAAGAAGAAGAAACTGAAATTGCAACCGAGCCACATTCAGAGGCCGGCATAGAATCAGAGGAGTTTTCTGAGCAGCAACATGACGACACCCCCGAGCCACCGCTGCGTACCGACCTGCTCAGGATGGAATCCCCTATCCCTATCCCTTCGTTGCGTGATATTAATCCACAAACCGACGAGATGCCGGTGTTTGAGCCTTACCATACTATAGATTATTTCGCCTCGCAGGGCATCAAACTTGGCCAGGATATAAAGCCTGGGGATAAGCTGGGAAAGCAGCTAAAAAGTTTCACTGAGTGGATACGCACAATGAAAAGGCTTCCAAATACTGAAATTGAACAGCAACTGCTTGATACCAGCAATGGTGACAATATTGTGGCCATGGCTGCCGGATCGGTTGAAATGAAGGAAGTTGTGACAGAAACCATGGCGGAGGTATTGTTAAAACAGGGAAATAAGGCCCGCGCCATCGATATATACCGCAAATTAAGTTTGGCTTATCCCGACAAATCCGCTTATTTTGCGGCACGAATTGAAAATTTAAAACATAGATAAGATGACAATTCTTTTCCTGATATTAGTAATACTGGCTAGTGTGATACTGGGGTTTATTATTCTCGTACAGAATCCAAAGGGCGGCGGATTGGCCGGCAGTGTTGCGGGGCTCAGTAATCAGTTTATGGGTGTTAAGCAAACTACTGATGTACTTGAAAAAGGCACCTGGATTTTTGCAACCGTTGTTGCTTTGCTTTGCCTTTTCAGTGCTATGTTCATTCCGAAGACCACTGCCAGCAACAACAATCTGCTTGAGCAACTGAATACAAAACCAGCAGCAACTGCACCTGCACAAACACCTCCTGCGCAGAATGCACAACCCCTTATTCCGGCTCCTGCTACAACAGATACTACAAAATAATAATCTGATAAGCTTAGTTATAAAGACCCTGCCACTGGCAGGGTTTTTTCTTTATTTTACAAAGCAATCGAAGATCCATGAAAAGAGTCCTTTTGATAATGATGTTATTAGTAGTGCTGGCCGCAGCAATTGTTGCGTGGAAAGTTTTAGGCCCTGCTACGGGTTTCACCGCAAAAACATATTACCTGGAGATTCCTACTGGCAGTAACTATGAGCAGGTAATGAAAATAATAAAGAGAGATACCGTTGTTAAGAATCCGTCCTTATTCGGGGTTATCGCCACACAACTCGATTATCCTGAGAAGGTTAAGGCGGGGCGTTATTCCATCCCGGCAAACAGCAGCCTGATCAGTATTATCCGCAAGCTTAGAAACGGGCAGCAGGATGCTGTGAACCTGGTAATCACAAAACTGCGAACCAAAGAAGACCTTGCCTCTCTCGCAGCCCGAAAGCTGGAATTTGATTCCATCGCAATGATCAGTTTCCTTAATAATAATGATTCGCTTAAAGCATATGGGTTAGATAGTAATACCGTAATGACAGGAGTGATGCCAGATACTTATACTTATTTCTGGAATACAACTCCTTCAAAGGTGATAGCAAAGATCATGCGTTCCCGGGAAAGCTTTTGGAATGAGGAGCGCAAACAGAAAGCCACAGGTTTGAAACTAAGTCCAGAGCAGGTAGTTATCCTTGCCTCCATTGTGGAAGAGGAGACAAATAAAAATGATGAAAAAGATACTATAGCCAGCGTTTATATTAACAGGCTCAACAAAGGGATGCGTCTTGGCGCAGACCCAACCGTAAAATTCGCACTCCGTGATTTCGGGCTAAAGCGCATATACAACAAGCATCTTGCGGTTGAATCACCATATAATACTTACAGGGTGGCGGGTTTGCCACCAGGCCCCATTTGCACGCCGCAAAAAGTGACAATTGATGCGGTTCTGAGGGCACCACAAACAAATTACCTTTTCTTTGTAGCAAGGCCCGATTTCTCAGGTTATCATGTGTTTGCCGAAAATTATAATCAACACCTGCAATATGCGAAGGCATATCAATCGGCATTGGATACTTATATGAAGAAAAAGAATCAACCTGAAGATACCGGCAATAACGGCAAATGATCAAACTGGAACGCATCATACTCGAAAGCGCGCCGATGCGCTTCCTGACGAGCAAAAGCAAGCAGATATCCCTACCGGGATTTGAAGGCCTGCCCCTTTATGATGTGATCGTGTTTTTTTTGCAACAGGTTAAAAAAGTGGGATTGAATGACAGGGCGGCGGCCATTTCATTTAATCTGCTGATGGCGATTCCTGCTGCTACAATATTTCTCTGTACCCTTATCCCCTATATGCCATTTTCTAAACAGATTACGGCAGAACTATTGTTGTTAACCCGCGACCTCACACCTAACCAGACCACCTATGTGATGGTGAAAGATTTTTTGGTGGACTTTCTTGAAACACCACGCTCCGGACTACTTTCACTCGGTTTTTTCATAGCAGTTTTCTATGCCTCAAACGCAGTGTTGGGCATCATGCGAACATTTAATAAATCACTTCTCTATGCTACCAGCCGGAATTTTCTTTTGAGCAGATGGGTGGCAGTGAAGATCACAACCATTCTTATCCTAATGATCTTCATTGTTATCATACTGTTGATAGCACAGGGTACTTTCCTGCACTGGATACTTGATAAACTGGATATTAACACGCCGCTTGTTTCATGGCTTGTGGCTAATCTTCGCTGGGTATTTATTGTTGCGCTTGTATATTATAGTATAGCCATCATTTACAAATATGTTCCGGCTATACATGAACGTTGGCAGCTCTCCTCCCCGGGTACCATCCTCGCCACCGGGCTAATTATCCTTACAGTACTGATTTTTTCCTTTTGGGTGAATACTTTCGGAAGCTTTAACAAAGTATATGGCTCTATCGGAACAATAATGATCCTGATGGTTCTTATCGATTTCAGCGCGCTGGTACTGCTTATTGGATATGAACTCAACGTTAGTATCCATTCACTCAAGATGATGGCGGCTGAAAGAGCCCGTAAAGAAGCCCTTGAGCAGAAGGAATCTTAAAAATTTTAACGAACTTTAGAATGAACCCCTAACGGGGTTGCGGTATTTATTAAAAATAAAGGACATGAAAAAATTACTGATGCTTGCCGCAATTGCTATTACTGCTTTTGCATTCACTATGCAACAAGGTTCATTGCCCATAGGCTCAGATATTCCTAAAGCGGATATTAAGATGAAGGATGTTTCCGGAAAGATCCTTTCCCTTGCTGATATAAAAACACCCAATGGATTACTTGTAATGTTCAGTTGCAATACTTGTCCATACGTTGTAAAAAACCAGGAGCGCACCCGCGAGATCAGCAAATATGCGCTGGAAAAAAATATTGGTGTGGTCCTTCTGAACTCCAATGAAGGTGAACGTTCCAAAGCTGATTCCTATAATGCCATGCAAACCTACGCTAAAAAGCAGGGGTATAACTGGCCTTATGCCATTGATAGTAACAATGAGTTGGCAGACGCATTCGGTGCAGCAAGAACACCTGAGGTTTTCCTGTTTAACGGTGATGGAAAACTGGTATATCATGGCGCCATTGATGATAGTCCCGCCGATGAATCCAAAATTTCGCGTACGCATCTTCGTGAAGCCATCAACGAAACTATTGCAGGAAAAGACGTTACTGTAAAGGAAACAAGGTCTGTGGGTTGTGGCATCAAGCGGAAAAGCTGATCTCTTATTTTGTTAACAAGTCAAATGCTTCGATAACCTGGAGTTGCGTCATAGGGCGCCCAACAAACCTTCGGTAAGCACGGTTATTATTAACAAATAATGTAACCGGCATAGCACCTTGCCAGGAAGGGTCGATGCGTGGGCAGAAATCATCTGCATTGGTTTCATTCAACCAGAACTGGGTAGCTCCGAAGAAGTTTCTTTTTTTCAGGAAGGATTCTACTTTTGCCGGGTAAAAGTCAGGCAGATCAAGGCTAACAAGCACCATTTCCACTGAATCATTTTTGGCAGCTGATTCAAGGAAGTAAGGGATCTCCTCTATACAAGGCTTGCAGAAACTGGCCCAGAAATTGACCACCATTGGTTTATGGCTGTTCCGTATATAATTGTCAAGCTCATCAATGGAAATTTTCTTTACCATCTGAGCCTGGCTGCAAACACAGGCAAAGAATAATAA
Source organism: Flavihumibacter sp. (assembly GCF_036676075.1). Lineage (NCBI taxonomy): Bacteria > Pseudomonadati > Bacteroidota > Chitinophagia > Chitinophagales > Chitinophagaceae > Flavihumibacter > Flavihumibacter sp. The sequence goes on along the minus strand of NZ_JAKFDQ010000009.1, from coordinate 156,346 downwards.
CAATAAAAGCGCGACCTGCTTCATGATCGCAATTTAAGAGAATCAATATTTACGTATAAACATTTAACAATATGGGGAAGAAAATACTACTGATCACGGCCATCATACTGGGAACCATGCTGGCATTTGCAGCAGCCGTCCCCTTTTTGTTTGGGGACAAGCTTAAGAAGATCGCGGAAAAAGAGCTTAATGAACAACTAACGGCAAATTCCTCATTCAAAGATGTTTCCATATCATTCTTTCGCAACTTTCCAAAGCTTAGTGTTGGCCTTGAACAGTTGTATATAGGTGGGCCGGGTAACTTTTCCTCCGATACCCTCCTGGTTGCCGACAGGATGGATATTGCCATAAACCTTTTCAGCCTTTTTGGTTCTGGTCCTGTAAAAGTTAATAATGTAGTTTTCAACAAACCTTCCATTCACCTGATGGTTGATGAAAAAGGAGAGGTTAACTGGGATATAATGAAGTCTGCAGAAGAAACAGGAGCAAAAGATACTTCGGCTTCAGAAGTTTCTGTCGAATTAAACCGCTATGAGGTTATTGACGGAAGGTTGCGTTATGATGATGTTCAGGCTGACATGCATATGGACCTATCGCAACTTAATCATATAGGAAGTGGAAATTTTACAGCTGATAATTTTCTTTTGGAAACGGCTACCACTGCTGGAGAAGCCAGCTTTACCTATGCTGGAATACCCTACCTGGTAAAAACAAAAACCGCAATAGATGCAGCTATTGACGTAAACCTTCCACAGAACAAATACAGTTTCGCCAAAGCTAAAGCCACTATCAACGAACTAAAGATTGATGGGGATGGGTTTTTCCAGTTGGTGAACGATTCCACCTATAATATGGATATCGTTTTCAAAACTCCTTCTAATGAATTCAGGGATATACTTTCACTGGTACCAGCGATATACCAAAAAGATTTCAAGGATCTTACCACAAAGGGGACAGCAGCTTTTGAAGGGTTTGTAAGAGGAATATATGCACCTGGGAAAATTCCCGCATATTCAGTGAATGCCATTATAAAAGATGGTTTCTTTCAATATCCTGATCTCCCAAAACCAGTAAAGGAAATTAACCTTCAATTGAAGGCCTCTAACGTAGATGGTCAACCGGATAATACCATAATTGATATAAGCAATGCAACCCTGAAATTTGGTGAGGAGCCTTTCAGTTTTCGGGTGCTCTATAAAAATCCTGAAACTATACAGTACATTGATGCTGCTGCCAAAGGAAATCTTGATCTGGGCACAATTGGACAGTTTGTGAAACTGGAAGAGGGTACAAAATTGTCGGGCCAGGTAAAAGCCGACATTTCAGGAAAGGGAAACCTGAATGTTGTATTAAAACAACAGCCAGGACCCTTCCAGGCAAATGGCTTCTTTGAATTAAGTAATCTTCTGTATGCCTCAAAGGAATTTCCTCAACCTATCCGGAATACGAGTGCAACGATATTAGTAAGCAATACAGATGGCATAGCCGATAATACTGTGGTGAAAATTCCTGCAGGTCATGCAGAATTTGGTACAGATAAAATAGATTTCAGCCTGCTGCTTACTAACCCTGCCACTGATCCAAATTTTGATGTAAGTGCAAAAGGGGGCTTCCAACTCGACCGTGTGAAGCAGTTCTATACTTTCGAACCCGGAACTAGTATTGATGGCCATCTCGATGCGGATATGCGGATCCGGGGGAAAAAATCCTTTGTTGACCAGGAGAAATATGATGCCATACAATCATCTGGTACAATTGTAGTTAAGGACCTCATCTACAAGACCCAGGAATACCAGGATGGTTTTTTGTTGAAAAATGCTGTCTTAAACCTGGCTCCAAAGGATATTGAGATAAGTAATGCGAATGGAAGTTTTATGCAAACCAACTTTAATGGCAATGGAAAAATTCATAATGCCATAGGTTATGCACTTAAGGATGAACCATTGAGCGGTACAATGAATCTGAAGGCGGGGAAAGTTGATCTTAATAAATGGATGGGTACAACACCTGCCGGCACCAAAACATCGCAAGCTGCAACGAAACCATTTGAAGTGCCAGGCAATATCCGTTTCAACATTAGTACTGATATTGATGAAGTGGTATATGATAATGTTTCTTACAAAGATGTAAAGGGGGGACTTACAATTGCCAACGAAACCGTTAGTCTTGATAATCTCACTATGCAGGCACTTGATGGTGGTATCAATCTTAATGGTTCCTATTCCACTCGCCTGAATAAGGCCAAACCAGCGATCAGCCTGGCCTTCCAGCTCTCAAACCTGGATGTGCAAAAAACCTTTAACGCATTTAATACAGTCAAATTCCTTATGCCGATAGGTGAATTCATAACCGGAAAATTAAGTTCGGGACTCACAGTCAATGGAACACTTGGGGAGGAAATGATGCCGGATCTCGGGTCACTCACAGGTAATGGGATGATCTTATTAATAGAAGGATTTCTGAGCAAATTCAAGCCGCTGGAAGTTCTTGCCGATAAACTTAAGATTGAGTCGCTGCAGAATATAAGTTTCAAGGATGTAAAGCAGTATTTTGAATTCGTTAATGGGAAGGTTCTTGTAAAGCCCTTCATGGTTAAGGTAAAAGACATAGACATGGAAATTGGAGGGATGCATGGTTTTGACCAGTCACTTGATTATATTATCAACCTCAAAGTACCCCGCTCCAAACTTGGAACTGGTGCCAACCAGGTGGTTGATGGCCTGGTAGGTGAATTGACCAAAAAAGGAATTCCCGTAAAACTTGGAGAAACAGTAAGCCTTAAGGTCAAAATGGGAGGCAGTATTAAAAGTCCAACCCTCAGTTATAATCTCCAGGATGCCACAGAGAGCCTGGCGACGGAAATGAAAGACCTTGTGCGTGATCTTGCCATGGAGCAGAAAGCAAAGGCTGACAGTGCGCTTGGTGTGGCCAAACAGGCTGCAAAGGATTCGCTGGAAGCAATCCGTGAGAAAGCGGTACAGGAGGCGAAGAAAAAAGTGAAGGAACAGATATTTGGCCGGGATAGCACCTCTGCAAAAGATACACTTGTGGCCAGGGATACCAGTAGCGGACAGGCTCCGAAAAAAGCTTCAGATGCTGCAAAAGGCCTTATTAAGGACATCCTCAAAAAGAAAAAGCCGGCTGTAGATACAACCCAAAAACAGCAATAATGCCTTTTTTGGCTTTTCTCCCCTATTTTTGCCCACTCTAAAATTTTTGTTAACAAGAATCTATTATGGACAAATTGTTTTACCTGGTCCCTGCAATGGGTGTCATCGGCTTGCTGTACACCTTTGTGAAATTTGCATGGGTTTCCAAACAGGATGCTGGCAATGACCGCATGAAAGAGATCAGCACTTATATTGCTGAAGGTGCCATGGCCTTTCTTAAAGCAGAGTGGAAGATCCTCGGTTATTTCGTTGTGATCGTTTCAATCCTGCTAGGCTTCATGGCAAGCCGTAATGAACATTCACACTGGACTATCGCACTGGCATTTATTGTTGGGGCCGTATTCAGTGCCCTGGCCGGTTATATCGGAATGCGCATTGCTACCAAAGCCAATGTACGCACTGCCCAGGCAGCACGTACCAGCCTTTCCAAAGCGCTGAACGTTTCTTTTACAGGAGGTTCGGTTATGGGATTGGGTGTTGCCGGACTTGCAGTATTGGGTCTTGGTGGACTCTTTATTGTGCTGGTTCAGTATTTCGCACCTGGCCTGGGAGCCAATGATAAATTGGTAGCCAAAGCAATTGAGGTGCTGACAGGTTTCTCGTTAGGTGCTGAATCAATTGCACTTTTCGCGCGAGTGGGTGGGGGTATTTATACTAAAGCTGCTGACGTTGGTGCTGACCTTGTAGGAAAAGTAGAAGCAGGTATTCCTGAAGATGATCCCCGTAACCCCGCGACCATAGCAGATAACGTGGGTGATAACGTGGGTGATGTTGCAGGTATGGGCGCTGATCTTTTTGGTTCTTATGTTGCAACTGTGCTGGCTACCATGGTACTTGGGCAGGAGACCATAGCAACTGATTCATTTGCTGGTTTCTCTCCAATTCTACTTCCCATGCTGATAGCGGGTGTTGGAATTCTCTTCTCAATTGTGGGAACGTGGTTTGTCCGCATTTCTGATTCTGCCGGAATCAGTACCGATGCCGTGCAGAAAGCATTGAACATGGGAAACTGGGGTTCTATCGTTTTAACAGCAATCGCATCTTTCTTCCTTGTACAATATATTCTTCCGGAAACGACAATGAGCCTTCGTGGGTTTGAGTTCAACCGCATGGATGTTTTTTATGCTATAGTAGTTGGACTGGTGGTAGGAACTTTAATGAGTATCATTACTGAATACTACACGGCCATGGGTAAACGCCCGGTGAAATCTATCATCAGGCAATCAGCAACAGGTCATGCTACCAATGTTATTGGAGGTTTGGCAGTTGGTATGGAATCTACCTTCCTTCCCATCCTTGTGCTGGCATCAGGAATTTACGGAGCACATTATTTCGCCGGATTATATGGTGTTGCAATAGCAGCTGCAGGTATGATGGCCACCACAGCAATGCAACTTGCCATCGACGCATTCGGACCCATTGCAGATAATGCAGGTGGTATTGCTGAAATGAGTGAGTTACCAAAAGAGGTTAGGGAAAAAACAGACGTACTGGATGCAGTTGGAAATACCACTGCGGCAACCGGTAAAGGGTTTGCCATCGCTTCTGCCGCCCTTACTGCTCTTGCGCTTTTTGCTGCCTTTGTGGGCGTAGCCGGCATCGATGGAATTGATATTTATAAAGCAGACGTGCTGGCCTGCCTGTTTGTTGGTGGTATGATCCCATTCATCTTTTCTTCACTCGCCATCCGTGCCGTTGGAGAAGCTGCCATGGCAATGGTGGAAGAAGTACGCAGACAGTTCCGCACTATTCCTGGAATTATGGAAGGAACGGGAAAGCCGGAATATGATAAATGTGTTGCCATCTCAACGGATGCATCTATTAAGAAAATGATGCTTCCCGGCGCTATAACCATCATCTCTCCTCTTATCATTGGGTTCGCATTTGGTCCTGAAGCATTAGGTGGATTTCTTGCTGGTGCTACAGTGAGTGGTGTATTGATGGGAATGTTCCAGAATAATGCTGGGGGTGCATGGGATAATGCGAAAAAATCCTTTGAGAAAGGGGTTGAAATTAATGGAGAGATGTACTACAAAAAATCTGAACCACATAAAGCATCTGTAACAGGAGATACGGTGGGAGATCCTTTTAAAGATACTTCAGGACCTTCCATGAATATCCTGATCAAGCTTATGAGTATTGTTTCTTTGGTGATAGCTCCCACACTGGCCGACCTCCACAATACACGTGGAGAAGCGGTGGCCGTTGCCCAGAAGATCGAGAGAAAAATGGAAATACGCGTTGATGCAAATGGAAATTCTGAAGCAAAAGTTCAGATCAGCGGATCAAATGCGGATGAGGCTTTAAATGGCCTGGTAGAAGCTTTACAGCGTGATGGTTTCAGTAAAGATGGCAAACTGGCTGTAGCCTACAAAGGCGGACAGCTTGTAGTAAACGGTACTGAACAATCGGCTGAAGTAGTTAAGAAATATGAAAAATTTCTTGATTCAGATAAGGAATTATCCTTTTCGATCAATGTAGATGAGAAATAACTCCTACATTTGTTTTAGAAACTAATCAGATCCAAATACCAAAAGTCCCGACGTGTCTACGCCGGGGCTTTTTTCTTTTCTATCCATTTGATTTTTCATTACAATTCTCAATGATCTTTGCCAGCACTGATTTAGCGATTTCTATTTCCTCCTGACTGATCCCCTGAAGTGCAATGAAACGGTTCTTCGCAACTATTGGCTGAATGGCGACCAGGAGGTCATCGCCAGCCGGACTCACAGTGAGTTCTGATTCCCGTCGATTGCGATCATTGCCAAGGCGGAATAGAAGTCCCTTCCTTACGAGCAAATCAACTATTCGGGTTATTGATGCATAGTCTTTAAATACAGCTTCTGCAATCTGGTGATGGGAAAGTTCGGGCTGATCCTGAATCATCCTTAAAACAAGCAACTGGTCGAGGGTAATATCCCCAAAACCGGCGCGTATATTTCGCTGCGCATATTGACGATAGTCCCTGATTGCCTTTTCAAGAAAATAAAAAAAGGTCACCGACAGCTTCTCTTGTGGCATTTTTATTTTATTTGACCCAAATATATTTGATATATCAATTTTGTTTTTTTAATTTTATAAAGCAGGGGTTGTGGAATTTTAATTTCTCTTAACTTTTGTTTACGAAAACAATCGTATATTCGAAATCAAATCACCTGCTATGGCTGCAACCAGATACATCAAACCAACTGAAAGTGAGCTGGAAATTCTCCAGGTACTCTGGGCTAAAGGCCTGGCCAGTGTCCGGGAAGTACATGAAGAGTTGTCACAAACCAAAGATGTGGGATACACAACTACGCTCAAACTAATGCAGATCATGAATGAAAAAGGATTGGTGAAACGCGATGATTCTGTAAAATCACATATTTACCAGGCAGCTGTTAGTCGTGAAAAGACCCAGAAGCATTTGTTAGGAAAAATGATAGATGGACTCTTTGGGGGTTCACCTACCCAACTAATACTTCAGGCCCTGGGTAACCATAAGGCCTCTGAGCAGGAATTACAGGAAATACAGGATTTATTAAACAACCTTAAAAAGCACTGATATGCCGCATCTGCCCCAGGCAATGTTTCTGGAGGCGCTGGGCTGGTCACTTCTGAACAGTTGGTGGCAATTTGGGATTCTGTGGGTATTGTATCTGTTTTTGAAATGGCTCCTGCCGCTACGGTCAGCCGCAACCCGCTATAATCTGGCGAGATTACTGCTGGGCATAGGGGTCATATGGTTTGTGGTGGGATTATTACTTCCATTAACCCGGGATGCAATCCCCACTCCTACGATTTCACTACACAATGATGAATTAGTGCAAACCTTTTATCAGTGGCGGAATAATATCTCGAAAATCCTTCCCTGGTTATCTTTCGCCTATTTGATCTGGCTGGTATTTAGTTGCATGGGATTGTGGCGATCATTCTACCACAATGAAATAATTCGTTCAAAAAGGTTGGAAAGAGCACCAGTTGAGTGGCGTTTGTATCTGCAGGAAATGTGCGGACATATGAATATTTGCCGCTTTGTGGATATTAAAGTCTCTCACCTTATTGATATACCAGTAATAACCGGTTGGCTTAAGCCAATTATATTATTGCCTGCTTCACTAGCCAGCCAACTATCTCCTGATCAGGTAGAAGCCATTTTGATTCATGAACTGGCACATATTAAGAGAAATGACTATTTCTGGAATATCCTGGTTACAATTGCCGGTATGATTTTCTTTTTTAACCCTTTCGTCAGGTGCTTAATTGGAATTATTCAGGAAGAAAGAGAACATGCCTGCGATGACTGGGTATTACAATTTCCTTTCATCCCCCATGATTATGCGATCGCATTATTGAAATTGGAACAGGATCGCAATATTCGTTCCGGTCTACTGCTGGCCGCAGGAGGAAATAATAAGCAATTGCTTCTGGCAAGGGTTCAAAGAATGCTTAACATACCGATAAATAATTCAGCAAGAAAGTCTTACATATATATTCCAGTATTATTTATCGGCATATTAACAGCAGGAGTAAGTATTCAACCACTAATTAAACCAGCTTACACTTCTTCCACGATTTTAGAGCCTGATAATATAGTAACGCACGAAATACCACGGGCCATTACAAGCGCCACAAATGATCTTCCTGTAAAACCAGCATTATTGCCAGCTACCGTCACGAAAAAATCTTTCTCAAACCCTTCCCGAACATTAATTCCTAAAAAGGGAGAAACAGATCTTCAGGCAATGGTTGAAAAGCCCATTCCCGATCACCAACAAACGGACACCTCTGTTTTTAAAGTACCGGTAGTTACTGTTAAGCAAACTACCGAGTACGCCAGTATCATCGCAGTAAGAGCCGTTGAACGCATGGAGATCGACTTTACCCTGAGTACATCGCCGGAACCCATATTACCAGAGACAATAACCTATGGCGCAAGGCTCCCCTATGTTCCAAGGAACAGTTTCCAGGCACTTGACCAAATAGATACAACCACACAATCCAATAGGATCAAGAGTGCCCGAAGCATGAAACTCCCCGGAACAGTGATTCATTTTTAAGCTTATTGACTTTGATATCATCCTGCTAACTTTTCATTCGCAGCTGGGCCAACACAAAACAAAAGGTCGAGGATCGACAAGCCCGGGATAAATCCTACCCTGTCCTCAAACACCTGTCTATACCTGAGCACTCCATCCTGGTTTCCTGATAACTGATCAAGGGTTGAGGGACGAATAAGATTTCTCTCATCCACCATTTCTGCACCGTTGAAACGCTCCTGAATTTCACTTTCATTATGCAGATCTACCATTGTCAGCCCAACCTTTTTACCCAAACATTTCTCCATCCATTCAAAACAGGCAAAGTTCCAATCTATCAAAAATTGAAAAGGTCTTGAGTATAAGTCTGCCAATTCGTCGCGATAATACTCAAACCAGGGGCTTCTGTTATAACATGATATTATGGCCCGTAAATGTTCAATTGGCCATCTGCCAGGTACAATCTTCAAGTCGCGATAAAGTTGCTTTTCATTTCGGGCATCACTCACCGGTACCGACAGCGTAAGCCTTCCATCACCACTTGCAAGCCACAATCGGTTCCTAAAGCTCATCTTTGAATGTGCCTCATATAAATGAATTATGACATTTTTATATTTATATGCATTTATATACCAATTAACACTTGCAAAATATTGTAAATCAGTTATTAATACTTTTGAATTACCCATGATTGTCATACATTTTAAGAATAGCAAATTTTTACCTGAATAATGTAATATTCCCCTGTAAAATAGAACTTAAAATAAATTGATTTATGCTGTTATTAATTGTTAATCAATCTAATGAACATAATATTTAAATACTAAAATTTATAGTTTATGAATATTTACTTTAAATGGGAGATAATTAGGGGATTTCCCAAATTTATTGGCGTTAAAGATAGTCCAATATTGCAAATTGAATTTGCTGATAATTGACCTTTCCCCTATTTTGCCGGTATTATGATCAAACAGAAACGTTCTCGCTGTAAATGGCTTAAATTGATAATGGTAGCACTCCCTATTCTGGTAATGGCAGGTTGCCGGCAACCCGAGATACCCGAATACCAGGCTTTTGAGAACTTCAGGATCAATTCCGTGGGATTAAAAGAATCTGTCGTTTCGGCAGACCTTAAATATTATAATCCGAATGATTTTGCCCTTCAACTTAAAGGGGCTGATCTGGGTGTTACGCTAAATAATAAAGCTGTAGGGAGAAGTATTTTGGATACGCTAATTACAATACCCAGGAAAGACACCTTTCTATTGCCAGTTAAAATGAAGGTGGATATGAAGCAGCTATTCAATAATGCACTTGCATTATTAGTGAATTCGGAGATTGACGTTAAAGTAAATGGTACAGTTAAACTGGGGAAGTCGGGGGTCTTTTTTAATATGCCCGTTAACTATTCGGGTAAGCAGCAGGTGCAATGGTGATGTGGAGGGATGGAGGGATGGAAAGAACTTAATCGTATGTTACCGGCATTAAAAAAGCTACCGTAATGCGGTAGCTTTTTTAGTATGATTTCTCAATTGCCTATTGACTATTGCCTGTTGTCCATTGCGAATTATTGCTTCATCCCTCCCCCGTCTTCAGGTTTTTTACAACACTTTGGGAGCTTTTTATAGCTCTCTTCATTGGCAGTGACATCATCAGCATCATAGCCTACATTGGCAATTGCCGTTTTAATGTTTTCTACATTGGTACGATCGGTATAAAAGCTCACCTTGGTCTGTTTGCGCTTATAATCAACTGTTGCTTTGGTAACCCCATCTTCCCTCAACAGGAAGGATTCTATTTTCTTTTTACAACTCTCACACTGAACCGATGGTGTACTTATTGTAACTGTCTGAAGGGCTTTTTTCGCCTGGGCCATAACTGTGCCCCCAATGGCAAATAGGGCCAGAACCAACATATAGATCTTCTTCATGAAAATTATTTTGAGCTAATTTACTAAACTCCTGTCCAGTTAGCCGGGTCTTCGCGCCAATTTAACAATATGGGTTCTACTGATGCGCTAATTATTCCCTTCTCCAATGCAAGCTGTATAAGATTGCTGTAGTTGGTAAGTGAGCGGTAAGGTACACCTGAAGCCTCAAAAGCCTTGTCAGCCACCGCAAATCCATAAGTGAAGATAGAAACCATACCTACCACCTCTATGTTAGCTTGCCGCAATACATCCACTACCTGTAAACTGCTCTTTCCTGTAGATATAAGGTCTTCAATGACTACTACCTTCTGCCCCGGCTCATAATATCCTTCAATTTGGTTACCGAGACCATGCTCTTTGGGTTTAGGACGAACATAGATATAGGGAAGCTTTAACTGATCTGCTGCCATTGCCCCCCAGGCTATCCCTGCGGTAGCTACTCCGGCCAGCATGTCGGCCTCCGGGAAAGATTCAAAAATGATATTACACATTTCGGATTTAATGAAATCACGCACATAGGGAAAGGATAAAACCCGGCGGTTATCACAATAAATGGGGCTTTTCCAGCCGCTGGCCCAGGTAAATGGATGTTCGGGACTCAACTTCACAGCATTACATTGTAACAACTTCTCAGCTACAGCTTTTTCGTTCGACTTCATAGTATCTTTATTTTTAAACCGCCGCAAAAATACCCATAGCCTTTATGTACATCAAAATCTATTTTGGCGATAAGCCTCTTTTCTTATGTGATGAGATTGCCCCTGAGCTGGAACCTTATCTCCACCATGATGATGCAGTTTTTATAGATGAATTTTCTACTCCGGCGTTAAAATCGATGATTTATGAAATGGATCTCCCACATATTCATGCGGGTATATTAAAACATAATGACCTGAAAGCGCTGAAATTGGCATTCTGGAAAAAATTCACGCTTATAAAAGCTGGTGGTGGAGCAGTTTGGGATAAAGATGGTGCGATTTTGTTTATTTTCCGACGGGGGAAATGGGATTTGCCAAAAGGCAAACTGGATGAAGGAGAAACTATTGAACAATGTGCCATCCGTGAAGTGGAGGAAGAAACAGGACTTAAAAATCCTGTAATAACAAAACCATTAATAACCACGTATCATACATACTATGAGAGTGGTAAGCATATTCTGAAAGAATCTTTCTGGTTTGAAATGAAAGTGGATGGGAAACAGGTACTCAATCCCCAGACAGAAGAAGATATCCATGCCATCAAATGGTTAATGCCCTCCGGATGGAAAGAGATCATGGAGAATACTTTCCCAAGTATCAGGGATGTTCTGGATGAATTGAAGAAGGTGTAATAGAGTCCTGATCTTTCCTTTTAAGAATTGCTACGGTAATTCTGCTTATACAAATCAGTCTGCCTTTCTCGTCTTCTATACGAATTTCCCATACCTGGCTGGTAGCGCCTCGATGCAGGGCCTTTGTGGTACCCGTTACATACCCTGACCTTGCACTTCTTACATGATTTGCATTGATCTCCATTCCTACGGCAATGAACTTTGAACTGTCCACACTCATTGCTGCTCCAACACTTCCCAATGTTTCGGCAAGGGCAACAGATGCTCCTCCATGTAGTAGGCCATAAGGTTGCCTGGTACGGTGATCAACAGGCATACGAGCACTGATATAATCCGGACCTACTTCAATCCATTCTATACCAAGGTGATCACCCATCGTGTCTGTCGATAATAAGCGTAGCTGCTCAATGTTGAGACCGGGATCGAACCAAATAACGGACATGATTAGCTGCTTTTTTGTAAACTATTGAATACAACATCGGGAATGAAAGGTGATGCGTCACCATTATTACGAATAATATCGCGCACAATGGTAGAGGCAACGGATGTATATTTAGGCTCACCCGTGAGGAAGATGGTTTCAATTTTTTTGTCCATCGTGCGATTTGCATCTGCAATCGTCTTCTCATATTCAAAATCACTCACATAACGGATCCCCCTCAGGATGAACTGCGCACCGATATCCTGACAGAATTTTATAGTGAGTCCCTCATAAATGGCTCCTTCCACCTGTGGTTCCCCTTTGAATATTTCCCTGATCCAGAGTAACCGCTGTTCTGGTGAAAACATGGGTGCTTTGGCTGCATTAAGTCCAATACCGATGATGATCCTGTCAAATAATGGGAGCGCCCTTGTAACGATGTCAACATGACCGAGGGTAATAGGATCAAATGTTCCGGGAAACAAGCAAATACGCTCCATAATCAGAATTTGTGTAAATAATTATTAATGACCTCAAGCCTTACGACTCACCTCTACCTGCCAGCAGGTATAAAACTGCCATACGGACGGCTACCCCATTTTCCACTTGTTGCAGAATCAGGCTATGATGGCTATCAGCCACATCACTGTCCAATTCAACTCCGCGATTAATAGGCCCTGGGTGCATTATCAGTATCTCCTTGTTAAAGTTATCGAGCATACTTTTTTTAACACCATAGGCCAGATTATATTCACGAAGGGATGAGAACAACACCTGGTTCTGTCGTTCCAGTTGTATCCTCAGCACGTTGGCAACATCACACCACTCCAATGCTTTTTTCAGGTTGTACTCTACCCTAACATCAAAAGCCTCTGCCATATGTTTGGGGATCAGTGTGGGAGGACCAGCTACCGTAACCTCAGCTCCCATTTTTTTAAGCAGGTAGATATTACTGAGGGCAACCCTTGAATGCATAATATCTCCAATTATAGCGATCTTACGCCCTTCCAGGGTGCCTAGTTTTTCACGGATTGAAAATGCATCAAGGAGCGCCTGTGTAGGGTGTTCATTGATACCATCACCCGCGTTTACAATGGCGGCAGGAATATGTTTGGCAAGAAAATGAGGGGCTCCGCTGGCACTATGGCGCATCACAACCATATCAACCTTCATGCTTAGGATATTGTTCACCGTGTCTAAAAGCGTTTCGCCCTTAGAAACGGAAGAACCACTGGATGAAAAATTGATTGTATCGGCGCTAAGCCTTTTTTCGGCAAGTTCAAAAGATATCCTTGTTCGGGTGGAGTTCTCATAAAAAAGATTGACTATAGTCACATCCCGGAGTGAGGGTACTTTCTTGATAGGTCTCTGTAATACTTCCTTGAACTGTGTGGCAGTGTCTAAAATGGTCTGGATATCCTGCGGTAGAAGGTCTCTAATGCCAAGAAGATGTTTTGTGCTAAGTTGCATTAGGGTGCAAAGTTAATTGTTACAGTAATACCACTTCATCCTTTCCTTCATTTTCCTGCCAGCAGACTTTAACTTTCTGCGAAATGATAGAATCTATGGCCTTACCGGAATAGTCGGGTTGGATGGGTAACTCTCTGCTGAAGCGCCTGTCAATAAGTACACAGAGCTCCACTTTACGCGGACGACCAAAATCAATCAGTGCATCCATGGCTGCCCTGATGGTGCGACCCGTATATAAAACATCATCAATCAGCACCACATTTTTTCCCTCAATGGAAAAGGGGATATCGGTTTGATTTGCAATATGAAGCTCGTTTCTGACATCATCACGGTAGAAGGTTATATCCAGAATTCCATATTCCAAACTGGTATCTGGAGCAATGGCTCTGATCTCTTTAGCAATACGGTTGCTGAACCACACCCCACGGGGCTGGATCCCTATTATGCAGGTATTGCTGAGATCATCATTATTTTCGAGAATCTGGTGACTAAGCCGCTTGATGGTTATGGCAAGCTGCTGATCACTTAGTATGGTTTTCAATTCTTCAAATTTCAGCTAAATTAATGTATCGTCCTTTTAAATAAAAAAGAGCCGCAAGCGGCTCCTTTAAAAAATTGTAAGGGGGCATTAGTTTCCACCACTACCAAAGGTATAGAACACACCTACCTGAATTACACTGTTTTTAATGTTTGGTGTTTCACCCTCAAAGTCTTCAGCGATATTGCTTAGGCCAAGATTATAACGGGCATTAACTCCAAAACCAGCAGGAAGTTGATAACCAAGTCCGAATCCCCAGGAAAAATCCACTCCTTTAAATTCATCTTTGATATCTACATCTTCATCTTCAAACTTAAATTTTGCAGATGTAAGAAATCCAACCTGTGGACCTGTTTCCACAAAAAAACCTGAAGTAGTATGATACTGGAACATCACCGGAACATTGATATAATTAAAGTTCAATGATGCATCACCCTCTGTATCATCCTTAGCACCTTGCATGGAATAAACCAATTCAGGCTGAAGTTTGATACTCTCTGTAAGAGGCAAACGCGCAAAAAGGCCAAGATTCAATCCAACTTTAGTTTTGGCGTCTTCAACATCATCACCAGTAAGGGTAGCAAAATTTGCACCTGCTTTTGCGCCAAACTGAACCTGTGCATTAACTGCACCGGCAGTAGCAGCAAACATAAAGACCAATAAGAATTTTTTCATGATAAGTAGATTTTTTGTTACTCGAAGGTATAAACGAAAAGGGTTCTCAATTATTTTCAAGGACCGTTATTTTTGGGATATTTTTTGCAGAAATCAATTAATGATCAATTGAAAAGGGATCATGAATACTTTATTTCCCTCCACCCACATTAAAGTTATATCCCAACCTGAGCCCAAAATGATTCAATTCCTCACTGTCTTTTGTAGCACTCTGGTACCTGAATCCAATATCAAATGCCTGGTTGATCACATATCCAAGTCCGATAGCCCAGGTGAATGCCGATTCGGAATCAGATTCACTTTCATCCATAAATTTTATTTTGGAATTGTAAATACCCAAGCCTAATTGGGGCTCAACGTAAAAACCACTAAAGTTCTGGCGATATCCAAGCAATAAAGGAATAACGCTGAAACTTCCATCAACATCAATCCCAATTTCATCATCATTCCATCCAAAAGAAGTGTAACCGGTTGTAAAAGTCAATTGCCCATTGGTTCCAACTCCTAACAGGCCTTTAACATATCCACCAAAGCCAGTTTTAACCCCATCGGCGAAATCTCCGGTAGGAAAGGCAACATCGACACCGATGCCTAACTGATTATGACCTTTCTGAGAAAATGCGGGGATTGTGCAAAGGTAAATTGCACAGAGAAGTAAGAGCTTTTTCATACATGTTGGTTTAGGATTTATGTAAAATAATCACCATATTAAGTTACGAAATTTCCAGGCACGAATATGTATAATAAAAAAGAGAAGCGTTTAGGCGCTTCTCTTCTACTATACACTGTTATATACTGTTATCAGGATTCCTGCAGGAATGGATACCCGAAATCTGTTGGTGGATTATATGTTTCTTTGATGGTTCTCGCGCTAAGCCACCTATAAAGGTTCAACATTGAACCCGCCTTATCATTAGTACCACTTGCACGTGCGCCTCCGAAAGGTTGTTGACCTACAACTGCTCCAGTGGGCTTGTCATTTATATAGAAATTACCGGCAGCGTTTCGAAGTTTGTTGGTGGCCAGTTCTACTGCACTGCGATCAACCGAAATTATTGATCCGGTTAAAGCATACGGTGAAGTGCTGTCTACAAGGTCAAGTGCTTTTTCAAACTGGTTGGCATCGTACACATAGATGGTAAGAACTGGTCCGAACAATTCTTCGCACATGGTAACATACCTGGGATCTTTCACTTCAATAACTGTCGGTTCAATAAAAAATCCTTTTTTCTTATCGCAGTTCCCACCTACCAGGATCTTCGCTTTTCTATCTTTCCGGGCATTATCAATATACTTCTTAAGTTTATCGTAGCTTTTCTCATCAATAACTGCATTCACAAAATTGGTGAAATCTTCGACGGTTCCCATCTTCATACGAGATACCTGATCAACAAGTTTTTTCTTAACTGCGTCTGCAATGTTGGAAGGGATATATGCCCTTGAAGCTGCAGAACATTTCTGTCCCTGGTATTCAAATGCACCACGGGCAAGTGCTGTTGCAACAACATCAGGATCTGCACTTCTATGTGCGATAACGAAATCTTTACCACCGGTTTCCCCTACTATTCTGGGGTAGCTTTTATACTTTGGCATATTAGCTCCAATGGTTGCCCACATATGATTGAATACTCCCGTAGAGCCGGTGAAATGTACGCCTGCAAAATCGGGATGATTGAAACATACTTCACCAATAGTAGGTCCATCAACATAAACAAGGTTGATAACGCCGTCTGGCAAACCTGCTTCCAGGAGAATGCGCATAAACATTTGGGCAGAATAAATCTGTGTATTGGCAGGTTTCCAAACAACTGTATTACCGCACATGGCTGCTGAGGTAGGCAGGTTGCCTCCAATAGCTGTGAAATTGAAAGGGGTAACAGCAAGTACGAATCCTTCCAGTGGTCGCCATTCCATACGGTTATGCATACCTGCTCCGCTAATCGGCTGTTGCTTATAAATTTCACTTAGGAAATGAACATTGAAACGGAGAAAGTCAATGATCTCACATGCACTATCAATCTCTGCCTGATACACACTTTTGCTTTGTCCAAGCATGGTTGTACCGTTCAGGTAAGGGCGATATTTTGTGGCAATCAGGTCAGCGGCCTTAAGAAATATTGCAGCACGCTCTTCCCAGGTCATTACCGACCAGGAAGCTTTTGCTTTTAGTGCTGCATCAATCGCTTGCTGCGCATGTTTCTTTTCTCCCGCATGAAAATAACCAAGAACATGATTTCTTTCATGCGGAGGATGGATACTTACTTTATTTCCGGTGCGTACTGCTCTACCTCCAATATACATTGGTATATCCGCTTCTTTTCTCTTAAGCTCAGCCAGCACTTTTTTTAGTGTTGCTTTCTCGGGTGAACCGGGAGCATAATTCAATACCGGCTCATTGGCGGGCATAGGGTATGAGAAATAACCTAAACTCATGTTAGATTTTTTTATTTATTAATTAGAAGGTACTTCGTCAGCCTGACTCATCAGATAAGCTTTAATAAAACCATCCAGTTCTCCATCCATAACCGGCTGAACGTTACCCACTTCAAAATCTGTTCTGTGGTCTTTAATCATTTTATAGGGATGGAATACGTAACTCCTGATCTGGCTACCCCACTCGATTTTTTTCTTGGTAGAGTTGGTTGCATTCTTGGCTTCTTCCCGCCTGCGTAGTTCTTCCTCATAAAGGCGGCTTTTCAACATCTGCATTGCCTTTTCGCGGTTACCTAGCTGGGTACGCTCCGTTTGGCAGATTACCACAATACCGGTAGGAATATGCGTCAGCATCACTTTTGTTTCAACTTTGTTCACGTTCTGTCCACCTGCACCCCCACTCCGGGCCGTTTCCATTTTTACCTCACTATCTTTTATTTCTATCTCAATGGTATCATCTACCAGCGGATAAACAAATACTGAAGCAAATGAAGTGTGTCGGCGTGCATTGGAATCAAAAGGGGAAATACGAACGAGACGATGTACGCCACTTTCTCCTTTGAGGAATCCATAAGCAAAAGGACCATCAAACTGGAATGTTGCACTTTTAATACCGGCGCCATCACCATCCTGCCAATCGAGTTCAGTAACTGTCCAGCCCTGTTTTTCCCCGTACATTCTGTACATGCGTGAAAGTATCTGGGCCCAGTCCTGGCTTTCTGTTCCTCCTGCCCCACTATTGATCTGTACAACAGCAGGCAATTCATCTTCAGGTTGGTTAAGAGAACTCTTGAATTCAGCCTCTTCAATCATCTCGAGAGCCTTGTCATAAGCCTCTTTCACTTCCTCTTCAGATGTTTCACCAGCTTTCCAGAAATCATGCAGAATGGCAAAATCTTCCACGGCCGTATCAACATTGTTGAACAGGCCGAGCCAGTATTCCTGAACTTTAATCTCTTTTAAAATGGCAGTGGCCCGCTGGTTATCATCCCAGAAGCCGGAGGCCAGGGTTAGTTGTTTGTCTTGCTGGAGTTTGTCGTTTCTATTAGCGACGTCAAAGAAACCTCCTTAGAACCGAAACCCGCTCCCGTAATGTTTTCAAATTTTCTTGTGTCATAGAGGTTGCAAATATATTGTGAAAAGACCTATTTTCATGGCATCAAATGTTAACACTATGAAGAAACTCTCCATCCTTATCACCACCTTGCTGGTGCTGGCCTTTGCTCCGGTTATGTTTGCAGTGGCAACTGAGCCTGTGAAGATGTCTACAGAAAAACCGGCCACCAATCCCGACCTGGCTGCCCAGGCTGAATTGGAAAAAGCGGTTGCAGAATTTAACGGACTGAATAAAAAAGAAAAAAAGAGCCGTTTTAAGGAAGTTAAAAAAATGATCAAAGACCTTAAGGCTGATAAAAAAGCCGGCAGGTTAATGGATGCAGACACCAACCTTATATTGTTGGCGATCCTGGCTATTCTACTTCCTCCTTTGGCCATCTACCTAAAAGAAAGAGCGCTTACCTGGAAATTCTGGGTGAGTCTTATTTTGATCCTGCCAATCTTCTTTGGTGGCTGGTTCCTATGGCTGGCGGCCGTTATTCTGGCCCTTCTTGTTGTTTTTGATGCTATCTGACCAACTCATAATTCAGGGGAGTGGTAACCACCGCTCCCTTTTTTTATTTCCTTGCTGCGTTAAGGCTTTCCTAAAGGTTGCGGAATTAACAAGTACTGTCATCCCGTAAGGGATGGCAATCGTAAATTGCATTGTTATCATTAAAGTCACTATGAAGCGATTGAATTTATACCTAGGATTAGTGCTTCTCTCCCTTTCGCAACTGCTCCCGGGTTGTGCACAGAAAGAAAACCCAAATAAAAGCATGAGTAATGATGTCGCCTATGCCGGATACAGGCCCGGTACTGATACTGCCACCCTTGGTGCAGGATGTTTCTGGTGCGTGGAAGCCTTATTCCAGCAATTAGACGGTGTTCATAAAGTGACTTCTGGTTATTCCGGAGGCCATGTGAAGAATCCCACTTATGAACAGGTTTGTGCAAAGAATACAGGTCATGCAGAGGTTATACAGATCGTATTTGATCCCGCTGTAATTACGTTTGATGAACTCCTGGAAGTTTTCTGGCAAACACATGATCCCACCACCCTCAACAAGCAGGGTAATGATGTTGGCCCCCAATACCGAAGTGCTGTATTTTATCACAATGAGGAGCAGAAAGAAAAAGCATTATACTATAAGGACCAGCTCAATAAAAGCGGTGCATGGAAGGATCCAATTGTCACAGAAATAGCGCCTTTTACAGGATTCTACGTAGCAGAAGCCGAACACCAGAATTACTATTTAAACAATGGCGCCCAGCCCTATTGTTATTTTGTTATTCGTCCTAAAGTGGAAAAATTTGAAAAGGTATTCCGCGATAAATTGAAACGTACAAACCAGGCTCAAACGAATAAACAATAGGAAAAAGCTCCTATTGTTTATTTAACCTTATTATACCCACCGCATTCATAAGTTTCATAACTATGAAAGTGGGGTCCATCTCAAACCATTTACGCGCAAAATTTGGATTGGTGCCCTGCTTGTGATGATTATTCTGAAACAATTCTCCCAGCAGGAATATTCCCCATGGCTCCGAGTTTTTTGAATGGTCGCCATTCTCATAATTCGCATATCCATATTTGTGACCACACCAGTTAACTATTGCACCCTGTATTGGACCCATCAGGAAATGTATTGGCAGCAATAGGAACCACCAGAAACTTGGTGCGAAAAATACATATATAAGCGTATAAATTATCCCGAAACTCAAGCGCACTATCCAATGATCTGCAAAGCGATCAAGCTTTTCCCAAACAGGTAGATATTCTTTAGTGAATTGCTCTTCCGGCATATTGGTGCGTGTCACGAAACTGTTATAGATATTCCGCGTATGCATCATCATCCCCCATACATCTTTAAAAAAATGCGGACTATGCGGATCTTTCTCTGTATCACTATACACATGGTGCATGCGATGCATAACCCCATAAGCCCGGGGAACAAGATATGATGAACCCTGCGTGATCCACGTACCCAGATAAAATATTTTCTCCCAGGTTTTACTTGTTGTATACATCTGGTGGGAACCATATCGATGCAGGAAAAAAGTATGGAAAAACAAAGAGAGGAACCAATGTGTAAAGAAGAAAATGAGAATAACTGCCATGCTGCACTATTAAAGACAAAAATTAAGGTGCAAAGTTACAACATTAAAATAAATTTATCTAGTTAAAACTGTTGTCCGGAGCTCTAAAAGATTAAGTGCATTGGGATAAAATCCTGATACTCCGGGCTGTACTAACCGGATTACCTCATCATACCATAAAGGAACTACGGGCGCATCATTCATTAAAATAGCGTCCATCTCCTGATACAAAGTATATCTACTGCTATCATTTGGTTCCTGCAACGCTTTTTCATATAATTGGTCGTAGTCTTTATTCTTATACCGTGTATAATTTGGTGGGGCTGGATTCTTTGAATAAAATACACTGAGATAATTTTCTGCGTCAGGATAATCTGCGATCCAACTGCCGCGAAAAAAAGCCGCAGTTCCTTGTGCAGTTTGTTCAAGCAAGAGGCTCTTCTGTACTACTTCCACTTTAACAATAATACCAGTCTCTTCAAGTTCACGGGCTATATAACTTGCAAGGTCTGCATATATTGGAATGGTTAGCAGGGTGATGGCAGGCAGTTCCTTGCCATCGGCGAATCCAGCCTTTCGAATCAATTCTTTGGATCGCTCCGGATCATATGAATACCCCTTTACTTTTTCCGCATTAAAAGATGGTAAACCTGCAGGTATGAATCCACTTTCAGCAGCCAGGCCAATTGAATTACGCAGATAGAGCATCATTTTTTTACGGTCAAATCCGTGATTGATTGCCTGCCTGATTTCGCGGAATCGTAATGGAGAATTTTTCATTGCAGAATTTGTGCTATCAACAAGGATACCCAGATATTCAGTATTAAGGTATGGATACTTTGAAAGGATAATTCTTCCCTTCCAGTCTTCCCGCAATTGTCCCCGCTTGCTTAGAACCTCATCTTTAAAGGAGGGATCAATATCATTTATGAAATGCAATTTTTTCTGTCTGAACAAAAGAAATTCAGTTGCTTTACTATCATAAAAACTAACCTTTATTCCAGCAAGATAAGGCAGCCTATTTCCAACGCTGTCAATTTCAAAATAGTTCTCGTGTTTTCGCATTATTAGCGACTGCCCTTCTTCCAAAGCTATGAACCGGAAGGGTCCCGACCCCACAGGGCGTTCCCGGAAATTACTACCATAATGTACAACAGCTTCTTGTGGAATAATTGAACAGTATTGCATACTTAGTATACCCAGAATTGGAGGAAATGGACGGATCAGTTCAAGCTGAAATACTGAATCATTTAAAGCCCTGAAACCATTCTCCCTCTTCACACGATCATTGAATATCCATGCCCCACTGCTTGAGGTTACGGGGTCCATAATCCTATTGAGACTGTAAACGACATCCTTTGCTACTAGTTTCCGGCCTTTGCTGTTTGGGAAGCATTCATTATCATGGAAGAAAACATCTGTTCGGAGGTTGAAAGTATATGTAAGCCCATCTTCTGAAATCTCCCAATAGCGGGCTACAGATGGTTTTATCTTCAATGCTGAATCTACTTCCACCAATGTGCTATATAATTGATGAACAGCCCACATGATACTTTGATTCTTAGCAAACGCCGGATCTAAGGAGGCAATACCGGATGATTCATTATATAGAAAAAAACCTTCTTCCTGCTTCCCGGTTCTACTGCAGGAAACCAGGAAAACAAACAATCCGGCGAACAACAGAATTAAACAGTTATGTTTATTTTGCATCTATGCAACTTACATCAATCGCCAGATCATTTATCACATCCCTTATCACATTTTCTATTGCATTGGGTGCTACAGCCCAGATCGGAACAGGGAACGCCATTCCAACAAGGCAGGATAGTCTTAGAGGCAGTATTAATAATGAACGTTCATGGTGGGATGTAACACGATATGATATCAGTGTTACGCCCAACTATGCCGGCAAGACCATCAGTGGTAAGGTTATCATGAAATTTACAGTCAAGGAAATAGGGAATATGATGCAGATAGACCTGCAGCAGCCCATGCAACTGGATGAGGCTTTTCTAAATGGAAAGGAGTTGAAATTCAACAGAGAGGGAAATGTTTATCATATAAACATAAACGAGGTCCTTGAAAAGGGTTCTTCACAATCTATCAGTTTATCATTTTCTGGAAAACCTACTGAGGCCATCAGGCCTCCCTGGGATGGTGGATGGATCTGGCGCCAGGACAGTCGTGGTAATCCCTGGATGAGTGTGGCCTGCCAGGGGCTGGGTGCAAGTGTGTGGTACCCCTGCAAAGACCATCAGTCTGATGAACCTGATAATGGCGCATCTCTTGCTATTACAGTACCTGCCGGGCTTACAGGTGTGGGTAATGGTAGATTGCTCAAAACTGATTCCATGCCCGATGGTAGCAGCACCTGGCACTGGGAAGTAACAAATCCAATTAATAATTATAATATCATTCCATATATAGGAAAATACATTCATTGGAGTGAAAAACATCAAGGGGAGAAAGGAGTTCTCGATCTTGATTATTGGGTGCTTGAGGAAAACCTTGATAGCGCAAAAAAGCAATTCAGCCAGGTACATCCAATGATGACATGTTTTGAAAGCTGGT
This sequence comes from Flavihumibacter sp., assembly GCF_036676075.1. Lineage (NCBI taxonomy): Bacteria > Pseudomonadati > Bacteroidota > Chitinophagia > Chitinophagales > Chitinophagaceae > Flavihumibacter > Flavihumibacter sp. The sequence continues at coordinate 133,595 of NZ_JAKFDQ010000009.1, read as the reverse complement.
TTGGTGCTTACCCCTTCTACGAAGATGGTTATAAGTTGGTTGAATCACCACATCTTGGAATGGAACACCAGAGTGCTGTTGCTTATGGTAATAAATTTAAGAATGGCTATCTGGGACGCGATCTTTCCGGATCAGGCTGGGGATTGAAATGGGATTTTATCATCATCCATGAAACCGGCCACGAATGGTTTGGCAACAATATCACTACAAATGATATTGCGGATATGTGGGTGCATGAAAGTTTTACCAATTATAGTGAAACCCTTTACACTGAATGCCAGTTTGGAAAAGAGGCAGGAACAGATTACCTGGTCGGCATCCGAAAAAATATTCAGAATGATATCCCAATCATAGGAGCATACGGAGTAAACAGGGAAGGCAGTGGCGACATGTATTATAAAGGATCCAATATGATACATAATATCAGGCAGGTGATCAATGATGATCAGAAGTTCAGGTCATTGCTTCGCGATATGAATAAGCAATTTTACCACCAGACAGTCAGTTCTTCTGTATTGGAAAGATACATTAGTGATTATTGTGGAAGGGACTTTTCGAAAATTTTTGAACAGTATCTGAGAACAACACAGGTTCCGCAACTTGCTTATAAACCAAAAGGCAAAAAGATGCTTTACCGATGGGAAAACGCAGTGCCTGGATTTGACATGCCTGTTAAAGTGATTCTTGATGGTAAGGAAACCTGGTTATCAGCAACAACATCCTGGAAAAAGAAAAAGGGAAATCCGGCTACCCTAAAGGCGGACAGGAATTTTTATATTGCCGTGAAAAAAAGCTAACCGGTTTTATGGTTAATCTATAATCTTCCTGCACCAATAAATCTGCGCCTGTAATAATCTTCGTTAAGGTCACTTATTATTACACCACTTGAAGTTGAGGCATGAACGAATTTGTTGTTTGTTAGATAAACGCCTACATGTGAAACACCACCGCTTGTATTAAAGAAAACAAGATCACCTTGCTGCAGGTATTCAACCGGAATTTTCTGACTTCGCTCGAATTGCTCACGTGAAGTCCTTGGTAGTGTTTTGCCATAAACTGAATTGGCTAAATTGCAGGTAAACCCCGAACAATCAATGCCATTTCGGGTAGAACCACCATACCGGTACCTTGTTCCATACCATTCCTCGATAAATTGAAGTAGTGATAAATTGTTGAGATTCTCAACCGTCTCATTTAACATCACTGCATATTTAAACTGAAGTTCAGTACTGCTTTCAATATTGGTATATAAGCCAGAAGTATTTTTGGATGATGGCCCATTAAGCATTCCGGTATTAGCCTCATTACCGCTTCCAGGTGCTTCGCCACCCGGCGTCATATTAATTGATTCGATAAATCTGGGAGTTGAATGCCTGGTACGTTTCACTGTGGAAGAACCCCTGCCCTCTGCATTTTTTGCAGTGCCGCAGGCTGATGCAATTATGCATACAGTCAGTACATATATGATTTTCTTTAAGGATATCTGTTTTGTCATGGGATGAATTGGTGCAAAAATAACGATTTCTGATTTTATGGCCGAAAGGGGAAAATTTGTTACTTGCAGGACTATGTCCAGCTTCTCACATCTTCATTGTCATACGCAATATTCGCTGCTAGACGGTGCAGCTTCTATACAGTCACTTTATAAGAAAGCGGTTAACGATAAAATGCCCGCTATTGCCATTACAGATCATGGTAATATGTTTGGTGCATTTGAATTTGTTGCGGAAGCGTATAAGCATAAGGGAGAGGATGGGAATCCACTTGTGAAACCTGTAGTAGGATGCGAATTCTATGTGGTAAAGGACAGGCATCGAAAAACATTTACTAAGGAACAGAAAGACCAGCGATTTCACCAGGTATTACTCGCAAAAAATGCAGTTGGTTACCAGAATTTGATAAAACTGACATCCCTGGGTTTTACAGAGGGGATGTATAGTAAATACCCTCGTATCGATAAGGAACTTATAGAAAAATATCATGAAGGTCTTATAGCAACAACCTGTTGTATCGGCGCATATGTTCCGCAAACAATATTAAATGAAGGTGAAGATGCTGCGGAGAAAGAGTTCAAATGGTGGCTTGACATGTTTGGCGAAGATTATTTCATAGAACTGCAGCGTCATGCAATGAAGGAGCAGGAAATCATCAACCAGAGCCTGCTGAGGTTTGCAAAAAAATATAATGTACCCGTGATTGCTACCAACGACAGTCACTATACGGATAAAGATGATGCCAACGCACACGATATTCTTCTCTGCATAAATACTGGTGAAAAACAGAGCACTCCAGGTTTTGACGACTTCGTGAATGATGATGCCAATATCCGGAACAGGCGATTCAAATTTCCCAACGACCAGTTTTATTTCAAGAGCACTGATGAGATGAAAAAACTCTTCAGCGATGTTCCGGAGGCTATTGACAATACCAATATGATCGTTGATCGGGTGGAATTGCTTAACCTGAAAAAAGATATCCTTCTCCCTGCCTTTCCCATTCCAAAAGAATTCCAGGTGCATGGAGATTCCAACCTCAATCAGTGGGAGTTTCTGCGTCACCTGACATATGAAGGGGCAAGGAACCGCTACAACGACCTCACTCCTGCTATCCAGGAGCGGCTTGACTTTGAATTATTCACCATCAAAACAATGGGGTTTGCCGGGTACTTCCTTATTGTGAGTGACTTTATACGCGCCGGACGTGAGTTGGGCGTATTTGTTGGTCCGGGAAGGGGGTCTGCCGCGGGCTCGGCAGTAGCTTATTGTATTGGCATAACCAATATCGATCCCATTAAATACAACCTTCTTTTCGAGCGTTTCCTGAATCCCGATCGGAAAAGCATGCCGGATATTGATACTGATTTTGATGATGATGGCCGGCAGAAGGTTATCGATTATGTTGTTCAGAAATATGGTAAAAACCAGGTGGCTCAAATCGTTACCTATGGTACTATGGCCGCCAAAATGAGTATAAAGGATGTGGCTCGGGTTCTCGATCTTCCTCTTTCCGAATCAAATGCCCTCGCCAAGATGGTGCCTGATAAGCCCGGAATCGAACTTCGCCGTGTCTTAAAAGCTCCTCTAACAGTAAAAGATGGTCCAAAATCATTAGAGGAAAAAGAGCAACTTCAGTCGGAGGACCTTGACAATGTTAAAAAGCTGCGGGAGATCTACAATGGTACCGATATCCGCTCACATGTTCTCAAGGAAGCAGAACGCCTAGAAGGCTCAGTTAGAAACACAGGCTTACATGCAGCAGGTATTATCATCGCACCAGATGACCTGATGAATATTATTCCGGTTTGCACTGCAAAGGATTCGGAATTGCTGGTAACGCAGATTGAAGGTAGTATCATTGAGGATGCCGGTGTTATTAAGATGGACTTCCTAGGGTTGAAAACGCTTACCATCATCAAGAATGCCCTGGCATTGATCAAAGCCAATCACGGTGTAGAGATCGAGATTGATGAAATCCCACTGGATGATCTGAAGACATTTGAATTATATCAGCGTGCTGATACAATTGGGACCTTTCAGTTTGAAAGTCCCGGAATGCAGAAATATCTCCGTGACCTTCGTCCCGACCAGTTTGCCGATCTGATTGCTATGAACGCTTTATATCGTCCGGGTCCGCTGGCATATATCCCAAATTTCATCGACAGGAAACATGGTAAAGAGGCTATCTCCTATGACCTGGAAGAAATGAAAGAATACCTGGAAGAAACATACGGAATCACGGTATATCAGGAACAGGTAATGCTACTGGCGCAAAAGATAGGTGGATTTAGTAAGGGCGATGCTGACGTCCTTCGAAAGGCGATGGGTAAAAAACAAAAGTCAGTACTTGATAAAATGAAGGCTCAATTTGTGGCAGGTGCCGTTCAAAAAGGCCACCCGGCCGACAAACTTGAAAAAATATGGACCGATTGGGAGTCATTCGCACAATATGCCTTTAACAAATCACATTCAACCTGTTATGCATTTGTAGCATACCAGACTGCTTACCTGAAGGCTCATTACCCCTCAGAATATATGGCAGCGGTTCTGAACAACGCGGGCAGCATTGAAAAGATCACATTCTTCATGGAGGAATGTAAGCGAATGGGTCTTGAAGTGCTGGGACCCGACATCAATGAATCATTGAAGGGTTTTGCAGTAAACAAAGGGGGTGCTATTCGTTTTGGACTGGGTGGACTGAAAGGTGTAGGTGAAGCTGCGGTAGAGGGTGTTATAAGTGAACGCCAGCAAAACGGGCCCTACTCCTCCATTTTTGATATGATCAAACGGATCAATCAAAGAGCAGTAAACAAGAAAACTCTTGAAAGTCTTGCCTATGCAGGAGCATTTGATTGTTTCCCTGAATTGCACCGCGCGCAGTATTTTCATATTCCTGCCGGTGATACAACTACCGGGTTAGAAAAGATAATCAAATTCGGTAATGTTTACCAGGCGCAATCGCAGGGCAGTACCAATACTCTTTTTGGTGACCTGCCAGCTGTTTTAGACCTGCCTTCACCAAAGATCCCTGCCTGCGATCAATGGTCGCTCACCGATAGGCTCGACCATGAAAAAGAAGTAACGGGTATCTTCATGAGCGGCCATCCCCTTGATCATTTCAAGTTCGAAATGCGCCATTATAATATTATGTCGCTGGCCGATTTTAATGAAGTCGCAGAGAATCCCCTTCTTCAGGCAAGTGGAAAACAGTTCCGTTTGGCTGGATTAGTAATAGAAGGCCAGCACCGCATGACCCGCACCGGGAGAAATTTCGGATCGCTCACCCTGGAAGATTATTCCGGAAAAACTGAAATAATGCTTTGGGGGGATGATTATATGAGGTTCAAAGATTACCTGGATAAAGGGAAAAACCTTTTTGTAGTGGGCAGCTTTCGTTCGAGATTCAATAGTGAAAAATATGAATTCAAAGTGGAGCGAATAAACCTGCTGGAAACCATTAAGGTTTCTCTGACCAAACAATTGGTGCTTTATGTTGAACCCAGGCATCTCTCCACTGAAATAATCAGCTTTTTGGAGAGCAATATTAGAAAGTTCCCGGGCAAAACAGGCCTGCGAATAAATTTAATGGAACAAAGGACCCAATCAATAACAAGCCTTTATAGTATAGAGAATGGTCTGGAGATGAATGACGAATTGACCGATTGGCTTCTGGATATGCCAGAAATGGAAGTAAAAGTGGATACAAATTAACAGCACTTAACAATTAGGGATGTCATAACAGCTCATTTAAACCAAGGGAACTATTTTTGCGTTCTTATAAAAACAAAACAAACAACAATAATTATGGCATTAGAATTCACCGACGCCAACTTCCAGAATGAAGTACTGGCATCAGATAAACTCAGTGTAATCGATTTCTGGGCTGAATGGTGTGGCCCCTGCCGCGCTATCGGGCCGGTTATTGAGGAACTTTCCAAAGAATACGATGGTAAGGTGAAAATCGGTAAAGTGAACGTGGACAACAACCCACAACTCTCTATTAATTATGGAATTACGTCCATTCCTGCAATTTTGTTTGTGAAGAACGGGCAGGTTGTGGACAAACTTGTAGGTGCCCAGCCTAAGGCTAACTTCATCAAAAAAATAGAAGCACACATTTAATCCGTCTGACGCTCGTCATGACAGATGTCAGACAGATATAAATACCTAAGTCAGATACTATTTTAAGCGTCGGGAAATACCCGGCGCTTTTAATTGAAAGCAGCAGTTTATCCCCCTATTTGTAATTGGTCAGGCATACATACGAAAGATGATGATTTTTCGTTAGAGGGTTAGATCCAAGCCTATGTTACGTCCAATTCCAGGTGCCAGCCTGCTTCTGGCCCTATTGGTGCTGCTTACCAATGCCTGCTCCAAAACCGGAGTGAATGAAGATTCGCTCCCTGATTCCCCGTCTGTTAATAAATCAATTACAAAATATGCAAGGATTGGCCTCAGTGGACGAATAACCAATGAGAAAGACGAACCCGTAAGTAATGCTTTTGTGAGAGCTGGCAACCAGCTTACTCAAACAGATAGAAATGGCCATTACAATTTCTCATCTATCTATACAAATGCAAACGCCACTATGATAGAAGTGGAAGCCCAGGGATATTTTCGGGATTATAAGTCACTTGAAGTGCTTGATGGGTCGACACAATATTCCAGCATAACGTTAAAGCAGAAAGACCAACATCTTTTGTTTGGTGCAGAATCCGGGGGAACGTTATTGCTTCAAAAAGAGGGAGAGATTTCTATCCCTTCGGGCGTGATCATTGATAAGGTCAGCAATACCTCATATTCAGGAAATACAAGAATGGATGGATTCATTATTGAACCATCATCAGCATCATTCTATTCGCTTATTCCCACAATAAGGGGTCTCCGTTTAGACAAATCAGACGCGGTTCTTCGATTTTTCAGTTTGCTACTGCTTGACCTCACAGGATCATCCGGTCAACCACTTGAAATTTCTGCAGGCGACCACTTATCTGTTAAATTTCCGATTGCTGATGCAGCCAATGCGCCTGCAACAGCTTCATTATGGTATTATGATGAAGTTAAGGGGCAATGGATTGAAGAAGGAAAGGCAATTAAAGAAGGAAATATCTACAAAGCTAATCTGAGCAGAATAGCAACATGGTCGGTAGCATTAGGTGAACCAATGGCAAAATTAAATGCTAACGTCACTGACAGGTCTGGAAACGGACTTTCATTTTCAAGGGTTCAGTTATTTGATGCAAATGATGGCAGTGCTCTTTCCGGTATTCTTCGTGCAGATGATAAGGGATATATTAATATGCCTGTTCATGGCAACTATTCGCTTCTGATGAAAGTTTCAGATGACTGTGGTTCAGTAATTGCCACCAAAAAATTTGGAACCGGTACAGGCACCATCTGGCTGGGGAAATTAGGTTCAGAAAATACCGAATCAACTACAGTAGTGCTATCCGGAAAAATGATGAATTGCAAGAATGCCCCTATTCATTCAGGATATGTAAAAATAATGCTTGATGGTAAACTATTCAGGGCAAGTATAAGTGATGGTTTTTTTGAGATCAGCCTTCCAAGATGCACCAAAGAAATAACAACAGCTACTCTTATAGTTGTTGATGATGCAGGAGGTATGGAGAGCCAACCATTTCAACAGGAAGTAAGCAGTGGCCGTTATGACAATATAGAAATCAGTGCCTGTAACAAGCAGACCGATCAATATATTAGTTACACAATCAATGGCACTAACTATCTCCTACAAGCGCCAACTGATTCACTGGTTCAGGCAGCAATCAACCAGGAAAATAAGACCACAATACTTTGTTATAAGGAGGCTGATAAGAATAAAGAGGCAGTGAGCTTTACATTTGCTGGTGCACCCAAGCCGGGAAATTATCCTGTAAGCACATTGAGTATCCGACAGGAAAAACTGCAGTTTACTCCATCAGGTGTTATAGCGATGGCAGTTACAGATTATGGAGCGCCCGGGGAATTTATAAAGGGTAGTTGTTCAGGCAAACTTCGGGATGGTAGTACTGGAAAAATCATTCCTTTCTCCATCCATTTTAAAATATTGAGGAGATTCTGATCCTACATTAAAATTCCTGCAATGGTAGCGCTCAGGTAAGAAGCAAGAGTACCGCAAAGCAGTGCTTTCATTCCAAGCCGCGCCAGGTCGGCCCTTCTACCCGGAGCTATCTCTCCGATACCGCCTATCTGCATTCCAACTGAACTAAAATTCGCAAACCCACAAATGGCAATACTCACTATTAATAATCCTTTATCAGTAACAACAGGAACCGAATTATTGGTCAGATTTTGAAATGCAACAAATTCATTGATAGTGAGTTTTTGTCCAAGTAATGTGGCCACACTGTCAACATCATCCATGGGAACTCCCATTGCCCACGCAAAAGGATAGAATATTTTACCAAAAATAAAGTTGAGGCTCAAATCAAAGTTGGGATTAAAGATATGTCCCGCTTTTATTAGAATCCAGTCAACGCATGCAATCACCGCAATGAAGCCGATCAACATGGCAATCACATTCATGGCGATCTTAAAACCATCTCCCGCACCATGAGAAATGGCATCAACTACATTGGTATAATGACTTTTTACTTCAAGCTTTACGCGTCCCATTGTTTGGCTTTCCTCCGTTTCGGGGTACACAATCTTGGAAATGACCAATGCACCAGGAGCAGCCATCAGCGATGCCATAATTAATTTGGGAGCAAGATCAAACCCTGCCTGGGCACCCATGTTAGCATAAACAACAAGAATGCCACCAGCAATACAGGCCAGGCTACCGCTCATGCTCGCAAGAAGTTCGCTCATGGTCATAGTTTGCAGGTAAGGCCTGATCATCACCTGGGCTTCTACCTGTCCAACAAATGCACTCGCTACATTACTCAGCGCTTCTGCCCCACTTACCCTCATTACCCAATTCATTGCTTTAGCGATCACTGCTACAATCCTTTGCATGATCCCAAAATGATAGAGGATCGCAACAAGTGCACAAACAAGAATGATCGTGGCAGTAACATTGAATGCGAATACAAAACCTGAATTGAGATAATTACCCACAGTACCATCTGGCTGTGCTACTGCTATGCCACCATAAACAAAAGAGGCGCCCTTACGGGCAAATATTTCGATCTTTTCCATGCCCTTTCCGAGTATCTGGAAAAAATTAGTAACAGCCGGAACTTTTAAAACAAGGATAGCTATCAACAGTTGAAGTGCGATACCACTTCCGATAACCCTCAGGTTGATCTTTTTTTTATTATTGGAGAACAGATAAGCAATACCTAATATCAGAATTATTCCAATGATTCCCTGAAAGCGACCCATGCAGTTGAAGTTTTACTGGCAGGAAAGATAAAAGATTTTGGTTTAATCGCACTGTTAGCCTCCTGCATTGTTGTAAGCTTGGTCACATGCAGTTATATTTGTATTTCTGCCAGGCCCAGCCCCAATGATAAAAAATATTTTATTCCTTATCTTTCCCCTCATCCTGCTATCCCCATGGCTCATGGCCCAGCAAGGTAAGATCGTGATCACAAATGGTGAGCGGATAGGTACTACCCGTGAACTCAGGGGCTTTGTTCCGGAAAGGGGAAAAAAGAATACCATTGTCCGGGATAACAAAGGGTTATTGTGGAATCGTGGTAAACGAAAGACACCTGTGATCAGTAATGATCCAAAAGCTGTTTACCTTAATGAAGATCCTTTACGGAACCGATCTCTACGCCGGCCTTCCCAAACGCTTGGTGAAAACAAAACATTATCACCTGAATTTATCACCAACAGGGAGGGCATTGGATCAACCGGAATTACTCCGGCCGACCCCACCCTATGTGTTGGACCAGATAATATCATTCAAATGGTGAATGGGCCATCCGGTGCTTATTTTCAGGTGTATGACAAATCGGGAAACGCTATTACAGACGCAATATATTTAGATAACCTTGTTGATGGAGCAGGTTACAGTGGCGCAGGTGATGGGATTTGCCTTTACGACCAATATGCTGACAGATTTGTTATGACAGAATTTGGAACACCTGATGGAAGTACCGACATTAATACAATCGTGATGTTTGTATCTGCTACTAATAATCCACTCGGTAGCTGGTATATATATAAATTCACTGACCCGGGTTATTTCCCTGATTATCCCAAGTTCTCAGTTTGGACGGATGCCTGGTTCGCAACCAGTCGCGATTTTACTTTACCCGATAATAATTTTGCCGGGATTTCATTTTATGCATTCAATAAATCCCAAATGATAGCTGGCGAACCCAATGTGCAATTGCAGCGGGTGAGGCTTACCGATGCGGAGAAATATGATGGAGCCGCACCAATCAATGCATTTGGTCCATCCGCACCCACTCAGGGTTCACCGGGATTGTTCACCTTTCGTAATGATGATGGAAGAACTATTGCAGCTGATGCTGACAGTGTGGTGTTGCTCGCTTTTGATGTTGATTTTCAAAATCCTTCCAACAGTAATTTTTATACCTTAAGCTCTCACCTTACAGCACCTTTCAACACTACCTTATGTAATGAGGGCGGTTATTTTCAGGCTTGTGTTACCACCCCTGGTAATAATAGTAAACTCATGGCAACAACTTCTTTTGTGATGGACAAACCCATTTGGCGTAAGTACGATTCCCATGAATCGATACTTGTTTATCACACTGTAAATGCTGGTGGAGCAGGCATCGCAGGGATTCGATGGCACGAATTACGCAGAACTTCAGGTGATTGGCAGTTGTTCCAGGAAGGCACCTATTCACCGGATGATACACATCGGTTTTACCCCTCGATGAATATGAATGCTTTTGGACAGATAATGTCCGTTTACAACAGTTCTTCATCAACCATCTGGCCCTCTATTACAGTGACAGGCCGAAATGCAAATGACCAGCCAGGCAGCCTGCCAGCAGATGAAACTATGGTTGTGAACGGAACAGGATATGGCACCTTCTCCTCACGATGGGGGGATTATAATATGATAGCGCCCGACCCTGTAAATGATTCAATATTCTGGCTCACCTCCATGTATGGTGACCCGGGCGGGTGGAGAACAAAAGTTGCTTCAGTTAAACTGGCTGCCAATAAAGATCTGGATGCCAAACTTTATACAATACTGTCTCCTCTCAATGGCGAAGTGTTTTGCGATGCCGCCGATTTAGTTTCAAGAATTCGTATAGGGAATAGCGGAAATACCACACTCACTTCTGCACGTATTAACTGGCAAATCAACAATGGTAGCATTCAAATGATCAATTGGAATGGTTCACTGGCTTATGGCGAATCGGAAGAAATTACCCTTCCGATAACTATTACCGGTACCGGGCCCTTTATCATAAAAATATTTATTACCAATCCTAATAATAGTATTGATCAAAGAAATTCTAATGATACTCTTTCAGTAAATATTACTGTACGTCAACCTGCAACCGGATCATTCTTCCAGGGATTTGAAGATCCTGTGTTTCCTCCAAATGGCTGGACTGTATTAAATCCAAATGCAGGTTCAGTTACCTGGACAAGAACACTTAATGCCAGCAGAACCGGAATTGCCTCCGCTTACATGAATCTGTTTAATTATAATGCTATTGGTGATGAGGATTACCTGGTTTCGCCGGGAATCTCTTTAATAAATACCGATTCTGTTTTTATCAGTTTCTCACATGCCTATAAAGCATATTCGGGTTCCTCTAGTTTTGCCGATACACTGAAACTGATGGCCTCCCTTGATTGTGGAAATAGCTTTACCAACGTACTTTGGAAAGAAGGAGGAACAGGATTAGCAAGCACCGCCGGATTTACCGGAGATATTAACTGGGTACCGGGTGACAATGAATGGGCTGATAATTCAATCCGGCTTCCGGTGAGTTATTTTGGGGGTGCAGAAAATGTTTCATTCGCATGGGTATCGGTCAATAAATTCGGACAGAATATATATCTAGATGATATTAACGTGCAGGCATATACGCTACCTCAATTAGACATCAGTATCAATAAACTGATTAGTCCTTTACCCAATGAGTGCAGGGGAAACTTTGAACCATTGATTGAGATTCGTAATAACGGACTTCAAACGGTAGAGTCTTTCATGGTAAGTTTACAATGGAATGATGGTGAAATCCTAAGCCGTCTGATTGAGGGGATAAATATCAATACCGGTCAGCTTTACCTGTTAGATTACGACAGTTTATTTAATGCAACTAATTTGGGAAGCAATCTATTTCGGGTATGGGTATCAAAACCCAATGGAAGCGATGACCAACAACCTTTAAATGATACTCTTACCCAGGAGGTATTTTTATTCCGCATTGAACAGCCTCCCCTGCAGGAAAGTTTTGAACAGAATTCATTCCCCCCCGTTAACTGGAATGTAACAAACCCCGATAGTGGTATTGGATGGCAATTAAGTACCGAAGCTGCCACGAATGGTTCGAGATCGGCACTTATCCGTAATTATATTAATCCTGTTCCAGGGGATGTTGACGAACTCTATTCTTCGCCAATCAATTTTGCAAATCCGGATTCTGTTTTTCTCCGATTTGATGTGGCTCATATTGCTTCCAGGACGGAAGGCGACCCCACCGATACATTAGAAATATTTGTAACCCGAAATTGTGGCTTACCACTCCAGCTAGTCTATAAAAAATGGGGCACTGAATTACAGACAGCTAAGGACCCTAATTTCCCTGGCACAGTAGAATTTAAGCCCACCCAAAAAGCCCATTGGCGAACCGATTCAGTAGATCTTACCGGAATTGTGCAGGAAAATGATATTATACAGGTGATCTTCCGAAACACCAGTAACCGCAACAACAATCTTTATCTGGATGATATTAGGCTCTATGCTGTAACTTTGCCAACTAAATTGAAGGAACAGGGTTGGCTCGTAACCCCAAATCCCACTACCGGAAATATTCAGATAAGACATTATCTCGATCTCGAAAATCTGAAGAAAATAGAGGTGATCAATATGGTGGGGCAGCGCGTTTGGGCAACCAGTTACAATGGAAATGCATCCAGCCTGGTGTATGCTGATATATCCCGACAACCAGCAGGTATTTACATTGTACGATTGATTTACAATAATAAGGTTAGAACAACCAGAATCATAAAGACCAACAGATAATATGACCAATATAGAATTCGAGCAATTGAATATTACTCTTACGGATCAGTCATTAAGAAAGATCGGGGAGAAAGTAATTGCGGGAGAAAGAATAACCCCTGAAGAAGGAGTGATATTATTTGAAAAAGGATCCCTTTCCTGGCTGGGTAGTCTGGCAAATCATGTGAGGGAAAAACTTCATGGACAAAAAACCTATTTCAACAGGAATTTTCATATTGAGCCAACTAATGTTTGTGTATTTAGTTGCAAGTTCTGTTCTTATTCAAGATTGTATGCTCACAAGGAAGAGGGCTGGGAACTCACAACCGAACAGATGCTCAATATAGTTCGAAAATATGATGGTCAACCAGTTACGGAAGTGCATATTGTTGGTGGTGTACATCCCAAATTAACATTGGAGTTCTTTGCCGATCTTCTTCGTAAAATAAAATCACACCGACCCGACCTGCATATTAAAGGCTTTACACCGGTTGAGTTGGATTATATGTTCAGGAAAGCGAAAGTTAGTGTGGAAGAAGGAATGAAGTATCTACTCGATGCGGGCCTGCAATCCTTACCGGGAGGTGGGGCCGAAATTTTCAGTGCTGATATCAGGGAGCAGATCTGTGCCGACAAAGTTGATGCGGAAGGATGGCTTAAGATACATGAAGTGGCGCATGCATTGGGTATGCATAGCAATGCTACAATGCTTTACGGTCATATAGAATCATACCATCACCGTATTGATCATATGGAGCGATTGAGAAACCTGCAGGATAAAACAAGGGGCTTCAATACATTCATCCCATTAAAGTTCCGGAATAAGGATAATGAGATGAGTCATATCAAGGAAAGTACCATTGTGGAAGACATGAAAATGTATGCAGTGGCGCGGATCTATATGGACAATTTCCCACACCTGAAAGCCTACTGGCCCATGCTTGGGAGAAATAGTGCCCAGCTTACTTTATCCTTTGGAGTTAATGATCTGGATGGCACAATTGACGATTCAACAAAGATCTATTCAATGGCAGGTTCAGAGGAACAATCTCCTTCTATGACCACTGCAGAACTAGTGAGTCTTATCAGGCAGGTTAAGAGACAGCCGGTTGAAAGGGACACGCTTTATAATGTGATAAATGATTATTCTGATTCCGTCATTGTTGACCAACAGGTGAACCCCATTCACAATTGAGATTTGGTCAGCATTCAGGAAGGCTCAGGGGGATATTAAGTGCCAGGCCACCATCGGATGTTTCTTTGTATTTACTGCTCATATCCTGGGCAGTATCCCACATAGTTTTTACCACGGCGTCAAGAGATACTTTTGCGAAATCAGGCGAACTTTGCAACGCAAGCTGGGAGGCAGTTATAGCTTTTATGGCTCCCATAGTATTTCTTTCAATGCAGGGAACCTGAACCAGTCCGCCTATTGGATCACATGTTAATCCAAGGTGGTGTTCCATGGCAATTTCAGCAGCCATTAAAGCCTGCCTTTGAGTACCTCCTGTAGCTTCAGTGAGTGCTCCCGCAGCCATGGAAGAAGACACACCAATCTCAGCCTGGCATCCTCCCATGGCCGCTGAAATAGTAGATCCCTTTTTGAATATACTTCCGATCTCTGATGCAGTAAGCAGGAACTGCAGAATTGCATCTTCTGAATCGCCTTTACAGAAAACAACAAAATATTGAAGCACTGCAGGAATCACACCGGCAGCACCATTGGTAGGCGCTGTTACTACTCTTCCGAAAGAAGCGTTTTCTTCATTTACGGCCAGTGCAAAACAACTTACCCAGTCAAGAATATACTTAAAATCATTCCCTCCCTGCCTTATTGCATTGATCCATTCATCATATCCAGAGTATTCTATTCCTGCAAGTAATTTTTTATTGAGGGCTGCTGCTCTTCGCTTCACCTCTAATCCACCGGGTAGTACACCTTCATGATGACATCCCCTGTACATACAATCCTTCATCACATTCCATATCCGAACAAGGCCTTTACGTGTGTCTTCCGGAGAGCGCCAGGCTGATTCATTTTCCAGTACAATCTCATGAATACCCAGTCCCGTTTTCCTGCACCAATGCAGGAGGTCATCTGCCTTATCGATCGGGAATGGCAGTTGCACCTGGTTCCGTGAATCTATCCGCTCATTTTCCTGCTGAACAAATCCCCCCCCTACTGAATAATATGTTTCAGAAATATGCTCTCCATTAGAAAGTATTGCGAGGAAACTGAGGGCATTAGGATGATAAGGAAGTGTTTCCTTCATCAGGAAAATAATATCTGTTGATGGATCAAAGGGGATAGAATGTTTTTTTGCCAGGATGAGTTCTTTATCCTTCTGAAGATTACGAATTAGTTGAGCGATCCCGTCTACATCGCAGGTCACAGGATCTTCACCCAATAGCCCCATTTGTACTGCGATATCAGTTCCATGACCTTTCCCGGTTTTAGCGAGTGAGCCATATAACAAAACCTGCACATGGGTAACAAGTTCAAGTTTGCCGGCAGCATCCAATGATGCTGTGAAATATTGGGCCGCGCGCCATGGTCCAAGTGTATGTGAACTCGATGGCCCCACACCTATCTTGAAAATATCGAATACAGAGATCGGTTCGTTTGGCAAAGCTTTCTGGTTTAATGCGAAAATAAGGAAAGCCCCTGCAGCTAAGCAGGGGCCCTGAAATATTAATGTAAATGGAATTAATTGAAATCCACCAGCGTTACATCAAAAACAAGAATAGAGTTGGCTGGAATGGATCCCGCCCCGGTACATCCATATGCTAAGGCAGATGGGAGAATCATCTTGATCTTTCCCCCTTTTTTGATTTTAGGAATTCCGATCTGCCAACCTTGTATCAATCCCCCCAATGGCCACCATTTTGTTGGATCCTGGATTGGACTTGTCATTTCATCAAACTTATTGCCATTCGTAAGGTAACCGCTGTAGGTAACAGCGATCCTGGAATTGACTGTGGGGGCAGAACCCGAACCCTCTTCTATAACCTGGTAATAAAGGCCGGAAGGATCTTTAACAGCAGTAATATTATTGGTTGCTATGTATTGTAAAATTGCAGATTCTTCATTTTGCGGGGGAACAGGATTACAGCTGGTATCACTTTTGGAACAATGCCAGGTTCCCAGCACAACCATCATTACCAGAAAAACAAAACCGATTTTCTTCACCATTTTTTTTAAATTATGCGCAAATATAGTAGTTGACCTGATAATGACCCCTTTTCAGACCTATCTGTTGCATCACACATCAAAATGAATGCCTAAAGGCCTTCCTGTTGCTTTAATTCCCTGTATTTCTGTTCATGCTGCTCCCACTGGTGTTGGCGGTAAAATATGGCAGAAAATGTTATAATAAGGAGAATCGCTACTATCAGGACCATGGGATTGAATTTGGAGCCTGCTACCATAGCTGCTCTTTTGTACCAACCAGTTGCATAGTTAAGAATGATGGGTATACCAAAAAGAAGTCCCACCGGTAAACCCACCAACCATGAACGGAAATATTTCTTTTGTTTCAAACGATTTGCTTCCCAATACACTATGAAATCCTTTTCCTCTTGTGTAAGCATGAACCTTTTTTTGCAAAATTAAGAACATTCAGTGGCCCATTACCTTGCGTTAAATGGGTAATAGCAGGAAGAGCCGATTTTTCCTTATTTTGTGTCAAACCAATCTAACCAGCTTTGAAAGTTGATAATTTACTTACCCAGTTTTTATACCAGCATAAGAGATTGAGCCTGCCTGGAATCGGAACTTTTACTACTGACGGCGGATCTGTACAATTTGATAATAATTCTGATAAGGAGTTAAGCCAGGACCTGGTTAATTACATAAAGACACATACTGGAAAAATGCAATCCCTTGCCATTTCAGACCTTGAGTCTTTTATCATGCTTAATAAGCAGTTTCTGAATATCGGGAAAGCATTGTACATGGAAGGTATCGGAACACTTGTAAAAACAAAGGAAGGAAATTTTGAATTCACCCCGGGGGGCGTAGTTACAGAAAGGCTGGAAGACCTAAGACCAACTCAACCTTCGGCATTTGATGAAACTGCACCGAGATATGACCAGCAAAATGTTGCGTCCAGATTAATTGTAATACTTCTGGTAGTGCTCACGATTGGTCTGGTAGGATGGGGAGCATGGTATTTATTCAAACAAAATAGTGAGACTAATTTACCTGAACAAACAGCAGTTCCTATATCCGAACCAGTACAGGACAGCCTGAAAATTATTCCTGATTCTAATACAATTATGAATCCCGTTGATAGCCTTCGGAATTCAGATACTTCTATCAGCCGAAGGCCTGTAACATTGGCTGGTTCCGGTGAAACAGGAAGCTGGAAATTTATTATAGAAGAAGCAACCAGGGGCCGGGCTCTAAGGCGATTTGACCAATTGAAAACAATGGGTAAATCTATCTTAATGGAAACCAGTGATTCAGTTACCTACAAATTATACTTCAGCTTGCCGGCAAGCCCATCAGATACCGCACGGATCAGGGATTCGTTAAAGCTTTTCTATAACAGCAAAAAGGTTATTGTAGAGTAAGAACTCAATAGGCCCTTTCATCGCCCCTGATCGTTACCATTATCGTCATGAATATAATTTTCACATCCATGAAAATAGTCCAGTTTTCAAGGTACCATAGATCATATTCAATTCTTCGGCGTAATAATTCATTGTTGGTGATTTCACCCCTGAAGCCGTGCACCTGGGCCCATCCCGTCAGTCCGGGTTTTACAAAATGCCGGATCATGTATTTCTTATAAATATTGGAGAAGTCCTCCGTATGTTTTAACATATGCGGCCTTGGTCCTACAACCGACATATCTCCAATTAATACATTAAAAAACTGAGGGAGTTCATCAATATTTGATTTCCGCAGAAATCGCCCAAAAAAAGTTATTCTTCTGTCATTCCTTGTTACTTGTTTGGTATCTGATTCATCATTGACACGAAGGCTTCTGAATTTGATACAGGCAAAGGGTCGATTATTTTTACCGGAACGCTGCTGGATAAAGAAAACCGGACCTCTTGAATCCAATTTTATCAGTATAGCAACAATGGGAACCAGCCACGATAATATAAATATGATTACAAAAAGGCTGAAGGCTATATCAAAAAGACGTTTCTTAATGCGGTTGCCTGTATCCTCTAATGGTTCAGAACGCAGGGAAAGAACAGGAATATTATCAACAAAGTCAACATAGATATTCCGGTTCACAAACACATTGTAATCAGGAACGAATTTGAAATGTACAAATAGCTTGTCCGCTTCTTTGGCAAGGTCATATAAATAAGGATATTTCTCCGGAGCCAGGGTTGAATAAATTTCTGCAATATTATTTGTCTTTACATATTCAAGACAATCCTGTAACCCGCCAAGGATGGGAAAATCAGAAAGCTCATTGACTCTTTCTTTATCTTCAAAACAACCAGAAACCTTTACCAGTTTTGACTCGCTTCTAAAATACCTGATCAGTCTTTTTGAAATATCATTGTATCCCAGTATAACCACTTTCTTCTCCATGCGGAATCTACTCCGAAGTGCCATAACAAGCACATTGAATAGAATCCTGTTGATAAGAGTAAGAAGGCCAAATAAAGCAATAGACGAGATTATATAGAATCTTGAAAACTGGAACTCGTACAGATAGAGAAAAACCAGTAAAAAAACAATTGTTATTACAAAGCTCTTAATGGTCTTTCTTATAAAAACAGAGAAGTCAAGCCACTGCTTACTAAGATAAAGGGAGGAGAGAAACCCCGCTGAAAGCCAGGCTATATTGAAGAAGGCCATATAAACATGGTATTCCCTTTTAGCAAATAAATCGGCCCATTCAACATTCAGGCTTACAAGCAGCAGAGCGGCATTCAATGATATAAGGTCCCACAACCATAATATTGACCTGTAAAAAATGAAGGAAAGTTTATTCATAATAACAAGCGGCTATTGATAACGGTCAGCAATGATCTTAACTATTCTTTCGGATGTGTGGCCATCCCATAATTCAGGGATAGAATTTTTTTTCCATTTTCCTTCATTAACCTTTACCAGAAAAGGTACCAGTTTCACAGGATCTGTTCCTACAAGTTCATTGGAACCAATGGTTATGGTTTCAGGTCTCTCCGTACTATTCCTCAATGTCATACATGGAACTGATAGCACGGTAGTTTCTTCAGTTATTCCGCCGGAATCGGTAATAACAGCTTTAGCATTTTTGACAAGATACAAAAACTCAAGGTAGGGCAATGGGTCAGTTAAGTAAAGGTCGGGATGAGCATACCCGGATTGATCTATTACTTTTTTTGTTCGTGGATGAACGGGGAATATAACACGGGAAGGAGATGTTCCTTTCATTATATTCTGCAACAGATTCACAAGGTTGTTCATATCATCAACATTTGCCGGACGATGCAGTGTTACCAGGAAATATTCCTTTGAAGTAAACTCCTCTTCATTCCACCAGGCGGGTGCCTGCAAATTTTGAAGGTTCTGGAATAAAGTATCAATCATTGTATTACCTACAAAATATATGCTGTCTGCTGTTTTACCGGAAGCCTCCAAATTTTGGGAAGCTTCCTGAGTTGTAGTGAAGAATATATCTGTAATGGAGTCGGTAACTATTCTATTAATTTCCTCGGGCATGGTGAGGTCACCCGAACGGATACCTGCTTCCACATGGGCAACATCAATGCAAAGTTTTTTTGCCGTAATTGCACAAGCCATAGTAGAAGTCACATCCCCAACTACCAGAACAAGATCAGGACGATTTTCCTGAAGTTCCTTTTCAAAGCCCACCATAATTGCCGCGGTTTGTGCAGCCTGGGTTCCACTTCCCACACCCAGATTATTATCCGGCTGAGGGATTCGCAATTGCTCAAAAAAATCATCACTCATCTTCTTATCGTAATGCTGCCCGGTATGAACCAGTCTGAATTCAATTTGAGGTCCCTCATTATTATGTTCTTTTATTGCCCTGATAATAGGGGCGATCTTCATAAAATTTGGCCTTGCTCCTGCTACGATTGTAATTTTCATTGGTCAGCTCTTTCTGAATTTTTCCTTAAGAATAAGTAGGATGAATTTGGTATTGCCCACAAGATAGCGTTTCCACATGCGTCTGGGTTCCTGTATAACCCGGTAAAACCATTCCAGTCCCCACTCCTGCATCCATATGGGTGCCCTTTTTACAAAACCTGCTACAACATCAAAACTTCCCCCTACTCCCATAATAAAGGGTGTACGAATAATATCTTTGTATTCATTGAGAAATATCTCTTTTCGGGGTGATGAAATCGCAACAAAAAGGATATGAGCCCCTGAATCTGCTACCTGCTTTGCTACCACGCTATCTTCATCTCTCCCAAAGTATCCGTTTCTGTATCCGGCAATTATATCTGAACTATACTTTTGGGTGTAAACAGTAACCACTTTTTTTACTATCTCCTCTCGGGCTCCAAGGAAAAATATTTTATAACCCTTCATAAATGCAAGCTCCACCAATTGCTCCATCAGGTTTATTCCAGCAACCCTTTCAGGAAGTGGTTGGTTGAGAAGACGCGATGCCCAAACAATTGATTGTCCATCTGCATTTATTATATCACAATCAACAATGCTGGCTTTAAGAGCTGCATCATGCTGTGCATTCACCATTTTTGCAGCATTAACAACAACATGGTGAATCCTTTCATTCCTGGTTATTGCCTGATCAATTTTCCCCAATGTTTCTGCCATTGTAAGGGCATCAATAGGAATATCACAAATAGTTACTCGCATACCTCTTTCTCATGATTTATGTAAATCGAAAACGCATAGAACATCCAGGCCTGTGCCCAGCGCATATAGGGAACCTCAGACCTGATAAAGCGGTTTAACTGGTAACTGAAATATCCTTCCGGATGTTGCATATTCTTAATGGTGAAGCCAAGAACAGACTCAATAATTCCTCCTGCCCTTTCCCATTCTTCGAGTGCATCAATGGTTGCAACCAACTGCGCAGGTGCATGAATATCCACCGGATATGTTTTATGACTATAATACCGGGAAATGCCTTCGGGAGTAAAAAATGTGTTCAAATAGTAATCCAGACCTTTTTCTAATGCCGGATTGAAACTTTGATCTCCGGTATAAGTCCGGTATTTGGCTATACTTTCAAGATTAAATCCTGTATGAAAATTATCTATCCATTGATGATAGCTGAGATCTCCGTATGCCCAGGCTCCATTTTGCTGCTGCTTCCTGGTATTAAATGCCACAACATTCCGCGATATACCCACCAATTTTTTATCACCAGTATAACTTGATATCCGGGCTAAAAGCCCCGCGCCCAGTAAGCCTGCATTATAAACTACGGAATGGTCCAATGGAGAATACGAGAAAGTAAATTCATCGTTTTCTCCCATTGTGCGATTAAGGTCTTTCAATATAAAATCAGCGGAGGAAATAGCCGTCTGCAACCAACGGTCTTCCTTAAAAATTTCATAAGCATCGAGTAAGGCATGGGCAATAAAACTGGTGGCAACCACTGTGGGCGTGTTGCGCGGCTGAAAAAAAGCACGGGCCTGCCAGTCAAAATTATAACCCCAACATGCACCACTCCACCCTTCTGCACGGAGTTCAATTAATTTATCTGCAAGAAATCGAACCAACTTTTCATTTTCCGGATCAGGGTCATTTCTGAAAATGCGGCAATAACCTGAAAGAAATAAACCCAATGCTTTGGGATTATAATCCTTTTCAATACCTGCCAATGGCCTCAGATTAAAAGGAAACCTTTTAAAAAATTGGATCCACGCAAGCCTGGCTAAACGATTCTTTGAAAAAACAGGTATTGAGTTAAATAATTTACTATTTAACCCATCGTAAGGATCATAGCCCTTGAATCCTTCCTTAATACAATAAGTTTTCAGCTTAGCGAAAGCTTCCAGAATTTCATTCTTCATACTTTTTCCCACCCGTAAGTTCATTGAATAGCATTTCGTATGGCTTATAGTATCCATCAAAACTTACTGTTTCTTTATTGAGGCCACCCAGCTTTTCGTTTGCTGTTTGGGCGATCACTTTTTCAAGATCATTGATATCTCTCGAACGGAACAGGATAGACCATTCAGGACGTTCCACTGCATCTGAAACCACAACCGGCTTTCCCAAAGCAATTGCCTCCCGAACGGTCAATGAATCCCCATCTGACATTGTTGGCCGGCAGACGATATCAGACTGCCTGATCAGACTCACAAAAGAAATTGGTTCCTTAACAAGAAGGAATCGGTCTGAAATACCCAGGCTTCTAACCTTTGCCGCTGATTCATTATAATATTCCTCATTCTTTTCCAGCGATGAAACTACAAAGACCATTGCCAGCTTCTTATTTTGTAATTCCCATCTATGCGCTAATTCAATGCAGAGATCCAAACCATAAAGATCTTCTCCATTAAACATAACTAATTGAGAGGCATTACTGCATACCAGTTGGAATCCTTCTTCCCTTTTATTATTAATCCATTTTAGTACTACTTCCGGCAATTCCGGCTCCTTACCTAATAATGGGGGAAGAAAGGCATGCCTGACAATGGTTTTTTCCGGAAGATCTATTCGTTTTGCAATTATTTCATTTACGGCGATTATCATATTTACACTAGCTAAAAAAAGTGATTCGAGTTTTTTAGCTAAACCATACCTTGTTGCCGGATAAGAATGAAAAGTTAACAGAACCGGCTTTTGGAATAACCTTGCAACGAGAATATGAAGAAAGCGCAATAGCTGGCTTCCACTATGAATAAATACAAGATCAGACTTGTTGATCATCTTGAAATAAGGACCGGGCCTGAATGAACGAATATTAAAGATGCCTGGTTTTATTGTTCTGGATTCATCTGCAAAGTCTATATCAAAGCTGCCCGAAAAAAATTCATATAATCGCTTCAGGTGTATACTCACACCACCAGCCGGGGGAAATACAGGTCCAGTAATTAAAATCCTTTTCTTATCACTCATTGCTGCTAGAAATATTCTCCCGAATTAGGGTCGCAATTTTTCCACTTAATATCCTGGCACCTGAATATGATAAGTGGTCTTTATCATGAAACATTTCCGGGTTTCCTGCTATCGTAGAATATTGTAAAAAATCATAAAAAGGAACATCATGTTTGGCTGCAATTTCTTTTGCCAGTTCAACGGAATAATCCTGTGATGAATATTTATCATAATAAGGAGAAACCACAACCATTGCCGGAATGTTATTAGAATTACATAGGTCAAGAATCGAACGAAAAGCATTAACCTTGTTACTGTCCACCGGATACTTCTTGTCCAGTTGTAATGCCTGTGGTGGCTGTTTCATTTTCCCATGAAGGGCAAAATATCCCTTATCATTCGCCTTCCGCTTTTTGTTATACTCCAAATTACCGACTAAGATAACAGGCATCAAAGAATTGAAAGGGTAAATAGCGGAGTTGAGCTTTAATGGTTCATAATCGCCACGCAATTTAATAATATCATGTATATCGGGATTTCCCCTATAAAAGGGTAGCAAATTTGATAAAGGATCATAGCTGCCCGGGAATTCAAGGAACTCCTTAACTGTAAAATCAACTACTATGAACTTTGGTTTATAACGTTTCAAAACTCCACGCAATATTGCAAGTTCATACAACGTAAAATTCCCCTCCCTGCCTGTATTATAACATGAATATCCAGTTGAGTCTGTAATGATTGAGGGTATATAGTGATGGCTTGCTCTTGACGAGCCGAATATAAGTACATCTTCACTTGTTTTGTTCATTGAGTATATGGTCTGGTACTCCAGTCCAGATTCCTGCCGGAAATAGAAATATCTCAGCATTGCACCAACCACCTGGTCGGCCAATACCATAAAAAATAAAACAATCAGAAGATTCTTGAAGAACGCTTTCATATCCGAGTTAATACTATTGAATTTCATTGGAGTTAAAACTGGAAATAAATGAATTGCCCCCCATCAAACACTCCAAATAACAAAATGATCAATACAAGGACTATATAACTTGAGTAGCGAAGAAAGCGGTTGCTATTATAGGTCTTCCATATAATAGCACCATGCCTTTCAAGCAAAATTTCAGAAATCAGCAGGAATGCAATGGCCATTACACAATAAGCCATTAAAGGATTGTAATAAAATAAAGGGCCCGAAAAAGTAAACACACGACCTATTATTAGCATTGCATCGTCCAGTGATTCAGCCCTGAAAAATATCCAGGAGAAACAGATAAGGATAAATGTGATGAGAATATTTATAACCTTGATGAACCTGTTATTCACCGGTATTATTTTCTCAATATACTGATCTATATATTTCCTGCGCATCATGGCTGTGATCAGGTAAATTCCATTCAATCCGCCCCAGATAACATAGGTCCAGTTAGCTCCATGCCATAGTCCACTTATAAGAAAAACTATGAACAGATTAAGATATACACGCGGCAGGGATACCCTGTTACCTCCAAGAGAAATGTACAGGTAATCCTTAAACCATGTTGAAAGTGAAATATGCCATTTTTTCCAGAATTCGGAGATATTCTGAGCCAGATATGGTCGATTAAAATTCTTCATCAGGTCAAAGCCCATCACCCTCGCCGAGCCTATGGCTATTTCAGAATAACCTGAAAAATCGCAATAAATCTGAAAAGCAAAGAATACGGTGGCTACTATTAATGTGATCCCTGTATGCTCCTCGGGGTTGCCATAAACCGCATTAACATAAATGGCCAGCCTGTCTGCTATGAAAAGCTTTTTTACGAATCCCCATAACATCAACCTTAGTCCACTTACCACATTATTGTATTCAAACTTGTGTTTGGTATAAAACTGATGAAGAAGGTTTTGGGGTCTTTCAATTGGTCCGGCCACCAATTGTGGATAGAACATAACATATAGGGAATATATCCCAAAATGACGCTCAGCAGGCTGATTGCCTCTGTACACTTCTATGGTATAACTCATCGCCTGGAATGTGTGAAAGGAAAGTCCGATGGGCAAAAGGATCTGCAGGTAAGGTATATTATTCGGTATGCCGAAATTTCCCAGGATATGAGTTATATTATCATTGATGAAATTATAATACTTAAATACAGCCAGAACACCAATATTGGCAATCAGGCTTGCAATCAACAATAGTTTCCTTTTATGTCCCCTGCTATTCTCAATATAAATTCCGGCGAAATAATCAACTACAATAGTAAAAGCCAGTATTAGCAGGTATACCGGAACGAATGCCATATAAAAATAGCAACTCGCTGCCAGCAACAGGAACCATCTGTACTTGTGTGGTAACAGGAAATAAAGTCCCGTAACTATTATGAAGAAAAAAACAAACTCTATGGAATTAAAAAGCATATATACTTACTTTGAATCTTTGCATAGGTGAAGGTCATCCCCGACCAACCAGCCCAAACAAACCTCCTAACCATTTCAGGAAAACAAAAGGATATGAATAGTAATCTTTGCACTCCACTACTTTTCCACCGAAGGATGCTTTAAAACTATTTATACCCGCCAGCGAATCTGTGGGTGGATCCATGGCATAGCCTCCAAAATCATAAACCTCAAACCCCTGGCTTTTGAAATATTTCATATCCTCATGATGCAACAATTTATTTGCTTTCCCAACAAGATTTTTGTCAGCCCCCTCTATACTTCTGCCAGAGGCTGATTGCCATGAACGAACTATTTTATTGGGACGGTCAATCAGGTAAGAATGTGCGGATAATTTCTGCCCTTCATAAACTGCATAGCTGAACAGGCAATTTTCTCCCAGTTCCTCCAACCTTCTTTTACTGGTTGGGTTAAGGTTATGACGTTCTGCAAAATCATTGAAGAACGCAACAAACTCACTAATCTCTTTTTCAAAAACAATAATTACACCGCCTTCTTTAGCCTGTCTTATCTGCTGCCTTAAAGATTTTGAATATCCGGCCAATGTCTCTTCTTCGGATAATGTAAGATCATTCTCTATAGTCCAGGAACGGGATTCTTTCATCAGGCCACTGTTCCTGAAAGGCATTTTCATATGACAGCATGCTGTTAAAGTGATCCAATTTGATAATCCTTCCTTATATGTGTACCAATATTCATTTACATCCAGAAATAAAAATCTCTTCCTCAATAAAGCCATAATTATTTTATTAAAAAACTACTATTAGAATTTCAGAACTTCCAGAAAAAAAACTTTTGCCAGGTTCCCATCACCCGAGCCAGATTTTCAAAACGTCCACCTTCTTCATTAAGAGCAAACCTGGGTAAGGCCAGCCAGTCATCAGTCTTCAGATCTATCAGCCTTTGTTCAACAGTAAATGCCAGTTTATATCCGGAAGACCTGGCCATTAATTTTATTTTCTCTGAATAATTTCCATTTGGATAGGCAAGATATTTAATTTGCTTTCCAATTATTTCATACAATCTTGATCTTCCACCTTCCAGTTCCATCCTGATCCTTTCATCCTCACATTGAGTTAATATGGGATGAGATACTGTGTGAGCCCCGATCTCTATTGTTTTTACATTGGCAGCTTTCTGCAGCTCTTCTACAGTCATGGACGTTCTGGGAACTGATATTTGAGATCTCAAATCAGCCATCATAACATCGAATGAACTGACATCCATCATCTTCCATTTCCTCAGCAAATGCTTTGCTTTCATGCCTTCAGTATTTGCATAAACATAGTCCCACCAATAAGAACCCTCATAAAGAGGATCCACAGGTGCGAAAATAGTAACAGGCACTTTATATTTCTCTATGGAGGGCAATAATTCATTATTCGATATATGCGCATCATCCAGTGTAATAACCACGCATTTATCTTTTGCAATTCCCTCTTCAAGCAATTTTTCCAACTCCGTAAGGCTGATCAATCGGAAACCATTTTCCCTTAACCATAATATCAGACTTTCAAAAAATGTTACAGAAGGACGGTGACAATAAAGCGAAAGAACTTTAGTGGTATGATCAAATGGAAATAATCTTCCAATTTTATAAAGCAAGAAACCAAAGCTATCCTTTAGCATTTTCATTGTCCGGATTCTTTTTTTACTACATCCTGATAATATTGTAATAACCGGGAGGCTATTCTCTCAGCCTTATATGATTCTTCCATTTTTTCCTTTGCTGCTTTACCCGCTTCTATTATCATTCCGGGATTATGATACAATTTTTTAAGGATTTCTACCAATGTTTTGCTATCCCCTTTCTCAAAGAGAAAGCCAGTACGACCATCATCGATGATCTCAGGTATTCCTCCAACTTTAGTTGCTATTACCGGTTTACCTGAAGCCATTACTTCCAACGCTGCCATTGGCATATTTTCCTGTTCTGAAGGCATTACAAGAATTGCAATCTCCCTGATGATGTCAAGGATCTGTTTCTGCGATTGCCATCCCAAAAAGCTAATACTATCTTCCAATTTCAAACTGCTTATAACTGACTCAACTTCTTTCCGATAGGTTTCTTCCTGGTAATCACCAACAATAGTAAGCTCGTACAAACACCCTTGTGATCTTAACTCTGCTAAGGCTTTCAACAATAAAATCAAATTCTTTCTTGGATTGATTGCACCCAGGTATAATAATTTTCCAGGATTGAAACTGGAACTGGCATTCTTAAAAAAAACCGGACTTACCGGGTTTGGAATAATAGCAAGATTTTTTGCCTCAGTGAATCCTGACAATTGGCGGGAAGACTCCGAAAGATGTATCAGATTATCGGGTATCGTGATTTTTGATACCTGGTTATGTAAAAAAAGCTGGGATCTCTTTTTCCATCCTTTCGCATCTTTTAATTCCATTTTGGACATACCATGAATGGTGAGTATCACTGGAATGGAGGGATCAATGAAATACCTGAACAAAAGAAATATTCCGCCCATTTGAAAATGAACAATATCAGGAGCAAAACTTCGGATAGCTTCTTTAAGGTCCTTTCCCGCAGCTAATAGTGAAGGAATGAAGGGAAACGATGAATAGCTTTTAGGATAATGTACCACCTTAACATTATTGGACATTTGTAAGGTAGCAGGCACAGTTACCGATTTTGAATAAGTAATCACCAATATTTCTGCATCTGCTTCTCTGAAAGCTTGAAGTAAATTAACCAATGATGAATGTACCCCGCCTTTTATGTTGGCAGGATTCATCGGAAAATCAGGAATTAGAAAAAGCACTTTCATTTAGTGGATCCTTTTAATCCGAAAAATTCCATTAACTCATTTCCCAGAGCGTTCATCTCAAAGTATTTCTTACCCGTTAAGTAAGAATGTTTTCCTATTTCAATGGCTTTATCGGGATACATTGTGGCATATTTCATTTTTGCAGCTATTTGCCCGGTATTATAATCGGCAGCAATCAACGCATTATTGCCATCTGTAAAATAATTTTTAATCTCTCCAATATTAGTGGAAATGATCGCAGCGGAAGCTGCACAATATTCACCGATCTTATGAGGAAACCTGGAAACGTCCTGCGCTGAATTCCTCAATGGAATTACCAGTGCCAAACTTGATTTATAAAGTTCTACCAGCCCGGCATATTTCATGTTCTGATAAACCTTTATACTGTCTGATACAGGCGACTTTTGTATTCTTTCCTGTAACAGTAGAGAATTTTCTTTTGAGCCATTTGCTACCAGTGTAAGTGTATGATCATTTATGCCACTGTGTTCAAATGCATCTATTACAAAATATATTACCTCCAGGTAATTCAATGAGCCGCAATATAAAATCCTTTTTTCCCTCTTTACGGGTAAAGCATCAAAAATGCTGTAGTCAACAATGCAGGGAATCTTAATCCACAATTTTGAAGGATCCGCCTTCTGTACCTTTTTAACCAGGAAGTCACTTATACATATAACCTTATCAGCCAACCTATGACTGAACCTGTCATATAGAAAATTATCCATTTTAGTAAGTATGGATGCTTTTCTCTTATGTGATGACCAATATTCAACATTATCTACCACCATGGTTGCTCCGCTTAATGATGCCAGAACCCTGTAGTACAGTATATTCCTGAAATAATTGGTTGATACAAGCATAATGCGTTTATCCCCCTTCCATTTCATAACAAAACGAATCTCATTTAAAAGACCGCGTATTTTAAGGCTGGTGCGTTTCAGCATTCCGCCTGGCCGAATGGGTTGCCCCGAACAATAAACAAAAGGTATTCCCTCATATTTATTAACCCCTTGCTCATATTGAAATGGAAAAGAATTATGGATCCCATACCTTGATACAATGATCAATTCTGCACCATTTTGGATCAATCCTTTTGCTATCAGTTTTTGCCTTTCAATTTGAGCAAAGCCAAAAGGGAAACCTTTAGTGCCCATATAGGCAATAGAATAATCAGTCATGATCTAAAGATGAAATCCCCATTGCGTTTCTATATACCGAAACCGTTTTATTAATTACTGATTCAGTATAACTGCCAGAATTCAACCTGAACTTATTGATGTTAGAAATAAATTCTGAATAAAGCCCCTCGTTAACTAAAAGCTCCTCAATAGCATCAGCAAGAGCTGCGGCATTCTCCTTCTTTACTACAAATCCATTAATACCATTCTCCACCATATCAGATAAACCTTCTACATCAGTGGTTATAATAGGTTTATCAAATTCAAATGCAGTTAATGGAGCGCCACTTTGTGAAGCTGTAACATATGGGCAAACAATAAAATAACATTGCTGCACCAGGGCAACCATATCTTCAACGTCAACTACTTTATTTATTACAGTGATATCCTTCCTGTCCTTTATTGATTCATACAGTTCGGGCATCGACCACTTTCCGGCTATCATTAAATGCGCTTCCGTTATACGCTCTCTTACCTGATTAAAGGCATCAATAAGATACTCCACACCCTTGTATGGTTTCACATATCCTAGAAATAATATTGTCTTATTCAGGGTGGGTAAAGAATTCTTTCGGAATACACCTAGTATCTCATGAAATCCGAGCGGTATTACAACTGATTCATGGTATCTTTTTACATTCCCCCGATAAAACCGATTACGCGTATTTTCAGAATGAAATATCATTTTAACGTTACCAGATTTAAGATAACGCATGAATAGCCGGGTACTCCAGTGTGTTTTACCCAGATGAGCATAACTCTCATGTAAGGTTTGAACTATGGGAGTGTTGCCCAATCCCAAATGTAGAACCATCAGGAAAGGGTTTTGGCCTATAATATGCACCAGTTCATACCTCTCCTGCTTAATGATCCTGGATAGCTTAGAAAAAAGCTTATAATTTATACCTGAACTATAGCCTTTGTTAGAAAATACGTAAAACCGGATCTTGCTGGTATTCGTAAGGTAGCTGGTATATGGTTCCAGAACAGCTTTTGCAAGTGCCGGCTCCACGAGACCATAATGACCTTCCGGAACTATACTTAAATCAAAAATATGCGTCTTCTTATTTCCTGAATTAACCAGGTAAATAATAGACACGTCATGTTGTTCAGCCAGATGCTTATACAAATAGGAAGTAGCTTCCTCGTGATAATTAGTAACTATACAGATCTTCATTAACGGAACTTTAAACTATTCCTGATAAAATAATTATAGAGCACAACTCCAATAATACCCGAAGCTGCTGCAGCAACCAATAATCTTATTAATAAACTGGTATCTGCAAAAAGGATTGACACAACATAAAGTAAAGCCATAATTATTCCAAGCATTGAAACAAGAGTGATGGAAATTTTCACCGGCATTTTCAGATGCAAATAATACCAATGAAAAATTATTCCTATAACTGATGCCACGATAAAACCATTCGAGAGTCCAACAGCCCCCTGAAAGGAGAAAATATATAGTACGACTGAACATAGAACAGCATTCACAAACGACAACTTTGCCATAAGATTCTGCTCGTGAAGCACACTAAAAATAGTTCCGATAAAACATAGAATGGCATACAATAGGGTATACCACACCTGCGATGCAATTACATCAGCTGCTGGCAGGTATTGCTTTCCATAAATCAATAATGCAATTTCGTTGCTGAAAATGCTTATTACAAAAGCTCCCACCATACCCACACCCACAACCAGTACCAGCAATGAGGAAACACTTCCAATGAATGAATTCCGATCCTCATTAAATTTCTTATTAATATTTGGAAATACTGCCGACATCATGGTAAGTACCAGCATCTGAAGTGGACTGGCAATTCTTAAAGCAATATTCAGGAATCCAACCTCTTCCTTTGTTGAGTTCATTGCCAGGAAGGTATATGGAACCTTAGTTGAAAAAACTGTGAATACCGCGAGTAAGAAAAAAGGAAATGCTTCTTTTACCAGGTCCATGAAACTGATCTCTTCATTTACTGCTGCAACAGACAACATTGAATTGGTCCTTAAACGAAAAAACAGAAATGCTGATTTCAGTAATGCCAATAAAAAGGTTATAACTAATAATAGTGTTACCGTTATATGTGCTTTAGGGATAAGCAGAACAATTAACACCCATAGAACAGCACTGGAAAGATTTACGACAGAGGAAAAGCTCATCTTCTGCTGTCCGAAAACATATGCCTCAAGCGCATCCCAGGCAAGCAGTGAAAATATATAGCCAATGAGTACAAATACAAGCAGTTCATCAAATACCAACTCAGTACTTATGGCATTTAGAACAAAAATTATAACGCTGATAGGAATAAGCAATAAAACCCGCATTAACATTACGTTCCGTACCAGCTTTATGCCATTATAATTTCTCGCTGAAACATAACGCGTTATGACAGTACGAAGCCCAAAACCAGCAAATACACTGTAAATTCCACTCAGCGTAATGAAATAGCCATATTTTCCAAAATCTCCGGGTCCGAGACTCCTCGCAATCTTAATACTGGAAAAAATAGTTAGCGCCTGTACCAGAACGTTACTGGCACTTAGAACAGAGAAATTCTTAAAAACCTTATTCTTAAATAGTTTTCCGAGAACTCCTCTTAACCCGACGGAGCTTATGTTTTCAATATTCTGCATGATTCCTGTACTCTAGCTGATTCCTATTTTTTTCTCCCGGGAAAAATAATTACAATAAAGCCCGAAGCTTATTGCAAACGTTGCAGTAACAAAATAAAATTGATTGAACGATTGTGTAATCATAAACAAAATGATATTCCCAATTACCAGAATGGATAGCAGTAAACCAAGGATATCATTTGCACGAAAGCTTTGCTTGTACATTAACCAGGCACCCCGCAATGCAATAAAGAAAAGATATGCAAACAGGGAAATTCCAATTATTCCGGTTGTGATCAGCACATACGTAAATCCTACATCTGTCAGTTCAGTCATCTCATAAATGGCAGGGAAATTATAATCTACACCAAACCATGGGCTGCGTTGAAATATTTGCATACTCCTTTCAACTGTTCTTATTCTGGAGCCAAGGTTTCCCTCCCTATTTTGTATATCAAAGGTTAACTCTTGAACTCGCTCCGTAAGGCTTTGGGAAAGATCGCTTAAACCTGGAATTTCAATATTCGCTAAAATGAATAAAAGAGTAATTATGCTTAATGCAGACACTGAAAGAACCATGATGATCCTGTTCTGCCGGTATCCGAATATAAGTGCCATGACCAGAATCATTGACACTATTGTTGCAATCCATTGTGAGCGGGCATATCCTATAAAAATTGCAATCAGAAATGATAAAGCTAACAGTACATACTTCAGTTTAAATCGAACCACCAAAAGGTATGTGACACTGAAAACAAACATGATCAGTATTGTATAAAGCGTAGGCAACATAACCCTTGCCATGAACCCATTTATCATCATTTGCTGTCCTGCCCAATGCCCGGTATTATAGAAACCTCCAGGTGAAAATAAAGGCTCCTGTCCATAAAAACTCTGCACAACAGCCAATACAACACCTGAAAGACAAAACAAATTTATATAATCAATGAATCGTGGTATATCCTCCTTCCTGATCAATAAAGCAATGAAATAAAAAAGAAAATATGGATACATAGATCTCATTGCCGCAATACCGCTGGATAAGTTCACAATATTTTCGGTGTTCATTACCAGAACAAGTGTATAAACTGATAAAATACTCCATGCCTGTATTACAGTACCAGGAAGTGCACCTAATTTTTTATTATGCCATACGCATAAACCAAGCAATCCAATATTCAATGCATCGGCGAGATAGATATATGGGGAGGGACAAAAAAACACGCCTATATTGATAGCTGTCAGTAACAATACAAGGTAAAAGACTATTTTCTGAAGCGATTGCAACATAGTTGTCAGGCCCTAAACATTAATTTCAACATTCCTTTGAAACCAAATCCAAATTGATTCCTGTTCCGGATATAAAATAAAATGCCCCGGAGAGATCCTTTCGTTCTGAACAATCTCGATAAAAGATACTGCTCGGAATGAACGGTCCGAAGGGGCAATTGCCGGAGAATCTGGTTTTTAATAAACTGATGTTCTCCGCTTAAATCATCCAGGCCTTCAACAAAATTATGGCACCATTCTTGAAACGGTTTAACAGCTTCAAGTCTGTGCTTGAAATTTCCTGTATTTGAAATATTGATCTCACTCCATCTCCAGTAAACCAGGGCCTTGCTGGAAGCTACCACTCCCTTCGCTTTAGAAAGAAGGAACCAGGTGGCATCATCAGAAGCCCAGGCCATTGGGAAGTCAACAAACCCACCAATGGATTTTAAGGCTGAGAGGCGAAAAACAAAATTCTGTGCAAACAGGTCTCTTTTACCACTTACACGATGCCAGATAAAATCATAAACATCTTCCCACTCAGGCGATGAGGTGGTCAAACGCAACAGTGCACCATTCTTATCTATAACTGCTGGTCGGGTATAAAAAAGATCATGAGCCGGATATTTTGCTATAAGTAGGGAAATTTCTTCCAGAAACCGTTCATGCAAAATATCATCATCTGAGAAAATGATACCATATTCCCTGTTTGCAAGCTCAACACAGCGATTCCAGGCATAAACAAGATTCTTGCTGCCCAGGTTAAACTCATTCTCAAAATAGGATATCCTATTGTCTGAATATGTGGCTACCAGGCCGGCAATATCTTCCGGAGATCGGTCATTAACAATGATAAGTTCAAAATCCCGGAAGCTTTGAGCCAGCACGCTATCAATAGCTTCCCGAAGATAGGTGAGCTTGAAAGCCGGAAGCAGTACTGAAAACATTAATGGTAATTTTGATTGAAATAAATGACTATCAGACTATCCTAATCACGTTCTCAGACGATTTGCTTCTGATCATTTGTTCAATATCATTTACCAGATTTTTAAGCGGATCTATTATAAGGAGGCAAAACCCCAGGCGATGAATAGATATCTTATAAACATTATCAACTTCAATATCAATTTCCTGGTTCATTAGAAATGGACCATATGAAAATTCAGCATTATCGAATTTTACAGGACATTTTTCAACAATGAGGGGTACTGTCTTTTGAAATAATAATCTGAGAATAGAGATCTCACTCTCAGTGATCATTGCCCTCTCCTTCAGATAATACATAGGATGTATGGCACCTGAATTCTTCAGTTCCTTATCCGATGGATAGTTATCGCCTGCTATAAACAACAACTGATAAAAATCCTTTTCCACATTTCCACGGATGAAGTGCTTGTTGTTATTCCTGGTCGCAATCAGGTATGGACTGAATATATCATAACCATACCTTTCAAGATTCCTGGATACAGATTTTAACTGATCACGTTCACATTTCGTAACAAACCAATTCATAAATATTCGAAATTATTCCAGTCTACACAAAAGCTTCGCCACTTCAGTCACATAAGGGTACTAAAGAGGTTCATTATAAAACGACATTTAATCGTATATATTACTTATAAATAGGATTTTTACTATAATACTTACGTAGTAGTATAGTAATATCCATATCCAAATTCTTCTCCCCAGGCACCCATTCCTCTCTTTGGCACTGCATTAAAAATAATCTTTGCTCCAGAGGGTAACAAAGGCTGATTTCTGCCGATATAATGGGCAGCCTGCGCCTTTGGGGTATGCCCCTGTTTCAATACAAAAACGGTGTTGGAAAAATGCTTGCTAAGCAAAACCATATTTGTATCTTTTTCAAGCGGGGCGGTTACACCAATAATATTATCGAAACGGGTTTCAAGTTCTTTAAGAAGCATGGGGATCAATTCTTCAACCAGCAATTCATCACTTTCAAAAACACGGGTACCAGCAGGAAGCACATAGTACTCTCCATCATTATCAACACTGTGAACTAACTCTTCCATTGTTGCCTTCTTATTCAAAAAGTCAGCCAGCCCCTTCCTGCCACTCATATTGAATTCATTGGTCAGCTTTTGGTTTACTGTATCAAAATCTATTAACAGTACTTTTTTGCCAATGGCACCCAGGCTGGAAGCTAGTTTCCTGGCAAGGAAAGATTTACCATCTCCTCCAACGGCTGAAGTTATCAGCAGTGACCTGTCTGCTTTAATATCACTCAGGAAAAACTGATTACGTAATAACCTGACCTGCTCCTCAACCACTTGCCCAACCCGTGAATTTTTTTTACCTGTCATCCCTCCCGGATGTTTCCACAACTCACCTGCCACAGCATAATCAGAAATGGATTCAATATCCTTACGGAAAAGCATCTTCGAAGAGATATCTTCCTTAAAAAATACAAATCCAATGAATGCTATTATTCCCAGTAAAGAGAAAATGACCATCAGCAAAAGCCGGTTTGGACTAACAGGAGCAAGCGATGACCTTGCATAATCAATGACCCTTGTATTGCCTACTGTGGTAGAATAGGAAAGTGCTGCTTCCTCTCTTCGCTGCAGCAGATAGGAATATATCTGGTTCTTTATAGATTGCTGACGGCTTATCTCAAGCAATTGTTTTTCTTTTTGCGGGATTGAACTTAACAGGGATGAATACTTACTGGAAGCAGTACTGAGATTTGATTTTGCAATGGTAAGGTTCACTTTCTGATTCTTGACCGCATCAAGAATAGATGGTCTGATCTGTTTTATCTGGTCTTTTACCGCCAGTAGAACCGGACTATTCTCTCCAGTTGTATGCTTAAGTTTCTCGAACTGAAGTTGTGCATCGTTTAATCTTCCCATCAACTGTGTTAGAGCGGGATCATTTACCCCAATAGTGGAAGGCATTATATTGCTTGCATTCGATCCATCCGCAACATAGTTTTCAATTTCATCCAGTACAGACATTTTAATATTTATATCCTGCAACTGTCTGTCATACATTCCGATTGCATCAAGATATTGTCTGCCCTGCTGGCTGATATCAATTACCCCTGACCGGGTCCTGAATTTCTGAATAGCATTTTCAACTGAATCCAATTGACCAACAACAAAGTCGAGACGGCCTTCAACAGATGCAAGTGTATTAAGCGCAGCCTGGTTTTTATCATCAACTTCAGCCTGCAGATATACCTTGATTAATCCATTCAAAATATCTTCACCCTTCCTCGGGTCAGGGTCTTTCATATTCAGATGAACTACAGTGGCAAGTTTATTAATTGCTGCCACTTTGAGGCCGGCCAATAAACCATTCTCCACCACTTTAGGATCTACCAGCGTAAAGTAAAATTTCTTGTTCTTCCATTGAAGATCGGCACTGTCGCGGATGGCACTGTAGAAATAAGCATTGCCCCATTCTGTTTGCACCCACTGGTTTACAGGATATTGCTTTTCATTGATAGTAACGATAGTTGCATTCTCATTTATAATAAATGGTATAGGGCTTCCTTCTGTAGATTTCAAAACCTCTTTAAGTTTCATCTTCACCGGCACGGTCGCATAGGCGGATTTCAATTTACCTTCGCCATTTTCATAATAAGTACAATAGAGCCCAAGGTCTTCCACTACTTTTCGCATAAGGGTATGCGATTGAAGTACTTCGATTTCATTCTCAACGATCTTATTCATTTCGAAAAAATCAATACTCTCCACCATCTTCGACTCGCTGATCCCTTTCTTTTCATCCTTTATAAGAATGGAGGAAGAAATCTGGTAAACAGGTGTGAGGCTCTTTGCATAAAGGTTTGCTAATACCAGTGCCACACCCACCAATAGGAATAACAGGGGCCAGTAAGGAAGAAATTTCCTCTTTATTATGGTTATGATGTTCGATCCGGATTCTCTTGGGTCGTATGAAAAGTCATTTGACATTGTAGGTATACAGCTTAAAGTTGAAGTCTTAACGATATCGGTCAATGATAATTGCGAGGAATGCCAATCCGCTGAGCACGGTAGGCAGTAATTGATTTAGCCTGCTGGTATTCTGAAGCTTTACGCTATTTGATTCTACATAAATCACATCATTTGCTCTCAGGTAATAATATGGCGACTCAAGTAATTCTTTATTATTCAGGTTTAATCTTCTTGTGATCTTTTCGTCACCTTCCTCGCGAATGAGAAGTACATTATCTCTTTTAGCATACAGCGTCATATCACCCGCCATACCCAATGCTTCCATTAAGGTGATCTTTTCGTTGGGAACATTTATGATTTTGGGGCTGGCTACTTCACCAAGAACGGTGACCCTGAAGTTTAGGATCCGAACTGCGATAATAGGATCGAGCATCAGTTTGGCTGAAATAAGTTTCTCGCGAATCAACTCGGAAACCTGCTTTTTATTGAGGCCCTCCACTTTTACATTTCCGATCATCGGGAAACTGATCATCCCATCATTATCAACAAGGTATCCCGCACCATGTGTTGGATTCTCATTTACGAGCCCGGGTACTACCGCTACATTGGGTGCATTGAAAATCTGGTTCTCTTCAATATTGATGCTGCTAACATTAATACTAAGTATATCAGCTTTGCGTATAACATGCGCCGAAACCAGCTCCTGGCGGGGAAATGTCTCATCCCCCAGTTTATTAAAATACCTGGCTTTTTCCGGACTCGCACACGAAACCGTCAAAATAACCAGACTCAAAACAAATAAATTTCTAACACTGAAAACTGTATAGGGCATACGCAACTTCATTATCTGCTAATATTAAAAAAAATACTGGTACGGCCTTATTTATTTATATAGCTAACAACAAGGTAAAAAACCGAAAATTAATTGATTATCAAGCTTATTCAAACGGAATAAATATAGAATCTATTGCTTTTACCATAAAAATCAATGAATCTGGGTATTGCCCATTCCATCTCTGATACGAAAATGCTTCATTTGGCGTTAATACCAATAGAATTTAATCCGAATCCCTGTAAAAACCTTGTTTATGCATGTACCCTGCATCGAACAAAAGGTCCGCAAAACTATTTTGCAATCCTTTGTAGTGTTGTGCCTTGTGCTGTTGAAAATTTTGCCTGCTAATGCGCAGAAATTCATCTTCCAGGAGGGGGTTGAAGATATTAACTTCCCTGTTCTTTCCTCAGATCCAACAACAGGATGGCTAAAATACTGGCAGGAAACCAACAGCATGTTTGTTTCCCAACCTTACAGCACCCTGATGAGAACTGATTCTGTATCCCGCTCAGGTAAGTACAGTGCTCGCTTTCAGCTCGACAGGGCTGAATATCCCGACAACATAAAAAGAATCAATGGAGGTTCTGAACTGATATGGAATGATGCATGCAAAAACCCTGATTATGATCTTGCATGGATGGCTTTATCCGTTTACCTTCCTGAATGGTGTTATGGAATTCCTGAAGGCGCTCCTGAAAGCGTCGTATTTAATGTGCATGATTATCCCCTCCCCTGCGGAACCAGTTCACGCTGGACTAACCCGATGAACATCTGGGTGAGAAATAACCGTTGGATACTAACCATCACTGCTGATAAAAATGATGTTCAGGCCAATTCGGGAGCAACACTGATAACAAAGGAGTATGATATGGGACCAATCGAAACTGATAAATGGACAGATTGGGCCATAAACCGCAACTGGACCATTGCTGATGATGGGTTCGTGAAAGTTTATAAGAATGGTAAACTCCTTGTAGATCATAGAGGACCCAATTGGTATGGAGGTAATTTTGCCAAACTCCCATATATTAAGATGGGTATCTACAAATGGCCCTGGCTAAACAGCTGGAATGAAGCATGGGGAAGCCGGATTTCAAGGAAAAGAGCAATATATATAGATGATATAAAAATGGGTACAAGTGAAGCTACGCTGCAGGATTTTCTCTATCCTGATCAGGTGGCTCCAACGCCCAACTCCTTACCTTCTGTTAATGCAGGTAGCGATCAAACCATTCAACTGCCAAAAAACAATGTAACACTTACCGGAACAGCAAATGATAATGATGGCAGTATCAGTTCCTACGCATGGTCACTCGTCACAGGACCTTCCGGCTCCATAATCGCTACCCCAACCAACGCTTCCACTTCCATTTCCGGCCTCGTTAATGGCTCCTACACTTATAGGCTCACCGTAACAGATAACCAGGGAGGCAAAGCCAGTGATGATGTCAATTTAACTGTACTTAATGCTACTGTGGTGAATCTCCCCCCGGTGTCAAATGCAGGCAGCGACCAGACAATCAATGACATTGCAGCAACTGCCTACCTCGATGGAACAGCATCTGCAGACCCGGATGGATCTATAGCCAACTACTTGTGGACACAGGTGGCCGGCCCCACCAACGCGGTAATTTCCAATACCAGCCAGGCCAAATCACCTGTTAGCTTCCCCTTGAAAGGAAACTATAGTTTCGCCTTAACCATAAGGGATAATACGGGTGCAGCAGACAGTGATACAGTCAGCATTTTGGTAGACCCCATAAACGCAGTTGCGGCCAATATAAATCCCCTCGCAAACGCGGGGCAGAACCAGGTTATTGCTTTACCAATTAACCGGACCACAATAGATGGTTCGGCTTCAGTGGATCCGGATGGCACCATCAACACTTATAATTGGCAGCAGGTGAATGGACCCAATAATACCAAAATCGAAAAGCCTACCTCATCAATTACCAATATTACCGGGTTAACCAGTGGCAAATATGCCTTCCGGTTAACGGTAACTGATAACCGCGGAGGATCCGCAAGCGCGAATGTAACGGTGGAGGTAAGGGCGGAAGCCATTGCCAATAAAAAGCCTCAGATTATGATGCCCTCCACTTTTAAGGCAGATATAAGCATGATAAATGATATTACTCTTGATGGCAGTGCCAGCTATGACCCCGATGGAACAATCGTCAGGTACAAATGGGATCTGCTGGAAGGCCCAACCCAGGCGCTTGTACATGAGAGTTCAGCAAAGGAGACTAAAGTAAGTGGTCTGCAGGCCGGAAACTATTCATTCCGCCTAACGGTAACGGATAACCTCGGCGCTACAGCTGATAAAAATATTGTGGTAAATGCCGTAAGTTCTATGACTGACAATCAGCTTAAGTTATTCCCCAATCCAAATAATGGCAACTTCCAGTTTAAACTGCAAACCCCTGCCACGGGTAAATGCGAGGTGCTGGTATACGCTGTTTCAGGGGTATTATTATATAAGGAAGTATTCACCAAAGAAACAGCACTTATTTCCCGTCCTGTTGATATAAGATCGTTGCAATCGGGAACTTATTTTTTGAGTGTAAGAATCAATGACCAACCCTCACCCATAGCCGGAAAAATACGAAAGCTCTAAAGAATTTTTACTTTTTCTAAAAACGAAAAAACCTGATTTTCCACCAGAAATCAGGCTTTTTTATGTCGCAACATTAACTATAATCATAATATAAGTGCTAAACAACTGTTAATGTTTAATATGTACATTATCAATGATTCTCTTTATAAATTCTTGAATTAGAATACATTATAAAAATCTGCAAGATAATTACACAAATTATTCACATACACAATAAAAAAAAATGGGTGGCATGAGTTTTGCCTTTTTCTGGCTTTTCCTATAAAAACCAGGTTATGTCGCTGATTAATTTACCCAATTCCAAAGCCCGACCCATGGGTTTGCAGCTTTTTTTACTCTTTTTTATCCTTTGCTTTCAATTACCGGTGGTTGGTCAGAAACTGATCTTCCAGGACGGTGTTGAAAGTAGTAGTTTTCCCAGTCTCACCGGTGTTCCTACTACCGGTTGGTTAAACACATGGCAGGAAGTTAACAGTATCAGTATCTCCCAGCCATTTAGTAAGATGGTCCGCAGTGATTCCTTCCGACGCGCCGGATCTTATAGTGCGCGTTTTCAACTCGATAAACCTTATTCACCTTACAACCAGGAGCGTGAGCATGCTGGCGCAGAATTGATCTGGAATAATGCCTGCAATTATCAGACCCTGGATATGCGTTGGATTGCTCTTTCCTTATATATCCCCCGATGGAGCTACCAATACGCAGAAGGAGCTCCGGAAAGCCTGGGTTTTAATATTCACGATAAACCTTTGCCATGCGGAACCAGTTCAAGGTGGACAAATCCCATGCGAATTGGTATCCAGAATAACCGTTGGATCTGTGTTATCAGTTATGATAAAAATGATGTGCAGGCTAACGGTGGAAGCACTATCAAATCCATTGAGTACGATCTTGGCCCTGTTGACCTTGATAAATGGACTGATTGGGCAGTTAACCGTAACTGGACCACCGCAGATAACGGTTTTGTAAAAGTTTATAAGAATGGCCAGCTGGTAGTTAATTACACCGGTCCAAACTGGTATGGTGGTAATTTCGCGAAAGTACCATATATAAAGGTGGGCATTTACAAATGGCCCTGGCTTGCAAGCTGGAATACTTCATGGGGAAATACCATTGCCAAGCGCAGGGTTGTATATATCGATGAATTTAAAATTGGTAATAGTACCGCTACGCTTGCAGATGTTTCACCTGCAGGCGGATCAACTACCACTACCAATACTCTCCCTGTGGCTAATGCAGGAGCTGATAAAACTGTTACCCTGCCCACTACATCTACCACGCTAACGGGTAGTGGAACTGATCAGAATGGGAGTATTGCATCTTATGCATGGACTAAAGTGTCTGGCCCAACAGGAGGAACAATTCAGTCCCCTTCCAGTGCCAGTACAAATATCACATCTCTTGCGGCGGGTACATATGTCTTTCGACTAACAGTAAAAGATAATGCTGGCGCCACTGATACAGATGATGTTCAGGTTATAGTTTCCAGCTCTACTACAAGCGGCAACCTGGCTCCTATTGCAAATGCAGGGGTAAACCAGAATCTTGCATCGGGCACAAGTTGGGGTTATCTCGACGGCCGGGCTTCCAGTGATCCGGACGGTACAATCAGTACATATCAGTGGTCACAGGTTTCCGGACCTACCACTGCCACAATAGCCTCACCCACGATAGCGAGAACAACAGCAGGTGGTTTGGCAAATGGAACCTATTCTTTTCGGCTGACCGTAAAGGATAATGCTGGTGCAACCGCCTCTGCCACTACAACAATTGTAGTAGGCACCCAAACGGTGGTAGCTAATAATGCACCAACAGCCAATGCCGGTGCTGATAAATCGATCTCCCTGCCTACAAGTTCTGTATCTCTTACAGGTAGTGGAACAGACTCGGATGGGTCTATAGCAGGCTATACCTGGACTAAAATTTCAGGCCCATCAGGTGGTACTATTCAATCGCCTTCCGCCAGCACCACCACGATAAGTAGCCTTACAGCAGGTACATATGTATATAGGTTAACTGTTCGCGATAATGCGAATGCAACTGATATTGATGATGTTCAGATAAATGTTGCCCAGGCACTCTCAAGCAATGCAAGCCCGGTTTCAGTTGCAGGTCCAAACCAGACGGTTACCTCACCAACAAACTGGATCTACCTGGACGGAA
Source organism: Flavihumibacter sp. (assembly GCF_036676075.1). Lineage (NCBI taxonomy): Bacteria > Pseudomonadati > Bacteroidota > Chitinophagia > Chitinophagales > Chitinophagaceae > Flavihumibacter > Flavihumibacter sp. Next base: position 91,136 of record NZ_JAKFDQ010000009.1, on the reverse strand, counting down.
GGTCATCTTATGACCCGGATGGAACAATCACCTCTTACCAGTGGACGCAGGTTTCGGGACCAAGCGCAGCCCAGATCGGTAGTGCAACAGCGTCCAGAACAACAGCAACTTTCGTTGGTGTAGGTACTTATATTTTCCAATTAACTGTTCGGGATAATGATGGAGGTACAGGAACCAGCAGCTTTACGCTGGTGGTAAATGGTACATCTACTGCAAACAAGGCACCCACCGTTAGTGCTGGAAGCAATGTAAATATTGTACAGCCTACAAGTTCTGTTACATTGGTAAGCTCAGCTGCAGATTCTGATGGAACAATCAGTAAATATGCCTGGACTTTTGTTTCTGGTCCTGCAGGATCAGTTATCCAGTCCCCGGCAAGCTCAACCACTAATGTAACAGGTCTAACAACCCTTGGCACCTATACTTACAGAATAACGGTTACTGATAACAGTGGGGCCACTGCTACAGCACAAAAGAGCATCACCGTTCTCGCAGCTCCATCTAATCAGATTATTGGTCAGGCTCCCATTGCTAATGCAGGTGCGGATGCAAGCATAACCCTGCCAACAAACTGGTCATACCTGGATGGCAGAAGTTCATATGATCCGGATGGAACTATAGTAAGGTATGATTGGACCCAGATCTCTGGTCCGTCAACAGCTTCTATAACTGACACTCATCTGGCAAGAACCGCAGCAGGTGGACTTGGCGCTGCTGGCACTTATACCTTCCGGTTAACGATAACAGATGATAAGGGAATGTCGAGTTCAGATACCAAGAGCATAATTGTTCGTTCCAGCACTTCCAGTTCTAACACTTCAGTTTCATCGGGAATGGAGCAGACAAGTACCACCACCACAAGTACGACCACTACAGCCACCACGGTAACATCACCCGTTAATACAACCACCCAGTTTAAGACCTATCCTAATCCATTCAGTAATAACCTGACCTTACTGTTGAATACCCCTTCTCTGGGTAAAACAACGATCCAGGTTTATAATATGGTAGGATTACTGGTTCACCAGGAAGTATTCAACAAAGACCAGCTAAGTATTACAAAGAAGATCAACCTCGTGAAATTGATACCGGGAATGTATGTTTTAAAGGCTACTACCGAACGTGATGCACCTATGACAACTAAGATTGAAAAACTCTGATAAGAAAGTTTTTCTTAAAGAAAAGGCCGTTTCATTTTATGAAACGGCCTTTTTTATTCAGGTATGCTTTTTGTTGATAATATGTTTTTTTGTAAATTTCAATTAACTGGAATTCGGAGCCATTTTCAACTACCTCAAGGGGCTTAAAATAGGGACCAGATAGGGACCAGATAGGGACCCCGAGTATGGTTCGCGCTAGGAGATAGCTAAGAATTCCTGTGATTATTAATCCAAAACCTGCAAGAAAATGCCTAAAAACAACTCTAACAAGAAAATTGACGGTTTTAGTGGCAAGTACCTAAAATCACATTATCTCCAGATCAGGGGCGATCGGCAATACCTAAAAAAGAATCCCGACCGCGCCGGCCACAAGAAAAAACCTGACGAGGAAAAAAATCAATTAAGATTTAAAGATGCCAACATTTATGCTCGCATGGTGGCACATGACCCGGCCAGTAAAGCATTTTACACTCCTTTCAGGGAACTGCTGAAACAAAGTGAATATGTTATGGCCATTACAGACGGAATGGTGCCACCGATAATTGAATCCATTGATCAGAATGGTTACACAGGACTTGCCGGCCAAAATTTAATGGTAATTGCAACGGACAATTTCCAGGTTATGGAAGTTGTGTTCACTATCCTGGATTCCAACGGAATTCCACTGGAAACCGGCAAAGCTATGCCTACAGAAAAGGAAAATCAATGGAGTTATATAGCCCAGAAAGACATTTTATCTCTCTCTGGAAATCAGGTACAGGTAGAAGCCTTTGATCGACCTGGTAATAGAACGGTCGCCCTCCTCCTGTTAGATGAGCCAGTTAAATTATAAAATCGTCTACGACTATTTTTTCCATTACAATAAAGGCCGTCTCAAAATTATTTGAGACGGCCTTCTGATTTTATATGTAAACTTTTTATCTGAGTTTTATTAGCCTCGATGTGAATACTTCTTGTGGTGTAACAACTTTTACCATATACACTCCGGGTAACTGATCGAGCATTTCACCAAGGGAGAAATTGTTGGAACCTTTTAAGAGTTCAACATTTCTTTGAGAAACCCTTGCACCCTGCAGATTAAATAATTGAATGGAGGCAGAAGTTTTCTCAGCAACCGTCACATTGATAAACGCCTGGTTGATTACAGGGTTTGGAGAAATTGTCAAACCTGGTCTGAGTGAACCATTATCATTGATCCGCACCACCTGGCTATAAACAACCCCACCGGTTTTGCGGGTAGCTTTGATCCGGTAAAAAACCTGGCCGGTTATATTGACATCTGCATAATTATAAACCTCCTTACCACTGGTAGCCTTGCCAAATAATTCAGTTAACATGCTGAAGTTGGTTCCATTTGTACTACGCTCCACTGCAAACCGAACGAAATCACTATTCTCTTCCACTTCCCACTTTACATTATTGGTATTTCCTGTACGCCTAACAAATAAAGACAATGGGTCAATGGGGAGGATGCCAATACCGTCGGTAGTGAAATTATTAAAGCTAACCAACCCGATACCTGAAGAATTTATTATTGCCGGAACAACAGGTTCGGGTAACAACGTTTCATTTGATGAGGCAGGTGTTGAATAACCTCCTCTATAAGTTCTGAAACTAATTGACGTTGGGTTATTAAGCGTTCCACCATTTCGGGAAAAATTAATTCTAATTTTTGTGGGAATTATATTGTTACCTACCGGGCCATTATCAATAGCTAATGAGTTAATGGTATAATTACCTCCATTCAGAGTGAACAACGCAATTATTTGTGCAATGGGGACTGCACTAAAACTAAAATCATCAGTACTGTTCAATTCCAGAACTAGCTCTGTTGCATTTCCATTATTATCAGTTGAAAAGTATACTGTTTTAGGCATGGGGGCATCTATTGACCCGGCAGGAAAAGTTTTACCGTAAATATCCCGCTCAAGATTATTGAAAGCCCTTATTCCAATTTTTCGATATCCAGACCTGTAATAATAATGGCAGTATGAGTCTTCAAAAGCCTGAGGAATACCATTAGTAGATATAAGAACAACCTTATTGTAAGATGTATTTATAGCGACTCTTCGTATTGCATCAGCGATTTCAGCGGCGTCGTTTTCTAATCCCCAACAACCCCAACGTGTTTGAAACAGGTAAACTTTTCTAAGGCTTGGTATATCATTCTGAATTTCTGAAATGATCGTTTCAAGTTCTGCCTTATATTCATCTGAATTCAAAATTATACCACCTCCACCACCCCAGTTACTCTCACCCTGGAACCAGAAAAATGCCCTTATACTATCCAATACCCCGGCATCTTTTGACCGCATTAGTGCCCTGCCGTAAGACGTATTAAGATCAAATTTATCGGCCAGGTTTGGTTTATAATATGAAACGGGCTTTCCAGATACTGCATGATTAATAATAGCTACTGGTATTCCCTCCGTTCTACAAATATTTGTTGCCATCCACATTGCCCATTGTCCAACATTTCCATTCATAGTAAATACTGCATTACCATTCCCTGTAAACCATTGTTTTGGCATATTTGAATAAGGTCCGTCTTCTATCTGAGATGAACGCCCATATGCTCTGATAAATCTTCTAAATTCAATTACTTCGGGATCATCACTTGCACTATTCGAACTATTATATGGCGCGCGACCAGTTCCTGCTGCATTCGATTGACCTTGTATCATGAATACGTCACCACTTACTACATTGTCCGCCTGAACCAACGGTAATGTGCTTTGAACACCATTCTGAATGCCAAATAATTGAAACTGATAGGCCCTCATTTCTGCAGGCAATTGAAATTCTGTTTTAAATGAGCGATTATTTAAAGGAATTTCTATAATGGCTACATTGAATGAATAGTTGGAGCTGTTTTCTGATTTATTATTATCCCTATTTATTAGCAGCCTCAAGGATTGATATGGTGTGCCCACCGCCAAAGTCCCCTTTATCCTAACCGTCCCATTATTTGTCTGTAGATTTCTGGGATAGAGTTGTAGGTTTTGCGGAAAGCTATCCAACACCTCAAATTGCGCGTACACACCTGTTCCAAGGGTACAAAAAAGTACAGTTACCAGGAGGTACGTGCACAAAAATTTCACCTGACTCATCGTAATGTCAATTGTTAATTTCAAAAAATAAGCTAATGGAATTCAGGTAGGAAGGTTGGACGGATTAAATAGGTAGACATACAAAGGTATATCTAATTTTCACATTATGAAATCCTTACAGGAAAAGCTTTTCAGTATTTATTGACAATTGGATAATTACCGGATATTATGCAAATTATACAACCATCTCATCCTGCCTGAAAAGCAATCTTTTATCGTAGTTCCACATCGTGTTTTTACGATATTAAGGACCCATTTTTTTTACGCCAGGTAACTTGTACTCCCCTCCCGATCACCAGCATAATCCAGCATATCAAAATCGGGACCATCACATTGAAAAATCGGGGGTAAGCGCTCAAAAGCAGCGTTATACCAAAGTAAAACCCTATAAAGCTCGAGAGGTAATGATCAAACAGATTATATAATCTGAATCGATATATATATATAAATAAAGCAGCTAAAATACCTACCAGGAAAAATGAATTGAGGACGATGCGTATCATTGCTTTATCGGACTGTACCTGGTAGGAAACCGGAAAATTAAACAACAACCGGCCGGCATTAGAGATGATATTCCTCACATATTTGACAGGATGATTGCGTATATTTTTGAACGCCAATTCTTTATAGGCCTGGTCTCTTTCCAGACCCTCAAATTTGTCTACATAATCCATTGCGGGTTTATGATTCCGTAACAACTCCCGGTACCCTTCCGACAACGTTGAACTGTCTCTTGTTCTCATCACCGGTAGATTGAACCAGTTCCCATACTCCTTTTCAAAGGGGGTTGACATGCAATAGAGTGACATTCCCCCACTATCCGCCAGCATAAAGACTTTCCTGCTAATGGTATATGTATATATCAGATAGGGGGAAATCCCGATCAAGGCAACCAAAAGGAGGAAAGAAATATTTTTACTAAAGATCTGGGAGGCGGGCTGCAGTTTTTTCCTAAGTAGAAATATTGCCCCAAAAATACCCAGCAGTAAAAGCCATACATACCCAAAAATAACCTTGGTTAAAATCAAAAAGGCAAATAAAAGTCCGGTGAGAATGATATCCCTTCTTCGTGGTTGCAGGTAGATCTTATGCACTCCATACACGAACAATGTTATCAGGAAAACAGTAAGCGGTTCAGTCAACATATCCGGGATCTCTTCATATGCCAAAAAATATAAACCCCAGAAAACCGATAACCCCAACGCGGCCTTATACCTCGTGAGTAAGCGAAGATTTTTATACAGATATACAACAGATGCATACTGGAAAAAGGCATTCATCAATCCGGCCGTGATAAAAGGCAGTTTGAACAAAACGATAGGAACTATAAGCAGCGGGTAACCCGGACCGTTCCATAATCGCTGAATCCCTTCAGGCTTGTAATAAGAACCATCGAGGATGTTTTCAGCAAACATATAATAGCGTAATTCATCGCCCTCCAGTGCATCACGATGGAAAAGAAAAACAATAACGACATATAATAACAAAAAAGGAAGGAAAACCAACCAGGGGTTTCCAAAAGCTCCCCGCTTTATATGCGTCATAAACTGAGTTTAATTATTTGAACAACCCGTATTTCAGGATGCAATAAATTGCCCTGAAACCATCCCGCCATCCAATCTTTTTGCCTTCGGCATAGGTTCTTCCGAAATAAGAAATCCCCACCTCGTACACCTTAACATTGGGAATCCTGGCTACCTTCATCGTAACCTCCGGTTCAAATCCAAAACGCTTTTCCTTTAAATCGAGACTTTGAATAATGGGCGTCCTGAACATTTTATAACAGGTCTCCATATCAGTCAGATTCAGGTTGGAAAACATATTGGAAAGAAAGGTCAGGAATTTATTCCCGAATGAGTGCCAGAAGAAAAGTATCCGGTGTGGATGCCCTCCCATAAACCTTGAGCCGAAAACAACATCTGCCCCACTCCTGTTTACAGTACTTATCAGCAGGTTGTATTCTTCAGGATCGTATTCAAGGTCAGCATCCTGTATAATGAGGTAATCGCCGGTTGCCTTTGCAATGCCAGTATGCAGTGCGGCACCTTTGCCTTTATTGACCTCGTGTTTTATATAGGTAAGAGGAAGATCCTTATTTGCTTCCAGATATCTCTGAATGGATTGTTCGGTATCATCCGTTGAGCAATCATTAACGATGATCACTTCTTTTTCAACGCCATTCAATAATTCTACCGCTTTAATTCTGTCAAGGATCAGGTGTATGGTTGGACCTTCATTGTAAGCCGGGACTACTATCGACAATTTTCTCATTACTTCTTGGGTCTATCGGGCAAATAAATAAAAACTATTTAACCGGTGCAAGTTTTGGTTACAAAAAAGCCCCGCTGCACAAGCAACGGGGCTCCTATAAAAATGGCTGAGACTATTAATAACCCATATCTCCCATGCCACCACCTGGCATAGCAGGAGCATCTTCTTTCTTAGGTTTGTCGGCAACAACACATTCAGTTGTAAGCAACATACCAGCAATAGAAGCTGCATGCTCAAGCGCTACGCGACCAACTTTAGTTGGATCAATAACGCCTGATTTAAAGAGATTTTCGAATTCTTCGGTGCGGGCGTTGAAACCATAATCACCTTTTCCTTCGCGGATTTTGTTGATGATAACGCTTCCTTCAAGGCCAGCATTCTCAACAATGATACGGAGGGGAGCTTCCAGCGCACGACGAACGATCTGTGCACCAAGTTTCTCGTCTTCATTGCTGCTGCGGAAACCATCCAGCGCACTGATAGCACGGATGAATGCAGTACCACCACCTGGAACGATACCTTCTTCAACCGCTGCGCGTGTTGCATGAAGGGCATCATCCACACGGTCTTTCTTTTCTTTCATTTCAACCTCTGTGGCTGCGCCAATATTCAGAACAGCTACACCACCACTCAGTTTTGCAAGACGCTCCTGCAACTTCTCACGATCGTAATCGGAAGTTGTTGATTCGATCTGCGCCTTGATCTGGTTGATACGTGCAGTGATATCTTCTTTCTTACCTTTTCCACCAACGATAACAGTGTTATCCTTATCAATGGTGATGGAAGAAGCCTGACCGAGATAGCTCAGGTCTGCATTCTCCAGTTTGAAACCCTGCTCTTCAGAGATCACCACACCTTTTGTAAGGATAGCGATATCCTGAAGCATTTCCTTACGACGGTCACCAAAGCCAGGAGCTTTTACAGCAGCCACTTTCAGCGTACCACGAAGTTTATTCACTACCAATGTAGCCAATGCTTCACCTTCAAGATCTTCAGAAATGATCACCAAAGGACGACCACCCTGTGCAACTTTCTCAAGAATATGAAGAATGTCTTTCATTGCACTGATCTTCTTGTCGTAGATCAGGATATAAGGACTCTGCAATTCCACTTCCATTTTCTCACTGTTGGTAACAAAGTATGGAGAGATATAACCGCGATCGAATTGCATACCTTCTACAACTTCTACAGTTGTGTCAGTTCCTTTTGCTTCTTCAACAGTAATTACACCATCCTTACCAACTTTCGCCATCGCTTCAGCAATCAGCTTACCAATTGCAGGATCATTGTTTGCAGAAATAGTGGCAACAGCCTCGATCTTCTTGGTATCATTACCAACAGTCTGGCTTTGCTCTTTCAGCGCAACAATTACTTTTTCAACAGCCTTATCAATTCCACGCTTCAGGTCCATTGGATTGGCACCTGCAGCAACGTTCTTCAAACCCTCAGTAATAATGGCCTGTGCAAGAACAGTAGCGGTAGTTGTACCATCACCTGCAACATCTGCAGTTTTGCTGGCAACTTCTTTCACCATCTGGGCGCCCATGTTCTCGATCGGATCTTCCAGTTCAATCTCTTTTGCAACTGTAACACCATCTTTAGTAACCTGTGGTGCGCCGAATTTCTTTTCTATAACTACGTTACGACCCTTTGGTCCAAGCGTTACTTTCACCGCATTGGCCAGGGTATCAACCCCTTTCTTCATGCGGTTACGTGCTTCGATATCGAAGAATATCTGTTTTGCCATAACTATATAATATTAAATTGTTTGCGGTTTGTTATTTGGAATTTGGTGTTATACGATGGCGAGAATATCGCTTTCACGCATGATCAGGTAATCGCCTCCATCAACCTGGAGTTCGGTTCCGGCATACTTGCCATATAAAACTGTGTCACCCACTTTTACTGTAAGGGGCTCATCTTTTTTGCCAGTACCGGCAGCTACTACTGTTCCACGCTGGGGCTTTTCTTTTGCAGTATCAGGAATAATGATTCCACCTGCGGTCTTCTCTTCAGCAGGGGCTGGTTTAACAACCACCCTGTCATGCAAAGGAGTAATGTTCAACTTCTTAGCCATATTATTTGGTTTTAAATTAAGTGAATTATTAATTGGAGCGTTGCTCCTCAAGGATTGCAAAGAGAACGAATTATATGCCAATACGTTAAAAAACCCTGATAGAAGCCATATTTGCAGTTTTAACACCTTCTGTCGGTCTCGTTTTGTCCGTTTATCGAAAAATGCCGGAATAGTCGTGCCAATTTTTCCGGTGGGCTTGTAAGTACGACAGTCCTTTTGTATGTTTATCTCCTATCCGATCCCATACCATGAAATACATCCTACTGGCTTTCACAGCCCTTACCCTGTATTCCTGCAGCAAATCTGTTGCAGATGATCCCAACCTTACCATCAATGAAGAGGATGCAACCATCCAATGGTGGCGATATAGCTGCGGAACTTCCTGTGAGGCTGCCGCCTGGGTGATTGAGCTTGAAAACGGAACTGCCTTTGAAGCTGATGCACTTCCTCCGAATTTTCAACAAGACGATGCCGAGGTTATCGTCAAATTCAAAAAAACGGGTAAAAAATCAAGCCTCGAACAGGGCACCGGCCTTGAGCAGGTAAGGATCCTGAATATCCGTCCCAAATAACCCTTTTCAATCTGTTTGGTCGCTGCCCTGAAATCCTGTAGATTTGCCGCTTCAACAAAGCTCTTGAGAGGTATGATCAGCAGACGAAATATCCGGGTAAAAGTAATGCAAACCCTCTATGCACTGGATTCGATGGACCAGGCCGCAAAACCCGGAGAACCGGTCAGGTTACTGAAAAGACAATTTGACCAGACCCGACAGTTACTGGTTTATGTGATCCATTTCCTTACAGAAGTTGCCCGATATGCTGAAACCGATTCAAGGAACCGCGCATCAAAACATCTTCCCAGCGCCGCCGACCTGGTTGTGAATACCAAGATCGCAGGCAACTCCCTCCTCTGGAAAATTCTTGAAGACCAATCTTTCTCAACTGCAGTGAAAGAAGAAATGGTTGACAGGTATCTCGACAAAGAACTTATCCGGAAAATATACCACCAGCTCGCCGATTCAGATATATATAAGGAATACATCTCTGAACAGAGCCGTGATCCAAAAACCGAGAAGGCACTGATAGATTATGTTTATAGTAATCTACTTATCACCAATGAGGCCTTCACCAGCCACCTCGAAGAACATTTCAATAACTGGGATGATGATTGCGAGATGGTTAACCTTCTTGTTCAGAACTACCTCAGCAAACCCGGCACCTATAATTTCAATGAGATCCTGAGTGCGGACAAATGGCAATTCGCCAAAAGCCTGGTCGAAACAGTTCTTGATAAAGACGCACTCACACTGGATCTTATCAAACCCAAACTTAAAAACTGGGATCCCGACAGGATCGCTACCCTTGATATGATCCTGATGAGAATGGGAGTTTGTGAATTCCTTTATTTCGAAACCATTCCACCAAAGGTCACCATCAATGAATATATCGACCTGGCAAAGGAATACAGCACTCCGCAAAGCGGACAATTTGTCAATGGTATATTAGACAGCATACATAAAGACCTGCTGCGCGATGACAAATTTCAGAAAGTAACCTACAAAAAATAGTGAACTTAAAATTGATCGAATCCATGCGTAAACTGATCTTATCATTTATGGTGGCGGCCCTGCTTGGTTCATGCCACCAGATCACCCGGAATGAAACAGCTAACGGAACTGAATTTCCCATGGCCACAAATGCCGGGACTGTTTCAGAGGACAGCTCGATGTTCACCGAAATTGAATGGCTCGATAATGATCTCGACCTTGGCAAAGTGAAAGAAGGCCAGAAAGTGGATGTGGCCTTCCGGTTCCGCAACACAGGCAAAAAACCTCTTATCATTTATTCTGTAAACCCGGCCTGCGGATGCACGGCGGCAGAGCCACCCAAAGAACCTATATTGCCGGGTGCGGAAGGTGTAATAAATGCGAGCTTTGACAGTAAGGGTCGTGTTGGTACAAACCAAAAATCAATTGGTGTATACACAAATACTTTCGGAACCACCAACCATAACCTCGTATTCAAAGTGGAAGTAGAAAAAAACTGACTATTTCCTAATCAATAACTTTATATTTCAAACAACAATTCACATGACCAATCTATTCTTCTTACAGGCGGCCGGCGGATCTGCGGCAACCATGCAATTAGTGTTACTCGGTGGTATGATCCTCGTATTCTGGCTTTTCATGATTCGCCCCCAGGCTAAAAAAGCAAAAGCTGCCAAGCAATTCCAGGAAAATATGCAGAAGGGTGATAAGATCGTTACCATCGCCGGTATTCACGGTACAGTTAATAAGGTGAACGAAGATGGTACACTGATGCTGGAAACCAGTCCGGGTAGTTATATGAAGATCGAAAAATCTGCTATCTCCCTTGAGTGGACACAGAATATCAACAAAGCAGCTGCCACCATCGCTGATAAAAAATAATGCTACGCGTAGGCATCACCGGTGGAATCGGTAGCGGCAAATCTATTGTAGCCAGGGTCTTCGAAAACCTTGGTATACCGGTGTATAATGCTGACACAGCGGCAAAGAGACTGATGGAAGAGGATCCTGAACTCAGGGCTTCCATCAGTTTTCTTTTTGGTGAAGAGGCTTACCTGAATGGAAAGCTCAACCGCTCTTATATTTCATCAGTGGTTTTCAGGGATCATAATAAACTCGAAGCACTCAATGCACTGGTGCATCCCGTCACCATCCGTGACGGAGAAACATGGATGAAAAAACAAGAGAGCCCTTATGCCATCAAGGAAGCGGCTCTCATATTTGAAAGCGGCACACAGGGCCAACTCGACCTGGTGATCGGTGTATCAGCACCAAGGCATATCCGTATTCAACGAGTGATCCAACGTGATAATGTAACCAGGGAAGATGTACTCAAAAGAATGAATAACCAGATCAGTGAAACGATCAAAATGCGTTTATGCGATCACGTTATCATCAATGATGATGCGCAACTGGTAATACCCCAGGTACTCCTGCTTCACGATGAGCTACTCCTACTAGCAGCATCTAAAAAATAAAAAGCTGCCCCGGAGAGCAGCTTTTTATAATCTATCATTTCAATTGTGAAAGTGCATCTTTAATTCGTTGCATCCCCTCCCTGATCTTGGGGAGACTATTTGTATAAGCAATCCGGATACATTTATCCTCGCCAAAAGCTTTTCCTGTTACCGTGGTAACATGAGCTTTCTCCAGAATATAAAAGCAAAGCTCATCCGAATTATTCACTGTGGTTGTTCCATCAGATTTTCCAAAATAGGATGACACATCAGGAAACACATAGAAAGCTCCATCGGGCTCATAGCAACAAACACCCGGAATATCTTTCAATAATTCGAGGATCACATTTCTTCTTTGCTCAAATTCTTTCACCATTGCCTTGCTGGAAGAAAGGTCTGATGTTAATGCGGTAATGGCAGCCCTTTGTGTAACAGCATTTGCACCGCTGGTGATCTGCCCCTGTATCTTTTCACAGGCCTTTACTATGTCAGGAGCGCCGGCAATATAACCAAGCCTGTATCCCGTCATCGCAAAACCTTTGCTGAGTCCGTTGATGATCACCACCCTGTCTTTTATTTCATCAAACTGCGCAATGCTTTCATGTTTGCCTACATAGTTTATGTATTCATAGATCTCATCACTCATGATATAAACATCCGGATGATTTTTGAATACCCCTGCCAGTCCTTCTAACTCTTCCTTTGTATAAACTGCTCCTGTTGGATTACAGGGCGAAGAGAACATGAATAGTTTGGTCTTGGGAGTAATGGCAGCCTCAACCTGCTCAGGTGTTACCTTATAACCTGATTCAGCCGTGGTGCGGATCATAACGGGAACGCCTTCTGACATCTTCACGATCTCTGAATAGGATACCCAATAAGGTGTAGGGATCACTACCTCATCACCAGTGTCTACAAGTGCCATGATCAGGTTCGCGATGCTTTGTTTTGCACCTGTAGATACCAGGATATTTTCCGGTTTATAATCGAGATTATTATCCCTCTTTAATTTAGTGCAGATAGCTTCTCTCAACTCAGGATATCCAGCCACGGGGGGATAATGGCTCCAGTTTTCTGCCACTGCTTTCTTGGTGGCTTCCTTAATATGTTCGGGAGTATCGAAATCAGGCTCTCCCAAACTAAGGTCGATCACATCAAATCCTTTGGCTCTTAATTCACGGCCCATTTTGGCCATACGCAATGTTTCGGGTTCGGCGAAACGCTGCAATCGCGATGATAATGACATTTCTTTGTAAAAATTGGTTGGTTTTTTAAACGTTTGCTTGACAACCAGTAAAAATAATCATTTACGGTGAACCACCTGTAAAAGAGACGGAGCCTTTTCGCCCACCCCTCCTGTTTCTCCTGTGGCAATAAAAGAATAGACCGTATTTTCTTCAATGAGAATTTCATTGGTGTAGATGACTACGCTGTCTTTATTCAACAAATCGAGCCGCCATCCACCGGCACGAAGGGTACTGGCAAAATTGGTGGTCACAGAAGAAACATTTGCGATGAAGGGCTGCCTGCTGGCGATCCGCACGGTATCCCTTGTTCTTACCGCTACCAGGCTTAGCGAATCATTTCCGGCAACTGTATTGAAAAACCTTGCCCTTCCAACACTGTCATTTATATTTAGTACATCCTTGAAGAGGATTGTTGGCGCCTGTTTGTTTACAGCCGTATCAAACTGGATCATGGTATAGTAGGCTCCCGGTTCCCAGGGGAATAGCTTTTCTTCCAATGCCGGGCCGGTTCCCATCATCCAGCTCGTATTCCGAACCCCGGGACGAAGGGGGATATAAGCATTCCCTGCAGTTCCGCTCACCTCGCCAAAGGCCACACCTTCCTCATTTACCTTGGCGCCATCCACCAGCAGGAAAAGGGGTTCGCTATCCAACGAGGCATTGATAATGGCGATTTGTGCCCTTGGACCCGTTTTGGTGTCATCATCCTGCTTGAGGCAGCCGGTGAGCGCTGACAAGAAAAGCAGAACAATGATCCCTGGAATATATTTAGTGGGCATTTTTTGTGGTTTTCATCGCAATGTTAGCAAATTTCCGACCATAGCTCTACAACACTCCTTCCGGCAGCATAGAACATATTGTTCTTATATATAATACCAGCCTGGTTTTCATGGTCTCCCAAATCCCCCTCCTCCCGGCCGTAATGCAGATGGCATAAGGATTGCGGCCATTTCCTACAATTCACAAACCATCCTGTCAATATTTAATCGTAAATCCTATATTTGCCACTCTTTAAAAAATAACATAAAACGAAACAAGTATTGCGATGAGAAGTCTGGTAAGCATTTTTGCTGCTATCCTAATTATGATTTCTTTATACCAGCTTTCCTTCACCTGGTTTGTCAACAAACACGAGAAGTCGATTGAAGAAAAGGCAATGCGGTATGTGAAGTCCTACCCTACACCCGAACAAAAGTATGCCGGTAACAAAGACATGCAGTTATTGTACCAGGATACCCTGGACGAAATAAAGAAGGCCCGGGTTAGCAGATTACAGGACAGTACACGCGATCAGAAGATCACCTGGTGGGGACATACCTATCAGAAGGCAAAAGAGAATGAGTTGTTGTTGGGACTCGACCTTCAGGGCGGTATCAACGTAACCATGGACGTTGCTTTGGATGGTCTGATCAAAGGGCTGAGTAATAATCCCAATGACCCCAACCTGAAGAAGGCCGTTGATGAAGCTACAAGAAGAAAAGTGAACTCTGATGCTGATTACATAACCCTGTTTGCACAGTCTTTCAAAGATGTGAACGCCGGCGTTAAAATGGCTCCGTTGTTTGCCAACAGCACCCGCAACAAATTGAAAGTTGATGCCAGTGATGAGTCTGTTGTGAGCTATATCCGCGAGCAGGCAAATGCAGCGATGAAGCAGACCTATGATGTATTGACAAAGCGTATCGACAAATTCGGAGTTGCCCAGCCAAATATCAGTTTAGACGAAAATAAAGGTATCATTACAGTTGAACTTGCCGGTGCCAGCGATCCTGAAAGGGTTCGTAAATATCTGCAGTCTACTGCCAACCTCCAGTTCTACGAAGTATATACAATTGGTGAACTCGACAGAAGTCTCGAAGCTTCTGATAAGGCATTAGCGGTTGTACTTAAGGGTGATACTGTTGCAGCCCCCCAGCCAACGCCATCTCCTGTTGACACAACATCAGCTAAGACGCCTGCCGATACTGCCAACAAATCACTTGCCGATGTTCTTAAAGGGTCTGATACAAGTAAAACAGTTGGTCAAACACCTCTTGCTACTCAAAATGCAAACCCGCTTTTAAGCGTCATTCAGTTCATTCCTCCTCAGGATGCTAATAAGGATGGTCGTCCGGAATATGCTCCCAACCTTGGTTATGTTCCAACAAAAGATACTTCGCTTGTATCATCTTATCTCAACAATCCGGCAGTGCTTGGCAATATGCCCGGCGATGTGAAATTCCTGTATGGAATGGCTGAAAAAGATAAGGATGGTAAAGTACTTGATTTTGTTCCCCTTTATGCAATCAAAAAAGTTCCGGGAACTGATAAGGCTAAACTTGAAGGTGAGTATATCACTGATGCTTACCAGGATTTTAATCCCGTTACCAACCAGGTTACGGTTAATATGACCATGAACAAGCAGGGTGAGAAGATCTGGGCTAAAATGACCGGCGATAACGTTGGAAGGGCCATCGCCATCGTGCTTGATGATATCGTTTATTCTGCCCCTAATGTGAACGAACCCATCAGTGGTGGTAACTCACAGATATCAGGATCTTTCTCTGTTCAGGAAGGACAGGATCTTTCCAATATCCTGAAAAGTGGTAAGCTGGATGCTCCGGCTAAAATTGTTCAGGAGCAGGTGGTTGGACCAACACTGGGTAATGAAGCCATCAAGGGCGGTACCCTTGCATTCCTGATCTCATTTGCAGTGATCTTCATCCTCATGCTGATATATTATAATACAGCGGGATGGGTTGCCAATATAGCATTATCCCTCAACCTCCTGTTTACACTCGGTGTATTAAGTGCACTCAATGCAACCCTTACTGCAGCAGGTATTGCGGGTCTTGTACTTACCATCGGTATGGCGGTTGATACAAACGTCGTGATCTTTGAAAGGATCAAAGATGAACTCAACCGTGGTAAAACCTACCAGCAGGCAGTTAACGATGGTTACAGCCGATCACTTGCACCTGTTATGGATGGTCACATCACCAGTTTACTTACTGCGATTATATTATTCTATTTTGGTCTCGGTCCTGTTCTTGGATTCGCTACCACTCAAATACTCGGTCTCTTGTTGAGCCTCTTTACCGGTATCCTGCTGAGCCGCATGGTTACTGATTTCTGGACCAACAAGAAGCGTCACTTTAACTATTTCACTTCTGTAAGCCGCAACATTTTCAAGAACGCGAAGTACGATTTCATCAAGTATCGCAAGTATGCTTATATGCTTTCTGCTGTGATACTGTTGCTGGGTATCGGAACTTTCTTCAACGGCTTTAACCAGGGTGTTGAATTCAGCGGCGGACGTAGTTATATCGTGAAATTCGATAAGCCCGCTCCTATTGAAGAGATCAGGAATGCGCTTGATCAAACCTTCGGTAAATCGCCTATCATCAAAACTTACGGTAGTAACAATCAACTTGATATCACTACTGATTACCTGATCGAAAAATCAGGCGTGGAAGTGGATGATGAAGTGCAGGGTAAATTATTTGAGGGATTGAAACCTTTCCTTCCCGCAGGTATCTCTGCAGAGGATTTTGATACAAAGCATATGCTTGGATCAAAGAAAGTGGATGCTACCATTTCTGATGACCTGAAGACAGGTGCCAAGTGGGCTACATTCTGGTCACTGCTGGTGATCTCATTGTATATCTTCATCCGTTTCCGCGACTGGAGATTCTCAATCGGTACCATCTTCGCCTTGCTGCACGATACATTGGTGACACTAATCGTTTTCTCTTACCTGAAAAATGTTGTTCCATTCCCACTGGAAATAGATCAGCACTTCATTGCGGCGATCCTGACGGTAATTGGTTTCTCCATGAATGATACCGTTATCGTATTTGACAGGATCCGTGAAAACAGTCACCTGATGAAAGGCGCAAGCAAAGCAACCATCATCAACAAATCCATCAACGATACATTGAGCAGAACTATCATGACTTCAGTAACGGTATTCCTTACCCTGCTGATATTGTTCCTGGTAGGTGGTGAAGTAACAAAAGGATTTGCCTTCGCCATGTTGATCGGTGTTATCACAGGTGCTTATTCAACCATATTTGTAGCGACCCCGGTACTCATGGATTTTGCAAAATCAAAACCACTGGGTGAGTCTCACGAAATTGATGAAGTAAAAGACAGTAAACTTGTTAAGCCTGTTGTGGCAAAATCATAAACACCGTTTAACAGATTAAAAAAGATGCAATCCCTGAAAAGGATTGCATTTTTTTTATATATTGCATTACCCTTTCTAACGAACATATCTGATCGATTTTCTATTCAATTCCTCTACGGATAACCCATCCAGGCTTTTGTTTAAGCAGAATTATTCACCAATCCGAAAATGGGTTATGAACAGATATGTGATACTTAAAAAGTATACAGGAATTTTTTGCCTCTTACTCTCGTTATTATTGTTTAAGTCCAATGATTCAAGGGCACAGGTGGTATTCAACACGAGTACACTCTCCGGCGTGGGAGATGATTTCATAAACCCAACCACATTACAGTTTGGACCTGATGGCCGACTCTATGTGGCCAATCAATTTGGCCTTATCTATATTTTCACGATCCAGAAAACCTCTCCGGGAAATTATACTGTCACTGCAAAGGAAGTGATCACCCTGGTTCAGCAACTGCCTAACCGTAATGATAACGGCTCAGCGGCACCTACCACCAGTAACCGGCAGATCACAGGAATACTTATTGCCGGCACGGCTGCCAATCCAATAATCTATGTGAGTTCAAGTGACCCAAGAATAGGTGGTGGAACAACTACCGGCGATGTTAACCTTGATACGAATTCGGGTATAGTATCAAAACTGACCTGGAATGGCAGCAGTTGGGATAAAACTGATCTGGTAAGAGGATTGCCGCGCTCGGAGGAGAACCATTCCAATAATGGAATGGAGCTTGATGCAGCCACTAATACACTATACCTCGCAATGGGTGGCAATACGAATGCAGGATCGCCATCTACCAATTTTGCTTTTATAACAGAGTATACTTTATCGGCCGCGATCATTTCCATTGACCTTGATCTGATCGAATCATTACCTACCCGCGGATCAGGCAATACAAAATATAAATATGACCTGCCAACCTTAAATGATCCCGCCCGCGCTGATATTGCCAATCCCGATTATAATGCAGCCCTCCCGGGTTCATCACCCACAATGGATATCAATGACCCTTTCGGGGGGAATGATGGACTCAACCAGGCAAGGCTTGTTCCCGATGGACCGGTACAGATCTATTCACCCGGTTATAGAAATCCATATGACCTTGTAATCACAAGAACCCTGGGAAAAGCAGGCAGGATGTATACCATTGATAATGGTCCCAACCTTGGATGGGGTGGCTATCCGCAAAATGAAGGTGCATCCGGGAATCCGCTCACAACATCAGTCACCAATAATTATGTGCCGGGAGAACCGGGTTCAAGTGGTCCGGGGGTATCTGACGCACAGGTCAATAACCTGGATAACCTGCACCTTGTTTCGGCGCAGGGCCTTGCCCCCATTTATGGAGGTCATCCAAACCCTGTGAGGGCTAACCCCTCAGGGGCCGGACTATACTGGTTTGATAACATAACAGGCACTGCCAATTTTAGTCTGTCGCCAACCGCCGACTGGCCTCCCCTGCCCCTCTCAATGGCCAATCCGGTGGAAGGTGATTATAGAAACCCCGGTGTAAATGATGGTGCATTAACCACCTTTACCGCATCCACCAACGGGATGAAAGAATATACATCCACCAATGCTTTTGGTGGCCAGATGGCTGGTGATCTGCTGGCAGTTTCATTTGATGGAATTCTCTGGAGAATGCAATTGAATGCAGCGGGAACCCAGGTCACCAAAAAAGAGATCCTCGCGTCAAATTTTGGTCAGATCCCCCTTGATGTTACCGCCCAGGGTAATAATGAAATTTTTGATGGCACCATCTGGGTGGCAGACTTCATTGCCAACAATATTTTCATTTTTGAGCCGGCAGAAAACTTAGACACATGGCAGCCAGTGGTCAGCGCTGACGCATCAGTACCTGTGGCGCGACATGAATGTGCTTTCACAGAAGTATCCGACAAATTTTATCTAATTGGCGGCAGAGGCAGCAGGCCCGTGAATGTTTATGATCCGCAAACAAGTACATGGACAACCGCTGCAGCATTGCCGGGAAATATTGAGATAAACCATTTCCAGGCAGTGGCCTACCAAAAAAAGATCTATATCATCGGCGCGTTTACAGGAGGCTTCCCTACTGAAACACCAGTAGCGGATATTTATGTTTTTGATTCCGAAACAAACAGCTGGTCAGTGCTGCAAAATGCGATTCCAGCTAACAGAAGACGTGGATCAACAGGAGCCGTTGTTTACAATGATAGAATTTATATAGTAGGAGGAATCACCAATGGCCATACTAACGGTTGGGTAAACTGGCTGGATGTATTTGATCCGGCAACATTACAGTGGACCAGCTTACCCGATGCGCCGCATGCAAGGGATCACTTCCAGGCTGCTGTTACAAATGGTAAAATCTTTGCCGCAGGTGGAAGAAGAACAAATTTTGATGGAACCCTTTTTGGAAATACAGAACCTACTGTTGACGTATTTGATATTGCAACCAATACATGGTCAACCCTCCCTGCTTCCGCAAACCTTCCCACACCAAGGGCAGGTACCAGCACTGTTGTACTGGATAATCGTGTATGGGTGATAGGTGGAGAAAGCCAGCAGAGCCTTGCGCATAACGAAACCGAAGTGCTTGATCCCATAACCAATACCTGGGAGCAAAAAGAAAACCTGATAACAGGAAGACATGGCACACAGGCATTGGTATATAATGCATCCATTTATATTGCCTCAGGTAACGGAAGCCAGGGCGGAGGTAATGAACTGACCTCTATGGAAACATATCTTGCATCTATCAGTTGCACCGGCGACCCCAACAGTTTCACCATTGATGATGATGCCGATGGATATAGCAATGGAGATGAAACACTCAACCAGTCAAACCGATGCCTGGTATCGAGTAAGCCGGCAGATTTTGATGGAGATAAATTATCAGACAAGATCGACCCGGATGATGACAGTGACGGTATACCCGATATCACGGATGTTTTCCACCTCGATGCATCAAATGGAACTACGAAAAACTTACCGGTCATCTATCCTTTCCTGAATGCCGATCCGGGGACGGGACTATTTGGTCTTGGTTTCACGGGACTCATGTCAAATGGAAATACAGACCCCGACAATGCTTATGAAGCTGAAAATTCAGGCTTGATCATGGGCGGAGCAGTTGGCCTGGCAAGCTTGCCTGCTTCCAGTGGTTCTGCTCTTACCAATAACCAGGAATATGCATTCCAGTTTGGAGTGAATATCAATTCTTCAACCCCACGATTTACTATACAGACAAGTCTTGTTTCACCATTCTTTGGCGGACTTCCTTTACAACAATTACAAAACCAGACACATGGCATCTATATCGGAAATGGTGACCAGGATAATTATATCATGATAGCACTGGCTGCCAATAATGGCAACCCGGGTTTCGTGGTAAGAATGGAGAATAATGGTGTTGTTACGGAGCAGGTATACCCAGTAGCGAATATTCTTTCCGCATCAGGCATTTATATTTATATAGATGTTGATCCGGCTACCGGTTCAGTACAACCGAAATATATAACCGATATCAATGATGAATTGCAGGATATCGGTAGTCCGGTTCAGCTCCAGGGAAATTTACTTGCTACCCTACAGGGTCCGCAGGCGGTAGCGGTGGGTATCATCGCCAGCAAAGGCACGGCTCCCAATTCATTCTCCGCGGCATGGGATTACCTGAACATTCTTGAATCGAGAGCCCCGATCGTAGTGAATCCTCTACCTATCCAGGATATTGAAATTAATACTGGCGGAAGATCAATTGATATCGCTAATCTTTTTGCAGATGATAAAGGCCCTTCAAATATTAGCCTCTCACTTGCTAATAACTCTAATCCCGCCCTTGTAACATCAGCCAGCATCGCAGATAAAAAACTCAACCTCTCCTTTGCAGCTTCACAGGCTGGTTATAGTGTACTCACGGTAGTTGCAACAGATGAAGATGGAAATGCCACCAGCTATGATATTATCGTGAACCTGATCAGGGTTACCAGGATCAACAGCGGTGGCGGGGCCATTAATTTTAACGGACAGAATTGGTTGGCCGACCAGTTCTTTACTGCCGGTGGCAGCACCTATTCAGTAAGTCAACCTATCAATAACACGCTCAATGATTTGCTATACCAATCTGAGCGATGGGGAAACTTCAGTTATAACGTGCCGGTGATAAATGGCATCTATAAAGTAAGACTACATTTTGCCGAGATATTCACCTTCCAGAATCCAGGACAGCGCATCTTTAATGTGAATCTGGAAAATGGCCAGGCGGCTTTACTGAATTATGATATAGTAGCCAGACGTGGTGGCCGATTACTGGCCGACACGGTTGAATATAACGGCATTACAGTAACCGATGGTTTTATGACCATTACGCTGGAGCGGTTGGAAAACAATGCCAAGATCTCCGGAATTGAAATAATCTCAGAAACAGATTTTTCTGCCCTTCCCCTATTCCTTGGATCATTCACTGCAAGACAATCAGGAGATAAAGTGATTGCAAACTGGGATACGGAAAGAGAAGAAAATATAGATCACTTCCTGCTGGAAAGGTCAGTTGATAACCGCAGTTATGAAACAGTTGCAAACATTCCATCAAAGGGAAATGGTAACGGGAATAAATATGTTGCCATTGATCCGCAACCGTTATCAGGGAAGAGCTATTACAGACTCAAATGGATAGAGAAAGATGGGCAGGTTGGTTATTCAGCTTTTGTGCCAATCAATTTCAATCAGCCCAATACGCAGTTCCTGAAGGTATATCCCAATCCTGTTTTTGAAAGCACCTATTATATCGAATTAGGCAGTTATAATAGCACAGATAAAGTATCTATAGCACTGACGGATATTTCCGGAAGAATTATCCAGACAAATTCATCACCTATGGTAAATGGACGCAGGATAACCATGCAGAAACCAGCCGGCCTCATTAGCGGGCAATACTATATAGTTGTTGATATCAACGGTAAACAATACACGAAAGCGATACTGGTAAATTAAACAGCAAAGGAAGTTCCGCAACCGCAGGTTTTGCTTGCATTGGGATTGGTGAAGGTGAACCCTCTGCTATTGAGTCCATCCTGCCAGTCTATTTGCATTCCTGCGAGATAGATACCATGTGATTTATTCATGATGCAGGAGATACCCTCAATTTCAAAATGCTCATCATCTGCAGTGGGTGTATCGAAGCCGAGAACATAGCTCAATCCGGAGCATCCTCCACCCTTTACACCGAAGCGCAGGAGCTGTGTGCTGTCAAATCCAGGTTCCTGGATCAACCGGCGTACCTCGGCAATAGCGGTTTCAGTTAATTGAACGGGAGCAGATATAGTAGTTTCCATTGATTCCTGATTTATACAAAAATAACAATTCCCCACCAAAAGGGTTCAGCGATAGGGAGACTGAGCTAAATATGGAGGCCAGCTCAATAAAAAAATTTGTTAAGAATCAGTAGCCGTTAAATTTGCTGACCTAATCTTACCAGAATGGATACAACTACCATGATCTTAGTAGCAGCCGGACTTCTTGGCCTTATCGGCGGACTTTATTACTATTATTACAATAAGGATAAAAAGGAGAGTCTTCCTGTAGCCACCGGGGGCGCGGAAAATGAAAACATTCATTCAAAGCAACTCCGTTTGCAAGCTTATGAAAGACTGGTGATACTGGCAGAAAGGATATCGCTCCCAAGTGTTATCAGCCGGAACAATGAACCCTCCCTCGGCAAAAGAGATATGCAGCAACTGCTCACTGCTGCCATTAAGCAGGAGTTTGACTATAATCTATCACAGCAGATCTATGTTAGTCCCGAAGCCTGGGAAGCCATCCGCAACCTGAAAGAACAAAACATCCATATCATCAACCAGGTAGCCACCATATTACCGGAAGATATTTCTGGAATAGAAATGAACAAAAAGATCGTTGAGTTCATCATGAATCAGCCCCAGGGCTCCATGCATACCATGGTACAGGAAGCCCTCAGCTATGAGGCCCGAAAACTAATGAACTGATCGCCGGGTTCATTGCAAAACGATTGTCATGTCTGAGAAAAAATGTTTTACCGACAGTGGTATAGAGATCAAGCGACTTTATAAAAAGGAGAACCTTCCCGCATCATTCGATTCGCAGGAAGACCCGGGTGAATTTCCTTTTACCCGCGGGGTGCAGCCAGATATGTATCGGGGCAAGCCATGGACCATGCGGCAGTATGCCGGCTTCAGCACCGCAGAAGAAAGCAATAAGCGATATCATTATTTACTGTCGCAGGGCGTTACCGGACTTAGTGTTGCATTTGACCTTCCCACGCAGATCGGATACGACAGTGATCATGAACTTGCAGAAGGGGAAGTAGGAAAAGTTGGTGTGGCCATTGACAGCATCGAGGATATGCAGGAACTATTCAAAGGCATAAAACTCGAAGAGGTTAGTACTTCCATGACCATCAATGCCACGGGATATATACTGCTTAGTCTATATGTGGCGCTTGCAAAACAACAGGGAGCCGACCTCAAAAAACTAACCGGTACCATTCAGAATGATATCCTCAAAGAGTATGCTGCCCGTGGTACTTATATCTATCCGCCCAAACCTTCCATGCGCATTATCACCGACATCTTTGAATGGTGCGGTGCCGAACTTCCCAAATGGAATACGATAAGCATATCAGGTTATCATATCAGGGAAGCCGGGTCAACGGCGGTGCAGGAAGTTGCTTTCACCCTTAGTAACGGTAAGGCCTATGTGCAGGCCGCGCTGGATCGTGGATTGGATATCAATCAATTTGGCCGAAGGCTATCCTTCTTCTTTAACGCCCATAACAACCTCTTTGAAGAAGTAGCCAAATTCAGGGCTGCCAGGCGCATGTGGGCGAAGATCATGAAGTCGTTAGGTGCCACGGATCCCAAGGCCATGATGCTCCGCTTTCATACCCAAACAGGAGGAAGCACCCTCACAGCACAACAGCCCCTGAATAATATCAGTCGGGTTACCGTACAAACGCTTGCTGCTGTTTTAGGAGGCACGCAATCACTGCATACCAATGGTTATGATGAGGCACTTGGTCTCCCAACTGAAGAAGCCGCAAGGATCGCACTGCGCACACAGCAGATCGTGGCTTTTGAAAGTGGCGTTGCAGATACCGTTGATCCCCTGGCAGGATCTTATTTTATAGAATCACTCACCGCAGAAATAGAAGAGCATGCTCTGGCACTCATGGCGCGTATTGATGGCATGGGAGGAAGTGTAAGTGCTATTGAAGCCGGTTTTATACAGGATGAGATAGCAAGAAGTGCATTCGATTACCAGCGCCAGATAGAGCGCGAAGAAAAGATCATTGTGGGTGTTAACAGGTTCCAGGTTAACAATGAAGCGAAGATCCCCGTGTTCCGCATAGATGACTCATTGAGGCAGGTACAAACGGCGAAGCTGGCATCGCTCCGCAACCGGCGTGATCCCGCCATCATCGACCGGGTGCTTCAAACCCTTAACGACAGGGCATCGAGTGATGAGAATATTATGCCTGTTGTAATTGAGGCCGTTGAAAATAAATGCACCCTGGGAGAAATTGCAGATGAACTCCGAAGTGTTTATGGTGAGCATCGCTAGATTTTAGTTAATTTCCTGCTACAATCATTCTTATATGCTATATCGTCTGGTCTATACGTTGGTGCTGCTCGCCAGTTTCCATGGCATGGCATTGGCCCAAACCGCTACCAATCCATTCATTGAATCGAAAGCAAAAGCTATTCTCCCCAGTGTGATTGAGTGGCGGCGGCATATCCATCAAAATCCCGAGTTAAGTAACAGGGAAACTAAAACGATGGAATATGTTGCCGCGCATCTTCGCAAGCTTGGACTGGAAGTGCAGACCAATGTTGCCAAAACCGGCGTGGTTGCCCTGCTCAAAGGTGATAAGCCAGGGCCGGTTGTAGCGCTGAGAGCCGATATGGATGCGTTACCAGTGGAGGAGCGTGTTGATATACCTTTCAAATCGACAGTAAAAGCTGAATACCTGGGAGGTACTGTTCCGGTTATGCATGCCTGTGGGCATGATAGTCATGTTGCCATCCTGATGGGAACAGCCGAAGTTTTGGCGTCGATGAAAAAAGACCTGAAAGGAACAGTCAAATTCATCTTTCAACCTGCTGAAGAAGGTCCTCCCGGTGATGAGGAAGGTGGTGCACCCCTGATGGTAAAGGAAGGTGTGATGGACAATCCACGGGTGGATGCCATCTTCGGACTGCATATTAATTCTACTACCGAAAGCGGTACCATTAAATACAAGCCCGGACCATTCATGGCATCATCCGATTGGTTTACAATCCGCATCAAGGGAAAGCAGGCGCATGGCTCAGCCCCATGGGGAAGCATAGATCCGATAGTTGTAGGAACCCAGATCATCAATGGACTACAAACAATTGTGAGCCGACAGTCAAACATAATCAAAGGACCCGTGGTAATTACCGTCGGCAAGTTTCATAGCGGTGTAAGAAATAATATCATTCCGGAAGAAGCAATACTGGAAGGCACTATTCGGACCCTTGATGGCAATATGCAGAAAGATGTGCACCAGCGCATTAAAAATACTGCACAACGCATTGCGGAGGCTTCTGGTGCAGTTGCAGAAGTAACGATCGATACCAAAACACTGGTTACATCAAACGACTCAACACTTACCAGCCTGATGGCGCCATCATTTGCAAAAGCTGCAGGTGTTGCCAATGTCAGCACGCAGCCCTGGACAACAGGCGCTGAAGACTTCTCCTTCTTTGGCGAAAAAGCTCCAGCCCTTTTCTTTAACCTCGGTGGTATGCCCAAAGGAATGGATCCTGCCAAAGCACCAGGCCATCATACTCCTGAATTTGCCATTGATGACAGCCAGCTTGATGTAGGCGTAAAAGCATTCTGCTATCTCGTGGTAGATTATGCCAGCCAGCACGCTAAAATGAAACCTGCCGCGGCATCAAAGAAAGCATTCTGAAAATGATAACCTACAGGTCAGTTTCAACTATTGATGAGCTGAAAGGTATTCTGGCTTTGCAGGAAAATAATTTAAAGGATAATCTTCCTGCTGAGGTGAAAAGCCGGGAGGGATTTCTTACTATCAAACATGACTTTGACACGCTCAAGGCGATGCATGATCTATGCCCCTCAGTGATTGCTGCTGACCAAAATGAAGTTATCGGCTATGCATTGGTGATGCCTGTTGGTGCGAGAGAGTTGATCCCCATGCTGGAACCCATGTTCAGCCAGTTCGATACATTGGAATATAAAGACAAACCGCTGAGTTCATACAGTTACTATGTAATGGGACAGGTTTGTGTACATAGCAACTACCGCGGCCAGGGCGTCTTTGATGGACTCTACAACATGCATAAGCGTTTGTTCTCACCATCCTATGATTTTGTGATCACAGAGATATCTGTCAACAATACAAGATCTATAAGAGCCCATGAAAGAGTGGGATTC
Source organism: Flavihumibacter sp. (assembly GCF_036676075.1). Classification (NCBI taxonomy): domain Bacteria; kingdom Pseudomonadati; phylum Bacteroidota; class Chitinophagia; order Chitinophagales; family Chitinophagaceae; genus Flavihumibacter; species Flavihumibacter sp. Next base: position 64,651 of record NZ_JAKFDQ010000009.1, on the reverse strand, counting down.
AGGACCATCCATAAACACCACGACCAAACGGATGATTGGTTAGTGGTGTTATGGGATTGGAATGATAATGCTTAATTTTTCTTCTGCTCTTTAGCCCAGGCGTCTTTGAGGGTGACAGTCCGGTTGAAAATTAATTTCTCCTCATTGGAATCTTTATCGAGGCAGAAATATCCTTTACGTAAAAACTGGTACCTGTCATCAAATCCTGATTTCATCAAAGATGGTTCGGCAAATACCGTTTCCACTACTTTCAATGAATCGGGATTGATATAATCCTTGAAATCGCCCTCCTCGCTGGAAGGATCCTCCACCCTGAATAGCCTGTCATACAATCTTACTTCGGCAGTAACGGCATGGGCTATACTAACCCAGTGCAGGGTTCCCTTTACATTGATGCCGGAACTGTCTTCACCACTCTTGCTTTCAGGAATATAACTGCAATGCAATGCGGTGATCTTACCGCTTTCATCTTTAATGACCTCATCGCATTTGATGATATATGCACTCTTCAGCCGCACCATTTGTCCGGGTGCAAGCCTGAAATATTTTTTCGGCGCCACTTCCATAAAGTCGTCCGCTTCAATATAAAGCTCCCTACTAAAAGGAAGATCGCGGTACTCAATTTTTTCAGCTTCGGGATTGTCCTCGCTCTTCAGCATCTCCACCTGGCCTTCAGGATAATTCGTGATGATAACTTTAAGCGGATCAAACACCACCATCCGCCTGTGCGAAATTTTATTAAGATGTTCCCTGATACAGAATTCAAGCAGCGATACATCGATCAGGTTCTCCCGCTTGGCAATTCCTATGCGGTCACAGAAATCCACAATACTTTCCGGCGTATATCCTCTTCTTCTCAAACCAGTGATGGTAGGCATTCGTGGGTCATCCCATCCGGTTACATGTTTATCATTTACAAGCTGCAGCAATTTTCGTTTACTGGTAACCGTGTAGTTGAGGTTACGGCGTGCAAACTCATATTGATGTGAAGGGAATATCTCCAGTTTATTGATCAGCCAGTCATAGAGTTCACGGTGCGGAATGAATTCCATTGTACAAAGTGAATGGGTGATTGCTTCAATAGAATCACTTTGTCCATGTGCGAAATCATACATCGGGTAAATACACCATTCATCGCCGGTGCGATGGTGATGGGCATGTTTAATACGGTATAAGATCGGATCGCGCATGATCATATTTGGATGCGCCATATCTACCTTAGCCCTTAATGTTCTACTACCATCGGGGAACTCACCGTTCTTCATGCGCATGAAAAGGTCGAGGTTCTCTTCGCGGCTGCGATCGCGGTAGGGACTATTAACGCCGGGTTCTGTAGGGGTACCCTTCAGCGATGCTATCTGCTCTGATGTGGAGTCATCTACATATGCAAGTCCCTTGTTGATCAGGACTATGGCAAAATCATAGAGCTTGCCAAAATAATCAGATGCATATAATTCATTCTTCCAGGTAAATCCAAGCCAGCGGATATCATCCTTGATACTCTCAACATATTCGGTTTCTTCCGTAACCGGGTTGGTATCATCAAAACGAAGATTGGTATAACCAGGGTATTTTCTTGTTAGTCCGAAATTGAGACAGATACTGGACGCATGTCCTATATGCAGGTAACCGTTAGGCTCGGGGGGGAAACGGGTTACGATATGATCATATTTTCCTGCTGCCAGGTCGGCTTCTATAATCTCTTCTATAAAATTGAGGCTTTTCTCTTCTTCCTTTTTGTGTTCGCTCATACTGTTGAATCCTTTGGAATGGCGAATTTACTACCTTTTCAAAAACTTTCCCTGCAACAGTTCGGGCTCATAAACGCGCCCCGAATAAGAGGCTGCCCACCCTGATCATAGTACTGCCCTCTTCCAATGCTATGGTGTAATCACCGCTCATGCCCATGGAGAGAATATCCCATGGCTGTGCGGGGATGCTTTCTTTCTTGCTATCGAATAATGCTTTCAGCTTTTTAAACTCATTCCGAACGAGGGTGAGGTCATCGCTGAAAGAGCCCATGCCCATGAGTCCACGGATTTGGACATGGCTGAATGCCGCTGGATCATTGTGGACGGCCTGGATGATCTCTTCCAATTCTGATTCATCGAGTCCGAATTTGGTTTCTTCGGTGGCGATGAAAACCTGGAGCAGGCAGTTGATGACGCGGCTGTTCTTCTGGCCCTGGCGACTAATTTCCTTCAGCAGTTTGAGGCTGTCGACCCCATGAATCAGGTGCACAAAGGGGGCGATATATTTAACCTTATTGGACTGCAGGTGGCCGATAAAATGCCAGCTGATATCGGCGGGGAGACGGGATTGTTTATCTACCAGTTCCTGCACATAGTTTTCACCAAAATCTCTTTGGGAGGCTGAATACAGGGCGAGGATATCAGCAATTGGTTTGATCTTACTAACGGCTACCAGGGTGGCATTGGATTGCTGGCAGCGTTCTTGGATATTTTTAAAGTTGGCCAGGTTCACAGACATGGTGCAATTTAGGCCGAAATCCCGTGGAGAAGAAGGTCATTCGTGACAGCTTACCGCGGTGGAACTGGAAAAAAGAGATGAAAAATCAGTAAAAACAGGTCATTCGTGCCAGACGGGGGGTGCTATTCGTGACAGTTTACAATACTCCCACCGTAGTTTCTAAGGGGTTTTTATAGGGTTTTTGCAGGGTTTTTAAGGAGTATCTAGGCACTCTCTAGGCACTCTCAAGGCACTCTGACGGGGTTTGGTGCATAAGGGCAATTCGCTTTGATCTATAAGGGCCTTAGGCTTTGATGAGGTAATGATAGGATTTTACATAACAACAATACGGAGATGATTTATAGGATCCAAATAAAATTCGCGGGAGGTAGAAATTGATGCGCGGGAGGTATGAAAACTGGCGCAGGAGGTTTTTCCAATAGTTGGTTTTTGGGGTGCAGGAAATTTTTACAAATAGAAAGCAGGAGTTCAAATATTTTTATACATGGAGAAAATAGATAGGAACAAAACCTTTCGCAAAATGAGCATTGAAAACTTAGTGAACCAGATCAATACCTACTGTACATTATCAGAGGCCGACGTTGAAATTATCGAATCAAAATTTGCTCACAATAGTTTTAAGTCGAAAGAATTCATACTACGGCAGGGACAGATTTCGAACCAGATACATTTTGTTGAAACCGGTTTGGTAAGAATCTTCCACTTAAATGAGGGAAAGGAAGTTACGACCTACTTATCAAGCGATAATGGTTTTGTGTCGTCCTATTCAAGCTTTCTCTATCAAACAAGATCTTACGAGAATATTCAATGCCTGGAAAACAGCGAAACATTTTCCATCAACTATAAAGATATGCAGAGCCTGTACGAACTGGTTCCGGGCTGGCAAAAAATAGGAAGGATACTGGCTGAACAAAATGTTCTCTGCCTTACAGACCGGCTCTTAAAACTTCAATCTGTACCGGCTAAAGAAAAGTATATCGAATTTTTAAAAACTTCGCCTGAAAAAATTGTCAAAAGAACGCCGTTGATCCATGTTGCATCTTACCTGGGAATAACACCTGAATCGCTGAGCAGGATAAGGAAAGAAATTTCTTAACATTTATCAAACAGCGCGGAATAGTTATGATTCATTTTTGTGTCAACAACAAGAAAAATGAAACTAATAGCTGAAAATGTTTTCCAGATCCCTTTGCTACCAAGAAACAGTATCAATTGTTATGTTATAGATGATATACTTATAGATGCTGGTATCAGAAGCTCCGCCAATAACATATTTAGAGCGCTGAAAGGAAAAAAAATTACAAAACATGCTTTAACACATGCACATGCTGATCACCAGGGAAGCAGCAGTGTTGTATGTAACACTTTGAATATCCCGCTCTGGACATCTGAACCTGAAAAGGAAAATGCGGAATCCGGAAATGTTACAGATGAGTATCCCAATAAAAAACATCTTATAGCAAGATTTCAGCGAAAATACTGGGCGGGCGGAGGGCTTAAGGTTTCAAAGATCCTGAAGGAAGGTGATACTGTTGGCAGCTTTACCGTTATTGAAACCCCGGGCCATTCAAGAGGGCATATTTCGTTTTACCGGGAAAAGGATAGAGTATTGATTGTAGGCGACACGCTTGTAAATATGAATTTAGTAACTACCGTGCCGGGACTTCATCACCCTCCAGCAATTTTTACAACCGATAAGAAGAGAAATATTTCATCGATCAAAAAATTATTTGCACTGAATCCTAAAATACTTTGTTTTGGACATGGTCCAGTATTAATTGATAACGGCGAGTTAGAGCGGTTTATGAGGAAAATACATTAATGCATTTTATCTCAGATAGACAGCAACAAATTTTGCCAGCGGAGCCATTCTTGCCCTTATAAGTTGTAATGTATCGCCACTCAAATAATAGCTGTCAGTATTCTGAAGCGCTTTGAACATCAGGTCTTCCGTTTGCTGTGCATCGTTACAAAACATTTTGGTAGACGCTATGCCTGAAAAGGAAAGGCGATCATTTGCAGCCATATTAAATGATCCTGTGAAGCTATTACAACCACCGCTGCCGGTTACCCTGTTATCAGCTGTATGGAGTAACATATGTGGCTCACGTTTACCACTACCCGAAGCAGTAACTGCATTCCCATTCACTTCTATTAATTTCCAGTATTTATTGAGGCTGTTGCCTCCTTCCTTTGCAAATACATACATGGAGGCATTCTGCCCGGTGATGGCATTACCCTGCAGATCCAATTGTGTAAGCTGGTTCTCTCCCACCTTATAATAAATAGGTGCAGTGCCTTCCTTTATATTCTTAAGCTTGATCTGATTGCCTTCTTTATTCCATTCAAAACTTCCGGTAGAACTAATAACATCTTCGCTCTTACCTAAATAGCGGGTCTGTAATGTATAGGTATTGTTATCACCTAAAGTTATCCTGGTAAGTATACCTTCACAATCGGCACAGGGTACCATGCCGCTATAGGAACCTTTCCAGTCGAGTGAGTTCTGGCTTGTATCGCCCGTGTTCAGCGGTGGATTACAGTTAGTAAAAAAAATGATAGAACAAAACGTAAAGCACGCATAGATTAGCTTCTTCATATTCCCTGATTTTTAGATTTGTTTAATAAAACAATCTATCAGGCCTTAAAACTTAAACAGGATTGAGAAATCCCTTCTTGCTACTTGTTCTGAAACTAATATAAAATGAAATTTTCAAACAGAAATAAAAAAACCTCCCCTTTCGGAGAGGCTGTCAAGCAAGCAAAACCAAAAACTTATTTTAAGATGGATCGACTGATAACAATGCGCTGCACTTCTGAAGTTCCTTCATAGATCTGGGTGATCTTGGCATCGCGCATCAGTCGCTCAACATGATATTCTTTTACATAACCATATCCTCCATGTACCTGAACGGCCTCGGTTGAGATCCACATGGCTGCTTCTGAAGCAAACACTTTTGCCATGCTGCCACTAATGGTGTAATCGATATTATTGTCTTTCTCCCAGGCTGCTTTGAGGCATAGCAACCGGGCAGACTCAACTTTAGTAGCCATATCTGCAAGCTTGAACTGGATGGCCTGGTGATGCATGATCTCTTTGCCAAAAGCCTTGCGCTGTTTTGAATATGCCAGTGAAAGTTCATAGGCACCACTTGCAATACCCAGGGCTTGTGCGGCAATGCCGATCCTGCCACCGGCAAGCGTTTTCATCGCAAACTTAAATCCAAATCCATCCGCCCCTATCCTGTTCTCCTTAGGTACTTTCACATCGGTGAAAGAGATACTATGTGTATCACTACCCCTGATTCCCATTTTATTTTCTTTGGCACCCACTGAAACGCCGGGCCAGTTCTTCTCAACAATAAAGGCGTTTATTCCATGCGAACCCTGGTTAACATCTGTTTGGGCTATCACGAGGTAAACGGATGCCGAAGAACCATTGGTGATCCAGTTTTTTGTACCGTTCAGCAGGTAATGATCGCCCTTGTCTTCAGCAGTAGTGCGCTGCGAGGTAGCATCGCTGCCTGCTTCCGGCTCACTGAGCAGGAATGCCCCAATATAGAGTTCACCATCCTTCTTCCCCTGTGCCAGCGGTGTGAGGTATTGCTGCTTCTGCTCTTCTGATCCGTATGCTTCAAGTCCCCAGCAAACCAGGCTGTTATTAACGCTCATGCATACACTCACACTGGCATCGATCTTACTGATCTCCTCCATAGCAAGCACATAGCTGATGGTATCCATTCCTGAGCCGCCATACTTCGGATCTACCATCATGCCCATAAAACCCAGATCAGCAAGCTTCATTACCTGTTCACGCGGAAACTTCTGATTATCATCTCTTTCTATCACCCCCGGCAAACATTCATTCCGTGCAAAATCACGTGCCGCCTGCTGGATCATCAAATGTTCTTCGCTTAACTGGAAATGCATATGCCTGATTAAAGTGGAGCAAAAATAACCGAAAACAGTATTCAACTAACAACTGTTAGCAGGAAATTTTAAAAAAATCGTGTAATTGCACTAATTCCTAAGCCACTGTGGTTAGCTTCAATTTAAAATGTGCTGGCATGAATGAAAACGATGATAAGATGAGCAGGCTGGATGCTGATTTCTGGGATGCCCGTTACCGCAATGCAGAAACAGGATGGGATACGGGTAAGGTAACAGAACCAATGAAGGCTTATATCGATCAACTGCATGACCGCGATATAAAGATCCTTGTACCCGGCTGTGGCAATGCTTATGAAGTGGGCTATCTCCTGGAAAAAGGGTTCCGGAATATTACAGCCATAGATATATCACCACTGCTGACTGATCGATTGCGCGAAAAATTCAGGGAAGAGGAAGGCAAGAGATTAACAATAATTACCGGTGATTTTTTTGAACTGGTGGGAAGCTATGATCTCATTCTTGAACAGACCTTCTTTTGTGCACTCCCCCTATATAGAAGGAAAGATTATGTGAGAACCATGCACCGGCTTCTGAAACCCGGGGGTAAGATCGCCGGTGTATTATTTAATCGTGAATTTGTGGGAGGACCACCATTTGGTGGAAGCAAAGCTGAATATGAAGAGTTGTTCTCAGCTGAATTCAAAAAAAAATCAATGGAGCCTTGTTACAACTCCATTGATCCGAGAAAAGACGCAGAATTATTTATCCTTATAGAAAAAGAGAAATAATGGATTAATTACTTTGGTAATACAACACCATCTACTACATGGATCACGCCATTTGTTCCTTTGATATCAGCAGCTGTTACATAAGCAACTGCACCTGTTTCGTCGGTAAGCTTTACTTTACCGCCATCCAGTGAAGCCACCAGCTTTCCACCACTTACAGTTGTAAGAGATGCTTTACCACCACCCTTCTCAATAGCCTTGATCACAGCGGCTGCATCTACATTGCCTGCAACAACATGATAGGTAAGGATCTTCGTAAGGGTTGCTTTGCTTTCAGGCTTAAGAAGCCCTTCCACTGTACCATTTGGTAATTTGGCAAAAGCTGCATTGGTTGGAGCAAATACTGTGAATGGACCCGCGCCTTTTAAAGTACCAACAAGATCAGCTGCCTTCACTGCCGCAACCAATGTGCTATGATCAGCACTTCCGATTGCGATGTCAACAACATCACCTGATTGGGCCATAGCAAGATTCACAGAAAATAATGACATGGCAGTGACCATCATGGAAAGAAAAATCTTTTTCATACAATTCTTTTTGATAAATTTTTTTAATTAAAACAGTTCTCCGGGTGCAACTAAAATTTCCAGGTTAAGAGCTTGGTGGGGTATTGAATTAATAAACGGACTATCGCGCAAAAGGTTCGTCCATAGCGGGATTAAAGAAATATATTGACAGAATTTTTTCTTCTGTTTAGTAGTTTATTATGTGGCCAATCGTGACTGCTTAAACAATAAATCCATACCCTCATTTCAGGGAGCGAAAAAAAGCATGCAACGGTTAAGATATAGCCGCTGTCAATTTCTGCAAGCCGCGGTGAATCTTTAAATCACAAAAAAATTATAATGAAAACCTTACTGACATTATCTGCCTTTGCGGGCGGCTTACTTCTTATTGCCTGTAATAAAGATGATAACGACAACCTGAGTCCGGATGAAAAAATCCTTTCCTCAAAAGTGTGGAAGATCCAGTCGCTAACAACCAAGAGCACGGTGAATCCTGAGCAGGACAGCTCTATCATGAAAGATTGTATCAATGCTGCAACCATTCATCTTTATACCGGGATGAGTTTTGATCTCAAAGACAATTCAACTGCGGGATGTGATTCAACAGTTTTTGGATTTGATAAGGGAACATGGTCATTCAATGAAACCACCGACAGTCTTTACCTCGATGGCACTAAGAGAGATGTTGCCATGAAAGTGAGTACACTGGCTGATACAATGGTAGTGGCTACTTACAGGGATAATGTATCTCCCACCAATAATCGCGTTAAAACTATTACACTGAAGAAGAAGTAATAAATAAAGATGATCAGCAAATCTGCTGATCATCTTTTCTTTCAGATCAATGGTTCCTGCTGACTTAAACAGTGGAAAGAACCAAGTCCCCAGATGATCTCTGTTGAATCAATACCAACTACTTCCCTATCGGGAAAGCAACCGGCTATGATGCTGATGGCCTTCTCATCTTTTGGCGAACGGAAGGTTGGTACGATCACGGAGTTATTGGCTATATAGAAGTTTGCATAAGAGGCAGGAAGGCGTTGGTCATCGTATATAACGAGGTCGGGCATAGGCAGTTCAACAATATTCAGCTGCTTGCCATTGAGAAGTCGCATTGAATTGAGTTGCTTAAGGTTCTTTTGTAACAACTCATAATTTTCATCAGCTTTATTTTCTTCCACCACTGCCAGTACGGTGTCTTCATTCACAAAACGTACCGTATCATCAATATGTCCGTCGGTGTCATCTCCAACAATACCATCATCCACCCATAGCACCTGTTCCACACCGTAATACTTCACAAGGTATTCTTCAATCTCTTCCTGTTTTAATTCAGGGTTCCGGTTTGGATTAAGCAAACAGGCTGTTGATGTTATCAGCGTTCCCTTACCATTGAAATCTACCGAGCCTCCCTCCATGATAATACCCGGATAATAAACCGGTATATCATAATGCCTTGCAATCAGGGTTGGAATAATATCATCAAGATCATAAGGAGGATATTTCCCTCCCCATGCATTGTAATTCCAGTCAACGATCACTTTCTTTATATCGGCAGTTGGATTAATGAGGAAAGCGGGACCATGATCACGGCACCATGCATCATTGGTAGGATGCATAAAAAACTCGACCTTATCTAAATCAACACCTGCCTGCTGCAGATGAGAAACAGCGAAGGCCTGCATTTTTTCGTTATTAACGTTGATGCATACCCGCTCACTTTTTGTCAGTTCCTTTACGAATTGCGCATAATAGGGGAAGATGGTATTGATCTTTCCAGGCCAGGATGCTTCCTTATGTGGCCAGCTCAGCCAGGTAGCAACATGGGGATCGAACTCAGCAGGGAAATAATATCCTGCATCGCCTGGGGCAGGTTGCTGCAGACCTTTATACGGATCAGTTTTCATCGATAAATCTTTTAGTGATGGGTTGGTAAGAATCTATCCGACGGTCGCGCAGGAATGGCCAATGTGTGCGATACTGGTCTGTTTTGCCGAGGTCCAGTTCCATTACATGCACTTCTTCCTGCTCATGCGAGGCTTTATAAAGAATGGTACCGAATGGATTGGCAATGAATGATCCTCCCCAGAATTTCATCGCGCCTTCCTGTTCAAATCCTACGCGGTTTACACTCACTACATGTATGCCATTGGCAACAGCATGACTTCTCTGTATTGTTTGCCAGGCATTATATTGTTCTGTATTGGTGGCCTCTTCCTGTGAGGTGGCCCAACCGATGGCCGTTGGATAGAAAAGGATCTCAGCACCCATCAGGGCAGTGATACGCGCTGCTTCAGGATACCATTGATCCCAGCAGATCAGGACGCCAAATGTGGCAAATTTTGTTTTGAAAACTTTATAGCCAAGATCACCTGGAGTGAAATAAAATTTCTCGTAATAAGAAGGATCATCGGGGATATGCATCTTTCGATATTTCCCCAGGTAAGAACCATCTGCATCCAATACCGCTGTTGTATTGTGATAGATCCCCTGTGTTCTTTTTTCAAAGAGGGAGGCGATTATTACCACGCCCAGTTCCTTTGCAACAGAACTGAGAGATTCGGTTGAGGGACCAGGGATGGGTTCTGCCAGTTTGAAATTTTCATAATCCTCTACATCACAGAAGTAGAGAGAGGTGAAAAGTTCCTGCAGGCAAATGATCTGCGCACCCTTTGAGGCCGCATCCCTTATTCCGCTGATGGCTTTTGATAAATTCTCATCTTTATTGGCGGTACAACTCATCTGTACCAGGCCTACTTTAACATTCGACATAAGGCTCAAATTGAGCACCAAATGTAAGACATGTGAATGAAGTAAGCCTTCTCCTTACTAGGCCCTACCCATTTGCTTCAGGAAAGATACATGCGATGCGATGGCATAGCGTGTTTTTGGATATTCTATATAAGGAATACCATATTCAATGCAGGTATTGCGAATGATCTTACTTATAGCAGGATAATGCACGTGAGAGATCTTAGGGAAAAGATGGTGTTCAACCTGGAAATTGAGTCCACCCACCAGCCAGTTAACCACTTTGTTGTTAGTAGCAAAGTTGGCAGTTGTTTTCAACTGGTGAACAGCCCACTCATCTTCAAGTCTTCCGGTTTCAGCATCCGGCATTGGAAACGCAGTATGCTCAACGGTATGTGCCAACTGGAATACTATACTGATGATGAAACCTGCAAGTGTTGAGAAAATAAGGAATCCAACCAGCCAGGTCTGGAACCCAACCATATAAATAGGTATACCTACATAGAGTGCGAGGTTAACAACCTTGAACGACCAGAAAGTAATATGGTCGGCAACTTTCATTTTCTTAAGGGGCATACTGCCGATCTTGCTGCGGAAATACTTGGTATAGTCAAGCAAAAATATCCAAAGGATGTAGAGCAGGGAATAAAGCAACCAGAAATAAAGGTGCTGGTACTTATGAAATGAATATTTCTTTTGGGTAGTGCTCATTCTCATCCAGGGCTGGATATTGATATCGTCATCAATTCCATCCACATTGGTATAGGCATGGTGAATAACATTGTGTTTCACATTCCACATAAAGTGATTACCTCCGAGGATATTGAGAGAGAGCGCTGCGAGCCTGTTGATCCACTTATACTTACTGAAGCTTCCATGGGCTCCATCATGCATAACGTTGAATCCGATAGCGGCAACGATTCCACCAAGTGCCACACACTCAAGTACGGCAAGCCATATCACAGGGGTGAAGAACACAAGGTGAACATATACGAATACGAAAGCAATCAGTAATATGATGGCCTTGGTATAGAGCGTCATGTTTCCGGTAGTGGACTTACCTCTTTCTTCGAAATAATTGTTGATACGCTTTTTTAACTCCGCATGAAATGACTGAGCGGAATTGGAGAATTTTGGAGTAACCATTAGACTAAAATGAGTTCTTGTTGGATATTAAGATGCGAAATTAAGGGCAATGGTGGCAGAAAACCCTGTTTTGATTAATTTATGACAGTATTATGGTAAACGGACACTAGGTTTCATTCTGGATAATAGCATCTAACTTGCTGATTCCCAATGTCTTTTGTGTCCTGAACCCTTCCGCATATTTCACCCCTATTCTTTTCCCCAGCATCCTTGCCCTCGCCACCACGCTATCCCTGAAATCGGGAGTTGAGATATAGGTCTGGAGACCTTCATTCTCCATGTCAGGATTATAGAACTGTGTGGTATAGGCTTCAATAGCCTGCATCCGCTGTTCAAAGACATCGCTGATATCCACTAAAAAATGTGGTTCCTGGAGGCGGTCCTGGATATAATGGAAGATGTTTTTGGGCCTCCACCGTTCCTGGGGCTTACCATTCGGATCAACGGTTTCAATCTTTACCAGTCCGGCAAGAAAACAGGAATCGGCTATCAGCTTTCCCGCCCTGCCATGATCAGGATGACGGTCTTCCAGTGAATTTGCCAATACTATATCTGGTTGGTAAGTTCGGATGGCGCGGATCAGTTGCATCTGGTGTGCTTCATCATTTGTAAAAAAGCCATCCCTCATTTTGAGGTTCTCCCGAACATGGATACCCATTATACCTGCAGCCGCGGCTGCTTCTGCATATCGGGTTTCGATTGTTCCCCGGGTTCCAAGTTCACCCTGGGTGAGGTCGAGTATCCCCACTTTCTTTCCATTTTTTATTTCATTGATGATGGTTCCGGAGCATCCGAGCTCCACATCATCGGGGTGTACACCTATTGCCAGAATATCTAGTTTCATAGGGTGCAAATGTACTGAGTTTATTATCCTACCTTTGCGCAAATTTTGATATATGATTACATTCGAAGGGTTAGGTCTTGATGAGCGATTGGTAAAAGCTACTTCAGCACTTGGATACATTAACCCTACTACCATACAAGAGAAAGCAATTCCTGTATTATTGAGCGGCACAACCGATTTTATCGGTCTGGCCCAAACCGGCACCGGTAAAACGGCGGCCTTCGGACTTCCCCTATTACAACTGATAAAGGCTACCGACAAATATCCACAGGCCCTGATCGTTTGTCCCACCCGCGAACTCTGCATGCAGATCGTGAACGAGATGGAGTCCTTTAAAAAGCATATGACAGGCATTAACCTGGTAGCTGTTTATGGAGGCACACCTATTGGCGGACAGATCCGCGAAATCAAGCGTGGCGTTCAGATAGTGGTGGCTACACCAGGCCGTCTGATCGACCTAATAGAACGCAAAGCGATCAACCTGGACCAGATCAAATATGTTGTTCTTGATGAAGCGGATGAGATGCTGAACATGGGTTTCCAGGATGATATTGAATTCATCCTGAAGAACACGCCCCTGCGTGAGAGCACCTGGTTATTCAGTGCAACAATGCCTACCGAAATTAAAAAGGTGAGCAAAAAGTACATGAAGGATCCGAAAGAAGTACAGGTTGGAAAAGTGAACACCGGTAACAAGGACATTGACCATCAGTATTTTGTTGTGAGTGCCCAGCACCGTTATGACGCACTGAAAAGACTTATCGATTTCAATCCGGGCATGTATGGCATCATCTTCACCCGTACCAAGCTGGATGCACAGGATATTGCCGAGAAGCTTACCAGGGAAGGTTATGATATTGATGCATTGCATGGTGACCTTACCCAGGCGCAGCGTGATAAGGTAATGGGACAGTTTCGTGATAAGACCCTCCAGTTACTGATTGCTACTGATGTTGCCGCAAGAGGTATTGATGTACAGGGTATAACCCATGTCATCAACTTTGAGCTTCCAGATGATATGGAAGTTTATACCCACAGAAGTGGCCGTACAGGAAGAGCAGGTAAGACAGGCGTTTGTATGTCGATCATACATAGCCGTGAAACATTCCGCCTCCGACAGATAGAGCGACTTATCCAGGCACCATTCCATAAAATGGAAATACCAACGGGTAAGGATGTTTGTCGCAAGCAGTTTTTCTATTTCATGGATAAATTGTTGCAGACCGATATCAGTCATGGCAATTATGAGACCTATGTTCCCATGCTGGAAGAAAAATTCGCTGACATCAGCAAGGAAGATATCCTTAAGCGTGTTGCCGCGATGGAGTTTGACCGCTTCCTGAAATATTATGATAATGCGGAAGACCTGAACCTCCGCGATGATAAGAGAACAAGGGTTTCTCCAATGCGTGATGGTGCTGGCCGCGACCAGGCCCGTACACGGGATACACGTGGCCGTGAGTTTGCCGGAACAGGAAATTATACCAAGCTCTTTGTTAACCTTGGCACGAAAGATGGTTTCTATAAAGCAAGCTTCCTGCAATACATCCTCGACCTGAGTGAGATCAAAAAAGAATCACTTGGAAGGATCGATATGAAGGAAATGAACAGCTGGATCGAGATCGATAAGTCATCTGCCAACAAGATGATAAAAGCACTTGATGGCAAAACTTACAAGGGTCGCAGGATCCGTATGAATGATGCCAGCAGCCGTTGAGGTTTGGCCAATTGAGGTCGGTAAAGTAGATTCGCAAATACTCAAATCAATAAATAACTAAATAATTCAATATGGCATACGATGTTATCGTCATAGGTAGCGGCCCGGGTGGGTATGTGGCTGCTATCCGTGCATCCCAGCTGGGTTTTAAAACAGCTATTATAGAAAAGGAAAGCCTGGGTGGCGTTTGTCTTAACTGGGGATGTATCCCAACCAAAGCACTCCTGAAGAGTGCCCAGGTTATGGAATATGTGAAGCACGCAAAGGACTATGGTATAGAAGCCACAGGAACCCACAATTTTGAAGCTGTTATAAAGCGCAGCAGAGGTGTTGCCGATAAAATGAGTAAGGGAGTTCAGTTCCTGATGAAGAAGAATAAGATCGACGTGATCATGGGTTTTGGAAAGGTGAAAGGGAAAGGAAAAGTTGAAGTAACGAAAGCAGATGGCAATAAGGAAACTGTAGAAGGAAAGTACATCATCATCGCTACGGGTGGCCGTAGCCGTGAGCTTCCCAACCTTAAGCAGGATGGAAAGAAAGTTATTGGTTACCGTGAAGCGATGTCATTGCCAACCCAGCCAAAAAGCATGATCGTTGTTGGAAGTGGTGCCATTGGTGTTGAGTTCGCTTATTTCTATAACAGCATGGGTACTAAGGTTACCATCGTTGAGTTCATGCCACGTGTAGTTCCTGTTGAAGATGATGACATCTCTAAAGAACTGGAAAAGCAATACAAGAAGCAGGGCATTGAGATCATGACCAATGCATCTGTTGAAAGTCTCGACAGCTCTGGCAATGGCGTTAAAGCAAAGGTGAAGACAGCAACTGGCGAGATCACGCTTGAAGCAGATGTTGTTCTGAGTGCAGTTGGTGTGTCTGCTAATATTGAAGGAATCGGACTGGAAGAAACTGGTATTAAAACAGACAAGGGTCGTATAGTAGTTGATAAATTCTACCAGACAAGTGTTCAGGGTATTTATGCCATTGGGGATTGTGTTCCTGGTCAGGCGCTTGCGCACGTAGCTTCCAAGGAAGGCATCATCTGTGTTGAGAGCATTGGATACAATGAGAAAAAATACAACCATCAACCGGAAGCACTGGATTATGGAAATGTGCCGGGCTGTACATATTGTACACCTGAGATCGCTTCCGTTGGTTTCACGGAGAAGGCTGCAAAAGAAGCCGGCTATGAGATCAAGGTTGGTAAGTTTCCATTGAGTGCATCAGGAAAAGCATCTGCTGCCGGAGCAACAGAAGGTTTTGTAAAAGTGATCTTCGATGCCAAGTACGGCGAATGGCTGGGCACACACATGATCGGTTATAATGTAACCGAACTCATTGCTGAAACTGTTGTGGCGCGTAAACTGGAGACTACATATCATGAGGTGTTGAATAGTATCCATCCTCACCCAACCATCAGTGAAAGCATCAAAGATGCCATTGAGGTTGCTTATGGTGAAGCTATCCACCTGTAAACAATTTATATGCATTGAAAAAAGGTTCCATATTTTTATGGAACCTTTTTTATTGGGCATAATAGTCAGCATATGAAAAAAATTCTTTTCCTCTCCCTGATGATCATGATAACTGTTTCTTCCTACTCACAGGAGGTTACGCGGGTACCCTGCCCTCCCCTGCGCACCTATGCCATCAAAATAGCGCCAGCAGCAATCATGTTTGGTAAAGTATCGCTGGGTGGTGAATATGTATATAGTGAAAGAAAATCACTCACCTTTTATGTGGGTGTACCATTCAATAAAACAGGTAATGTTTCCTTTGATGAAGATGTGAGCAAGGTTGGTTCAAAAACATTTTCCATCATGGGAGGTTACAGGTACTACCTCAAAAAGCAGAACATGAAAGGATTCTATATTGAACCATTTATAAAATATCTCAATCACAAGGGAGAAGGTGTTCTGGAAGGAACACTTGGACCAAAATCTGTTTTACTCGATTATAATTCGGACTATAATGGAATAGGGCTGGGTGCACAACTGGGCGTTCAATTTATTATCGGAAAGAAACTTGTGCTCGACTGGTTCCTGCTTGGACCGGAATTGAACAGTGGAAAAATAAACAGTAGTTTCCGCGATATAACATCAAGTGATTGGTCTGAACAGGATGCAACGGAGATAGAAGCTGATATTGAAGATGTACTGCAGGATATTCCCCTGATCGGTAAGAAGATAGAAGTTGATGTGAATGGTTCTACCAAAACAGTAACAGGAAAATATAAAGGATTGTTACCGGGTATCAGGTCGGGAATATCTATTGGCTACCGCTTCTAAAAGATCATAACTTAACAAATCTTTCAATTGATGCTCCTGGCTGATCGGCCCTGATCATATATTGTCCGGCGCGTAATCCCGAAATATCAACAACAGCCCGTGCCTTATTAACCGGCACAGTCAGCATTGCCTGTCCGATCATGTTGTAAACAGTGAGCTGGGTAATTTTTGATCCTGATAAAACATCAATAGTGATCTCACTTGTAGCGGGAACAGGATATACTTTAAAAGCAGACACGGCAATCTCAGAAACTTTTGAAGCACCGTTCCAGTTAGCATCCAGTACAGTTCCTGGCGCACCGAGCGCACCTGAAGATAATAGTGCCTGGCGTGGTGCTCCTGTTTCAAACTGACTGCGCATTTTTCTTTTTTGTCCCTCCGTGAACATGAACATACAAGCATCATCTGTCAGGTCCATAAAGTTCATGTACATATCTCCCTTTGCATCATTACCACAAGTTTGAACAACTCCTGAAGGGCAACCCCTGTTATAACTTTTCTGGGAAGGTGTATCATCAATACCATCATCACCGCAATATCCGTCACCCCAGATATGCTTAAGTCCAAGCCAATGGCCGATCTCATGCACGGCTACGCGACCCATATTATAACTACCCGGTTTGTTGATGGTACCAAAAACCATTTCATTCAATACAACTCCATCAGTAGAAGCCGGTGCACCCGGAACACTAGCATATCCCAATACACTATTTAAAAGACTGCCTACCCAAATATTGAGATAATGATCTTTTGTCCAGGCATCATCACCACCCTTTGAGCTATACTTGATACGGTCATCAAGACTGAACATGGAGATATTTGTTTTCTTTCGAACGATTCCTGATGTTGGATTTCCTGCAGGGTCAATTTTGGCGAGTTCGAAACGGATCAGGCTTTTCCCAACTACTCCTTTGAAGCGCTCGGGAACATTAGCCAGGTCGGCATTGCGGCCACCAAAATCGCGGTTCAATGCTTCAATCTGTGAATACACCTGCTCATCGGAAATGCTGGTGATGCTGTTGGTAAGAATATGCACCACTACAGGAATGATGATCTCCCGGTTTGCATTAATTGACTGCGAATTGCCTGAATATATTGTATTGCTGATTGCCGGAACAGCATTGGTTCCGTCAGAATGGAGAGTGTACGAAATTGAGCCAGATTGATGACAGGTTTTTTGTGCCTTCATCAAAATGGGTACGAAAAGCGAAAAGAGTACTGCAATGATCCGTCTCATTAAAATTTTCATTTGGTGGACGGCCATTCATAGCTGGATCAACAGCAATTCATTGGGTAGATTTCAGCGCTTTCGGTAGGATATTGCAAAGAATAGAGGGTAAAGCAACATATTTTTCTTTATAAATCAAAGCCTTCTGACAATATTTTTGATTTTGTTTGGTCATATCAAGAGCCAGGCATTGTATTTTTACCCTAATTAAATCAGCATGAAGTCCAGTCTGAAAACAGTTTTTATCGCCCTTTCCGCCTTTATGATCCTCGCCTGCAACACGGTTGACCAGGGAAACACAGCACAGGGTGACAATAATTTTGGTAATGTAGCCGCCCCGGCTGCTATTCAATATAATGTACTGAATGTTTACCCCCATGATACTACCTCTTACACACAGGGTCTGATGGTTCATAATGGCCAGCTTTATGAAGGAACCGGTGGAAGTCCGGAGTATTCACACTATAAATCGTGGGTGGGTAAGGTTGACCTGCCATCGGGCAAGGTTACCAGCAAAGTTCCCCTGGAGAACCAGTATTTTGGGGAAGGTATAACGGTGTTGGGAGATAAGCTATACCAGCTTACCTGGACAAGCAAAAAGGGCTTTATTTATGACCTCGCCACCATGAAAAAAATCCAGGAGTTCCCATTGAAAACTGAGGGATGGGGTATTACAACAGACAGTACAAATCTTATTGTTTCTGATGGCAGCAGTAATCTTTATTATCTTAATCCAACAGATTTTTCAACTGTAAAAATTCTGGGTGTAAATGATAATAACGGCCCGGTAAATAATTTAAATGAGCTTGAGTTTATCAATGGATTCATTTATGCCAATAAATATCAATCGAATTATATCCTGAAAATTGATCCATCAAACGGACAGGTGGTGGGAAGGGCAGATATGGGAGGACTTCTTGAAAAGTATGCAAAGGAGAATGCAAAAGAAGATAAATACAATAATGGGGAAGGTGTACTGAACGGCATTGCATATGATGCTGCCACAAACAAAATTTATATCACAGGTAAACTATGGCCAAAGTTATTTGAGATCACGCTGCAGTAAATTATTTGAAGGCACAATATATAATGGAGCTTGCGCTTTCAGTATTTGAAAGCGCTTTTTTATTGGATCTGATCCCTTCTACAAAAGCGCTTATATATCCCTGTTTCCCTTTTTTATATTGCTCGCTCAGCATGCTGATGTAAAAACTGTCGAACCACATTGGATGCATCGATCTTATTTCCAGCCCATGCTGTGCCAGCAAGGTTCTTACAGAAAGGGGTGAAAAATGATAAAGATGCCGGGGAACATCATAAGCAGCCCAGTGTGATCTGTAATATGCCGCATCATCGGATGTATAGTTAGGCAATGCAAGGATAAATAATCCTCCTTCTACCAGCAGCGTGCGGATCTGATTGATATAAGCATGCAGGTCATGCACATGTTCCAGCACATGCCACATGCTGATGATATCAAAGCTCTTTTCATTTAGTTTAAAAAGATTCTCTGCATCAGCAAAACTCAATCCATAGCGATCATGGGCATGCTTTCGTGCACCTGCATCAGGTTCCAGCCCTGTTACTGTCCAACCATGCTCTTTCATCTCGTTGAGAAAAGCCCCGGTGCCTGCGCCAAGGTCAAGTATGCTGCCTGTATTTTTTCCACTGGTATTCTGTACAAGCTTACGCTTCTGCTTAAGTGTATATTGACGAACAAGGTGATAGGCCGAATTCACCAGTCCTTTTTTTGTATCAGAATGTGAAATGTAATTCTCCGATTGATAATAAGGACCAATTGATCCTGCATCGGGAACATCCTGTGTAAAGCGAAGTTTGCAGTTGTTACATTGCCAGATCGAAAAGATTTCTCCTGACACTGTATGGTCTTTTGCTTCCATCACCGGCTGGATGGCTGCATCCCCGCAAACCGGGCAATTTTGGTAATGAATTACAGGCATAATACGGGGAAGAATTAACGACTCAGTTCAGGCATCTTTTTCGCGGGCACAACAGTTTGGTTACCGGCAGCAGCTGCGTTAAAACCATTTTTGAAAAACTGGAAGAAACAAATACTAAGTGCTACTGCGGCTATGATGATGGCATATGTCCACCATGATTCTCTTTCTACATGAACACCGGTTAAGAGCTCAGGCATTTCAGTATTGGTTCTTTCCACATCACCTACTAATATCTGGTGCTCAGTATTCTCCCTTAAGATCCTTACAGCAGAAACTGGTTTCAATGGCCTCACCAATGCCTGATCAGCTTCGAAAAAGATCTCACCATCATCATCTGTATGAAAAAATCCCAATCCAGGCCACTCTGCCTTTTCGCGATTTCTTATCCTGGTGCGAAGTTCATATGCGAACTCATTATACCATTTCATTGCTTCATGATCTGCAACACGTTTACGTGAAGCCAGGTATCCAAAGAAATCCTTATCAGGTGCATCAAAATATTTATCAAAGCGAAAGGTAAATCCGGGAGGGAGCAGTTGCCTGTTCACAAAATCAGTACGCGCGGGTATACGCTCCATATGGAGAGTACCCAGTCCGGGTATGCTCACACTTTTGTGCTGGAATAAATAACTATTTAATATCTCCATCTATCAATCGGTTGACCATCGCAAAAGAACCATATTTAGGCTGACTGGCAAAATTAAGGTTACTAATTCTGGCCAAAGCGGAATATGACGCCTCCCAGCAGGTTAAAGCCGAAGACCTCATACTGGTTCCAGCGCTGGTAATTATTGTTGAAGATATTGTTTGTCTGGAGCCAGAGATTGAGCTTCTTTGAAACCCTGAAATCGAGTCCCGCATTAAGGTCAAAGGCCTTATCCCCCTTGCGGGCATTGCCTTCCTTAGTTCTGTATGCAGGGCCATCCCAGGCAAAAAGGTCGGCCTTAAAGCTGAGATCTTTCAGCACTTTCCACCGCAGGGCGGCTTTCACCTCGAGGGGTATCAATCCCCATGCCCTTGTTTGTCCTCCAATTTTAGTGAAGTTGTTATAGGTCAGTCCCGTGGTGAAACTGAATTCCTCTCCCCTCAGATACCCCAACTCGCCATGAAGCTGTAATACTTCCATTGAAGGGGAATACACGGTTAAAAATGTTTTTCCATCAACCTGGTCGTTCACAAAAAGATTTACATTTTTCTGTTCTGAATAAGCAGCCTTTGCATTGAAAGTAAAACCACTGGCAAGGTTCCCTTTGAAACCTACATATGCTTCACGTATCCGGTGGTTCAGTAATTCATCCGGTGGGGCGATCCATGGATTGATACCGGCAAAACGCTGGTATGATCCTTTATTGAAATAGCCGATCCATCCTCCCTGGAGTGTAAAGCGCTGATCATTTGTTGTTAGCTCAGCCATAATATTGGGTAACATGGTAAATTCCTTGTTATCCCATGAAGGAAGTATACCTGTATGGATATATACATTAGGCGTCTTCAAAAGCAATGCGGGTGAAACCGTAATCAGGTTGTTCTTGATATCATCACCTGATTCGGGTTTATAGCGTGTGAGGTCGGCCATGAACCCAAGGTTAAAGCCAAACATTTTGCCGAAAGTCTTTTGCAGCGGCAGGTTGAATACAAAATTATTCTCGGTTGATTTATTGCCATCATTCTTACCGGCGAAGGCATCGAAGGTTAGTGTGGGAGAATAGCTGATCCCATATTCCGTTGGGTTGGTATTGCGAAATCCTATATAACCGTCAACGGTTTGAAATCTTTGTTTGAGATCTGATTTTGAAAACTCAAGGGTGGTTGGCTGGTAACCATATAGAAAATAGTCTTCGCCTTTAAAACCAAGCTTTCCTGAAAGTTCATGATCGTCACTCACTTTATACGAACCTCTTAACTGGAAATCACCCAGGTTGTTTTTCTGGAAGGGCAGTTTACCTTTTGAACTGTAATATTCAGCATAGGCGCTCATGAATGCACGGCTACCGTCACCAAAGCTTGCAGCACCCTGTAAATAAGGAAGGTGATAATTGCCGGCACCTATCTTGAGGTACTGGTTATCTTTCCATGCGAGCATAGAATCTGTTTCAAGTGCAATTGGTTTGAGGGTTCCGGGTTGATAAGGTACCCTTACCTGTTGCCTTGGAATATCATAATTCAATAAGGGCCTGCTTGTATCAAGCTTTGGCAATGCAGCCGGGAAATTCAGCTTTACCGCATCTCTGAGTACTGGCTTATACGTGGAGGTGATATCTATTGTTTTCCTTTTACTTGTGTCCTGTGCCTGGGTGATACCACAGGCACCTATAAAAAATATTAATCCAAATGAATACCTGAAATATCTTTTGCTTTTCATAGCTACCATTTCAATTGTTTGATCAATCATTACCGGAAACTTTTGACTGGGTGCGTTCTGCCTCTGATGCTTCATTAAGTTTTCTTTGCGCCTCTTCTTTCAGTTCAGGAATGGCTGCATTCTCAACAACACTCTGGAAGGTGGCCTTGGCATTGAAATAATCCTGCTGCTTCATATAAATATCTCCCAGCAGGATGTATGCTTTGGTAACCCATAATTCATAGGATCCGCTTTTATTGATTACTTCAAAAGCACTCTTCTCTGCTTCTTTCCATTTTGACTGACTAAACTGGCTGTTGGCGATCTCATATCTTGCCTCTGCACTCAATGCACCTTTACTGCCTGCAGCAGCTGCCTTATAATAAGATATCGCAAGATCATATTGCCCTTCTTTTTGAGCTGATCTTCCCAGCACCATATTGGAAAGAAGTTTATCATCGGCATTGGCACCTTTCATCAGAAGCAGTTCCTTGGCATTGGCAGTTGCCTCCACCCACTGTTCCAATTGGTATTGACTTCTTAACAAGCCACGCGCGGCTTCCAGCTTGTTCTCCTCGGAGCTGGCGAACTCTTTGAGTTTGGTATAATAAGTGGCTGCCTTTTCATAGTTCTTCAATTCGAAAAAGTTAAGCCTAGCTGCCTGCAGAAGCGATTTCTCACCAAAGCGATTGGGCGCCCTGTCGGCAACTGCCTGGTAAGCTTCGGCAGCTTTTGGCCATTCTTTTTTACCAAGATGAATTTCCGCCTTATAATAATTGGCTTCTATGAAATAACGACCCTGCGGATAACGTGAGAGATAAGATTCAAAGCGCTGTAAAGCATTCGTGAAGTTGCCATTGCTAAGCTGCACTTCCGCTTCTGCATAAGCCAATGAATCGGCTTGTGCACCAGATATATCGCGTCCCATCTTCTTGGCAAAATCTACATACTCTCCGCTCCTGCCCTCTTCCACATAAATAGAGCGGGCATTGTCGAGCGCTTCTTCTGCCTCAGAAGAATTTGGGTACTGTTGCAGAAGGGTATTGTACTGCGAAAGTGCTTCAGTATTATTACCGAGATTATAATGCGCAATACCTGCCTTCAGGTAGGCACCTGGCTTGAGCGCTTCACTTCTTGAATCTTTAAGCACTGCATTAAGGTATGGAATAGCCTCCCGGAATTGTTCATTGGAAAGTAGTGTATTGGCGATCTCAAGATTTGCATCGGGCACGAGAGATGAGGAAGCATAGTTGCGTTGCATTTGCTGGAGCAACCTGATTTTTTCAGCACTGTTCTTGATACCTGCAATCATTGCACGCTGGAAACTGGCATAATCGCTGGCGGCCCAGCCCATCCTTATCACCTGGTCATACATAACATCAGCTTTTCCATAACTACGCTGCATATACTGTGCATCGGCAGAACGCAGGAAAGCATCCTGCTCAACCGCCGTTGAACGGGCGGAAGGAAGTTTTACAACCTTTTCAAATTCTGTAAATGCCGGAGCATACATTTCTTTTTTCAGGTAAGCATATCCCAGGTTATAATTTGCATTAGCCGGGTTCACTTCTCCATTAACGGTACCGGAAGAAAGATACTCGCGATAGTAACGTATGGCCTCATCATACCTTCCACTCCTGAAGGCCAGTTCTCCTTTCCAGAATTGTACCAGGGGTAAGACCTGCTGGTTTTGAGGAGCACTTAATGCTTTATCCAATAACTCCTCCGCTTCGCTGAGCATACCATCATTAATAAGCTCTGTGGCCCTGCCATAGAGTATTGGTGGATAGTAGGCCTTTACCTGTTCAGAAGGATTCTTAATGGTTTCAAGCATTACAATGGCGTCTTTGTAATTACTTGTTTTTGTCATTACACCGATCAATACTTCCCTTGCTTCCTTTTGATAAACAGAAGCGGGGTAGCGTTGAATAAAATCCTGCAGTTCAGTAAGTGCGATATCATGATATCCTAATTCATAGGAAAGCTTTCCATAATTGAATTTTGAAATTTCCTGTTGTGTTGGATTACTGCTGTTCAGCGCACAGAATAAAAAGGCATTCCGTGCATTTGCCTTCTGACCGGTTTTCAAGTAGGCATCACCAAGAAGGTACATTGCATTTTGTGCAAGAGAATCTTCTTTACCACTTAGCTGCTTGAATCCGTCGATTGATTTTTCATACTTACCGGTATGATAGTAGCTATAGGAAAGTTCATAGAGGTCCTGCCTGCTTAGAGAGGGCGCCTTGGCCGCATAAGCTTCGAGGTATGGCAATGCTTTCTGGTAATCTCCTTTTTCGAACCATCCATGACCCACCAATTTTCTTAATTCCGTGTCATATAATCCACTCCTGGTTTTCAGTTTGTCTTCTGCGTAGGTAAGTGCCTTTTCCTGATCACCATTGATATAGTAGATGGTTGCAATATAATAAGGAACCACCTGGCCGTACTCCTCGTCTTTCTCCACCACCATGAATGACTTCAGGGCCTCACTATACTGCTTATCCTGAAAAGCAATGAATCCATAGTAATAATTGGCAGCCGCATAATTGGGATTATCAGGGATCTGGCGTACCGCATCCAGCAATGGTTTTGCTTCTGCAAATCGCTGGAGGTTGAAATAACTATAACCCTGGTGAAACTTCAGGTCAGCAACTTCTTTATTGCTAAGGTGCTCAACAGTTGTTTTTTCATAATAAGATACAGCCTGGTAATAATCCTTCTGCCTGAAATGATATTCTCCCAAATGGAAGCTCATCATTTCGACCCGGCTCTGGTTATCATCGAGATCAATAAACTCAACCGCCTGATCTACCGCACCCTTTTCATTCTGCATTAATCCGCATGCGATGGTATAATACCGAATATCCTGGTAATTCAAAGCCTGGCCGCTTCTGTCAGAAGGTCTTAACTGCTGACTGAGTTCTTTGAAAATCGGGTATGCTAAACTGTACTGCTCGCGTTGATAAAATTCTTTTGCCTGTTTGAGCCCCACCTGGGGATCAGTGAAAATACTTGTTTGCTGTGCCTGGGCAATCTGAAGTAGCGAACAGCAGACTATCGTTGTGACGACTCTTCTCACTTGTATTAGATTTAATTTTCAAAGGTCAATGGAAACCTAGTAAAGATTTTAATTATTTTGATAGTGACCAAATAACATTCCAAACAACTGTGGATAATTGAAATGATTAACAATTCTTTGTCTCCAACCATTAATTTTGGCGAAAAAGGATCTAATGAAGAAATTACTTTCAACTAATTACCAGGACTGGGCATTTCATACCATGATGTTTCTGCTGAGGCTTACGTTTGGAGGCCTGATGCTGGTAAATCACGGATTTCAGAAACTTGTCAAATATCCTAACCTTCAATACAAATTCAGTGATCCATTCAATATAGGTTCACAACCGTCGCTCTTATTGGTGATATTTGCTGAAGTTTTTTGCTCCATCTTACTGATCGCCGGACTTTTCACCAGGCTTGCAGCCATCCCACTTGTTATAGCAATGGGAGTTGCATTTTTCATGGCACATAATCATGACTTCAATGAAGGAGAAAAGTCGGCACTATTCTTTACCGGATTTCTATCCATTTTACTTTGTGGTCCGGGCAAGGCAAGCATCGACAGTATGATGGGAAAATAATCATAGAATATGTACATAACAGAAACGCAGGTTCGGGTAAGGTATGCAGAAACAGACCAGATGAATGTGGTGTACCATGGTAATTATGCCCAGTATTTTGAAGTGGCACGTGCCGAAAGTATAAGGCATCTCGGATTCACCTATAAGGATATGGAAAAAATGGGGATCATCATGCCCCTGGTTGAATTACATATTAAATACCTGAGGCCGGCCCATTATGATGATCTGTTAACCATTCGAACAACGTTAAAGGAATTGCCGCAAGATCACCGCATCGAGTTTCATCATGAAGTGTTCAACCATGATCAGAAACTATTGACCATTGGAAGGATCGTATTATATTTCGTGGAAGCCGGCACCATGAAGAAAACAACCATGCCAAAGAAACTCTTTGAAAAACTCGAGGGTTATTTTAACTGATCCAAAAGCTGGAACATTTTCTTTACAACCGTAGCGGAGCTGCCGGAATAATTATTCACCATGATGGAGATCGTGTACTCTTTACCGTTTGATGCTTTATGGTATCCTGCATAGGCCCTGGCACCATTTATTGAACCGCTTTTTAGTTTCATGCCATTATACACAGGGAGTGATTCATAAAAAGACGAATACCAGGAAGCTTTGCGGGCATACTGCAGACTTTGAACCAAAGCCATGGCAGTGATCCTGTTCTGGGGTGAGAGACCACTGCCATCAACAATATTGATGGCATCAGCTTCAATTCCCTTCTTTTCCCAATATGATCTTATAAAATCAACGCCTGCACTGGTAGAAGCCTCTCCTTTATTTTTCCATCCAATTGTTTTCACAAAGGCTTCCCCATACAGATTTATACTTTTCCGCATGAACCAATAAACCAGGCTGTCAAGCGGCGGTGATTGATGAATATATAATTCCTTAAGCTCTTCCTTTTGTACCCCATTATTATTTTTCTCAACTTCTATTGAGGACATATCCAATGCCGCATGCAGTTCTTCATGCAATTGCAATGGTGGCAATGGATGCGCACCTGATATAGAGAACCGGTTCTCGCCTGCAGGTATGGTTCCCCTTATTAAACCGGAGGAAGTACCTGGAATAAAATAAACATATGCGTTATCGCCGCTTCCCTTAGCTCCGGCACGAAGCATGGAAACTAATTGTATCCCTTTCAGTTCGGGAGAGGTTGAAACGATCTCAACAGCAGCGCCTACCTGGTTTGGAGAGCGCAGAAAAATATCAAACTGGTTCTCATGCCAGTTAATTTTATGTGCACCCGCACCATAATAATTTGCGAGATCCTGCCAGATCCATCCATCAGGAACGGCTTCATGATTCCATCCCGTTGTATCCGTAATTATGTTTCCCTTTATCTTTTTTATGCCATCACGGTTAAGAGCAGCAATGATATTATCCAGTATGCGGGCTGGCTTAGTTTGTTCATAACGCCAGCTTCCTAAACTCGGATCGCCACTGCCACTGATGATCATATCACCATCTAACAACTGGTTCGCTATAGTACCACTATACCCGAATACTGTTTTATAACGATAAGTTTTACCCAGCATTTCAAATGCGGATACACTTGTCAAAACCTTGAGGGTACTGGCAGGCATTAATCCCACTTGTCCATTATGATCAAAAACTATTTTGCCTGTGGAAGCATCTGCAACAACCATTGCCCAGGTTGCGTGTTTAAGTTGAGGATCGGCAGAAAACTTTTTGGCCCCTGCCGCGAGTGAGGATGGTTGTGAATAAACTGATCCTATGGCAGTTGTCAGAACCATCACGAATAGAAGCAGGTATTTGAACAGGTTTATTTGCATGGCGGGAAATTAGTATTTCCTGTGGATGCAGCAGCATCATTAAATGGAATTAACTTTGAAACCATATAAAGCACAATGCAAAATATCAACGCTACCATTATAACAATTGGGGATGAATTACTGATCGGACAAGTAATTGATACCAACAGTGCCTGGATGGCCCAGGAACTCAATAAAGCAGGCATTAGTGTGAGAAGAAGAGTAGCGGTGGGCGATGAGTGGGATGCTATCTGGAATACTCTTGAAACAGAAATGAGATCGGCTGAAATAATTTTAATAACAGGAGGGCTGGGTCCAACGGCAGATGATATAACCAAGCCCCTGCTATGCAAATTCTTTGGGGGGAAGATGATCACTGATCAGCGGGTACTGGCGCATGTTACCCACCTGTTTGAAAATGTTCTGGGAAGACCAATGATAGAGAGAAATGCAAAGCAGGCAGAAGTACCTGATGTCTGTAAAGTACTACATAACAGCAGGGGAACTGCGCCAGGTATGTGGTTCGAAAAAAACAACTGCATTGTTGTTTCACTTCCCGGGGTGCCGCATGAAATGAAAGGACTGATGACGGAAGAAGTAATACCTGAACTGATCAAAATATTTAAGCGTCCTGTTATATTGCACAGAACATTACTTACTTCAGGAATTGGAGAATCATTTCTTGCAGAACGGATAAGTGAATTTGAACAGGCTTTACCGGATCATATTAAACTTGCATACCTGCCACATTATGGCATGGTGAGGCTGCGGTTGAGTGCTAGCAGTTATGACGCCGAGCTTTTAACAAAAGAGGTGGATGACCAATTCAATAATTTACAGTTGCAGCTATCTGATGTATTGGTAACAAACAAGGATGAATCTCTTGAGCAGGTAGTAGCCCGACAATTGGTTGCTGCAGGCAAAACCCTTGCTACTGCAGAAAGTTGTACCGGAGGTTATATTGCTCACCTGATAACTTCCATGCCTGGATCAAGCCGGTTTTATACAGGGTCGGTGATCAGCTACGCTAATGATATTAAAAAACGCATACTTCATGTTCCTGTGGAAACACTTGAAAAGGATGGTGCAGTTAGCGAGGCAACTGTAAAGCAGATGGTAGTTGGGGTTCTTGAAACAATGAAGACCGATTTTGCACTGGCAACTTCCGGGATCATGGGTCCTGATGGAGGCAGCGAGGTGAAACCCGTTGGTACTGTATGGATAGCTGTTGGTGACGCCAATGAGATCATCACCCAGAAATTCCATTTCCGCTATGACAGGAAAAGAAATATTGAAATGGCAGCGGCAAATGCCTTAAACCTTCTCCGAAAATTCATTATAGATCAGGGGAAGATCTAAAAAACTAACAGTCATTAACATTAGTGCCAAATCCTTACCTTTGGCCACAAATCATAAGATATTTATGGCGATTGTTGACCTTCTGATGCCAAAAATGGGAGAAAGTATTATGGAAGCCACTATCCTGAAATGGCTTAAAAATCCCGGCGATAAAATCACCCAGGACGAAACCCTTCTGGAGATTGCAACAGACAAAGTGGACAGTGAGGTTCCAAGCACTGCCGAAGGTGTTATTGAAGAATTATTATACAATGTTAATGATGTGGTTCCCGTGGGAACTGTAATAGCAAGGGTGCGTACAAACGCAGAAGACACCGTGGCTGCGCCATCCAATCCTCCTGTTATCAATGAAACGGAACGAGCGGAGCAGGTGTCAGCCCCTGCCTCCTATACTCCCGATTATTCTGAAACGATACCTTCCTCCACACCTCATACAATTCAGTCAGCAGGCAATAGATTCTATTCTCCTCTTGTACTGAATATTGCTGCCAGTGAAGGCGTTTCCATGGTAGAGTTGGAATCAATGGCGGGTACTGGAAATGAAGGAAGAGTCACAAAAAAAGATATCCTGCAATTTGTGCAGGAAAAGCGTTCTGGTAATCAGCCTGCAGCACAATCGGAACAGCCTCCTGTTACAATGCCTCAAGCAGCCCAGGCTCCTGCATCGGTACCAGTTGCTCAACAACCAGCAGCAACTCAGGCACCTTCCGTGCGTGCTGAAAGTTCTTTGGCATCCCTTGGCAATGTTGAGATCATTGAAATGGATCGTACGAGAAAATTGATCGCCGACCATATGGTCAGGAGTAAACATACAAGTCCCCATGTAACCAGTTTTACAGAGGCGGATGTTACCAATCTTGTATTATGGCGCGATAAAGTAAAGAGCCAGTTTGAAAAACAGGAAGGAAGCAAAATAACTTTTACCCCTCTTTTTATTGAAGCGATTGTCAGATGTATTAAAAAATATCCCCTTATCAACAGCAGTGTTGATGGTGACAGGATCATTGTCAAAAAGGATATTAATATCGGCATGGCAACAGCTCTCCCAAATGGAAACCTGATAGTTCCGGTGATCCGGAATGCCGACCAGCTCAACCTTGTTGGATTGGCTAAGCAGGTGAACGGGATGGCAGAGAATGCCCGCAACAACAGGCTCAAGCCGGATGATACCCAGGGTGGAACATTTACCCTCACCAATGTTGGCACATTCGGAAGCCTGATGGGAACGCCAATTATTCCTCAGCCACAGGTTGCCATCCTTGCTGTAGGTGCTATCAAGAAGAGGCCGGTTGTTATTGAAACAGCACAGGGAGATTCTATTGCTATCCGCCACATGATGTACCTGAGCATGAGTTATGATCACAGAATCATTGACGGTAGTTTGGGTGCTACTTTTCTTACCGCCGTAGCAAGGGAACTAGAAAATTTTGACCCTAACAGGAGTATCTGATCGATATAATTATTGTGAAGGCTGACCATATTTCTCCCGCAGAAAGGTCAGCCTTTTTCCTTTTACCAAAACGATGAAAAGATTGTCGTATGCACTATCGGGCAGATCTTTAAACTCCTCTTTTCCCATTAGACCATTAACAAGATCATCCACGGTATTGCTATGTCCTACAATAAGTACATTGCCTTTCTGGGACCTTAATTTATTGAGAAAAATACTATCAACTTTTGCATACTGTTGAACTTCCAGCTTCTTGTCAGAGGCAACACCAGCGGCGGTAGTTAATGTGCGGACTGTATTCGTTGAGAAGATGGCATCGATCTTTTCGGCAGAAAGCCTTTCTTTTAATGCAATTGCGCGTTGGTTGCCTGCCGCTGAAAGTGGTGGATCATTGGGTGTATTCATTACCATTCCGTCTGATGCCTGTGCTTTCTCTGCATGGCGAACTATGTAATATTTCTGAGTGCAGCTCGTTATAGAGAGGATACTTAAGAGGATAAGGAAAGGAAAAAATTGCCGCATAACTTTACTTTAACGGCAATTTCAGTAAATTATCCTAAAAATCATCTGCCATGAAAACATTATCTCAAACATGGTTTGCAGAAGGATATATTGACTTTGAGCTAAAAAAGTATACACTGTTGGCCTACCTGCAGGAGGTGAATCGCAACTTTAATGAAAACCGGCTTTACCCCCAGCTTGCGGATGTAATATTTCATTATCATAACCTTGTGCGTTTCCGTGAGAATAAAAAATTCCTGCAGGAACAATTTCCCAAAAAACTAAGTGGTGTTCAGATTGAAAATCTTCAGTTGCTCTACGAACAAATGATAGAGGATGATGAACTAATGGAAGAACTGGAAAATATAATCGGATATGCTGAAGGGCAGATAAAAGGGACCATACAGAATGGTTCCCAGATCTATGAGTTTGTAGAAGAGAAGATACAGATCGAGCCGGTAGGTCTCATTCCGCTCGACAATAAAGAAGGCTATTTCTTCCTCAGTACGGGATCCGGAAAATCAACACAGATCTATTACTATCGTTTAAGCATATTCGAAAAGCATGATGAACAATACCGTGCCATTAAAACAACTTATATAACTGAATGGCAGCGATCAATCAGCAATAGTTTTGAGAATATGAAAGTGACGCTTATAAAAGAAAAAAAAGAGCTGCCCAATCCTGCTGTATACAATATTGAAGCAGCTCTTTCCTTTCCACTCGAAGAAACCCTTTTACCTATTGCCAAAAGGTGCCTGGTAAGGTATATTTCTTAATCGGATAATCCCCAGTCGATACCTTTCTTAGTTGCCGGTATCCCTTCTGCCATCCACCTTGGAGCAGGAGCATCTTTCAGGTAATGGTCAAAGAACTGCGCCATGCGAATTGTCCAGTCTTTCCTGTTCCTTCTCTCAATTATTCCATGTAACTCATCATTGTAATTGACCATCCAAACAGGCTTCCCTAACCTGCGCATTGCACTGAATAATTCTATACCCTGGTACCAGGGAACAGCATCATCTTTATCGTTATGCAAAATCAGTAAGGGTGTTTTTATTTTATCGGCTTTGAACAGCGGTGAGTTCTTGATATAAAGATCAGGTTTCTGCCAGAGGGTAGCTCCCAGCCTGCTTTGTGTACGCTCATACTGGAACTGCCTGCTGATACCCGTTCCCCAGCGAATGCCTCCATAAGCACTTGTCATATTGCTGACGGGCGCACCGGCTTCAGCAGCGGCGAACATGTTGGTGCGCGTTACAATATAGGCGATCTGGTAACCGCCCCAACTATGACCCTGCAATCCCATTTTGGTTGAATCAACCCATTTAAACCGGGCCAGATGCTTTGCTGCAGATACTACAGAATTATATGCATCATCACCAGGCTGACCGGTCTTGTAATAAATATTCGGATCAAATACAACATATCCATTGCTTGTGTAATAGGCAATATTCACCGAAGCCCTTACCGGCATCGGCTCTATATAACGGAAACGGTTATCTGCATTCTTTTCATAGAAGTAAAATATAACCGGGTATTTCTTTGATGGGTCAAAATTCTCTGGCTTATACAGCAAACCCTCGCTCATTTTCCCGTCGAACATCTTCCATTTTAATAACTCCACCGTAAACCAGTTATACTGTTTCTGCTGTGGATTAAGATCGCTGATTAAGGTTGCATTTGCAGAGTCTGTAATGCCTGTAAATGTTGATTGATAAATATTAATAGCAGAAGGCGTCTGCCTGTCAAATATTATTGTTTCAGCGTTCTTCGATTTTCTTACCCCGGCCACGTAGGCCTGTTGTATAGCAGGCTTTCCTGAACTAAAGCGGAAGGAAGATCCAAGCGTATGAACCTCCCAACCCGAACCCTTTGAACGGTTATCAAAAAGGTTCAAAAGTATCTTCTGGTTCTTCTTAATGAATTTTTCTTCCGTATCTGTATTTACGTATCGTATCGTTATTTGATTTTTCCGTCCGCTGGCTCCGGTAATACAAAGGGGAGCCAATGCCTGGGCAGGATCACATTTCCAGATATCATATTTATCATAGATAAAAACTGCCTCGTCATTTTCGAGCCATCCCATCAATCCATGAGGTGGCGGAGAATCCGGATGATCATCCTCTTCATCAAATAAAGGCACGGTGATACCCTTAGTCATATTCCTTATTGTGGATGCGTTACAATCATAAGCCATCCAGTTTCTTTTATCACGGTCGTACCAGTAAATATATTTTCCTGCAGGAGATATCCGCCCTCCTCCCCTTACTTTATCAGCGATCAGTTTTCGATTACCTGTATTGAGATCAACAACATATAGCTTCACCATTCCATCCATTGCCCATTGCTGTTGAACCCTGTACCCTTTTGAACTGCTGGCAACGGCAAATCGTCCCACCCCTTCGGCAGATGGAGTCACCAGTTCAAGTGTATCTTCCGCCAGCCTCGTCATTTTATCATTTTCCCATAACGTGAGATAACTTCTTCTTTGTTCATTATTCAGCTGCACCAATTGCTGCGGTTGCAGGTAATCATCTTTATAATGCCAGATATCAAGTTTTGCCGTTTCGAAATCTACCAGCGTAGTATCCTTTACCAACGGAGCCGGTGCAGTTCCAAAGAATAATCGTTTCCCATCTTTGCTGAAATAATTGGTAAAATGCGGACTTATCACCCATCCGGTAGGAAGTAGACTACTATAGGCATCAAGTTTTTTTACTGCTGTATCCGATCCTTTATCATGGATAAACAAGGAATAAAATTTCTTTAACGCTTTTTGTGAACTGTCTCGGTCAGCCACAAAAGCCACCCGGTTTCCATCTTCTGAAATGGCATAACCTTTTGCATCCTTGAAATCGTTCAGAATGGTTTTAGTAACGCCGCTGGCCAGGTCATGACGTAGTAAAGAAGGCGGTGTTTTATTATCACCATTCTTTCCAGTGGTTTCAACGAGTAAAACATTTCCATATTTATTAAAATAGAATTCGCTCACCAAAGAAAAGCGAATCTCTTTTCCTGAATTAAGGTCAAGTAAAACCAGGTCCGTTCCTTCTTCTATCTTCTCATCTTTTTTACTGCCGGCATTATCACCGGTTCTCGTGGGTTTTAATACAGACAGTCCTTTCTGATTAGCCTCTGCTACTTTATTCCTTAAGCTATCAGCCACTCTTGCCAGGCTATCTGCTTTCCTCAATAAATTTTTAAGCTGTTCTAAAGAATCGGGAGCAGCTGCTTTTCCGGCAGATTTTCCTGTGTGGTAAGCAATCCATGACCCTCCCTCTTCCGGCATTTTGTAAGATTTAATGTCGGGTATCTTTCTGATGCTATCCATCCCCAGGTAAACAATCACCAGAGAATCCTTAGGCATATCAGCGGCTGGTTTCTTTTTGATTCTTGCTTCTCTTGTATCCTTAAACAATGGCTTGATCCTGGCAACGAGGTATTTGCTATCCCCGCTGAAAACAGCCTGGTAGGCACGGGGAATAACGCGGCTATACTTACCGTCGGCCGACCTAACAATCATTTCGCCATCACCTTCCTGAACATTTACCCCATAAGCCAGGTATCGACCATCATCAGTAACCAGCTTCTCGCCTACCTGCTGCCAGGAATCATATACAGAATGATCAAGTGGTTTTTTCTGGGCAAGGGTTACGCTACTAAATAATACAAGGGCAATAAATAAGAATCGTATCTGCATAAGGTGGAAGTTAAAACTAAAAATAAACCAAACTTTGTTCAGATGGTTTTGTTGAAGCATCAGATTGATCAATAGTTATGAAAAATAAACTACTCCTGCTTATCCTGTTTGTATTTGAAGCTGTTTTTTCCATCGCACAGTCCACAGGAACTGTGTCAGGCACTGTAACTGACAGGTCTACCCTATTACCCGTGGCGGGCGCCACCATTACCATTGATAAAGTTACGAGCGGAGCTGTTGCTGATAGTAATGGCCGGTTCAGGGCAACCGATATCCCAACCGGTTCCTATAATATTACCTGTACAGCGCTGGGATATAAATCAACCACCAGGTATAACCTGGTAATCAGTTCGGGAAATGAACAAGTAATAAGTTTTGAACTTGAGCCTGAAGCTTCGGTGCTTAGTACCGTTATAGTAAGTGGCAGGAAAAGAACGGTAAGGGCTGCTTCCATTGAAACGCCACTTTCTGTACAAAGACTTACGACGGAGGAAATAAAGAGCAATCCCGGCGGCAACTTTGATATCAGCAGGGTTATACAATCGCTCCCCGGCGTGGGAGGTACCTCAGGAAGCGTTGGAGGTTTTCGGAATGATATCATCATCCGGGGAGGTGCACCTAATGAAAATGTTTATTACCTCGATGGAATAGAGATCCCTGTCATCAATCATTTCGCCACCCAGGGAAGTGCGGGCGGACCAACCGGCATACTAAATGTTTCTTTTATTGAAGATGTCAAATTAAGCAGTTCTGCCTTTGATGCAAGATATGATAATGCCTTATCTGGCGTATTCCAGTTCAAGCAGAAGAATGGCAATACACAACGAACGCAGGGCAACCTGCGATTGAGTGCAACAGAACTTGCGCTAACGCTTGATGGGCCACTGCACAAAGAAAAAGCCATCACTTACCTGGCCTCTGTGAGACGATCCTATCTTCAATTTCTTTTCCAGGCCATCGATCTTCCAATACGACCAAATTATTGGGACTTCCAGGCCAAGATCAACTACCCTATCAATAAAAACACCACGCTGACCTTTCTTGGCATTGGTGCATTAGATGAATTCAGTTTTGCTGAGCCAAAAGATGCGACGCCTGAAAAATTGTACGTGATAAATTCCAACCCATCTATCCAGCAACAGAGTTATACGCTGGGCTTATCACTCAAAAAAAATATAGCGAGGGGTTTCTGGACGCTGGCGCTTTCCCGAAATTACCTGAATAATGAGCTGGATAAATTTGAGAACAATGATCTTCCCAGCGAAGAAGAAAGAATACTTGGAGTGCGATCTTCAGAAACAGAAAACAAGCTACGCTTTGATCTGAGCAGATCGGTTGGTGACTGGAAATTCACCTATGGAGCAATGGCACAATATGTAGATTTCAAAAACAGCACCTTCAATGTGATCCGAAAACCAATTGAGGATGAAAATGGAGAAATTGTTCAGCCGGGTAATACTATCAATTTCCAATCACCTATCGATCCCTTCTTCAAAACAGGGTTATATGGGCAGGCCAGTAAACGATTCGCAAATGAACGGCTTGCAATCAGTGCAGGAATAAGAGCCGATGGAAACAGTTACACGGATGAGGGGATGAACTTATTGAAAACAATATCTCCAAGGGTATCATTCTCCTATGTACTTGATGATAACTGGACAGCAAATTTTTCTGCAGGAAGATATTTTAAACTGCCGCCATTTACAATACTTGGTTATGCTGATGCAGGAGGTTATCTGGTAAACAGGGGAGCGGATTATCTGCGCAATGATCACCTTGCAGCAGGGTTCGAATATATCCCCAATGAAGTGACAAGATTTACTATTGAAGGTTTCTATAAATGGTATGATAATGTTCCTGTTTCTGTACGGAATGGTATTTCATTATCCAATGAAGGGGGTGATTTTAATGTGTTGGGAAATGAAGAGGTTCGTACTGACGGAAAAGGCAAAGCCTATGGAATAGAATTTTTTGCACAACGAAAACTGACCAACCGATTTTTCGGCATTCTATCCTACACTTTATTCTGGAGCAGATATAGCGGATCAAACGGAATACTTGTTCCATCTTCCTGGGACAACAGGCATTTACTGAGTATTACATGGGGATATAAGTTTCCGCGAAACTGGGAACTGGGACTGAAGTTCAGGTACCAGGGTGGTGCACCTTATACACCATTTGATGAGATAGCATCCAGGATCAATTACCTCTCGCAGGGAACGGGAATTCCTGACTATTCATTATTAAATGAGAGACGATTGAATGCTTTTAATGTAAGTGATGTTCGGATCGATAAGAAATGGAATTTCAACCGGGTTAGTTTAAACCTGTTTCTTGATGTTTCAAACTGGTACAGAGCCGCTTCTCCCGCCTATCCACAATATACATTCAGGAGAACAGCCGACAATTCTGCATTTGAAACTACCGACGGGCAGCCTGTAAAAGCAGATGGATCAAATGCCATACCGATCCTCCTCGGAAATGATGATCCAAGTGTTATTCCAACAATCGGGTTCATAGTGGAATTCTGATCAGGCTACAGCTTTAGCCCTGTTCCGGTAAACCCTTAACATCTGTATGCAAACTGCAAGAATGATGATAAATAAACCCACATAAAAATTCCATCCCAGCATCTTGTTTTCCTGGTACACAATGAATGCCAGCAGGATGCCATAAACTGGTTCGAGGTTAAAGCTCAGATTCACGGTAAAGGCAGATATTTTTTTGAGCGCATGAGCAGATAACTGGAAGGCCCATACGGTGCAGATCCATGATAGAAATAAAAGCCATCCAAGATCAGGTAATGTTGGAATAATGTGAGTTGGCGGTGAATATTGAAGCCACAATGGGAGTATAAGCGACAATGTCAGGAAACCGCCGCTAAGTTCATATGTGGTTAGTGTTTCCACGCTTACCGTCTTTAATAGTTGCCTGTTGATAACAGGGAAGATTGCTGCAAGAAAAGCGGAAATCATCCCGATTATTATGCCTGTTTTAAACCTGGGATCAAAATGAAAGATTATATAGATACCGGCAATCACAAGCAACCCTAATAAAATCTCCTGCAGTATTATCCTACGCCGGTTAAGTAATGGTTCAATGATTGCGGTGAAAAATCCGATTGCCGAAAAACATACAAGCGCTACAGATACATTCGCATACTTGATTGACCCATAAAAGGTGACCCAATGCAATGCAGCAATGAACCCTACACCGGTGATCTGCAGGATTTGTTTGAGGGAGACCTTTTGAATTTTATTATTCAGGCCAAACAGTAACCATAAAGTTACCGCACTGATAAGAAGTCGGTACCAAACCAGTAAGCCCTCATTTAGTGTTATTAATTTCCCAAGTATACCGGTGAAACCGGCAAGGAACACGGCCAGGTGAAGCTTAATAAATGCTGCTCTCATGCGGCGGCTTCTTCACCTTCAACATTCTTAATCCTGCTGTGATAATCCTTGAAAAGACTCTCCCATCTTAATTTGAGTACTCCAAGAATTCCTTCTTTAACAATGCCTTTATGCATTTTAGAAACACCGTATTTACGGTCTTCGAAAATAATCGGGACCTCTTTTATGGTGAATCCAAGTTTCCAGCTCGCAAATTTCATTTCTATCTGAAATGCGTAG
Source organism: Flavihumibacter sp. (assembly GCF_036676075.1). NCBI lineage: Bacteria > Pseudomonadati > Bacteroidota > Chitinophagia > Chitinophagales > Chitinophagaceae > Flavihumibacter > Flavihumibacter sp. Next base: position 26,630 of record NZ_JAKFDQ010000009.1, on the reverse strand, counting down.
CCTAAAAACCTGATTCCATCAAGATTGATGGCTTCAAGCACTTCTTTGCGATAACACACAAATCCGGCTGTAGTATCTTTTACCGGCATCCAGGTGATCATCCGGGTATACAGACTTCCACCTTTTGATAATGCGATCCGATCCCAGGGCCAGTTTACTGTACCACCACCCTTCACATATCTTGAACCGATGGCAACATCGGCACCTCCTGATTTACAGGCTTCATATAAACGCTGCAGATCTTTTGGATTGTGGGAAAAGTCGGCATCCATTTCAAATATGAACTGGTACCCTTTACGGATCGCCCATTTGAAGCCATGGATATAAGCAGTGCCCAGGCCCAGTTTTCCTCTACGCTCTTCAAGGAAAAGCTTTCCCGGATAAGTTGATTGAAGATCTTTAACGATCAATGCAGTGCCATCAGGGGAACCATCATCAATAACGAGGATATGAAAATCCTGATTGAGGTCAAATATTGCCTTTATTATACTGGAAATATTTTCCTTCTCATTATAGGTTGGTATGATAACTATCTTTTCCACTACGCAAATTGACCTGCTAAATTAGCTTTATTTAATTCTTCTTAAGAAGCGTTCGGTTAAGTATTTCCGTGAGTTTCTGTTTGGTATGTAAAGGGAAATCACCTTTCATCATCCAATCATAGTATTGTGGTTCTGCTTTAAGTACTTCAGCAACAGGTCTACCCTTATGTTTACCAAAATTGAAGATCTCGATTCCATTGCTCAAAATGAATCTCCGGGCAAAATCAACAACCTGGTCTTCACCGGTAAATTTTACAATCGACTCTACTGTATCGCCCAATTGCGGATAGCGTTCCATTTGTGCCTCCAGAACCTCCCATGTGGCAGTGGCGTCAACTTCGGCACTATGAGCTCCGTCAAGGGACTTATTGCAATAGAATTTATATGCTGCGCTAAGTGTGCGTTGCTCCATCATGTGAAAGATGCGTTGAACATCCAGCATTCTCCTGTTATTCATATCGAAATCGAGTCCGGATCGGAGAAACTCCTCTACCAGCAAAGGGATGTCAAAACGGTTTGAATTATATCCCGCCAGATCACAGTTTTCCAGGAATTGTTTCAACTCATTGGCCACCTGCCTGAAAAGCGGGGCGTCCTTCACCATTTCGTCGGTTATTCCATGGATATCCGAAGCTCCTGCAGGAATTGGCATTTCAGGGTTAATGAGCTTTCTCTTAACCAGTTTAGAGCCATCTTTTCCAATTTTAACAATTGCAATTTCCACTATCCTGTCGGTCCCCAGGTTGGTTCCGGTTGTTTCAAGGTCAATAAAGGCGATCGGTCTTTGAAGTTGTAAAGCCATGATAAAGTTATTCTAATGAGCCTAAGATAAGGTACAAATGTACGTTTATCTCTCCTGACCAATGATTGAAACCTTGCAGATTCAGATTTTTTATTATTAATTTGCATCATCTGTCGTTTGGCAGCTTTTAAAAAAGGCCTTCGTTACCCTAAACCAACAAAAAATACCCCCGGGTATGGTATAGGATTTGCTTAGTCCTGCAAACACTTAGAAATATATGAAGACTAGATTCATCATCACCCTTCTGGCAGTTGTACTTGCGCTTGGTTTCACTTCCTGCACCACTTCACAGGGCGGATGCAAGATGTCAGCTGGAATGGTAGGTTACAAGTGATAAAATGGACTGGAAAGAACTCAACAGCTCTGCTCAGTTAGCGGAGCTCCATAAAAAATCATTTGAGCGGCCTCTTGTAATATTCAAGCATTCCACCCGATGCTCAATCAGTTCAATGGCAAAGTCGAGGCTCGAAAGATCCAGCCCTCCTGAAGGGATAGATTTTTATTACCTCGACCTTATACGTTACCGGCCCGTTTCAGACCAGGTAGCGAAAGATTTTGATGTGTGGCACGAATCACCCCAGATCCTTATTATCGAAAATGGAGCCTGTATTTATGATGAGAGTCATTCCGGGATAAATATGGCTGAAATCCTCACATCCATTTCCCGATAAATTGCATCAGATCCTGTTTGAATTCAGCATATAACTTTTTAAAAGTGATAACCCTGTCGCGTGCTTCAGGATGATCAGGAAGTTTCATCTTCTGTGCCTGTATATCATTAACATGTAGCACATTTCCTGTAAGTGCATCTTCATCAATGCGGATGTCATGCATCAATTCATCAAGCACTTCACGTTGTCTTAACATTCTGTTCTGGAACTGTTCCAATCCAACCATCGTATCCCTGGTATTATTCTTACCCGCGATTTCTACAAGGTATTTATCGAGAATTTTGATCTCATCCTTATAAAACTTTAATTCATTTATCCAGAGTTCATTGTCTACATGTAACTCCAGTACTGACTTTGTAAGCTGGCTCATTTTTTATCGTTTCTATAAAGTTCGATTTCAGTTTCCTGTTTACCACTGACAGTTCTCAAAGCCGGGGATGACTCTGGTCATTAATTGAGGTGCAACGTTTTTTGATCACATGTAGTCAAATGTGATACAACCTTATCATCATGATTCTAAATCGAATTTCCCAGCTAATTGTTTTAGCTCTTATTCTTACCCTTACTGCCTGCACAAAGAATGTATTAAAAGGGTCTGGCAAAATAATCACTGAAGAAAGATCAGTAGGCGCATTTACTGAGATCGAAAACAGTGGACCATTCCGCATAATGGTTCAACAGGCAGCCGTGCGATCAGTGACCATGACCGGTGAAGACAATGTATTACCCGAGATCACAACTAGTGTTCAGAATGGTCGATTAAAAATTTATTATGAAAGAGACAATACCAGGCCAAAGCACAGGACGGTAGTTATTTCGATATCCTGCCCGGAAATTACCGGCCTTCATGATAATGCAAGTGGTAATATAGAAAGTACCGGAGAATGGAACCACGAGGATCTGTTCCTGAATATCAGTGGCAGTGGTGAAATCAGGTGGCAAGGCAATATGGATGATCTGTCAACTAATATTTCCGGCTCGGGCAAAATCCTCCTGAATGGAGAAACAACAAATGCAGATCATACGATCAGCGGATCAGGCTTTCTTTATGGATATGAGATGGAATCTAAAATAGTGAAAGCAAATATTTCAGGATCTGGAAATATTGAATTGCGCAGTACTGAATCACTTCAATGTACTATTAGCGGAAGTGGAAATATTTATTACAAAGGTGAGCCAACTGTATTTTCACAAACCGTAAGTGGTACCGGAAAAGTTTACAAGCGATAGAAAACAGGAACCTGGTTTAAACAGGCACCTGGTCACTCTTATGGTTCCTGTACAAATCCTTTTTTGACAGCATACATGACGAGCCCGGCCATTGATTTTGCGCCGGTCTTTGTTTTCAGTTTGTCGCGTATTGCTTCTACCGTGCGGGGACTGATATCAACTATGTCTGCGATCTCTTTAGTTGTCTTTTCTTCACACATCAATTTAAGGATCCTGATCTCTTTATCACTGAGTTGGGTGTCTATCAATCCTTCCGGCTCATTTTTGCGGGTACGGAGCCCCGTTAGTAGTGCTTTATTAGTGAGCTCATTGAAGTAAAACTCCTGTTCGTAGCAGGTCTTTATTGCCTGGTAGATTGTTTCTGAATCGGAATTCTTTGTGAGATAGGAATTGGCTCCGATCTCCATGAGTTTTGATATCATGGAGTGATCATTATGCATAGATAAAATGATCACTTTAACATGGGGATTTACCTTTCTGATTTCAGGCAGAGTAGCAATGCCATCCATTATAGGCATCTGGATATCGAGCAGGATCACATCCGGTTCAATATGCTTGAGAAGGTTAAGAAGATGCATACCATTGTCGGCCTCAGCTATTAGTTCCACATCTTTTTTGGCCGACAAAGCAGTCTTTACACCTGCGCGGAATAAGGCATGGTCATCCGCTATGGCAACTTTAATTGGGTTATTGGGGTCTGGTTTTTTCATACGGTGAATTTTACGAGATATTGGAGGCCGGGTGCGTGACCTTTACGGAATGCAAAATGAGAAAATTCCTGAACATTCACTATGGTATTAATACGTAAATATACCGTTTCGGAATATACTATTACGAGTTGGAATAATATATTTACGATTGCCTTCTAACGTAACTTATCTTTTCCGAACTGGTAGATCTACGAAAGGGGGAGTAAATTCCGAAGTAGTGAAATTCAGCATTTCCGCTCTTGTACCCTTGTTACATACCCTGTACATTTGTATTAGAAGTTGATTGACGGATCGCAGCCTCAAACCATCCAATGTCCAATTACAACCGTCCAGAACTATTTTTCAATATTCTATGAACATTCCGTGAATCCAATGTCAATCAACTTTCTTTTTTTCTGATATCCACCGAATGACCGGCCGAACCGCCGTCCATTATCCAAAAACCTACCCGACCCCAAACCTGAAGAGCGTTAAGTACTGACGATGTATGATGCATTTTAACAGGCCGTATCCCTGTGATTGGGAATACAGTAAAAACACATGCCTGCTTTGATTGCCACTTGTGCGTAGTAGCGAAGGGGGATTAAGTATCATTTGGCCTTATTCAGGAGAATGTTTATGAAATCAGCAGTTACCCTTCTAGGTTTACTTATTCAGTAGTTATATCAAGGCAGGCCTTCTTTGAAAACCAGTTCTGCATAAGAACAAAAAAGGCTGTCCTTTTGGGACAGCCTCTTCTTTTTCAGGGAATGTATTATTGGGCGTTTTCGCCTTCACCACCTTCCATCTTCTTTTTCAATTCAGCAAGAACACCAAGATCACCGAGGGTTGCTTTTTCAACTTTGCCCTGGATAGTCTTAACGGCCTTTTTGGTTTTATCAGCATCTGCTTTAGCTTCCTTCTTCACTGCTTCTCTTTCTTCTGCCTTAGCAGCTTCCCAGGTGCGGGTATGGCTGATAACGATACGCTTTTCATTACGATCGAATTCAATAACCATGAACTGGTTGTTCTCTTCGGCGTTTACCTGGCCACCATCTTCTTTATTCAGGTGACGGTTAGGCGCGAATCCTTCCAGTCCATAAGGTAGTTGAACAACAGCTCCTTTATCATCCTTACGGATAACAGTGCCTTCATGAATTGTACCAATGGCGAAAGTATCTTCCAGTGTATTCCATGGATCTTCTTCAAGTTGCTTATGTCCAAGTTGTAGCTTACGGTTGTCCTTGTCAATACCGAGGATCATAATGTCAATTCTTTCACCCACTTTAGTATACTCAGAAGGATGATTGAATCGCTTCAACCAGCTAAGATCACTGATATGGATCATTCCACCAATGCCTGGCTCCAGTTCTACAAACACTCCATATGGAGTTATATTCTTCACAAGTCCGCTATGACGACTGTCAACAGGGTATTTGTTTTCAATCTCGTTCCAGGGATCAGGAGTCATTTGCTTGATTGAGAGGCTCATCTTGCGGGCATCTTTATCAAGTGTAACGATCTTGGCTTCGTACTCATCACCCAATTTGAAGAATTCCTTCGCATTGATCGGGGTATTAGCCCAGGTGATTTCGCTTACGTGTACCAATCCTTCAACACCTGGCATGATCTCCAGGAATGCGCCGTAATCTTCAATGTTTACGACTTTACCTTTCACTACATTACCTTCAGAAACACCTTCAGCAAGTACATCCCACGGATGTGGAGTAAGTTGCTTCAGACCAAGGCTGATACGCTTCTTGTCATCATCAAAATCAAGTACAACCACATTCAGTTTCTGGTCGAGCTTAAGAACTTCTGATGGATGATTGATACGGCCCCAGCTGATATCAGTGATATAGAGGAGACCATCAAGTCCGCCAAGATCCATGAACGCACCGAAATCAGTGATATTCTTAATTGTACCTTCCAGAACCTGTCCTTTTTCCAATTTGCCCATAATCTCTGCACGTTGTGCTTCGATATCGCTTTCAATAAGTGCCTTATGTGAAACAACTGCATTCTTAATGGCTTCGTTAACCTTCACCACTTTGAATTCCATTGTTTTACCAACAAACTGATCGTAATCAGTTACCGGCTTCACATCGATCTGTGAACCTGGAAGGAAGGTTTCCATTCCAAATACGTCCACAATAAGTCCACCTTTGGTTTTGCTGGTAACAGTACCGGTAACGATCTCACCAGTTTTGTGTACTTCAACAATTTTCTCCCAGGCACGGGTAATGCGAGCTTGTTTGCGGCTCAGGTGCAGATGACCCTGCCTGTCTTCCTTCTCAACAACCATTACCTCAACTTCGTCGCCGATTTTGAGGCCTTGCAGGTCACGGAATTCATTGAGGGAAATCAGACCATCACTCTTGAAACCAATGTTCAGAACAACATCTGTTTTAGTAAGGCCCACAACCAATCCGCTGATTAGTTCACCATCAGTAATGGCGACAAAGGTTTGGTCATAAACTTTATCATACTTTGCCTTCTCATCAGCGCTATAGGCTGATACATTGCGCTTGTCGATGCTCCAGTCGAAATCATCGTGGGCAGTAGCAACAGCAACCTGTTCCGGTGCCGGCTCAGGCGCAAGCTCAGGTGCATTTGTTGTCGCTGTAGTTGCCTCTGCTGGTGCAGCTGCAGACTCCTGATCATCAGCGTTTAGTTGTTTTACAAAAAGATTTTGAAACATAAAAAATTCCCGATGGTTTTATTCGGGGCTGCAAAGATAGGCAAAATCCAATTCTGTACTGGCTTTTGGAGGCTAAAATTCAATAAAATCACCCTTTTTTACCTCCTGATTTTCGCTTGCCGCTATTGATTCTGAAGCGATCCAGCCACTGGTCCAGGCATGCTGGAAGTTGAAACCGCCTGTAATTCCATCCACATCCAGTATTTCGCCGGCAAAAAAGAGGTTTGGATGAATTCTACTCATCATTGTATCCGGATCAACCTCTTCCAATTTGATACCTCCTGCAGTTACAAATTCCTCCTTAAAGGTTGTTTTTCCGCTAACTGCCAGTTCCATAGCATTAAGATTTTTTACCAGGCGATTTTGTTCCTTTCCGGGCAGATCACTCCATCGGGTTTCAGCATCGGTTCCACTCGCAACCAGGATATATTCCCAAAATCGTTGAGGCAGGTTAAATGGATTTCGATTGCCTAATTTCTGGGAGGCCTTTTCAAACCGATACTTTTGAATAAATGCCAGTAAGCTGTTTTCATTATACGAAGGCACCCAGTTAGCTATAACCTTGAAATGCCAGTTAAGACCAGCCAAATGACGGGCTCCCCAGGCGCTTAATCTTAAAACCGCCGGACCACTGATACCCCAATGTGTAATAAGAACAGGTCCCCTTTCTATCAACTTAGTTCCACTGATCTTAAGTTGGGTATCTTGTACAACTACACCCATTAAACTATTAATTTCATTACCCGGGAGGTTAAACGTGAATAAAGAAGGTACCGGCGTTTCAATAGTATGACCCGTGCTGGTGAGCCATGAAAACATTGAATCTTTTGGATAGCCCCCACAGGCAATACAGCAATATTCGGCAACAATTTCCTGCCTGCTTGTTTTGATATTCCACCTTGATCCGGTCTTCTTAATTGACTTAACCTCATTATTGAGCAGGATCTCAACACCAAATAAATTAGCTTCCCTTAACAGGCAGTCAACAATAGTAGCAGAATCATCCGTTATGGGAAACATCCTGCCATCTGCTTCTTCTTTTAATTCAACCCCACGATCCGAAAACCATGAAATAGTATCAGCAGGCGAGAAATGCCGGAATGCTTTCTTAAGAAAACGTTCGCCCCTTGGATACTTTTTTGTTAACACACCTGCTTCAAAACATGCATGTGTGAGATTGCATCGCCCACCTCCGCTGATTCTGACTTTAGACAAAAGCTTACTACTCTTTTCAATTAAGATCACTCTCAGGTTTGGAAGTTTCCTTGCCGCGTTCACGGCGCAGAAAAAACCCGCAGCACCACCACCAACCACAACCAGCGTACTCTTTTGCATGACAGCAAAAATAAAGGCAAATGCTGTTGTTTCAGTCCCAATCAAAGCCAGGCAGAAAGAAAAAGGTAATTTTCCAGTGGTCACCGGTATTGCTGAAATAAATTTTAAAATCGTCTTCCAACAATTCGGAATTACCATCCTCTTTTATAGCTTCATAACGTATATGTCCTTCAGCGTAACCAAGTCCAAAATCACCATCTTTCCATTCGTATGAAATATCGGAAACCTCAAATTTCAGCGATAAAACGGCTTTGTATTTTCCAACCTGATTTAACAGCTTATCCCTAAATCGTTTGTATTCAAGAATCCTCCCATCGGGAATTACAGCATAATCGGCCAACATACATTCCGGACTATTCCATTTCTGCTGCTGCCAACCATCCATGAAATAAGCAGTCTGCATTTCAATTTCAATTTCGGGATGCGAATGAAATTCTTCATAACAAAAAACTCCAACCAATCCAGGAATTCTAACATCACGGATCTCTTCGTTGAAAAGCTCTTCCGTAATAAACCGATAAATTATCCTGGGATGATATTCTTTCAGAACCACTAACGATAGGTCATGTTCACCTAATAAATGAAAGAGCCTTTCGAGCTCAACTGCTATAGAGTGGTCAGATAAGGATGCCGCAGGAATAAATGATGGGCTCCCGATAAAATTATAAACGGAGATCATGGGCGCAACCAACTCATTCGTTTCAACTTCCCGAATCATCTCAAGAAATTCCTTTTCTACTTCCGGGGGCAATTCTGCATAACTATTAATGGTTGCTCCAAATTCTGCGCGAAGTTTTAGTTTTGAAATCTCATTCTCGATGCGCAAATTTGAGGCAGGGTCCTCATCAAAACAGTCTTCTTCTTCCAGGTTGTTCCAGTTCATTGCTGATTATTTTATAATGAAAAATGGCAGCCATAACATTAATTGGCTGGAACAAACATTGGAAAAAAATAAAACCTGGTCAGGAGTGAAAACACCCTATCTGACCAGGTTCAAAAACGGTATTTTAATACCAGTGGAGAACTATGACTTATTAATTTTCACTTACATCAATACGCATCAAATAAATGAGGATTGTTTTTCTCTTCAAGTTCAATTTCTTCAAATGAAGACAGAATATCAGCCTTCCCCCTTCTTATGCAAACAGTATGTTCATAATGAGCGGCGGGCTTGCCGTCTTTTGTTTTAACAGTCCACCCATCTTCCTCATACCAAACTTCCTTAACACCCATGTTGATCATGGGTTCGATCGCAATTACAAGTCCATCGTGCAGTTTTGCACCACTCCCTCTTTTCCCATAATTGGGCACCTGAGGATCTTCATGAAGGCTTTTCCCTAATCCATGTCCTACTAATTCTCTTACTACACCATATTTGTGTTTACGCTCGGCAAATTCCTGTATGGCAAAGGAAATATCACCTACCCTGTTACCAGCAACCGCCTTTTCTATACCCAGGTACAATGACTGTTTGGTAACACGCATCAGGCGCTGAACATCTTCATTGATTGCTCCTATAGCGAATGTATATGCGCTATCACCATGGAACCCATTCTTATATACACCCACATCAACAGAAACTATATCTCCTTCTTTTAATGCAACATCATTAGGGAAACCATGAACTACTGCATCGTTTACGCTGATACAACAGGTAAATGGAAATCCTTTATAATTCTTGAAGGAAGGCTTTGCATTATTTTCAGTAATAAACTTTTCAGCCAGCGCGTCTATTTCAAGTGTACTAATACCGGGCTTAAGAGCCCTGGCAACTGTTGCCAGTGTTTTGCTGACAAGTAATGCACTCTCACGCATCAACTCTACTTCGGCGGTTGTTTTATAATAAATCATACGGTGTAATATTGATTCACCCTAAATAAAAACCCGGCAAAGTTAGTCTTTTGCCGGGTCAATATTATAGATATCAAAAGTTAAATAGGCGTAGTGCTAACTGTCTGGCGGCCCTGGATACGACCTGTTTTCATGAGTCCATCGTACTGACGCATCAACAATTGTGTTTCGATCTGTTGCAGTGTATCAAGAATAACGCCCACCATAATCAGCAGTGATGTACCACCGAAGAAAGAAGCAAATCCCTGGGTTATTCCAATACGCTGTGCAAATCCGGGTAAAATACCTACCAGCGCCAGCAATACTGCACCCGGTAAGGTTATCCTATCCATTACAGCACCAATATAATCAGCGGTAGGCTGACCTGGTTTTACACCTGGAATGAAACCATTGTTTCGCTTCAGGTCTTCTGCAATTTGTTTCGGATTAAATATCAATGCAGTGTAGAGGAAGGTGAAGGCAATTACAATCACTGCATATATAACCATATGCCAGGCATCCCGTGGATCAGCAAAAATTTTGGCGATACCCTGTCCTGATTCAAAACTTGTATAAGAGAACAAAGTTGGAAGAAACATGATAGCCTGTGCAAAGATAATGGGCATAACACCGGCTCCGTTCACTTTAAGAGGAAGGAACTGACGTGCTCCACCAAATTGCTTGTTACCAACAATCTGCTTTGCATATTGAACAGGGATCTTACGAACACCTTGTACCAAAACAATCAACCCCATAATAATAGCAACCAGTACAGCGATCTCAATAATGAAGATTAGAAGTCCGCCACCACCGCGGTTGCTCTTCGCTGCCCATTCCTGGATAGCTGACTGAGGTAAGCGGGCAAGAATACCTACCATGATTATAAGTGAGGTACCATTACCAAGACCCTTATCGGTGATTTTTTCTCCAAGCCACATCACGAACAGTGTACCTGCTGTGAGAATGATAGTTGTTGATAACCAGAAGAACGGCGCATAGCTTTCGAGCATTGCAGAACCATTTACCTGGCGCAGGTAGGCAACATAAGCTCCAGCCTGTACTGCAGTAACGGCTACTGTCAGGTAACGCGTCCATTGGTTGATTTTCTTTCTGCCACTTTCTCCTTCCTTCTGGATCTTCTGGAACTGAGGAACCAGAATGGTCATCAATTGCATGAAAATGGAAGCAGATATATATGGCATGATGCCCAGTGCAAAAATGGAAGCCTGTGAGAAAGCTCCACCAGCAAATGCATCAATCAGACCTAGAGCACCTGACTTGGCACTATCGAGGTCAATTTTTGATGGGTCCAAACCGGGCAATACAATGTGTGCACCGATACGATAAATAAGGATTAGCAGCAGTGTGGTTATGATCTTACTCCTTAACTCCTCAATGCTCCAGATATTCTTCAGTGTCTGAATTAATTTCTTCACGGGTTTTCTGAGATTTAAATGAGCCTCAAATAAAAAGGACGCATTTATAAATGCGTCCGCGCAAGATAAAGAAAATTACTTTACAATTTCAACGGATCCGCCTGCTGCTTCGATAGCTGTTTTTGCTTTCTCGCTAACTGCATTTACTTTGAAAGTCAGTTTAGATTTAAGCTCACCAGTACCAAGTATTTTCACATTATCTGTATGCCCGATCAGGCCATTGATATACAATGTTTCGAGACTGAATTCTGTAATGCTGTATTTTTCTGCAAGCTGATCGATCTGACCAAGGTTGAAAACTTTATACTCAACCCTGTTGATATTATTAAAACCACGCTTTGGAACCCGGCGTTGGATTGGCATCTGACCACCTTCAAATGCTCTCTTGCTTGAATATCCCGCACGGCTTTGTCCACCTTTATTTCCTTTTGTAGAAGTACCACCTTTACCGGAGGCTTCACCACGACCAATACGTTTTTCGCTGTGCGTTGCGCCTGTTGCAGGCTTAAGATTGTGAAGTTTCATCGTTTTCTGATTTTTTACTTAACGGGGAATCACCCCTCGCTTTTTAAAATGAATTATGCAAGTTCTTCCACCTTGATCAGGTGTTCAACTTTACGAACCATGCCGAGGATCTGTGGAGTTGCTTCAACTTCTTTTGAAGCATTCATCTTTCTAAGACCCAGCGCCTTCAACGTTTGCTTCTGGCTTTCAGGCCTGTCGATAGCACTCTTTACTTGTGTGATCTTGATCTTTTTCATTAGTCTATGTTTCTAGTCAACAGAATTCCTGTCAACAGATTAACCATTAAATACTTTCTTCAGGCTAACAGTACGTGTTTTCGCAACCTGGATTGGTTCACGCAAAGTAGCGAGTGCCTTAAAAGTTGCTTTCACCACATTATGAGGATTAGCAGAACCCAGGCTCTTGGCAAGTACGTCAGTGATACCAGCACTTTCCAGAACTGCACGCATACTGCCTCCGGCAATTACACCTGTTCCGTGCGCAGCTGGTTTGATAAGTACTTTGGCTGCACCTTCTTTTGCCAGTTGATCGTGGGGAATGGTACCATGCATTACCGGAACCTTTATCAGGTTCTTCTTTGCATCTTCAATACCTTTTGTAATGGCTTCCTGCACTTCCTTTGCTTTACCCAGGCCATGACCTACCACACCTGCTTCATTACCAACAACCACGAGCGCTGAGAAGCTGAAAGCCCTACCACCCTTGGTTGTTTTCACCACCCGGTTGATAGCAACCACTTTCTCCTTCAGTTCAAGGTCGCCAGCTTTAACTTTGTTTAAAATTACTTGTGCCATTTATTGCAGAAATTAATTTGTAATAGATTATAATAACAGGTGATGAATTAGAAATTGAGACCACCTTCACGGGCACCGTCAGCAACAGCCTTTATACGGCCATGATACAGGCGACCACCACGGTCAAACACAACCTCTTTCAATCCAAGCTCACTTGCCTTACGGGCAATCGCTTCACCAACCAATTTGCTTTTTTCCGTTTTGGTAACCTTTTGTGCCTGAATATCTTTATCGCGTGTGGATGCGGAAGCAAGTGTTACTCCGTTTGCATCATCAATCAGTTGGCAATAAGTGTCAGCATTGCTGCGGAACACAGACAGACGCGGCTTCTGCGCTGATCCATTCACCTTCTTGCGGATACGGTATTGGATCTTCTGTCTCCTTATAACTTTCGTTTCCATTTTTTTCTATTTTAAGTTCCCGATACTGCCGGGAGAAATTAGAACTATTTATTATTTACCAGCCGACTTACCAGCTTTCTTACGTACAACTTCGCCAACAAAACGAACACCTTTACCCTTGTACGGCTCAGGCTTACGCATGCTGCGAATCTTAGCCGCAACAGCACCTAATAATTGCTTATCAATGCTTTCAAGGATGATCTTTGGATTCTGTCCTTTTTCGGTAAGTGTAGCAACCTTAAGTTCGCTAGGGATCTCAAATAAGATATTGTGAGAATAACCTAGAGAGAGGTCAAGAAGATTTCCGGTATTAGCAGCTTTAAAACCCACACCCACTAATTCCATCTGGGCCTTAAATCCTTCTGTAACACCCTTTACCATATTGCTCAGCAAAGAACGATACAAACCATGCATTGCACGGTGGCGGATCTGGTCGGTTGGACGATTGATAAGGATCTCACCATCTTTCACTTCAACAATGATATCGCGATCAATTGTTTGCTTCAATTCACCCTTTGGTCCTTTTACTGTTATCACATTATCCTTCCCTACAGTTACAGTAACTCCTTCAGGAACGGTGATCGGCTTTTTACCTATACGAGACATACAAATAAGTTTTGTTTGTGTTTGTTGTTTCTGGCTGGATCGGTCAGTCGGGTATAGGACGACTTAATGTATCATCAACCAGTAATATTATTATTGCGCACCTAATAAGTGCGCAATGTTTTTAATGAATGTAGCAAAGTACTTCACCACCTACACCCTGAGTCTTGGCTTCCTTATCAGTCATTACCCCTTTTGAAGTGGAAATGATGGCAACACCAAGACCGTTCTTAACGCGGGCAAATTCTGTAGGTTTAGAGTACTGGCGAAGACCGGGGCGACTAACCCTTTCCAAGCTACTAATAGCTGGCAGCTTCGTTAGAGGATCGTACTTAAGTGCAATTTTAATTACACCTTGTTTGTTATCATCTTCAAACTTGTACTTCAGGATATATCCTTTATCATACAGGATCTCGGTGATACGCTTTTTCAGGTTAGAAGCAGGAATCTCCACAATACGGTGACCAGCCATTTGTGCATTACGAATGCGGGTCAGGAAATCTGCTATAGGATCAGTAACCATTGTTATTAATAAGTTGTTGTTTGATAATTGTTTTACAATGCGATATCCTATTTGATATCTACAAAAACAAGGAACCTCACTGGCCTTAGCGAGTTTACCAGCTTGCTTTTGTTATGCCAGGAATCTTTCCAGCCAGGGCCATGTCACGAAACATTATCCTCGAAAGACCGAAGTAACGCATGTAACCTTTAGGACGTCCTGTTAACTGGCAACGATTTTTCAGACGAACAGGAGAAGCATTTTTTGGAAGTTGATCCAAACCCTGGTAATCACCTGCAGCTTTTAAAGCAGCACGTTTCTCAGCAAACTTGGCAACCATGGCTTCTCTCTTCCTTTGCCTGGCTTCTATCGATTTTTTAGCCATCTTATTTTATTTTTTACTGTTGGCTTTCGCCTTTTCTAATATTTTTAAACGGCATACCCAATTCTCTGAGTAATTCGTAAGCTTCCTCATTTGTATTAGCTGTTGTCACAAAAGTGATATCCAGACCAGTGATCTTATTGACCTTGTCAATATCGATCTCCGGGAATATGATCTGTTCTGTAACGCCCAGTGTATAGTTACCACGACCATCGAAAGCCTTTTCGCTAATACCTTTAAAGTCACGTACACGTGGCAGTGATACTGCAATCAGTCGATCAAGGAACTCATACATCTTCACACCACGGAGAGTAACACGTGCACCTATGGGCATATGCTTACGCAGTTTGAAGTTAGAGATATCCTTTTTTGACATGGTAGGTACTGCTTTCTGACCAGTAATGTTAGAGAGCTCATCTACTGCAATGTCTACCAGCTTCTTGTCAGCCACGGCGCCATTCACACCACGGTTAAGACAGATCTTGGTGAGCTTGGGGGCCTGCATAACAGTGCCATAACCAAACTTCTTCATTAAGGCAGGTACAACTTCATTCTTGTACTTGTCTGCCAGGCGTGGAGTATATTTAACGGTACTCATTATTTAATTACCTCCCCTGATTTTTTAGAGACACGAACTAGTTTACCATTGTCGCGGGAACGCTTAACCTTAGTAGCAGCCCCGGCTTTAGCATCCCACAGCATTATGTTGGAGATGTTGATTGGTGCTTCGGTCTTAACGATGCCACCTTTGGTGTTCTGGGCAGAAGGTTTAGTATGCTTGGTGATGATGTTTACACCCTCAACCAATACACGACCTTTGTCGAGGATCACTTCGAGAACCTTGCGGGGTTTCTTCAGATCCTTATCGTCACCGGCAATTATTACTACCGTGTCGCCCTTTTTAATGTTATATTTCGCTTTGAATCTTGTGCTCATGTAGATTCTATTTATCTATTTTTCACTTTTGTTACTAGCCCATGCTCCCTAATCGGGGCGCAAAGGTACGATTATAATACTTCCGGAGCAAGAGAAATAATCTTCATATATCCCTTGTCGCGCAGTTCCCTGGCAACTGGTCCGAAAATACGCGTACCGCGAGGCTCATCTGAGTTGTTCAACAACACTACAGCGTTGTCATCAAAACGGATATAAGAACCATCTTTACGGCGCAATTTGTTTTTGGTGCGAACGATAACCGCTTTAGTAACGGTACCCTTCTTGATGCCGCCGGCAGGTATAGCATCTTTAACAGTGACCACGATCTTATCGCCGATCCTGGCATAATCCTGTCCGCTGTTACCCAGCACCCGGATAACCAGCACCTCTTTGGCACCACTGTTATCAGCTACATTCAATCTGCTTTCTTGCTGAATCATCTTTAATTAGTTTATCAATTAGTAATGTAAAACAGAGGGATTACTTCACTTTCTCCAGTACTTCCACCATCCTCCAGCGCTTAGTTTTGCTGAGGGGGCGGGTTTCCATGATACGGACAGTATCACCAATGCTGCACTCGTTCTTCTCGTCGTGTGCATGGAACTTGGTGGTCTTTTTCACGAACTTACCGTAGATAGGGTGCTTCACCTTTCTTTCAACTGCAACGGTAACGGTCTTTTCCATTTTGTTGCTGGTTACTACACCAATCCTTGTTTTACGCAAATTTCTTTCAGCCATTGTTATTCGTTTTAGCTTATTCGCTTGTTGAGTACACCTGGTTGCTGCTATCAGGCAGTAGCCAGTTTTTTGGTTAATTCCGTTTTCAGGCGACTTAAATCACGGCGAAGATCACGGATGCTCATTGGGTTCTCCAGCGGCGTTATTGCATGGGCAAACTCCAGCTTCTTCAGGCGCAGTTCATCTTCCTGGATACGAGCCTTCAGGTCTTCCAGACTCATGTCTTTCAGGCTTGTAACGAAATCGATTTTCTTTGACATCGTATGGACGATTTAAAATTTATATAATCTTATGCCTGCAGTTCACGGCGAACTACAAACTTGGTTTTGATGGGAAGCTTTTGTGCGGCCAGTTCCATTGCTGTTTTTGCAATTTCTTCTGTAACACCATCACATTCGAAAAGGATCCTTCCCGGCTTCACCACGGCAGCCCAATGATCCGGGTTACCTTTACCTTTACCCATCCTCACTTCGGCAGGCTTCTTGGTAACAATCTTGTCAGGGAAAATGCGGATCCAGACATTACCTTCTCTTTTCATGGAGCGGGTCATCGCCTGGCGGGCACTCTCAATCTGGCGATCGGTCATCCATACCGTTTCCAAAGCCTTCAGACCG
Source organism: Flavihumibacter sp. (assembly GCF_036676075.1). Classification (NCBI taxonomy): domain Bacteria; kingdom Pseudomonadati; phylum Bacteroidota; class Chitinophagia; order Chitinophagales; family Chitinophagaceae; genus Flavihumibacter; species Flavihumibacter sp. Next base: position 9,899 of record NZ_JAKFDQ010000009.1, on the reverse strand, counting down.
AATGAACCAAATGACAGGCTGGTACCACGTTTTGCATTACCTTTTACAGGCATCTTCTGCTGCTTCCTGTGTTTCGTTCTTTTAGGTTGTAACATCTTTTATTCTATTTGAAAATGTTCAATTTTGTTATCATGGTTAAATGGTTGCCTGGCACATGGCTTCCATTCACCATTGACCATTGACCATCAAACTGTTTAGTTTCTACGATCTCTTCTCTCTCCACCACCCCGATTACGGTCACCACCACCACCGCCACGATTGCGGTCGCCACCACCACGGAAATCTCTGCGGTCATCACCACGGCTTTCCCTCCTGTCTCCCATACTGCCCTCCTTTCCACCAAGGAAATTCGGATTGAGATCACGCTTGGCAAGTACTTCACCTTTACAGATCCATACTTTAATACCTATTTTACCATACACGGTCTGTGCAAAGAGGTTGGCATAATCGATATCCATTCTTAGAGTGTGCAGCGGGGTACGACCCTGCTTGATTTCTTCAGAACGAGCAATCTCAGCTCCACCAAGGCGGCCTGATACCTTAACCTTGATTCCTTCAGCACCCATTCGGAGAGCAGAAGCAATCGCCATCTTGATAGCACGCTTATAGTTGATACGGTTCTCAATTTGTTTAGCGATGGTATCAGCAACGATGTTCGCATCCAGTTCAGGGCGACGGATCTCGAGGATATTGATCTGAACGTCATCCTTGCCGGTTAGTTTCTTCAACTCTTCCTTGATCCTATCAACCTCACCACCACCTTTTCCTATGATGATACCAGGCTTGGACGTATGGATGGTAACGATCAGTTTACCGAGCGTACGCTCAATAACTATCTTGGAGATACCTCCTTTATTAATACGCGCCATCAGGTAAGTACGGATCTTATGATCCTCGATCAATTTCGTGGAGTAATCTTTCTTACTGCCAAACCAATTGCTTTCCCAACCGCGGATGATTCCTAACCTTGCACCAATAGGATTTGTTTTCTGACCCATTTGTTTGGTATATTAAGTTTATACGATTGAATTATTTAGAATCTACTACTACAGTGACGTGATTGCTACGCTTACGTACCCTGTAACCACGACCTTGTGGTGCCGGGCGCATACGCTTCAACATCCGGGCACCGTCAACAAAAATGGTTTTAACCACCAGTGTAGATTCATCTCCACCTTCGTTAGACTGTTTCCAGTTATTGATAGCACTTACCACCAGCTTACGCAAAGGAACAGCCGGATGCTTGGCATTATGCTCCAGTACTGCCAGCGCCTTTTCTACTTCCATTCCACGCACCAGGTCAGCCAACAAACGCATTTTCCGGGGTGATGTGGGGTAATTTTTAAGTTTAGCTACTGCTTCCATGTTTATACTATTCTTGATTCAGGCTACCCGAATCGTTATTGAATTACATTTTCTTACTTGAGTGTCCTTTGAAGTTACGCGTGGGAGCAAACTCACCGAGCTTGTGCCCTACCATGAACTCCGTTACATAAACCGGGATAAACTTGTTACCATTATGAACAGCAAAAGTGTGACCCACGAAATCCGGAGTAATAGTTGAACGACGGCTCCAGGTTTTGATAACACCTTTCTTGGATTTGCCTTCGGTCATTCCCAGTACCTTCTGTTCCAGTTTTACGTCTACGTAAGGACCTTTTTTAATTGAACGAGCCATATCTAAATTTTAGCTTGTAGTTGTTGAATGTGGATTAATTGGCTAACTTCTTACCATTCTTACGCTGAATGATCAGTTTGTCAGAACCCTTATGCTTACGTGTCTTAAGACCTTTTGCATATTTACCGGTACGGCTCCTTGGATGACCTCCTGAAGCCCTTCCTTCACCACCACCCATCGGGTGATCAACCGGGTTCATCGCAACACCACGAGTACGTGGCTTGATGCCTTTCCAACGATTCCTACCAGCCTTACCCATGCTTTGAAGACTATGATCACTGTTTGAAGCAACTCCAACTGTTGCATAACAATTGATCAATACTTTCCTCAACTCACCTGAAGGCATTTTTAATACCGCATATTTCTCTTCCTTGTTGCTCAGCTGTGCAGAAGTACCGGCACTACGTGCAATCTTTCCACCTTGCCCTGGCTGCAATTCAATATTGTGAACAACAGTACCAAGAGGCATATTCTTAAACATCAATGCGTTTCCAAGTTCAGGGGCAACTGTATCACCACTGATCACTTCAGCACCAACCTGTAAACCCTGCGGAGCGATGATATAACGCTTCTCTCCATCCACATAATTAAGCAGTGCGATGAAAGCTGAACGGTTTGGATCATATTCAATAGAAGCAACCTTTGCAGGTATATCCTTCTTATTACGCTTGAAATCTATTATACGATATTTCTGTGCATGACCGCCACCAATGTAGCGCATGCTCCTGCGTCCCTGGGCGTTACGTCCTCCAGTTCCTGTCTTCTTCTCAAGGAGACTTTTTTCAGGAGTATCAGATGTGATCTCAGCATACGCGTTTCCAATTCTCCAACGCGTACCGGCTGTCATCGGTTTGTACTTTCTTAATGCCATTTTCGTTTCTTTTTTCTGCGAACTTTTCAGCGTCGCAATACTATAATTTGTTTGCTAATTATGCCGCTCCGTAAAGGTCAATGGTTTCACCTTCTGCAACGGTTACCAATGCCTTCTTATAGGCAGGCTTGCGGCCCTGGATGAAACCTGCTTTTGTAAAACGGGTCTTATTTTTTCCAGGGATAACTGAAGTGTTCACGTCAACAACAGTAACACCATAAAAGGATTCTATTGCTTTTTTGATCTCCAGCTTATTAGCCTTCCTTGCAACTTTGAATGCAAAGCGACGCAGGGTCTCCTGCTGGGCGTTTGCCTTTTCAGTTAAAATCGGCTTTATCAAAACTTCAGAAAGTTTCATTTCTTTCTATTTATTAAAATGATAATTATGCGGTTTCTTCTACTTCTGCTTCAGTGAATACCTTAGCGGCACTTTCACTCATCACTAATACCTGGGCATTAACGATATCGTAAGTATTCATGTCACTCAGCAATGTTCCATTGATAGATGGAATATTGCGAAGGCTCAGGTAAAGGTTCTCACCATTCTCCGGAAGGATATACAGTGCTTTTTTATCAGCAATGTTCAGGGCCTTCAATACACCAGTGAAAGTTTTGGTTTTTGGAGTATCGAGGGTAATATCTTCGATAACTACAATTGCATTTTCCTTAGCCTTATAAGCAAGAGCTGACATTTTGGCCAGATCCTTCACCTTACGGTTCAGCTTGAAGCTATAATCACGGGGCATAGGTCCAAAAATGCTACCACCACCTTTATAGAGCGGGTTACGCAGGTTACCCTTACGTGAACCACCTGTACCCTTTTGGCGGTGAAGCTTACGGCTAGCACCCTTAACTTCCATACGGGTCTTCACTTTATGTGTACCCTGGCGCTGTGCAGCCAGGAATTGTTTTACAGAAAGATAGAGCACATGGTCATTCGGTTCAATACCGAAGATCTCTTCCGGCAGCTCAATTGTTCTGCCGGTCTTCTGTCCTTGTATATTTAATACATCTACTTGCATCGTACTTCAGATTAAATGGTTTACTTCTGGATAAAAACGATAGAACCGTTGTGGCCAGGAACTGAACCACTAACCAGGATATAATTCTTGTCGGGGAATATTTTCAGGACTTTAAGACCTTTCATTTTCACACGCTCATTACCCATACGGCCGGCCATGCGCATACCCTTCATAACGCGAGATGCATCTGAAGAGTTACCCAATGAACCCGGGGCACGCTGACGATCATGCTGACCGTGAGAAGCCTCACCCACACCATGGAAGCCATGACGCTTAACAACACCCTGGAAACCTTTACCCTTGGTATTTCCTACTACTTCAACCTGATCGCCTTCAGCGAAGATTTCAGCAGTAATGGTTTCACCCAGTGCTTTTTCTATTGAGAAATCGCGAAATTCTTTTACGAAACGTTTGGCAGCGGTTTGTGCCTTTGAGAAGTGATTTGCCTCGGCTTTGGTTGCATGCTTTTCTTTCTTATCGCCGAACGCAAGCTGAAGTGCATTGTACCCGTCAGATTCTTTTGTCTTTACCTGGGTAACTACACATGGACCAGCTTCAATGATGGTACAAGCTGTTTGCTTACCATCGGGACTGAAGATGCTGGTCATCCCAATCTTTTTTCCAATAATTCCTTTCATTTAATTACCATTTGTGCCGCATGGTTAAAAGGACAATCCAACTGTTTACGACGATGCGTAACTGAAGGATGGACTTCAATCCCCGTTTGCTATTGACCTTTTCCTTTTGTACCCGCCGAAGCTTTAGCGAAGTCGGGTGGTTGCTGACAGCCTATGCTAAAGCTTCGGCTGTCAATGGAAGTACCAATAGTAAACAAACCCTGAACGGCTTGTTCATATTTACTTTTACTAATTAATGGATGATAAAGGATTTCCTTTGGATTTGCCTTTTCACCCAACCCCAGCGCTCTTTTCTCCCGCTTATGACAGGATTGAGAGATAGGGCAGTTATTTATAAGAACTAATTTTGCTTTTCAGCGATCCGGTTTAAACCCAGACCTGTTATGCCTTAATTTCCACTTCCACACCGGAAGGGAGATCGAGCTTGCTCAGTGCATCTACAGTCCTGGAAGAAGAAGTGTAGATGTCCAGCAAACGCTTATGCGTACAAAGCTGGAACTGCTCACGGGCTTTCTTATTCACATGGGGAGAACGCAATACGGTGAAGATTTTCTTATGCGTTGGTAAAGGAATAGGACCCGTTACCACGGCACCTGTACTACGAACTGTTTTCACGATCTTTTCAGCTGATTTGTCCACCAGACTGTGATCGTAAGACTGTAATTTTATTCTGATTCGCTGTGACATACCTATTATCCCAAAACTTTAATTGGGAGTGCAAAGGTAACGGTAGTTTTCTTTCCTGCAAAAGAATTTTGTAAGATTTTCTGGTTTTATGGCACAAAAACTTAAAATAATTCTGTCACCATTCTACTATTTGCTGCGAAGACCCTTCCCGAGCAATCTGTAAAGGATATAAAAAACAAGCAATACCAGCAAAAGGGCAGTCACAATTGGTATCAGGATACTTGCTATCGAACCGGTAATAGCAGCCAGATTCTCTCCTGTTGCCAGCACCGGGTTTGCCGTGCCTGCCGTGGTTTTTGTTGAGAAAAGACGCAACAACCCTGTTCCAAGCTGGATGGTTCCAGCCGCGCCTCCCCCGGCAATAATCCCCAATCCCCACTTCAACAAAGGATCCAGTTCACCAATTGGCAGGAATGATGCTGCAACAACCGTACCTGCAACTACTGCCAGCGGGGTAGCTATCGTATCAAGCAGGTTGTCCACAAATGATATGTAGTAGCCGCCGATTTCCAGCAATGCGGCTGTACCAAAGCTAATAATGGCCGGAAGAGTGCCCATCCAATCCATTCCCTCATTGAGTGGGATCCATTTGAAGTATGCACCGAGTGAGGCTGCCAGCAAGGGAAGGAAGACCCTGAAACCACAACAAGCGCTCAGGGCAATACCCAAACTTATAGCATATATATAGGTACTCATTTGCCGGTTATTTTCCCCCTGGCTCACAGTGCTGCCGGAGGAAATTGGTAAACAATGTTGAAAGATGCAGATAAGTTCCCTCCCCTTCAGATATACTATGGGTACGGTTGGGATAACTCATCATCTGGAATTGTTTATTATGCCTGATAAGTTCATTAAAAAGCATTTCGGCATTATTGTAATGCACATTATCATCTCCTGTTCCATGTATATATAAAAGATTCCCGCGAAGGTTTTTTGCATGCGTAATGGGAGAACCCATCACAAAATCCTGCCTGTTCTCCTGTGGAAGGCCCATATATCTTTCCTGGTAAATATTATCATATGTCAGCTGGTTGCCCACTGCAGCAATTGATATGCCTGTTTTGTAAATTTCCGGATACTGGAACATCAGATTAAGCGTAGCAGAACCTCCGCCACTCCATCCCCAAACTGCCACCCGCGAACTATCGATATTAGGCCATTTCAGGATTTCCCTTGCAGCCATGGCCTGATCACTAATATTGACCTGCCCGATCTTTCTGTAAGCGATCTTCCGCCAGGCCCTCCCTTTTGGCACAGGAGTGCCCCTGTTATCAACTGATACATATATATACCCATCAGCTGCCATATCCCCATTATAAAGGAAATTTCTACCTGCACCATATTCATCTTTTACAGTTTGTCCCCATGGTTCGGTATATACATAAAAAACTACAGGATACTTTCTGGAAGGATCGAAGTTTGAGGGCTTAGCCACCCAGGCATCCATTTCAACGCCTTCAGAAGTGCGGATCTTTACAAACTCGATACGCTTATCGCCAGAACCTGCTGCAGCGATCTTAGCGGCAACCGACTCTCCCACCCCCATTGACTTATGATCCTTTAAAGTGATCCATTCTTCCGCAGGATTTATATAATGATTACTAAATGAATGTTTGGCATAAATAGCGCCGGGGGCAATTTCATACCGATGTGTTCCTGGCTGATCTCTCGGTGTTACTCTCTCCGCAACTCCTTTACCATCAAGCCTCGAACGGTAGAGATAGAGTTGGGTGGCATTCTCAGGCGATGCCATAAAATACAGATAGTTCCCTTTTTCGTCAACCCGTACAATATCCATCACATCGAGGTTTCCCCGGGTTATGAGCGTTTCCTTTCCCCCAATAATTGATATCCTGTAAATATGTCTCCATCCATCCTTTTCACTTGCCCAAAGAAACTCCCTGCCCCCATTGAGCCAATCCCAACCCCCGTTTGCATAATCCTGGTCCCAGGAAGGCATGATATCTATCCATGCACTGTCATATTCTTTATACAAGTTGCTGGCAACCCCTGTTTTCACATCAGTCAGAAGCAAGGTTGATTGCTGCTGTTTGCGATCGAGGTGTTGAACCACAAGCTGATTTGCATTTACCCATTCCATTCGCGGAGCATAAGAGCCCATTGAATGGTCATATGGGATATTCATCCACTTTAATTGTTTCGTTTGTAACTCAACTACACCAATCTTAAATGGAGAAGGAGATTCACCCGCTACTGGATATTCTACAGGAATTGCAGTAGGATAGATTGAATCAGTATTGTTCACCATCAGGTAATCCTTAGTACCGCGGGCATCTATCTGCCAGAAAGCGATAGAGCGGCTGTCAGGGCTCCATCGGAATCCATCTCTGCAAAAAAACTCCTCTTCATATGCCCAGTCAAATGTGCCATTAATAAGCTTTCTTGTTCCATCGCTGGTGAGCTGTTCAACCTTTTGAGTTGCTATTTCTTCGGCATAAATGTTATTTGCATGTACATATCCAACCTTCTTTCCATCAGGAGAAAACTTAGCAAACATTAATGATGATGGAGGAAAGTGCGAGCCAATTTTTTGTAATTGTTTCGACCCAATTGAATAGATAAAGTAATCACCCTTTGTTTCATAACGCCACACCTTAACCGAATTTGTAAAAATCAGTATCGACGTTTTGTCATTACTAAACTGGTAGGATTGTATTATCAATTTCTTATCGCCGTCCTTAAGATTCACTTTATCTATTACAACAGACTTATTCATTCCTGGTAATTGATATAATACAAGGTTTCCCTCCTCGATCCGGTAATAACCATTACCATCATCCGACCATTTAAATCCGGTTTGCGCATTAAGTGAAACAGACAGGAAAACGAGACAGATAAGCAGGAAGAATTTATTCATCAGCTACAGAGTTTAATGACAATATACAAAAGAATAAATAGAGGAAATAAACATAAAAAAAGGTTGCCGGATGATCCGGCAACCTTAAGTTGTTAAGAATTGGAAGTATTAATTTCCTGGCTTGCTGTTATGTATCAGTTTACCTGTGAACGTTTTACCATTCGAAGTAATTCTGTACAATACGCCATCTGTAACGTTTTGCCTTGGCGTATAGATAAGGTTCTGAACCTCTCCTTTACGCATTATGCCATCAAATACAGAAGCGAGACGCTGACCAGTAAGGTTGAATACTTCAAGTGTAACCTTACCATCTTCCACTGCCCTAACCTGGAACTGAACGCGGTCAGAGAATGGATTTGGATATGCTTTAACAGTAGCTGCACTTACTTCCGGCTGGCTAACGGTAGCACCAACTGTGCTGATTGATCCGTCAAGACCGAAGATGTTAGCAGGAGCAGTTACAATCGGAGCATCTGTCAGGATATTGTTTGTGCAATTAACTGCAGTGTTAGACCACCTCAGGAAGAAGCGGCACTCATCAAATGCTTCGTTGATCGCACTTATCGCTTTAACAAGATCTCCCAAAGAAACGCCGGCTGGCAATGGTGTACCTCCCAAAGTTCTGCTTGCTAACCTGTACAATTCATACACTGATTTGTACGATAGCGAATTCACAACGTTTGCAGGCATATACCAGCTTTGAATACTGTTTGTTGCCATTCCGTTGACCATACAATTCTGTGGCTTTGGTGCACCACAATCAGAGTATGGATCCTTGGCTTGCGTTACAAGATATTTACCACCCTGCAGCATGAACTGACCCAATTTCCTATCAGGTGTCATGAAGATATTCAGGGTTAGTGCCACTGTTTGAGACAGGAGGATATTATCGATCCTGCCATTCTTCTTAGGCACTGTGTAAACGGAATAGTTACTTCCAAGAACCGCTGCTGGTCCACCACCAGGCATTATGCTGTTCAGCAATGCAGCATGACGAACCGGAACAGAGAAGTTCTTAGTATTAGATCCGAGGAACAGGATCTGACCAGGCATATTATTAATGCTCTGTGTGATCAGCTCAACGGCATTAACCTTATTACCCTGTGGGGTACAGGCTTTACCATTCTTGCTGCCATAGAAGCCCTGGGTGTAAGAACAATGTACTACCGGCTTAGAAGGACAAACACAAGCGTTCACCTTAATGCTGATTTCACAAACCTTACAACAACCTTTGCTATCAGTAACACTTACTTTCAGCACAATTGTTCCTACAGTGCTGCCAGCTTTAACAGATACTTCATTGGTACCTTGTCCGCCAACAATTGAACCAGAACCACTTGCAATCCACCACCAGTAGGTATATGGACCAGTGCCACCAGTTGGGTTCACGCTAACTTTTGTTGTTCCACCTGCATAAACATTGATATTAGAAGATGGACTGAAATTACAAACGATCTCAGCTGGTTGTGTGATAACCACTGTTGTGGTTCCTTTACATCCACTTCTTGAGTCTGTTACTTCTACTGAATAAACACCAGCAGCTACGCCATTGATATCTTCAGTTGTTGCACCATTACTCCACAAATAAGTGTAAGTTCCTGAACCACCTTCAACGGTCAGATTAATCCAACCATTCTTTCCACCATTACATGTTACATCACATTTCTTATAGGTAAGGATAAGTTCACCACCTACATTCAAGGTTTTGCTACAAGTACTTGTACAACCATTTGCATCTGTAACAACAACTGTGTACTCACCTGGAATTGTCAAACCACTGATTGTTGCACCAGTAGTTGGTTCAAATCCTTCAGGACCAGTCCAGCTGTACGATACACCACCTGAAGCTGTGAAGCTTGTTGATGCATTGCTACATGTCAGATCTTCTCCTTCAATTGAACAAATAGGAGCTGTATAGATCGTTCCGGTTACCATTGCCCTTGGACTAACGCAATCATCGGCAGAGGTACAGGATACCCAGAAGCTGGTAGTCTCTGTCAGTGCAACAGTATAACTGTCACCAGTATATACCAGGTTGCCACCTTCAGCAGCATCATACCAGTTAAGTGTACCACCGTTACAACCACTGGCTGTAAGGGTAACTTCACCAGCACCACAATTATCA
>NZ_JAKFDQ010000008.1:0-4509 GCF_036676075.1 Flavihumibacter sp. | reverse complement strand
CCTTTAACATACGTTAAACTCACCTGAAATTTTTCACGTAGTAGATCCGGACTACTTTCCGCAGCAGGGGCGAAACTCTTATACAATTCAGCGGCTTGAATTGGGAAATTTAACTCTTTCCCTTTCGCATCATAATTAATCCACTTTCCATCGAGATGCACAGGAGCCGGTAATTTTAAGATCGTATCTCCTAAAGTGACAGAGATCAGATTTTCCTTATTCACGGATACTCTCTCGCCTGGCTGTTTTATTTGCTCAGCATAGGAAAGTCCGCAGAAGGCAAAACCAACCACCAATATAGCGAGTCTACAAAATCGAATAATAGCAGGCAGGACCTGCCCCCTTTGGTCACCGCCATTTTGCAATAGTCGTACCTTTCCCAATGCCACCTCATGCCAAGTTACGATAAATATATCGCGCATCTATGGCCGCTCCCTGTCAACCAAATAAATACGCCAGAAATCTGGCAGCTACGAAAACTGAAGGGACAATAGGGGACTGAAAACTGCGCAGCAGTTTGGAGTTCCGAGCCAGCTTGCAGGCGGCAGTTGACTGTCTTGTTATAAACACACACTAACTAGCCTTTAAGTTTGTTTACTATATTTTTGAGTACTGAATTAGTGCGTATTGGAATTTGTTTTACTGAACGAGGAACAAGTCTGCTTTCAAACCCTTGCCACCCATCCCTGCCCATTCCAGAAATAAAACCTTTGCTATCGGCCAGGACATCATCGTGTTTTAAAGCTAACTTAGCAAAATCGTTTGCAAATGGCAGTAAGTTATTGTTGATGTATTCATCTAAAAAATCTTTATGAACGACATCAATGGCACTAATGTTTGATAAGTGATAGTTCTTATCTTTATCTATTGTTTGGTGTCTTGGAATTCTGACCCAAGGGATCATATTGATTTCATTTTCAGAACTATTGCAGGTGACGCCAACCATTGGACCATCTATTACAGCAATGGGAACTGTTATATGGCAGTCAAAATAATGTGCTGTTGTTGGAGGCTTTTCACATTCTTCAAAGTAAGAGGTAGCTTTAAGTAAAGGGTGAACTAGGCTTTGATATGGTTGACTACCAGATAGTTCAATTTTCTTACCTTTACGAGCACCCTTACTAAATGTATTGGCGAAAACAGGGGTTGTTTTCAAAAAGTCATGATCATATAACTCAAATAGTTGTAGCGCTGAGAAACTCCAGCTCGATGGATCATCATCAGTAATTATAGAAATATTTTTGTTGGCTAAGCCTGCTAGCAAAGGAAATTTTGGAGTCGCCTGTTTGTCTTTTGCTATAAAGAATACATACGGTAGATCGGACTGCTTACATTCAATAATCAAGTTTAGGCGCGGGCGTATTCTAGGTTGGAGGGTTTTGTGTTCGTAAAGATCTAATTGGGCTAATAAATCTATTGTTCTTTCTTCTTTTGAATCAGAATCAATAAAGCTCCATTCCTCTTGTATATTAAACCTATTTGAAAGCTTTTCATAAACCACAGTCTGTAGAGGATAGCCTGATACTCTTACAGCTTCTAAAATCTGTTGTTCATCAAGGCCATTGCTAAGCATATTAGAACTGGGGTTGTTGATTATATGGCTCACCTTACTTCCTTGTGTTTATAACGTTTGGTTAAGGGGCGGGCTTTAGCCGTCCCAGCGAGCGAAGTTAGCGATTTGAGCGTATGATTAGGTGCCGTCCATACTTTCTTGATGCCCGATTTGCTTTGAAATGATGTCAGCTACAGCCTTCTCAACTGCGCTCATGTGAATCATATAAATGGCCAATAAATGCCGAGTAAGCTTGGCAAAAAAGAGTAGCGAGATAAAGGACAGGAAGGAACCTGAGAATATTAAATGCTGGCTGGCTTCGGCATTCTGAGAATGAGAGATTGAACCAAGAGCAGTGAGCACTGTACCTGTTGCTATACCTCCACCTACTAAAATTTGGGCGGCAAGTATCAGTGCGACTGTGACGAGTAGTTCGCGAGGGTCTTGTGATGCTTTGAGGTGCTCAATTACTAGCTGTGGACCATTCCGAAAGCCGTAGACGTATTTTGTCAAAGAAGACTTCGCAGGCAGAAGCCAGCGAGCTACAACCAATGCGAGCAGCTTGAGAAGCGCAGCGGCCAGTATACTGCCGATTGCGCCCAATAGAATGATTCCGGGTATTGAGGTTTTTATCCATTCAATGAATGTGTATTCCACTAATTATCCCCTTTGGTGTGCTTGCATTTTCTGAATGGCACCTAACGTTAAGTTAAGGGGCGGATTTTAGCCCGTCCCAGTGAGCGAAGCGAACGATTTGAACCACTAGTTAGACGGCAACTTCTGCTGCCTTACTGGTTATTTTAATAAAATTAGCTTTTATTCAGGGGCCTCTTCGTGCGCCAGTTGGGCGGTATACTCAAAAATGTACTCTCCAACTGGGAGTAGCTCATTTTTATTATCAGACCTAACGTGAATATTAAAATCATAGTTAGTCCCTGTTCCGGCTCCAACACTGCAAGAGGGAAGTTCGCTTGGCGCCGAGATCAAATCTACACTGACATTGGGTGAGCCATCCATGATCGGGTTGAAATGGCCACTTCCTGTAAAGTTCCTAACTGGTCGCCTGAGTCGTACAACAAGCTCGCCAGAATTATAATTATCTGAGCTTAGTTTAATGCCCTGTGACACAATTTCTACAGCATGCTCTTTTTCGGTTCTTAAGTTATCTACGGCTCTGATTTCCTCAACGGCATCCGTGTCGACATCTTGGCCTTTGCGCTGTGATGAAAACTCTAAGAATCTGTCTGTTTGATAAATTAGTATACGTTGACCGGTATATTCCGTGGCTTCCCGAAGTAGTTCAATTCTAGGTCCGGTAGTTTTTCCTGACAACTTTTCCCACCAATCATCTTTACGTTCAGATGTGACAAATAAAATTGGTTTTGATTTTTCCTTTGAATAGTCAAGGATTTGCCGCCAGAGGAAATAATCGCCATAGGGTCTGTCCCCATCCTTGTCATCATCTAGGTAGCCGGGAGGGATTTTTTTACTTTTTCTTTCCTCCGCTTCAGTTGTGATTATAGCCAGTTGATCTTCAGGAAATGGATTTCCAATAGCCCCCTCAAAAAGTGATGCGACTTTTTCAAGAACACCGTCATCACTAAGAAAATTCGGATGATTCTTCTTTGCTTCATCCACTCTTTCTTGAGCTTTATCTATACTGGGTGATATTTCTTCCAGCATTTGATCTGCGACATTTGCGGGTATTATTCGATTTCCTTTGAGTTGACTAACCGTGGACTCAATAGAGCCGCGCAGCTTTTCAATTTCATCTTTGGCGTCCTTGAAGGTTTTATGAGACGAAACAATAACTTTATGTCTGTTACGGAAAAATTCCTCTGCCGCTTGCCTAGACAGCCACAACTCCCCCTCATGATTGTGCATGCTTTCAAGTAAGCTGCTTCTTGTGCTTTCGTGATAACGGTACAGGTCCAATAATACATTGGCGTCAACCGTTAATATTCCATTTTTCCATATTTGATCGACTTCGTCAGCGTCAGGCTTGAAATACCAACTAAACGTATTCTTCATTATATTTTTCCTGAGTTTTTAAGGCTTGTCGCTGTTGATGTCTAACAGTGATTAGACGGAATTCTGCGTTATTGAATAATGCAGAGTTCTAGATAAGTCCGCCCGCACGCCAACGACGTTTATCATAAAAGCTTTGCTGATCAAGATTTTGCCTGCAAAGGCGGCGAAGCGCGCGTATTCGCGTGGTCGCGGGTTTTCCCGCAGCCGATTCGGCGTGGATAAGTGCTGCCTGGTCAGCTTGCCGCTGGCGTGCGTCGAGCGCAGTGCGCAATGACCAAGCGGGGCGTTATGCCGGGGTGCTGCTATGGCAAGCCTGGGCCATTCGGGTGATGGGCAACGCATACCAAACATCCTTTTGGTAACGGCAGACGCGGAGGCTGGCACCGGGCCAGCAAAGGTAGCTCGACCTTAAGCACTCGGCGGCTAAACGGCAAGTCGCCTTTCGCCTGGCCCCCTGTGCGTAGCCGGTGTGCCAGCTGATGGGTGCGCAGGCGCAACCATCCTGTGGTTGTGAATAACTGCGCCGGGGAAGGGCAAGGTCTGGCTGGAGCCGCGGCCGAGCCGAACGCTGCACGCCTCGCCGCGAACGCCTGGAGACGCTCTCGCGATGGCGCTGGCTATGTTCCCAGGCGCTGACCGGCCGGCCGGCAGGCTGGCGCCTGCCCCCGGAATCTGTCCACCGCCTTGGCATCAGTCCCCGTGCATATGCTCGATCAGCGCGCGCTGTCGGCTGGCCTGGCTGCTGACCTGGTCGGCGAGGTCGAGGGTGTCGCGCTGCAGTTGCAGGCTGTGGCTGGCCAGGTCTTGCAGGGCGTGGATCTTCTGGTTGATCTCCTCGGCGGCCTGGCTCTGCTGGTGGCCGGCGGCGGCGATCTGGCTGCTGATGCCGGCGATCTCGCCGATGCGCAGGGTGATGTGCGCCAGGG